>NZ_JBFBLO010000024.1:0-113149 GCF_040686735.1 Streptomyces sp. NPDC079167 | reverse complement strand
CCGTCCACTGAGCCAGGTAGCGGTCGGCCAGGGCCTCCGCGTCGATCTCGGTCATGTGCGTCTCCTTACCGGGTGAGTGGTCCGCCCCCGTCCGGGGACGGGGGCAGAGGCACGAGGCGCTGCTCGAAGAGGGCCGGGCGCGGATCAGTCGATGCCGGGCAGGATGTGCGGCTCGGCCAGATCGTCCTCGTAGCCGGCCAGCCTGATCGGTGCCGACCTTGCCCAGACCTCGATGTTCCGGAGCTTCTCGGGCCGGCGGGCCCGCTCTCCGGTCATCTCGGTCGGGCGCGTCTCGGTCTTGGTCATGTCAGGTGTCACCGCGGACTCCTTTGTGTCGCGTAACCCCGGGCGGTGGCGACGCTGCGGCTGTGAGAACCGTGCCGACCACCCCCTGCGGGGCAGGGGCAGAAACAGTTCGGTCGCGGTGGCGCCGGTACGGGGTGGGACGGCGGGCTGCTTACAGACCTGTCCCAGGACGGCCGAGGACGTTTCGTGGATCCCTTGGTGGCGTCCGTTCATCCCAGACTAACCAAATGAGCGCCGCCGCGCTCGACAGAACGTGTGGCCTGGGTCACTTTCAGCCAACAGAACGGCGGCGGCCCCGCTGTCCGCGGGGCCGCCGCCGAGCCATCTGTCATCGCAGGTGGCGGGAGGGGCTGACGAGTCCGGAGGTACGGAGCCTGCCGAAGGGGGTCACCAGCCGGCAGGGGCGTAATCCTTCAGGAAGCAGCCGTACAGCTCCTCGCCCTCCTCGCCGCGCACGATCGGGTCGTAGACCCGCGCGGCGCCGTCGACGAGGTCCAGAGGGGCGTGGAAACCCTCCTCCGCAAGGCGGATCTTGTCGGGGTGCGGCCGCTCGTCCGTGATCCAGCCGGTGTCGACGGCCGTCATCAGGATGTGGTCCTTCTCGAACATCTCCTGGGCGCTGGTGCGGGTCAGCATGTTCAGCGCCGCCTTGGCCATGTTGGTGTGCGGGTGTCCCGCGCCCTTGTACCCGCGGCCGAAAACGCCCTCCATCGCGGAGACGTTGACCACGTAGGCGCGCTTCGCCTCGGTCCTGGCCATAGCCGGCCGGAGCCTGCTGATCAGGATGAAGGGCGCCGTGGAGTTGCAGAGCTGGACCTCGAGGAGCTCGATCGGCTCGACCTCCTCGACGGTCTGGATCCAGCTGTTCGTGTCGTGCAGGTCCGGCACCAGGCCGCCCGCGTCGATCGCGGTGCCCGCGGCGATGCGGGCCGGCGAAGCGGATCCGGTGACCAGCGCCAGGTCGGTGACGTCCTGGGCACTGAGCCCCTGGCCCGCCTTGCGGGCGGCAGGCAGGGCAGCCACCCGGTCGACGGTGCCGCTGCCGAACGTCCCGATGACCTCGGCGGCCGGCAGTTCGCCCGCGGGCAGCGGCGCGGACTCCGCGCTCAGCAGCTCGCTGTAGGCCTGGGGGGAGCGGCGGACCGTCTGCGCGGCGTTGTTGATCAGGATGTCCAGCGGCCCCTCGGCGGCGACCGAGTCGGCGAGCGCGACGACCTGGGCCGGGTCACGGAGGTCGATGCCGACGATCTTCAGCCGGTGGATCCACTCGTCGCTGTCCGGCATCGCCTTGAAGCGGCGGATGGCGTCGTTGGGGAAGCGTGTGGTGATCGTGGTGTGGGCCCCGTCGCGCAGGAGCCGCAGGGCGATGTACATGCCGATCTTGGCACGGCCACCGGTGAGCAGGGCCCGGCGGCCGGTGAGGTCGGTGCGGGCGTCGCGCCGGCTGCGGTTCTCCTTGGCGCACTGCTGGCAGAGCTGGTGGTAGAAGGCGTCCACCTCGACGTAGCGGGTCTTGCAGATGTAGCAGGACCTGGGGCGCTGGAGTATTCCCGCGATCTCGGCGGTGGCCGAGGAGGACGGGAGGACGCCCTGCGTCTCGTCGTCGATGCGCTCGGCCGAGCCGGTCGCCGTGGCCTCGGTGACGGCCTTGTCGTGCGCGGTCTTGGCGGCGCGACGCTCCTGGCGGCGGCGCTGCTTCACGGTGCGGTAGATGCCCGCGGTGGCCCGGCGCACGGCGACGGCGTCGGGGTGGTCGACCTCGATGGTGTTCAGCTCGTCGAGCACGCTCAGGCAGACGGCCAGCCGCTCCGGGTCGATACCGGGACCGAACTCGTCGATACCGGGAGCGAACTCCTGGCTGTCCTCTGTCACCGTCATTGCCGTTCCTCTGTCACTCGTCACTCATGCCGTTGCCGGGTTTCGGTGGGGAGTGATCCGGCCGGGAGCCGGCGAGGGCAGGCGCGCACGGGCGGAATGCCCCGGTCAAGTCTGCCATGAGTCGGGCGTTGGTCAGTTCGGTCCTGTCCCCCGCCCGGCTTCGGCGGAGAGCGGGGTGGCGATGGACTCGAGGGACTTCTGCTCGGCCGCCACCGCGAAGAAGTACGCGACCGTTCCCGCGGCCACCATGAGGCCCGCTCCGATACAGAACGCCAGCACGGTGTCCCCCACCACCCCGCTCGCCGTCAGGTCCGCGAACACCAGCGGTCCCGTGATACCTCCCGCCGCTGTGCCCACGGCGTAGAAGAACGCGATCGCCATCGCCCTGGTCTCCATCGGGAAGATCTCGCTGACCGTCAGATAGGCGGAGCTGGCACCGGCGGAGGCGACGAAGAGGACCAGGCACCAGCAGCCGGTCATGGTGACGGCCGTCAGCAGGCCGGCGCCGAAGAGCCACGCCGTGGCGAACAGGAGCAGCCCGGAGAGGATGTACGTCCCCGCGATCATCGGTTTGCGCCCCACCGTGTCGAAGAGGCGGCCCAGCAGCAGCGGACCCAGGAAGTTGCAGAAGGCGATGACGGCGAAGTAGTAGCCGGTGGCGCCGCTGGAGACGTCGAAGAACTTCACGAGGATCGAGCCGAAGCCGAAGGTGATGGCGTTGTACAGGAATGCCTGGCCGATGAAGAGGGCCAGTCCGAGGACGGCCCGTTTGGGGTACGAGCGGAAGACGGTCCGGGCGATCAGCCCGAACCCGATGCTCTTGCGCTGCCGTACGGTGATGGGCGGCTCGGCCGGGGGCAGAGTCCTCCCGGTCTCCGCCTCCACCTCTTGTTCCACACCGTCGACCAGCCGCTCCGCCTCGGCGTCGCGCCCGTGGATGAACATCCACCGCGGGCTCTCCGGCACATGACGGCGCACCAGCAGGATGACGAGCCCGAGGACCACGCCCAGCGCGAAGGTGAGCCGCCAGCCGATGTCCTTCGGGAAGATGTCGGTATTGAGCGCGAGCACGGAGAGCAGGGAGCCGGCCACGGCCCCGAGCCAGAAGCTGCCGTTGATGATGAGGTCGACGCGGCCCCTGTACTTGCTGGGGATCAGTTCGTCGATGGCCGAGTTGATCGCCGCGTACTCGCCGCCGATGCCGAAGCCCGTCAGGAAACGGAAGAGGAAGAACCACCACGCCGAGAAGGAGACCGCCGTGAGCGCGGTGGCCGCCAGATAGACGGCGAGGGTGATCAGGAAGAGCTTCTTGCGCCCGAAACGGTCGGTGAGCCATCCGAAGACCAGCGCGCCGGAGCAGGCACCCGCCACGTACAGCGCGGCGGCGATGCCGGTCACCTGGGCGTCGGTGATGGCCAGTCCGCTGCCGTCCTCGGACAGCCGGCTGGCGATGTTGCCGACGACCGTGACCTCGAGGCCGTCCAGGATCCAGACCGTTCCCAGGCCGATCACGATCATCCAGTGCCAGCGCGACCAGGGCAGCCGGTCCAGCCGCGCGGGGATCCGAGTCGTGACAGTGGGTCCGTCTGCCGTGCCGGTGTCGCTCATGAGACCTCCTCAGCTTCCGGAACCACAGGTGCCCGGAACGAGGCGTGACTCACACATCGGCCGTGAACACCGACGAAAAGCACCCGTGCGCTCACGGATCGTTACATCTGACGGCCCCGTCCGGCCCGTTCACACCTTTCCGGGAAAATCTTCGGAACTCGGTGGCATTACTTCCGGATCTCGGGGCATGCGCCCGTCACTGCACCGGACACCAGGGAGGGCGACACCATGACGGCCATGTCAGTGCGAACCACCGAAGCGATCGGCAGCGCGGCCACGCGCTACGAGGAGGCGGGCGCGGTTTCCGACTCGGCCGAGCTTCCGTGGATCGAGGACGCCGGCAAGGTGGCGCCGCAGGACGCCCGGGCCATGTCGAAGCTCTTCTTCGACCGGCTCCAGGTCCTCGAGGAGGGGACGCACGAATACCAGTACGCCCGCAACACCCTGATCGAGATGAATCTCTCCCTCGTGCGCTTCGCCGCCTCGCGGTTCCGCAACCGGGGCGGTGACGACACCGAGGACATCATCCAGGTGGGGACGATCGGCCTGATCAAGGCGATCGACCGGTTCGACCTGTCGCGAGAGGTCGAGTTCGCGACCTTCGCGGTGCCGTACATCGTGGGTGAGATCAAGCGGTTCTTCCGCGACACCACCTGGTCCGTGCACGTGCCGCGACGGCTGCAGGAGCTGCGGGTCGAGCTGGCCAAGGCCAAGGAGCAGCTGTCGGGGAAGCTGGACCGTGACCCGACGGTCGCGGAGCTCGCCGCACATCTCGATCTCCCCGAGGAGGAGATCATCGAGGGCCTGGTCGCGGCCAACGGTTACTCGGCGGGCTCGCTGGACACCCCCAACGCCGACAGCGAGTCGGGCGGCGACCAGCGCGCCTACGCCGATCTCCTGGGTGACGACGACCCGGGGATGGAGAGCGTCGAGAATCTTCACACCCTGGCTCCGCTGCTGCGGCAGCTGGACGACCGGGAGCGCAAGATCGTCCGCATGCGCTTCGGCCAGGAGATGACGCAGGCGCAGATCGGCGCGGAGCTCGGCGTTTCCCAGATGCATGTATCGCGCCTGCTCAGCAGGATCGTCCAGCGCCTGCGCGCGGGCATGAGCGTGGAGGCCTGACGCACGGAGTACACGGATTGACCGAGGCCCGGCCGAGTGCCGGGCCTCGGTCACATATGCTTCACGCCGATACGGCTGTGACTGTACGTGCCGTCCGTCAATAGGGGGTGGAGTGTGACCGACTCGTCGCTGGACACCTCTGCACGTGTGCAGCAGACCAATGCGATCCCGCAGCAGCACAGGGCACCGGCCGGTGCCGACACGTCCGTCTGGGACGTCGACGCGGTTCTGCTCCTGGTCGAGGACGACGCCGGAGACGCACTGCTGGTCGAGGAGATGCTCACCGACAGCGAGCTGGAGGCCCCGCTCACGTGGTGCAAGACGCTGGCCGAGGCGCGGCGGTTCCTGCTGGCCTGCGAAACGTCCGTCTGTGTCCTGCTGGACCTGCACCTGCCCGATGTGAACGGCCTTGATGCCGTCCGTCAGCTCGTCGAGTCCGCCCCTGACGCGGCCGTCATCGTGCTGACGGGCCTGGACGAGTCGGAGACCGGACTGTCCGCGGTCGCGCAGGGCGCCCAGGACTACCTCGTCAAGGGCCGGATCGAACCCGAGGTGCTGGGCCGTGCGATCCGCTACGCCCTCCAGCGCAAGCACGCCGAGCGGTCGGCCTCCGCGATGCGCACCAGCCGGCTGATCGCCCAGGAGAACGCCCGTCTGGAACGTGCGCTGCTGCCGATTCCGCTGCTGCTGGACGACAGCTTCCAGGTGGCCGCGCGCTACGAGGCCGGCCGTGCGCACGGCCTGCTGAGCGGCGACTTCTACGACGTGGTCCAGACAGCGGACGGCGCGGTGCACGCGGTGATCGGCGATGTGTCGGGGCACGGCGCCGCGGAGGCCGCCCTGGGTGTCTGTCTGCGGGTCGCCTGGCGCACGGCCGTACTGACCGGCGTCACACAACTCGAGAAGACCGGTCTGCTGGAGGGCATACTCGTCGCCGAGCGGTCGGATCCGCATGTGTTCGCCACCGTGACCACGCTCGTGTTCCCGCCGAGCCGGGACAGGGTGCTCGTCGCGCGGGCCGGTCATCCCGGGCTGCTGGTGCGGCACGGCACGGACGTCGCCTGGGTGGAGCCCGAGCCCGGCATGGCCCTCGGAGTGCTGCCCGGCGCCGGCCGCTGGACGATCACGGAGCTGGAGCTCTCCCCCGACAGCGAGCTCGTTCTGTTCACCGACGGTCTCTTCGAGGGGCGTACGGGTCCCAAGTCCCGGCTGGGCGAGGAAGGGCTGCTGGCCATGGCGGGCAAATACGGCGCACTCGAACCCCGTGCGTTCGTCGACGCGCTGGTCGCCGAGGCCACCGAGGGCGCCTCTCCGTACGGTGGGCTGGCCGACGACGTCGCCGTCCTGCACCTTGGCTGGAAGGATGACGCATGAGCTCGAAGGAACCGGCGGTCGGTACGACCGGCCCGATATCCCGGCTGTCGGTGCAGAACTGGGTCCATCTGATCCTGGCCGGCTTCGTGCTGGTGGTCTGCGGCTGCCTCGTCGTGGGAGGGCTCGTCCTCTCCCGTATCTCCGACCGGACCACCGATCTGGTGGACCGCATCCAGCCCGCCCGCTCCGCGTCGTTCCAGCTGCAGAACTCGCTCCTCGACCAGGAGACCGGCGTACGCGGTTTCGCGCTGACCGGGGACGCCTCCTTCCTGGATCCCTACGAGGAGGGCAGGCAGGCCGAGAAGGTACGGCTGGCCCAGGTGCGCTCGCTCATGGGGGACGAAGAGCCGTACGCCGAGGACCTGGACCGGCTCGAGCGGGCCTCCCAGCAGTGGCGGACCCTCCGGGCGGAGCCGCTGATCGCCGCGGTGCGGGCGAGCGGGCCCGCCGGTGAGTCCTCGGCGCCGATCAGGCGCAGCAAGGCGGACTTCGACGCGTTGCGCGTTCTCTACACCACCCAGCAGAGCCACCTGGACGACGCGCGTGACCTCTCCCGCGCCGAGCTCGATGACGCGCGCACCACGCGGGACCGGGTGCTCGTCGCTCTGGTCGCCGGCTTCGTACTGGCCGTCGTGGCGCTGAGTCTGCTGCTGCACCGCGTGGTGGGCCGGCCGCTGAGCAGGCTGACGGCGGCCTCGATGAAGGTGAGTTCCGGAGCGTTCACCGAAAGGATCCAGGTCCGCGGCCCATCGGACGTCAGAGCGGTGGCCGCGGCGGCCGAGGACATGCGCAGGCGGCTGGTCGCGGAGCTGGCCGAGACCCAGGAGCGGGAGACGCTGCTGGACGAGCAGACCACGGAGCTCCGCCGGTCCAATTCCGAACTGGAACAGTTCGCCTACGTGGCGTCGCACGACCTCCAGGAGCCGCTGCGTAAGGTGGCCTCCTTCTGCCAGCTGCTGGAGAAGCGGTACAGCGCGCAGCTGGACGATCGCGGCCGGCAGTACATCGACTTCGCGGTCGACGGCGCCAAGCGGATGCAGGTGCTCATCAACGACCTGCTGACCTTCTCACGGGTGGGCCGGGTGCAGCAGAGCTGGAAACCCGTGGACCTCGACGCCGCCCTGGACCGGGCGCTGGCCAATATCACCCTGGCGGTCGAGGAGTCCGGAGCCGTCCTCGTACGCGAGGATCCGCTGCCGGAGCTGCTCGGTGATCCGACGTCGCTGACCATGGTGTGGCAGAACCTGGTCGGGAACGCGGTCAAGTTCCGTCGGCGTGACGTGCCGTGCCGGATCACCGTCACATGTGTCCGTGAGGGCGACGACTGGCATCTGACGGTCGCCGACAACGGCATCGGGATCCCGCCGGAATTCGCGGACAAGGTGTTCGTCATCTTCCAGCGCCTGCACGCCCGCGACGAGTACGAGGGCACCGGGATCGGGCTCTCGCTCTGCCGCAAGATCATCGAATTCCACGGTGGCCGGATCTGGCTGGACCCGGAGCCGGCCGAGGGCACACTGATTCACTTCACCCTGCCCGTCCTGCCTGAGGCACCCACGCACACCACGGCGGAGCTCCTCGCCCCCGCCCTGCTCACCCCCCGGTCGGGAGACCCGCTGTGAACGACGCCGTCAAGCCCATCGAAGTCCTGCTCGTCGAGGACGATCCAGGCGACGAACTGATGACCCGGGAGGCCTTCGAGGACAACAAGATCCGCAACACCCTCCATGTGGTCCGCGACGGACAGGAGGCGCTGGACTTCCTGTACCGCCAGGGTGAGTACGGCGACGCGCCGCGCCCGGACCTGGTCCTCCTGGACCTGAACCTGCCGAAGTACGACGGCCGCCAGGTGCTGGAGCGGATCAAGACCGACCCGGAGCTGGCGCTGATCCCGGTCGTCGTCCTCACCACATCCTCGGCCGAGGAGGACATCCTCCGCAGCTACAAACTGCACGCCAACGCCTATGTCACCAAGCCTGTCGACCTGGAGCAGTTCATCGGGGCGGTGCGCCAGATCGACGATTTCTTCGTGAGCGTGGTCCGGCTGCCCCGGCGCGCGTAAGATCTGCAGGGATCTCCCTGAGTGGGATCTCTCGACGCGGGTAGACGAACGGCGAGAAGAGGTCCACGACCTCCCCTGCGGCGCCTTGGCTGGAGCACATGAACGAACAGGCCACCTCACGGCCGGACGACCCGTTCCAGGGGTCACCGTCCACGGAGGTTCTGCTCACCGCCGAGGTGTTCGACGGCGAGCCCGGGTGCATCGCGCAGGCCCGGGCGCTCGCCGACCGTTTCCTGGCACGGCTCGTGGCGGAGTGGCTCGCGGTCCTCGGTGAGCACACCCGCAGTGATCTGATGCTGGCGGTCAGCGAGCTCATCACCAATGCGGACCGCTACAGCCACGGCCCGTACCTGCTGGAGCTGGAGGGCGACGCGCGGCGCATCAGCGTCACGGTGTACGACAGCAGCACGGCGCTCCCGGTGCTCTACTCCCCCGACCCGGCCCGTCTCGGCGGTCACGGCATGGAGATCGTGGTCGCGCTCTGCGACCGGGTCACGGCGGAGCGGGTGCCCGTCGGCAAACGCATCCGCGCCGAGTTCATGCTCAGTACCTGAGCGTCCTCGACGACGGCACGTGCCCCCGGTCCGGGGCGACCGGGCATTCCGCTCGTCCCGGCCGCGTGGTGCGCCGCTCCGACGGCATGGTGCCACCTTCCCGGTGAACTTCTGAGCCCTCGGGCGAGGCGGACTACCGTCGGGAGGAGGACCCTGGAGGGATGGACGTACTACCGGAGCAGTACGCCGAATCGCCGCCTCAGGGACGACGACGCGGAGGCTCCGACGGGACATCGTGGTGTACATGAGTTCCCTCGCGCTTTCCGTGCTGCTGTCACTGGTCTCCGCGGTCGCCTACGCGGCCGGGGCGATCGTCCAGGAGCACGTGGCCGCGGCCGGTGACAGCCGCCCGTACGCACCCCTTCGCAACGCCACCTGGTGGGTGGCTGTGGCGCTCAACGGTGTGGGAGCGGTGCTGCACGTCGTGGCGCTGGCGTACGGGCCGCTCAGCCTCGTGCAGCCCCTCGGTGCCCTGACTATCGTCTTCGCGCTGCCGATGGCGGCTCTCTTCGTCCGCCGCAGGGCGGGACGGACGGCGTGGCGCGGGGCCCTGATGGCCACGGTGGGTCTCGCCGGGCTGCTGGCCCTCACGGGGAGCGCCGGGTCCCACACGCTGGCCGGTCCCGAGCAGCTGATGCTCGCGGCCGGGACGTCCGGTGCCGTGGTGGTCCTCCTGGTCCTCGCCAAGGGGCTGCACCGGCCGATGCCGCGCAGCGTGGTGCTGGCCGTCGGGGCCGGTGTCGCCTTCGGTATGGCGTCGGTGTTCACGAAGACCGTGGCCGTGGAGTGGACCTCCGGCTCGGTGACGTCCGGATTGCCGACGCTGCTGGTGATCGCGGGGCTCGCAGCCGCGGGGCTGCTGCTCTCCCAGGCCGCGTACCGGGGTGCCGGGCTGACGGCGCCGCTGGCGACGGTCACCGTGGTCAACCCGGTCGTGGCGGCCGCCGTGGGCATCACGATGTTCGGGGAGCAGTTCCGCTACGGCATGACGGGCACCCTGCTCGCCCTCGGCTGCGGTGCGCTGGCGACGGCCGGTCTGGTGCTGCTGACCACGGAGCGGGTGGGAGCTGAGCGGCGTACGGCGGAGCGGGAGGAGTCCGGGGAGCGTACGCCGGGGGGAGAGGGCGCCACCGACGTGCCTCATGCCGTGGTGCTGCCGGAGCCGGCGAAGCCCGCGACCGCGCAGGGGACGGCGGCCCTGCCGGACCCGTTTCCCGCCCCGACGGCGCTCTCCCTCCCGCTGACGCTGCCGTTGGACCACGGGGGCGGGCGCGTGGAGTTCGGCGGCGGCCGGCCCGCCGCCGGCTCTGCTCACCGGGGTGACTTAGGAGGCCGCCGGGCGGGGGCCGTTCAGACGCTGACGCCGCCGGCCCTGAGGTAGGCCAGGGGGTCGATGTCGGATCCGTAGCCGGGGCCGGTGCGGATCTCGAAGTGCAGGTGCGGGCCGGTGCTGTTGCCGGTGGATCCCGATCGGGCGATCCGCTGGCCGCTGCCGACCTGCTGTCCCTCGCGCACGTGGAGCGAGGAGAGGTGGGCGTACTGGCTGTACTTTCCGTCGCTGTGCCGGATGACGATCTCGTAGCCGTAGGCGCCTGCCCAGCCGGCGGAGACGACCTTTCCGGAGGCCACGGCCTTCACGGAGGTGCCGGTGGACACCGGGAAGTCGACGCCCGTGTGGTAGCCGCTGGACCATGAACCGGCCTGGTGGTACGGCGTTCCGGTGCGGGCCGACACGGGGGCGGTGAGGGCGGACCGCGGCTTGGACGCCTTCTTCTCGGGCTGGGCCGCGGGCTTCGCCGCCGGCTTGGGCCGGGCCTTCTCCGTGGCCTTGGGGGCGGCCGTCCTGGGCGCCGTCTTCTCCGTGGCCTCGGGTTCGGCCTCGGTCTTGGGCTTGGCCTTGGGAGCCGTCTCCTGCTGCGGGGCCGCTTTCCGCTTCGGTGCGGCTGCCGGGGGTGCGCCGGCCACGTCGAGGGTCAGCCGCTGCCCCGGGAGGATGAGGTCGGGATCGGCACCCACCACGGTGCGGTTGGCGGCGTACAGCCGCTGCCAGCCGCCCTGCACCCGTTCGGCGGACGCGATGCCGGAGAGGGAGTCACCGCGTGCGACGGTGTACGACTCGCGCTGACCGGGTACGGCGGTGGGCGACGCCTTCGCCGTACCGGTGTCGGGGGCGGCCTTCTTCGGCGTGCCGGACTTCGGTGTCCTGTCCTGCACTGTCGTCTCGACGGCGACCTGGCGCTGTGACTGAGGGGTGATGCCGGGTGCGTCGCTGCCCTGCTTCAGCCCCGCCCGCACGGAACATGTCGGCCAGGCTCCCGGTCCCTGCCCGCCGAGCACCTTCTCGGCGACGGCTATCTGCTGGTCCTTGGTCGCCAGGTCGGCCCGCTCGGCGTAGGCGGTGCCCCCGTACGCCGCCCAGGTGGAGCGGGTGAACTGGAGGCCGCCGTAGTAGCCGTTACCGGTGTTGATGTGCCAGTTGCCGGTCGACTCGCAGGCGGCGACCTTCTCCCACACATCGGTCGAGGCAGCTCCGGCCGAGGCAGCCGTGAGCAGCGGGAGCGCGATGCCCGCGCCTCCCGCCGTCACCGTGAGCGAGGCACGGTTGAGCCGGCTGGGCTGGTATCTGCGGTGCCGTCCGTTCGCGGCCATGATCAGGCTCCCCCACTGCAGTAGGACACGTCGCAAGCGGCCAACTTATGGGCATACAAAGGGCGGTGACAAGTGAACAGTCGCCACACACCGCCCGCACGCCCCGGCGCACACCCCAGGGGCCGGGGCGGCGCCCGCCGTCCGACCTCTGCGACCCCCTCAGGAGAGCGCTCTATCCGGCCGCCCTCTGATGCTATAAAGGCCCTCATGACGGATGCTCTCCGATCCCCCGGTGCGGCGCCCACCCTGGAGGACGTGGCGCGGGCGGCCGGCGTCTCGCGCGCGACGGTCTCGCGGGTGGTCAACGGGGTGCGCAACGTCGACCCGGCGATCCAGGAGGCCGTCCGGCAGGCGGTCTCGGTCACCGGCTACACGCCCAACCGCGCGGCGCGCTCCCTGGTCACCCGGCGCGCGGGCGCCGTGGCGCTGGTGGTCTCGGGCGCCGGGGTGGAGCCGGAGGGCGAAGAACCCGCCGGGGAGGGGTCCTTCACCTCCCAGGTCTTCGCAGATCCGTTCTTCGGCCGGGTGGTGGCCGGAATCGTCGACTACCTACGGCCGCGCGGGATGCACCCGGTGCTGATGTTCGCCGAGACATCGCGGGCCCGGGACGAGGTGGTGGCCTATCTGCGCCAGGGCAGCGCCGACGGGGCACTGATCGTTTCGACCCACCCGCAGGACCCGCTGCCCGGCCTGATCACTGACGCCGGACTGTCCGCCGTGCTGTTCGCGCGCCCTGCCCTTCCGGCACGGATCAGCTATGTCGACCTGGCCCACCGGGACGGGGCCCGGCTGGCCGCCGAACACCTGCTGGCGCGCGGCTGCCGCCGGATCGCCACGATCAGCGGGCCCCTGAACGTCCCTGCGGGCCAGGAGAGGCTCGCGGGCTTCCGGGATGCGATGGCGCAGCACGGGCACGCCGACGTCCCGGTGGCCGAGGGACTGTTCACCCAGGAGAGCGGCGAGGCCGCGATGGAGCGGCTGCTGGCCCGGCACCCCGCCCTGGACGGCGTGTTCGCGGGCAACGACCTGATGGCGATGGGTGCGTGCCATGTACTGCGGGAACACGGCAGGCGGGTGCCCGAGGACGTCGCCGTGATCGGCTTCGACGACAGCAGTGCCGCGTCGGCCTGCCGCCCGCCGCTCACGACGGTGCGGCAGCCCGTGGAGGACATGGCGGCGGAGATGGCCGGTCTGCTGCTGGACCGGCTGGCGGCACCGGACCGGCCCACGACCTCGGTGATCTTCGAACCGGTGCTGGTACTGAGGGACTCCGCCTGAGCGGCCTGCTCCCCTGTCCGGTCCGGGTCCTGTCGTGTCCTGTCCGAACGGCAGCGGCCCGCCGGGTGGTATCCGGCGCGGTCAGTCCGCCACCGTCCGGCTGCGGCCCGTCGCCGGGCGGGGGCCCGGAGCCGGGGTGGTCGCCCGGAGGGGCTGGGGCGTGGGACGGGTGCCGCCGCGTGCCAGGAAG
Source organism: Streptomyces sp. NPDC079167 (assembly GCF_040686735.1). Classification (NCBI taxonomy): domain Bacteria; kingdom Bacillati; phylum Actinomycetota; class Actinomycetes; order Kitasatosporales; family Streptomycetaceae; genus Streptomyces; species Streptomyces sp. NPDC079167. Next base: position 100,125 of record NZ_JBFBLO010000024.1, on the reverse strand, counting down.
TCGGACAGGGGCAGGGTCGCCGCGCCCACCGTGACCGCGTCCGGGCCCAGGTGGCCCAGGTCGATCGCGGTGCGGGCGACCGCGTGATCGAGGGCGTACTCCTGGACGTACCTGCGGATCGCCGGGAGCAGATGAGGGCCGATGAGCAGGCCCGCCCAGCCGCCCAGCAGGATGCGTTCGGGCAGGAAGAGGTTGACCAGGTCGGCCAGGGCCGCGCCGAGGCACTCGGCCGTCTCGTCCAGGATCGAGACCGCCACCGGGTCCGGGGCGGCACCGCCGCGCCCCGGGTAGGCGGCGGCGAGCAGTGCCGCGAGGGCGGTCTCGTCGTCGGCGTCCGGGGGCAGCGGTCCGCCCGCCTCCTGCCAGCGCTCCCGCATGGCCTCCGCACCGGCGTACGCCTCCAGGCAGCCTATGGAGCCGCAACGGCACCGGCGGCCCCGTAGCTGCACGGTGGTGTGACCCCACTCCAGGGCCGCGTTCGAGAGGTCCTCGTCGAGGATGTCGCCCCGGTTGACGCTCGCCCCCACCCCGGAGCCGATCAGGGCGACAGCTGCCGCGCCCGCGCCCCTGCCGCCACCGAACCACATCTCGGCCTGACCCAGCGTCTTCGCGCCGTTGTCGATGAAGAACGGCACCTCGGGCTGCACCTCCACGGCCTCGCGGAGCAGCCGCTCGAAGGGGACGGCACTCCATCCGATGGTCTGACCGTGCACCACCGCTCCCGGGCCGCCGGCGGCCTCCGGGGCGTCGCGCTCGATGATCCCGGGCACCCCGATGCCGATGCCGAGCAGCATGCGGGGGTCGGCGCCCGCGTCGCGCAGGACGTCGGCAACGCCCGACCGGACATGCCCGACGATGCGCTCCACGTCGTAGCCGTGCTGCGCCAAGAGGCGGTCGGTACGGGCCAGCTCCGTCAGTGAGAGGTCGAAGAGCTCGACGCGCACCCGGGTCTCCCCGATGTCGATGCCGACGAACAGCCCTCCCCCCGGAGCGGTCCGCAGCAGGGTGCGCGGGCGCCCGCCGTCGGAGTCGACGATGCCCGCCTCCTCCAGGAGCCCTTCGGAGGCCAGCTCGGCGACCACGTTGCTGATGGATCCCGAACTGAGCCCGGTCGCGGGTCCCAGCTCCTGACGGCTCAGCGGGCCGTCGAAATACAACCGTTGCAATACCCGCGCCCGATTGCCCCTTCGCAGGTCACGCACGGTCCGTCTGCTGCGCTCAGCCATGTTGCTCCCTTCGCCCCGGCAACATACCCCGGCCCCGGCTCTTGACGCGCACTTTCTTCACCTCTTAAATCACATCTTAAATTAAGAGCGGAAGGGTCGTTCGGATCCCGAACCGCGCCCTCCCCGGAAAGGGGCCACCTTTCATGCGTCACCTCAGAGCCGCAGCAGCCGTCACGCTCGCCATGTCCGTCGCCGTCGGAGTCACCGGCTGCGGGGGCGGGACGTCTTCGGGCGGCGGCAGCAACGAGTCGCCGAAGACCCTGACGTACTGGGCGTCCAACCAGGGGCCGAACATCGAGGCCGACAAGAAGATCCTCACTCCGGAGCTGAAGAAGTTCGAGAAGGAGACCGGGATCAAGGTGAAGCTGGAGGTCGTCCCCTGGGCCGACCTGCTGAACCGCATCCTCGCCGCCACCACGTCGGGGCAGGGCCCGGACGTACTGAACATCGGCAACACCTGGACCGCGTCACTCCAGGCCACCGGCGCGCTGCTCCCCTGGGACGACAAGAACTTCGAGGCGATCGGCGGCAGGGACCGCTTCATCGACTCGGCGGTCGCCTCCGCCGGCAAGGAGGGCGAGCCTCCCGCCGCGGTGCCGCTCTACTCCCTGTCGTACGCCCTCTACTACAACAAGAAGATGTTCGCCGACGCGGGCATCACGACGCCGCCGGCCACCTGGGACCAGCTCGTCGAGGACGGGAAGAAGCTCTCCAAGGACGGCAAGTGGGCCCTGGGCGCCGAGGGTTCCAACCTGTCCAACAACATCCACCAGACGTTCGTCCTGGGGCAGCAGCACGGCGCGGACTTCTTCGACGAGGAGGGCAAGGCGGACTTCACCTCGGACGGTGCCGTCGCCGCCGTGAAGCAGTACGTCGACTTCATGGCGAAGGACAAGATCATCGCTCCGGGCAACGCGGAGTACGCCCAGAACCAGTCGTTGACGGACTTCGCCAAGGGCCGGACGGCCATGGTCCTGTGGCAGGCCGCCGCCACCACCTTCGCCGCCCAGGGCATGAAGCCCGAGGACTGGGGTGTGGCCCCCGTCCCCGTTCCGTCCGGTGCGCCGGGCGAGGGCAGGCAGACCAACTCCATGGTGGCCGGCATCAACATGGCGGTGTTCAAGAACACCAAGAACATCGACGGCGCGAAGAAGTTCGTGAAGTTCATGACGAGCGACGAGGAACAGAAGATCCTCTGCAAGACCTACGGATCGATACCGCCGGTCAAGGCCGCCCAGTCCGATCCCGCGTTCGCCGCCCCGGAGCTCAAGGTCCTGCGCGACACCCTCGCCAACAGCGCCGCCCCGCTCCCCCAGGTGCCCAACGAGTCGCAGTTCGAGACAGCCGTGGGCACCGCGGTCAAGGAGCTGTTCGCGGACGCCGCGGCCGGCACACCCGTCACCACCGACTCAGTCAAGGCGCGCCTCGAAAAGGCCCAGCAGACGATGCAGCAGTGAGGCTCTCTCCATGACCGCCACCGTGACCACCGACCCCGGAGTCGACAAGTCGGCCAGGGGTTCGAACCGGGGCAGCGGGGGTGCGCGGCGCCGGATGCCGCGCATCCCCGACCGGATCCGCCGCGGCGGACTGCCCTACCTCCTGCTCCTCCCGGCCGTCCTGCTCGAACTCCTCATCCATCTGATCCCGATGATCACCGGCATCGTGATGAGCTTCCGTCAGCTCACCCAGTTCTTCATCAACAACTGGGGCGCGGCGCCCTGGACGGGTCTGGAGAACTACGAGATCGCCGTCGACTTCGACGCGCCGATCGGTGAGGCCCTGCTCCAGTCCTTCTTCGTCACCTGTGTCTTCACCTTCTTCGCCGTAGGTCTCGCATGGCTTTTCGGAGTGGCCGCGGCGATCATGCTCCAGGAGAACTTCCGGGGCCGCGGCTTCCTGCGGGCCGTCTTCCTCGTCCCGTACGCCCTGCCGGTCTACGCGGCGGTCATCACCTGGGCGTTCATGTTCCAGCGGGACAACGGGCTGGTCAACCACGTGCTGCACGACCAGCTGGGTCTGACCGACCAGCCGTCCTTCTGGCTGATCGGCGACAACAGCATCTACGCGCTGATCATCGTCTCGGTCTGGAAGGGATGGCCCTTCGCGTTCCTCATGCTGATGGCGGCGCTCCAGAACATCCCGCGTGAGCTGTACGAGGCCGCCTCGATCGACGGTGCGGGCATCTGGCAGCAGATCCGCAAGATCACACTTCCCTCGCTGCGGCCCGTCAACCAGGTGCTGGTGCTCGTGCTGTTCCTGTGGACGTTCAACGACTTCAACACGCCCTACGTCCTCTTCGGGAGGGCGGCTCCGGAAAACGCGGACCTCATCTCGGTCCACATCTACCAGTCCTCGTTCGTCACCTGGAACTTCGGGACCGGCTCCGCGATGTCCGTGCTGCTCCTGCTCTTCCTCCTGGTCGTGACCGCCGCCTACCTGTTCCTCACCTCACGCGGAAGGAAGGGTTCCCGTGCCTAGCCGCACCGCCCGGTCCCCCATGGCCGCACCCCGGTCCTTCCTGTGGACCCGCCGCGTCGTCCTGACCCTGCTCGCGGGCTTCGTCCTGCTGCCGGTCTACGTGATGATCAGCAGCTCCCTGAAGCCGCTCCAGGACGTGTCGGGGAAGTTCCGGTGGATCCCCCAGGATCTGACCGTCCAGCCGTACTTCGACATCTGGGAGACCGTCCCGCTCGCCAAGTACTTCGTGAACTCGCTGATCGTGGCGGGCTCGGCGACCGTCTTCTCGGTGGTGATCGCGGTGTTCTCGGCCTATGCCGTGAGCCGCTACAGCTTCCGCGGCAAGCGTGTCTTCACCGTCACGGTCCTCTCCACCCAGATGTTCCCGGGGATCCTCTTCCTCCTCCCGCTGTTCCTGATCTTCGTCAACATCGGCAACAGCACCGGCCTGGCTCTGTACGGCTCGCGGGGCGGGCTGATCCTCACCTATCTGACGTTCTCGCTGCCCTTCTCCATCTGGATGCTGATCGGCTACTTCGACTCCATCCCCAGGGACCTGGACGAGGCCGCCATGGTGGACGGCTGCGGCCCGATCCGCGCCCTCTTCCGGGTGGTCGTGCCGGCCGCCGTGCCGGGGATCGTCGCGGTGTCCGTGTACGCGTTCATGACGGCGTGGGGCGAGGTGCTGTTCGCCTCCGTGATGACGAACGACGCCACCCGCACCCTCGCGGTGGGGCTGCAGGGTTACGCCACCCAGAACGACGTCTACTGGAACCAGGTCATGGCCGCCTCACTCGTCGTGAGCGTGCCCGTGGTCGCGGGATTCCTGCTCCTGCAGCGCTACCTCGTCGCCGGACTCACCGCGGGAGCCGTCAAGTGACCGTTACGGAAAGGCAGCCAGTGAACGACCTCAGTGCTCTCCCCCACGACTTCACCTGGGGGGTCGCCACCGCCGCGTACCAGATCGAGGGCGCTGTGGCCGAGGACGGCCGCTCCCCGTCGATCTGGGACACCTTCTCCCACACTGCGGGCACCATCGACAACGGTGACACCGGCGACGTGGCCTGCGACCACTACCACCGGGTCCCGGAGGACATCGGTCTCATCAAGCAGCTCGGCGCGGGCGCCTACCGGTTCTCCGTGGCCTGGCCCCGCGTCGTGCCCGGTGGCGACGGCCCGGTGAACAAGGCCGGACTCGACTTCTACGACCGGCTGGTGGACGGCCTGCTCGAGGCCGGGATCACCCCGTTCGCCACGCTCTACCACTGGGATCTCCCGCAGGTGCTCCAGGACCGGGGCGGCTGGACCGTACGCGAGACCGCCGAGCACTTCGCGGCGTACTCCTCCGTCGTCGTCGAGCGCCTCGGCGACCGGGTGAAGGACTGGGCGACGCTCAACGAGCCCCTCTGCTCGGCGTGGATCGGCCACCTCGAGGGGAGGATGGCGCCGGGCCTGACCGATCTCACGGCGGCCGTGCGTGCCTCGTACCACCTCCATCTCGGCCACGGTCTGGCAGTGCGGGCGATCCGCGCGCTGTCCCCGGACGCCCGCGTCGGCATCGTCAACAACCTCAGCCCGATCGAGCCCGCGAGTGACAGCCCCGCCGACCTCGCCGCCGCGGTCCGGGCCGACGGCCACATCAACCGGTGGTGGCTGGACCCGATACACGGCCGGGGCTACCCGCAGGACATGGTCGACCTCTACGGCGTCGAACTCCCCCTGCGCCCGGGCGACCTGGAGACCATCGCCGCGCCGCTGGACTGGATCGGGCTGAACTACTACTTCCGCCAGATCGTCACCGCCGACGCGCACGGCCCCGTCCCGCACGCCCGGCAGGTACGACTGCCCGGCGCCCGGGAGACCGCCATGGACTGGGAGGTCCACTCCGAGGGCCTGGAGCAGCTGCTGCTGCGCCTCACCGAGGAGTACGGGGCCCAGCGGATCTACGTCACCGAGAACGGCTCGGCCTACCGTGACACCGTCCGGCCCGACGGCTCGGTGCACGACCCGGAGCGCACGCGCTATCTGGAGGAACACCTCGCCGCCTGCGCCCGCGCGGTACGCAAGGGCGCGCCCCTGGCCGGCTACTTCGCCTGGTCGCTCCTGGACAACTTCGAGTGGGCGTACGGCTACGACAAGCGCTTCGGCCTGGTCCACGTCGACTACGCGACCCAGCGGCGCACCGTCAAGAGCAGCGGGCGGCGTTATGCGGAGCTGATCCGCGAGCTCTCGGGCGGCAGGCCTCGCGAGGTGGTCTGAGCCCCTTCCCCGGGCGACGGCCAGCGCCCCCGGACACAGGCAGCCCCACCTGCCGGTGTCCGGGGGCGCTGCCGTCCGGCACACCGCCGGAGGGCGATCGGACGTGAGAGGTCAGGCGCATATGCTCACCGTATGGAGCAGAGCGAAGTCCTCAAGCGAGTGATCGGCATCCTCACGGAGGCGGGCGAGATGCAGCGCCACGCCGAGGAGGAGATGGGCGGCGACCCCGCCGCCGGCGAGAACATGGTGACGACCCTTCTCAACGAGACGATGCCGCACATCGCCATCCCCTCAGACGCCACTGTCGAGGAGATGGCCGTCCTGGTGGGGCGCGAGGTCGGCGGCGCCGTCGAACAGCTGGTCGGGGCGTTCACGCTGGCCTTCATCGCGCTCGCCCAGATCCACGACTCCGGGCAGGAGGACGTGACCTCTGCCGACGTGCTGCAGGACCTGGCCCTGCGGGCCGAGGAACTGAGCTCGGGCGACGAGGGCCCGGAGGAAACCCCCTGACGGTTGAGGGCGTGCGCGGGGCCGGTGCGGCGGAGTGCCTGCCGTCCGGTACACCGAGCGGCTCTCCGGTGACGGTCCGTCGCCGGCCAGGGACCCACGCCTGCGGGGCACGCGCACGAGTCCGCGGCGGACCTCGGTCTCCCGTGGCCCGCCGCGGGCTCCCCGGCCGCACCGACGGCGGGGAGTGGGACGGTGCGGTGGTTCCTGCGGGCGGTCAGCTCCGGTAGACCCCGAACTCGTAGAGCGAATAGCCCCAAGGGGTGCCGCGCACGGTGGTGTTCACCCGTACGTAGCGCGCTTCACCCGTGACGTCGAGGTCGTCGATACCGCCGTTGCCCTCCGTGACGGTGTGTACGGTGGTCCAGTTCTGGCCGTCGTCCGAGGTCTGGAGGGTGTATCCCTTGGCGTACGCGGTCTCCCAGGCGAGCTGCACGTGGTCGAACGCGGTCCTGGCCCCGAGGTCCACCTGGATCCACTGCTGGTCTGACCAGTCGCTGGCCCAGCGGGTGTCGAAGGACCCGTCGACAGCGTTTCCGGCGGGGCAGGGGCAGCCGGTGCTGTCCGGCTGGAAGGTGGACGCGGTGGCCGGCTTGCCCGCCGCCACGTTCGTACCTCCGGCCTGGGGCGGGACGACCCGGAAGGACTTCGTCTCGATGCCGACGTTGCCCTTGCCGTCCGAGCTCTTGATGTAGACCTTCCACACGCCGAGCCGGTCCGGAGCGGTGACCTCGAAGGTGCCGTTGCCCTTGTCCGTGAACGGCGCGTCGACGAGCTGCCCGCTGTCGTCCACGTACTTGCTGCCCAGCAGCACCTGGTGCGTGAGCTGGTCACCGTCGGGGTCGGAGACCGACGCCCTCACGGTGAAGGGCTTGCCGGCCTGGACGGCCGAGGCGTTGTCCACCGTCATGCCGGTGATCACGGGCGGTGTGTTGTCGCCCGGGGTGGCGGCCCCGTACGCCTTCTTCACCGCGTAGTAGGAGAGCCTCTTCTGGCCCGCCGGGAGCAGGTTGAACCAGACGCCGCCGAAGTCGTACTCGGTGCCGTAGTGGAACAGGGTCGCGCCGAGCGCCACTCCGGTGTGGTCCGTGACGCACTCCCACGCCTTGCCGTACCCGTCCGCCTTGGCGACGTCGGTCGGCTCGTCCGGTACGCCGTTGGCGTCGTCGGGCACCTCCCACTCGCCCGCGGGGCCGCCCTCGGTCACTATGTAGGGCTTGTCGAAGCCTCCCTCCTCCCAGGTCTTCCGTATGTCGCAGACGGCGCCGTAGGAGTTCACCGCGTACAGGTCGAGATCGGGCGCGTTCTTCTTGTAGTACGGCCACGCCCCGGTCCACGCGTCGGTCGAGGTGACCGGGTGGTCGGCGTCGACGGCGTGGATCTTCTTGGTGATGTCGTTGACGAACGTCGTGTAGGCATCGCGCTGCTGTTCGAGGGCGTCACCGCTGTAGCAGTTCTGCAGACCGAGCACGGACTCGTTGCCCACGTTCCACATGAGGACCCCTGGGTGGTCCTTGTAGGTCTCCACCCACTTGGGGAACTCGGCGAGCATGTTGTTCTTGTAGTCGGTGTCCGTCAGGTAGTTGACGCACCCGCCGCTGCCGGGGCCGCCGCCCGGCTGCAGCCAGAAGCCTGCGACGACCTTGATGCCGTTGTCCGCCGCGCTGTCCAGCAGCGGCTTCGTCGTGGCGTCCGTGCCCCAGGTCCGGATGGTGTTGACGCCCATCGACCTGACGTCCGGCATGTACTTCCCGGCGTCCGCGACGGCCGGGCCCCAGGTCAGGCCCTTCACGGTGTACGGCGAACCGTCGACGGTCAGCTTCCAGGCGCCCTGCGATCCCTCGACCTTCACCACGCTGCCGGCCGCCTGCGCGGCGGGCACGGGGAGGGTGGCCGCTCCTGCGGCGACGAGGGCGGCGACGGCGAGACGTGCCGTCGTGCGTCTGCGGCGGCGGGCCGCGGGGGTGGGACGTGACGTCTTCATGGGTGACAGCTCCTCGTGGGGGGAGTCGAGTTGATCAGGAGAGCGCTCTCCCTCGCGGGCGCGGTGCACCCACGAGGGAGAGACGGGGAGATCAGGGCAGTTCGTAGTTCTCGTCCAGTGCGGCGCCCTCGCCGGGGTTGTTCTGGTCGTAGCCCCGGGCGTCGCACTGCAGGCCGCCCACGATGCAGTGGCCGACCATGGCGTCCAGGGTCGCTTCGTCCCAGGCGTTGAAGAAGTCGTAATGGAAGGAGTGCCCCGTGCCGCTGGCCAGTCTCACCCGGGACATGTCACCGTTGACCGGCCAGGCCATCTTGAACTCGATCATCGGCAGGGCGACCGGGTGGCTGGCCGGGCAGACGTCCTGGTTGGCGCCCATCACGACCGGGTAGGCCATGTGGGCCTGGTGGTCCGGGGTGTCCAGGTGCTTGCCGTCCCAGCAACTGGGCGCCTGCATACGGAGGTTGAGCTGTGTGTCCTGACTCGTCGGGCATGTGGCCGGGAACTCGTAGTTGTGGTAGCTCTCGCCGCACTCGTACCCCTCGACCATGCCCGGGTGGTCGCGGAACTGCTGGGCGGTCTGCGTCGGGCTGCCGACGACGAAGCGCAGCCCCTCGGGGAAGGGCCGCACGGTCCGGTAGTCGGTGACGCCCGCCTTGTAGTAGATGGTCTGCGGACCGACCGGGCGGACCTCCTGGTCCCCGTTGTAGAGGGTCGGCATCCAGTAGGCGGACAGGTCGCCGGGCGCCTTGCACGCCGTGCCGCCCGCACCGAGCGAGGCGGTGGTGCTGTTCTCGTCCGTGGTGTCGTTCCCCATGAACGTGTGGTTGTGGGACTTGCCGATCCGGCCGGGGTAGACGATCGGGTCGACCGATCCGGTGTGGCTCACCGAGCAGTTCGCCTGGAACTCGTGGAAGTAGCGGTGGGGCGGGATCTCGGTGGACGGCTCCACCCCGGTGACCGGCGGGTTCGCCGGAATGTATCCGTCGCCGTCGGGGTCGTCCCCCGAGGGGACGGGGTCGGCGGCCGCCATGACGTGGCCCTGCGTGTGCCGCGTCCCCTGCATGACGTGTGCCGCGGCGACCGGCTCGCCGGCGGCCGGGGCCGCCCCGTCCGCCGGAACACCGCTGCGGGCGATCGACGCGAGACTCATGACGACCAGGGCCAGTGCGGTGGCGACGACGAGCGCGGACACCAGGGTGGTTCTGCTGATTCTTTCTGTCATGCGGACCTCCATGACGCTCTGCGTCCGCACACATCGGGTGCGCGGTGGGGGAGAGTGGAGCTGGACGGTGCGTCGTACGGAATGGTGCACGGAGGCTCGGGAGAGCGCTCTCCCGGGCGCTGTCAGTGTTGCGCCGCGGTTGAGAACATGTCAAGAGTCCGCGAACGGGAGTCACTGCGAGGGGAGTTCGGGGCGGTGGCTGTCGAGCGGCAGCGCTTGAGCGCACCGTGTTCCGCGGGGTCGTTCAACTGCGGCGGGAGCCGGCTCCGTCAGCCTCGTTCCGTACGTCGCGCGGTCCGCCACCACCGAGGAGCCGCGGACAGCGGCTTCGTACGCGGCCGCCCGTCCCGCCGGAGCGGTGACCTCACCCGCACGGGGAGGGCGGTCCGGCGAGTGACCGGCAGCACCGCGAAAGGGGCCCGCGAGCCCGGCTCGATCCGGACGAGGGCCCCATGGGTCTGCTGCGGCAGGGGGCCACCCTGCTGCCGCAGCAGACCGGTCACGTTCCGCCGGACCGTGGGCCCGGCGGGCTTCACCGTCAGGCCGTGTGGAGGGTCAGTCCGTAGCGGTTGAGGATCTCGTTGACGGGCTGGTACCAGGTCTCACCGCCGCTGCTGCAGTTGCCCCAGCCGCCCGAGGTGACACCCTGCGCCTGGTCACCGCTGATGAACGAGCCGCCCGAGTCGCCGCCTTCGGCGCAGACGCTGGTCTTGGTCATCTGGTGGACGGCACCCTGGCTGTAGTTGACGGTCTCGTTCTTGGCGAGGACGTTGCCGCAGTGCCAGTGGGTGGTGGAGCCGGAGCGGCAGATGGACGCGCCGATCGGGGCCTCGTTGGACCCGCGGACCAGCTGGTCGGACACGGTGCCCCAGCCCAGGACCACGGGCACGGTCCACCAGCCGCTGCCCACGTTCACCCAGGCGTAGTCGTTGTCCGGGAAGGACGAGCCCTGGAACGAGCCGATGGCGGAGTTGTCCCAGCCCCGGACCGCTCCGCCCGCCTGGCCGCAGTGGCCTGCCGTGACGAAGCCGCCGTGCACCGAGAAGCCTATGGAGCAGCGGACGTTGCCGGTGTAGTACGGGTCGCCGCCGACCGTGCCCGCAGCGAACGTCTGCGGGGCCTCGGCGGTCGGTTTCACCGTGACGGGGCCCGCCTTGCGCGCCTTGGCGACGAACGCCCGGACATCGTTGTCACCCTGTTCGGAGGCGACGACACTCACCACGACGCTGTTCGCCCGGGGATCGACGTGCCAGCTGCTGACGCCGCTGGGTGCGGACAGTGCGTCCAGCTTGTTCTTGACCGCGTCGAGTTCGCGCGCCGTGTGACCGACCACCCGGACCTCGGCGCCGGTCGCCCGTACGGCACCGGCCTTGCCGCTGTCCGTGACTGCGACCGTCAGCCGGCCGCTGTCCGCGTCGAACCAGGAGCCGCCGAACGACGTCCCGGCCGCCTTCCGCGCCGTTCCTTGCAGAGCTGTGGCCGCCTTCTCCGCGGTGAGCCGCGCCTCGGCCTGCCTCTTCGTCAGGCCGAGGTCGCGCTGCATGGCCGTGATGATCCCGGCCGACGCCTGCGGTTCGGCGGAGGAAGCGGAGTCCGCCGCCGACGCCTGTGTCAGACCGGCGGTCGCCCAGGTGCCGATGATGAGCAGTGCGGAGAGACCGGTCCGCACCATCGTCGTGTGTCTCAAGGGAGTGCCCCTTCTGTTGTTCCAGCATCGTGGGGGTGGAACAGAAGCATCCGAGAGCCGTCTGAGAGCGCTCTCAGAGGTACCGCTACGGACTGTAGTCCAGTTGGACGGGCAGGTCCATGCCAATGACGTCGTCCGAATGAACCGGCCGCTCCGGAAGGTCAGGGCATCAGCAGCGGGAGGCCGGAGCTGCGCCACGGCACACGGAACGCGTCCCACCGGCCTGCGGGGGCGTCGTCGGTGGAGGTGTCCCAGATCCGTACGGGTCCGCCCTCTGCCGTGAGCGGTGGCCAGCCGGGGTCGCCGGTGGCCGCGAACTCCGCCCAGGCCCGCGTCATGCGCGAGGCGAGTGCGCGGTCGGCTGCCCCCGGAGGCCCCCCGATGAGGAAGTGGACGTGTGCGTCGTCCACGGTGCCGAAGGCGAAGGGGATGTCCGCGCAGTGCCAGGCCCTGACCGGCCTCCCCCGCCCGTCGCGCTGCCGGACGAAGCGCGAGAGCCGGCTCCGCCCGCCTCCCCGTGTGTGGGCCTCGGCCAGTCCGCAGCTGTACTCGCCGAACAGCAGATCCCCGTACACGGCCAGATAGGTGTCGTGCACGGAGGCCTCCGGCCTGAGCTCGCGATAACCGTCCAGCACGGCTGCCGGGACACCGAAGTCGCGGGCGAAAGCTTCGAGTTGTCGCTTCTCGGTGACCTTCGCGCAGCTGCCCACCGCGTCCAGCAGCCAGTACTCCTCCGCGGTGTGGCAGACCAGCAGGTCGATCTCGCGGCCGGCGCCGCGGGCGAACGCGGTGAGGGGGTCGAGCGGCAGGGTGGCGCTCCCGGCCACGGGTCCGTAGATCGCGGGGTCGTAGTGCCGCGCCCCGGAGCCGGGATCGCGCCGGTATCGGTCGGTCACCCGGTCGGTGGCATCGACCAGCGTCTTCGGGGAGGCGGAGACCAGCCCTCCGTACGTGGCGGGGACACCGGCCGCGGCGGCGACCTCCGCCGTGGTGCGGGCAGCGGATTCCGGGGAGGCGCAGGCGTTCACGGCGCTGTGCGCGACGGCACGGTGGAACAGGCCGCGCGCCCCGTCCATCACCATCAGGCAGGCGACCGAGGTCGCCCCGGAGGACTGTCCGGCCAGGGTGACCCGGCCGGGGTCACCGCCGAACGAGGCGATGTTCTCCCGTACCCACCGCAGAGCGGCGATCTGGTCGAGCAGCCCACGGTTGTCAGGACAGGGTTCCTCGCCGTCGGCGGGCGGGACATGGCCGAACCCCTCGAAGCCCAGCCGGTAGTTGAGGGTGACGACCACGAGTCCATGACCCGCCAGGACCGTTCCGTCGAAGTCCGGCTGGGCCGAGGAGCCGAAGGCGTAGGCGCCGCCGTGGATCCAGACGAGCACGGGGAGCGTGTCGCCGCTGCCGCCGGGGGTCCAGATGTTGAGGCTGAGGATGTCCTCGTCCCCCGGTGACCACGTCGGCGACCCGGGCAGCTCGGCGGACTGCGGGGCCACGGGTCCGAATCCGGCGCAGTCCCGGACGCCGTCCCAGGGGGCGGCGGGGCGGGGAGCGCGGAACCTTCCGGCGTCGAACGGGGGCGCGGCGTAAGGGATTCCGCGCAGTACGACGACCCCCGGATCACGGTCGGCTCTCCGTCCGGCGACCACTCCGGCCTTCGTCCTGAACTCTTCCATCGATGCTCCCCGTTCCGCCCCGGCCGGGGCCCGGTGCCAGCCTCGCACCGGGCGGACGGTCCGGGCCAACACCTGTACGGCGCCGATCCACACGGCGGCGATGTGAATCAGCCGGGCGGTCCACGGTCCGTCGGTACCGGCGTCCGGGAGGTCCGCTCGACGGCGTTGAGCGGGAGCCCGCCTTCGCGCCGGCCTACCGCAGGACGGGCTGGGTCCGCGCGGCCGGGATGTCGGCGAGTTCCCGCACCGTGGCCATGTCGCTGAAGGGCAGCAGTCGGTCACCGACGATCTGGTAGGGCTCGCTGCCCTTGCCCGCGATCAGGACGATGTCACCGGGCCCTGCTTCCGCGAGTGCGAAGGCGATGGCCCGGCGGCGGTCGGCGAGGCGTTCGTACGGGGTGCCGGTGGACTCGATGCCGGGGGCGACCTGGTCCAGGATGGCCTCGGGGTCCTCGTCGCGCGGGTTGTCGGAGGTCAGCACACACAGGTCGGAGTACGTCCCGGCGATCGCGCCCATCTCGGCTCGCTTGGTGGTGTCCCTGTCCCCGCCGCACCCGAAGACGGTGATGACCTTGGACCGGGCGAAGCCGCGGATGGTGCCGAGCACCTTGTTCAGCGAGTCCGGCGAGTGGGCGTAGTCGACGATCACCGAGGCGCCTCCGACGGTCGTGACACGTTCGAAGCGGCCCGGGATCTGCGGCATCCGTTCGAGCGCGGAGACGAGCCCGGCGAGGTCGTGCCCCAGGGTGTGGCAGGCCGCCACCGTGGCCAGCGCGTTGGAGACGGAGAACCTGCCGGGTGCGGGGATCGCGGCCGGGTACTTGCGGCCGTCGTGATGCAGCGTGAAGCGGGTGCCCGAGGCGTCGACGACCAGATCGGTGGCCCGGTAGTCGGCCTCGGTGTCGAGGGCGTAGGTGGTCACCGCGCCCGGCATCATCGTCCCGATCCGGGCACCCACGGGGTCGTCGGCGTTGACCACGGCGTGCTCGCACAGTCCCTGGAAGAGCCGGAGCTTGGCGTCCCGGTAGTTCTCCATCGTGCCGTGGTCGTCCAGGTGGTCCTGGCTGAGGTTGGTGAAGACCCCCACGTCGAGGAACGTGCGGTCGACGCGGTGCGTCAGCAGGCCCATGGACGTGGCCTCCAGCACGACGGTTCCGGCACCCCGGTCACGCATGCACCCCAGCAGGTACTGGAGATCGGGGGACTCGGGGGTGGAGAGGACCGACCGGGGCATCGGGATCACCTCGTCACCGATGCGGCTGCCGGCCGTGCCGATGACCCCGGCGGTCGCCCCTTCGGAGATCCGCAGCACGGACTCGACCATGTACGAGACGGAGGTCTTGCCGTTGGTGCCGGTGATCGCCACCATGTCCATCCCGCGCCCCGGCTCGCCGTAGTACCGGGAGGCGGCGACCGCCGCCGCGGCCCGGGTGTCCGGCACCCGCACGACACAGGCGTCCTCCGCCGCCGCCGGCAGTACGCAGCCGTCCTCCACCATGACCGCCACCGCGCCCCGGGCGAGGGCGGGGGCCACCGCTCCGGGGCCGCCCTCCAGGTGGCCCGGCACCGCGATGAAGAGCGATCCCGGCGCCACCCGGTCCACGTCGAATGCCGTGCCCGCGGTGATGCGCGTCCGCTCCGGGTCACCCTGGAGGATGTGGTGGGTCTGTCCGGCCAGCAGCTCGCTCAGCTTCAAGGTGGTCCCTTCGAGGGGTGGCTCGAGCCGTGGTGCGGCCGTCGCCGGAACGCCGCGACGGCGGTGCGCCGAAGCTGCGGTGGTGAAGTGGAGCGCGTACGAGGTGGAGCGCGTACGAGGTGGAGCGCGTACACGGTGAGGAGGCGGGACGGGCGGTGACAACCGCCGAAGGTCGCTAGCCGTGTCCGTGCAGGGCGAGGCGGTGGCTCGCGGGCACACCGGGGGCGGCCTTGTGCAGGCACTTCCCTGTGACGCCGGTCCGACCCATGGGCCGAGTGTACGTCCCGGACAGGTGGCCCCGGTTCCGCTTCCAGCGGGCCCCGCTTCCGCTTCAGGGGCGCAGGGCGGTCCCCCGCCGCCGCGACGCACCGAGCAGTGAGACCGTGAACGGGTGCCGGGGAGCGGTCAGTATCCGTTCCCGGGGCCCCTCCTCGACCACCTCTCCGCCGTCCAGCACCGCCACGCGGGTGGCCGGGGCCGCGGTGTCGAGGTCGTGGGTGATCAGCACGACGCTCGGACCGTCCTGGCAGCGGACCGACGTGGCGAGCAGGTCCAGCAGGGATCGCCGCGCCACCGGGTCCAGCCCCGAGGTGATCTCGTCGCAGACGAGCACCCTGGGCCGCGCGAGGAGGGCTCTGGCGAGGGCCGCACGCTGGAGTTCGCCCCCGGAGAGCCGGCCCGGCAGCCTGCCGGCGAGGCCCTCGTCCAGTCCGAGATCGGTCAGCACACGCCGGGCCTCCGCCGTCGCCTCCCGGTGTCCGGTGCCGTGCAGGCGTACCGCCGTGCGGGCCACCTGGTCGAGGACCGGCCGGTGTTCGTCGAAGGCGGCCCGGGCGTCCTGGAAGACGTACTGCACGGCGGCGAGCTGCTCGCGGCTGCGGTCCCGCAGGCTGCGCGGCAGCGCGGTGCCGTCGAGCAGGATCTGCCCCGTGTGGTCGCGGTGGAGCCCCGCGAGACAGCGGCCGAGGGTGGTCTTCCCGCTGCCCGAGCGTCCGACGACGGCGAGGCATTCGCCTGTGCGGAGCGAGAGCCGGTCCACGCTCAGCACGGGGACGCGGGCGCCGCCGGTGCGGTGGCGGGCGGTGAGTCCGCTGACGCTCAGCAGTTCCGCGCCGGTGCGCCCGGGGTCCGCGTACGGCAGGGTCCTCGGTTCGGCGAGGAGTTCCTTGGTCCACGGATGCGTGGGGGCGTCCAGGATCCGCTGGGCCGTCCCCTGCTCCACCACGCGGCCGGCGCGCATCACCAGTACCTCGTCGGCCAGTTCGCGTACGACGTCGAGGTCGTGGCTGAGCAGCAGCACGGCGATGCCGCGGGCCGTCACCGCCGCGAGCTGGTCGACGATGCGGCGCTTGGTCAGGGCGTCCTGCCCGGTGGTGGGCTCGTCCGCGACGATGACACGGGCGCCGAGCAGCAACGCCTGCGCCAGGACGACGCGCTGCTGCTGGCCGCCGGACAGCTGGTGCGGATACCGGCCCAGCACCTCCTCGCCGCCGTCGAGCTGGGCGTCGGCGAGAGCCCGGGTGACGCGCTGTCGAGCCCCGGCGCGGCGCTGCGGCCGGGGCAGGTCCCGCACCTGCTGACGCGCCATGTCGTGCAGGAGGGCGCCGGTGCGGCGGGCCGGGTTGAGGACCGCTGCTGGATGCTGGGGGACGTAGCCGATCCGGGCACCGTGCACGGCCACCTCGCCCGTCACCCGCGCGCCCGCGGGGAATTCGCCGAGCAGGGCGAGGCCGGTCGTGGTCTTGCCGCTGCCGGACGCCCCGACCAGGGCGGTGACCGTGCCTTGCCTCATCCGGAGCGAGAGCCGGTCGACGAGCGTCCGCCCGTCGACCTCGACGGTCAGCCCGGTGACGGAGGCGATCACGGGGTTCTCGTTCATGGGCGGCGGCCCTTCCGGGGCGGGGTGCGGTTCTCCATGGCGGCGTCGACGAGCAGGTTGCTGCCCATGGTGAGTGCGACGATGAGCAGGGCGGGCACGACGACCGCCCAGGGCTGGATGAGCAGTCCGGTCCGGTTGCGGTCGACCATCACGGCCCAGTCGGCGGCGTCCGGTGCGACCCCGATGCCCAGGAAGGCGGCGGTGGCGACCAGGTAGAGCACGCCGGTCAGCCGGATTCCGGCGTCGGTGGCCAGGGTGCGCAGGATGGACCGCCCGACGTATCCGACGGCGAGGCGCCACCAGCTCTCCCCCTGCATGCGCAGGGCCTCGACGGCGGGCCGGGACGCCGCCTCGGCGGCGGCGGCCCGGACGATCCGGGTGGTGTCCGGGACGGAGACGAAGGCGACCAGCAGCGCGAGACCCGCCGTTCCGGGCGGGAAGACGGCGGCGACCAGCAGAACCATGAGCAGCGAGGGAACGGCGAGCAGCACGTCCAGCGGACGCATCAGCGCTTCCTCCAGCCACCGCCGGTGGGTGAGCGCACTGATCAGACCGACCGGCAGGGCGACGAGGTACGCGAGGACCGTGGCCGCCAGCGCGACGAGGACCACGGGCCGGCCGCCGAGCAGCACCTGGTGCACGACGTCCCGGCCGACGAAGTCCGTGCCCAGGAGGTGGCCGCCGCCGAGGGTGAAGGAGGCGGCGCGGGCAGAGGGTTCTCCTACGAGGAACGGGCCGGCCAGGGCGAGGCCGAGCGGGACCGCGGCGACGGCCGCCCCGGGTCCGTATCTGCCGAACCGCTTCACGCCGCCACCCCCGAGCGGGGTGCGAGCCGGTGGGTGACGAGATCGGCGCCGAGGTTGAGCACGACGGTGGCGAGACCGAAGACCACCGCGAGTCCCTGCACGACGGGGATGTCACGGTCGGCCACGGCGTTCATGAGGACGGTGCCGAGTCCGGGGATCACGTAGAGGGCCTCCACGACGATGACGCCGCACAGCAGCCAGTCGATGGTGCGGGCGAGTTGCTGCGTGGCGGGGGCCAGGGCGTTGGGCAGGGCGTGCCCGTAGCGGATGCGGGCACCGGAGATCCCGTACCGCTCGGCGTGGGCGATGTACGGGGCGGCGAGCGCCTCGATCATGCCGGCCCTGACCAGGCGGGCCAGCGAGCAGACGGGCCGGGCGAGCAGGACCAGGACGGGCAGGACGAGCACCGAGGGGTGTGCGAGCAGCCCTGTGCCGTAGCCGACGGCGGTCGGCGGGAACCAGCCGAGCCGCAGGGCGAAGACGCTCACCAGCAGGATTCCGAGGGCGAATTCGGGCACCGCGTAGACCCCGAGGGTCGCTGAGCTGATCAGCCGGTCGGTGAGCCGCCCTTCGTGGCGGGCGGCGAGTACCCCGAGCCCGACCCCCACCGGGACGAGGAGGAGGACGGCGACGGTGGCGAGGAGCAGGGTGGGGCCGAAGCCGTCCGCGAGGAATCCGGCGACGGGCCGTCCGGAGGTGAGCGAGGTGCCGAAGTCGCCGTGCAGCAGCCCCATGACCCACTCCGCCAGCCGTTCGTGGGCGGGCCGGTCGAGCCCCATCGCCTCGCGGACCGCCGCGATGCGCTGCGGGTCGGGCTGGTCGCCGGCGAAGGCCACCGCCGCGTCGCCCGGCAGCGCCTCGGTGAGCGCGAAGACCAGCAGCACGACGGCCGAGGTCTGCAGGACGCCGAGGAGCAGCCGCCGGGCGATCCAGGAACGGAGTCCGTTCACGCCAGCCAGACCTTGTCGAAGCGTGCCCAGTCCAGGGTGTTGGCGGGTGCCTCGCGCGCGACACCGCGCAGGGAGCGTGAGGTGCCGAGGATCCAGTCGCCGAAGCCCCAGACGAGGAAGCCTCCTTCGGCGTGCAGCTGTCGCTGCATCCGTCCGTAGAGGGCCGCCCGGGCCGTCCTGTCCTTGGTGGACTGGGCCTCCCGGTAGAGCGCGTCGAAGTTCTTGTCCTGCCACCTGGTGGCGTTGGTGGTGGAGTCGGTGAGCAGCCGCTGGGAGATGTGGGACTCGATGGGCATGGCCCCGGACCGGTAGCAGCACAGGGTGCCGGAGTCGAGGATGTCCTTCCAGTAGGAGTCCTTGCTCCCCATCCGTACGTCGACGGTGACTCCGGCGCGTGCCGCCTGGTCCCGGAAGATGCCGGCGGCCTCGGTGAAACCGGCGGCGACGGCGGAGGTGTCGAGTGTGACCTTCAGGTCCTGCGCACCCGCCTGCTTGAGCAGACTGCGAGCACGGGCGATGTCCTGTTCGCGCTGGGGGAGTTCGTCCGCGTAGTACTCGTATCCCTTGCCGAAGAGGTCGTTGCCCTTCTCGCCCGCGCCGGACAGGGCACCGTTGACCAGTTCCTCGCGGTCGGCGATGAGGAAGAAGGCTTCGCGGACCCGGGGGTCGTCGAAGGGCGGCCTGTCGGTCTTCATGGCGAAAGCCTGCATGGCGCTGTTCCGGAGCCGGACGATCTCGACGGCGCCGGCCTTCTCGTGGGCACGTCCGGTGGCGGGGTTGAGCTCGTGCGCGTATTCGACCTGGCCGCCGAGGAGGGCGTTGACGCGGGCGGACTCCTCGTTGGCGACGACGAATTCGAGCTCGTCGAGGTGGGGGGCGCCCTCCCAGTGGGTGTCGTTGCGCCGCAGGACGGTGGACCGGCCGGGGGCGAAGGAGACGAAACGGAAGGGGCCGGTGCCGATGGGCTCACGGTCGAACGAGGTGGCGCCGTCCTGCACGACGAAGGTGCCGAAGGCGGCCATCACGTTGGGGAATTCGGCCGTCGGCCGCTTGAGCACGAACTCCACGGTCCGCTCCCCCTTGGCGCGGCTCGCCTTCAGGTCGATGGGCTCCAGGGAGGCGCGGGCGCGGTACGCCTTCGCCGGGTCCGCGATGCGGCGGTAGCTGTAGAGGACGTCGGCGGCCGTCACGGGCTTCCCGTCGTGGAACTCCGCCTCCCTCAGGGTGATGGTCCAGCGGTCGAGGCCGGCGTTCGGTTCCCATGTCTCGGCCAGCCGTGGGACCGCGGCCAGGTCGGCGCCGTAGTCGGCGAGCTTGTCGAAGAGGGCCTTGCCGCGGGCCGCGTCGGCGAAGAGGTTCCCCAGGTGCGGGTCGAGGGTTTCGCTCGCGCCGCCCCCGGCGAAGGCGGCGCGCACCCGCCCGCCGCGTCGGGGGGTGCCGTCGCCCTTGCCGGAGCCGGCCCCGGTGGCGGCGGGCGCGGAGCATCCGGCGAGCGCGAGCGCGCCGAGCCCTGCGGCTCCCCCGGCGGCGAGGAATCCGCGCCTGCGCAGGCCGGGGAAGCGTTCGTGTCTGTCGGCTGATGCGGTCATGGCTGTTCTCCCGTTGCTCGATGTGCTGAATTGCCGGTGGACGCCGGTCCCCGTTTCCGCGCGACGACGTGGAGCCGGTCGCCGTCGGCCGCCGTACCGGGGAGGGCTCCCGGCTGCCAGGCCGGTTCGGTGCGTGGCCCGGGGCCGTCGTGCAGGGCGAGCACGTCGAAGCCGTGCGCGGTGAGGAAGTGGCGCAGTTCCTGGGGCAGGAGCAGCCGCCACGCGGAGTGCTCCTCGACGGGCGGACCGCCGTCGTCGGTGGTCCAGACGCGTGTGCGCCGCAGGAGCTGGGCGGCGCGGTCGACGCGCAGTGCGGTGGTCGAGCGGTACGTCGTGCCGTGCCAGGTGAAGCGGGAGACGGCGGGCGCGGCGGGGGGTGCGTCCCGGCCGAGGAAGTACGCGCCGTTGCGCATCTCACCGACCAGCAGGCCGCCGGGCACCAGGGTGCGCCGGCAGGACTCCAGGAAGCCGTCCAGCTGCTCGTTCGTGTGGCAGTAGAGCAGCGAACTGTCCAGGCACACCACGGCGTCGAAGACCCGCTGACCGAAATCGAACCGGCTGAGATCGGCCTGTACGTACTCCGGGCCCGGGTGGTGGGCGCGGGCGTGGGCGAGCATGGTGCCGGAGAGGTCGGCACCGGTGACACGCCGTCCGGCGCGGTGGAGGACGGCGGCGTCCCGGCCGGTCCCGCACCCCAGGTCGAGCACGGCCGGTCCGGCTCCGTGGCGTCGCAGGAGGTCCTCCGCCCAGCGCCCGGCCAGGTGCCCGGGGTCCGGGAATCTGGCCTCGTACAGCTCGGGGCGGTCGGTGAGCAGATTCCCCGTACGGTGCTTCATGCCGTCACCGCCACAGGCGCGGGCCGCGTGCCCGGCAGGGTGCCCTTGCGGTGCAGCCAGGTCACCCCCGCCGCGGAGGCGAGCCCGGCCGCGAGACAGCAGGCCCAGGGGAGCAGCTCGGCCGGGCTGTTGTCCCCGCCCCTCCGGGCGGCGTCCATCGTCCAGCCGACCGCCGCGTTGCCGACGGCCGCCGCGATGCCGGAGACCGCGTAGAAGATGCCGAAGTACGTGCCTGTCAGCGTCTGCCGGCCGAAGCCCGGGATCAGCTCCATGACGAAGGGCTGTGCGGTCATGACGCCGAGGTGGAGCAGGAGGGCGCCGGTCAGCACGGGCAGGGCGCGCAGGGTGGCGTCCAGGGCGCCGTCCGGTGGTGTCTCCGTGCCCGCGACGAGCATCGGCGGTACGAAGGCGAGTCCCATCAGCACCATGCCGGTGGCGATCCAGCGTCCTCTGGTCCCCCGGCTCTTGAGCGCGCGGGTGATCCGCAGCTGGAAGGCGATGCCCGCGACCGTCCCCACGAGGAAGACGAGGCCGGCGGCTCCGTCCCAGCCGGTGGCCTGCCGGGCGCCGGCCGGAAGCAGCAGATAGAGCTGGTTCTCCAGGGTGAACATGCCGACCATCGCCAGTGCGAAGGCGAGGAAGGGGCGGTTGCCGACGGCTTCGCGCCAGTCGGAGGTGACACTGCCCGTGGCCGGTGGCACGTCACGGGCGGGGAGCACCAGGGCCTGGGCGACGGTGAGCAGGGCGAAGATTCCGGCGGCGGTGAGGGCGGACGCCCGGAAGTCGACCAGCAGCAGGGCGCTGCCCAGGAGCGGTCCGATGAGGGCACCGGTCGTCGCGAAGACGTTGAACAGGGCGAAGGCCTCGGCTCTGCGCTCCCCCGCCTCCTGCGCGAGGTAGGTGCGGACGGCGGGGTTGAACAGAGCGCCGGCCACTCCGCTGAGCACGGAGGCGGCGAGCAGCACGGGCAGCCCGTCACCGAGTGCGAAGAGGGCGAAGCCGACGGTGCGTATCGCGCAGCCGGCGATGATGACGCCTCGGGCGCCGAGCCGGTCGGCTGCGGATCCGCCTATGAGGAAGAGGCCTTGCTGGCTCAGGTTGCGTACCCCGAGGACGATGCCGACAACGGCCGCCGACATGCCCAGGTTGTCGCCGAGGTGGGTGGCGAGGTAGGGGATGAGGAGGTAGAAGCCGGTGTTGACGCCGAGTTGATTGACCAGCAGCAGTCGGATGGCGAGCGGGAAGCCGCGGATCTCGCGCAGGGTCCTCATGAGGCGGCGCTCCAGACCCTGGCTTCTGCGCGGGGTTGTACGCCGAGCCCGGGGTGTCCGTTGGCGGCCACGAAGCCGTCGTCGCCGCCGATTCCGGTCCATGGGTCGTGGGCGAGCAGGAGGTGGCCGTCGAGGTCGGTCCAGCGGGCCCGGTCGGCGATGTGGACGGCGGGGGCGATGCCCAGGGTGCTGGCGGTCAGACAGCCGAGCATCAGGTCCGTGCCACTGCCCTCGATCAGGGCGGCGATGCGGAGTGCGGCGTGGACACCGCCGCATTTGGCGAGTTTGACGTTGATGCCCTGGACGCGTCCGGCGAGCCGCCGCGCGTCCTCGTAGGTGACCGCGTCCTCGTCGGCGATGACGGGGACGGGGGAGCGGGCGGCGAGCCGCGCGAGAGCCTCCGGGTCGCCGGGGGTGAGGGGCTGTTCCACGGCTTCGACGCCGAGTTCGGCGAACCGGGGCAGAAGCCTGCGTGCCTGTCCCGCCGACCAGGCGCCGTTGGGGTCGAGGAGAAGCCGGGCGGTGGGTGCGGCGGCGCGGACGGCGCGTACCCGGTCCAGGTCGGTCTCCTCGTCCGGGTCGCCCGCCTTGATCTTGATGACGGAGAACCCGGCGTCGGCCAGTCTGCGGGCCTGGGCGGCTGCCCGCCCCGGGGAGGTGAGGGAGATCGTGCGGGCGGTGGCGGCCCTCGGAGCGGCGGGAGAGCCGAGGAAGCGGTGGACGGCGGTGGCGGTGCGCTTGCCGACCAGGTCGAGGAGGGCGGCCTCGGTGGCGGCGGTCACGGCGGCCGGGGTGCCGGCTGGGGAGAGCTCGCCGACGCGCAGCGCGTGCAGCGCGGTCTCCGGTCCGGCGAAGCGGGTGAGCCGCTCCCCGGTTCGGGAGGCGAGGCGTTGCAGGGCGGGCGTGTCGAGGCCGTAGAAGACGCTGGTGACGGCCTCTCCGTGACCGCTGAGCCCTTCGTGCTCGATGGTGAGGCGTACGGCGTCGCGGGCGGTCATGGTCGATCGCGAGATCCGCAGCGGCTCGGCGAGGACGAGCCGCACGGTGTGCTGGGTGAGTTTCACGGCTTCCTCTCCAGTCGTTCCGCCAGCGGATCGGTGACGTCGGTGCACCTGGACCAGCCCCCGGTCTGCGGGGCGCGTGGGTGCGGGACGTCGACGGGGGTGCCGGCCGCGCGGGCGGGGTCCAGTTGGTGGGCGGTCATGAAGTCGTCGTCGTAGACGGTGGAAAGGTAGCGGTGGGGCCCGTCGGGGAAGACGGTGGCGACGGCGGCCCCGGGATGGGTGCGGGCCGCCCAGGCGGAGACGCGGGCCACGGCGCCGGTGCTCCAGCCGCCGCTGACGAAGTTGCCCCGGGCGAGGCGCCTGCAGGCGTCGGCTGCTTCGGCCGGACCGATCCAGTGGACCTCGTCGAAGGCCTCGTAGGCGACGTTGCGCGGGTGGATGCTGCTGCCGAGACCGCGCATCAGCCGGGGCGCGGCGGCCTGGCCGAAGATGGTGGATCCGATGGAGTCGACGGCGACGATGCGCAGGCCGGGCCAGTGTCTGCGCAGTGGTCCGGCGATCCCGGCGCTGTGGCCCCCGGTGCCGACGCTGCAGACGAGGATGTCGAGGCGGTCCAGCTGGGTGGCCAGTTCGGCAGCGAGCGAGGCGTAACCCGCCGTGTTGTCGGGGTTGTTGTACTGGTCGGGCCAGTAGGCGCCGGGCAGCCGGCCGAGCAGGTCGCGCAGTCGCTCCAGGCGCGCACCCTGCCAGCCGCCGTGTGCGGCGGGGCGGTCGACGATTTCGAGGCGTGCGCCGTACGAGCGGAGCAACTGCCGCATGAAGGGTTCGAGTTCGCTGTCGCCGACGAGCACGACGGGGTGCCCGAGCGCCTGCCCGGCGAAGGCGAGTCCTATGCCGAGTGTGCCGGAGGTCGACTCCACGACCGGTGCGCCGGGCAGCAGTTTGCCGCGTTCCTCGGCGCCCAGGAGCATGGAGACGGCGGCCCGTGCCTTCATCCCGCCGACGGCGTGTCCTTCGAGCTTGGCCCAGAAGCCGGGGTGGGGCAGGGGCAGTCCGGTGGTGATCCTGGCCAGCGGGGTGCGGCCGAGGAGGGAGAGGAGTTCGCGGTTGGGGGCGAGGGCGGGCAGGGATGCCGTGGTCACGAGGTGCCTCCGTCGTCCGCGCGGTAGCGGTGGATGGTGCCGGGCCCGCCGTCGAGCCAGAAGAAGGGATACGGTTCCGCGCACACGGCGGTCACTCCGGCGCCCAGGAAGCGGGGCAGGACCGCGCTTCCGGTCTGCGCGAACATGACCAGTGGCTTGCCGTGCTCCTGGCAGCTCCGGCGCAGCGGGTCGAAGGTTCCGTTGCCGAGCGTCATGCCGGAGGCGAGCACCGCGTCGCAGTGGCCGATCTCCCCGAGGGCGTCCGGTGTGATGGGCTGACCCCACTCGGTGGTGCCGCCCTTCAGGTCACAGGGGATTCCGGTGAGGCTGCGCGAACGGAGTTCGGCGAGCAGGGAGTTGACCACGCCGACGACCAGGACGGTGGAGCCGGGCTCCAGGTCCAGCAGGTCGGTCACGGCGGCGGCCCGCGCCTGCGAGCGCTCCAGCGAGCTTCCGGCGGGGATGGTCACCGGCTGCGCCCCGTGGGACGGCGTGTGCGGCACGGCGTCCATCAGGTAGGCGTCGAGTGCCGCGACGCGTACGGGCAGCAGCGGGTGGGCGAGGAGCGCGGCCACGTCCGCGCCGGCGCATTCCTCGACCGTTCCGGCGGGAAGCGCCCCGGGCTCGACCGCGCACGACCCGACGGCGCGGCCGAGCCGGAGGCTGAGGACCTCGTTGCGGTATCCGCCCCGCCGCCCGTCGTGCCGTACGGCCTGGGACGTCGTGAAGGCGACGGCGATACGGCGGGTCAGGGGGTCAGGGCCGAGTTCACCGTGGAGCGCCCGCTGGAGGAGGGTGCCCAGACACGGTGCCCGGTCGGGCGGGACCGTCGTCATGAGCGCACCAGCCGGGGGCGTACGTCCGCGAGCAGCGCCTCGACACGGGCCCGCGCGCCGAGCCCGTCGGCGTCGCCCGCCATGATGTGCCCGAGGTACGCGTTGTTGCTGTCCGCCTCCTCGACCGTGCGGCCGGCCTCGGCGACCTGGACCTCCAGGACCCCGTCGGCGTCCCGCACACCGTCGGCGCCCTCCACGGATGCGAGGGTGCCGGCGCTTCGGGGGACGAGGAAGCCGATGGCCGCACTGCGCAGTCCCGTGTCATGGCGGCGAAGGTCGGGTTCCCGGCCGAGCGCCACGTCGACGCAGGCTGCGGCGAGGTCGATCCCGGTGACGTGGCGGACCAGCTCGGTGATGCGGTTGCCCGCCGGGCGGGGATTGACCTCCACGACCCGGGGGCCGTCGGCCGTCAGCTTGACCTCGGTGTGCGCCACGACGTCGTCGAGCCCCAGCGCCGCCCCGGCGCTCACCGCTGTGCCGGCTGCGGCGGCCAGGTCGTCCGGCTCCAGGGCGGCCGGGAACATGTGGCCGGTCTCGACGAAGGCGGGCGCTCCGCCGACACTTTTGTCCGTCACGCCGACGACGTGCGCCATGCCGCGGTAGGTCACGGTCTCGACGCTCACCTCGGGTCCGTGGAGGAACTCCTCGAGCAGGACGTGGGGTGCGCGCCGCTGTCCCCTGGCGTTGCGCGGGAAGCCCGCCAGTGCACGGCAGGCCGCGGCCAGTTGTTCCGCGTCGTCGACCCTGCGTACGAGCATGCCCGCGCAGAGGTCCACGGGCTTGACCACCAGCGGATAGCCGATGTCCCGGGCGGCCATCGCGGCCTCCGCCCCGTCCGCGCACACCGCGAAGCGGGGACCGGGGACTCCGGCGGCGGCCAGGACACGACGGGTGGCGTCCTTGCGGCAGGCGTTCTCCATGGCTTCGGCCGAGGGGCCCGGCAGACCCAGCAGGGCGGCGATCCTCGCGGCTGTCGGCAGGTAGTAGTCACACGACGTGACCACTCCGTCGAAGCTCAGTGCACCGTGCAGCCGTTCGACCTGGGGAAGCAGCGTGTCGACGTCATTGGTGGGTGCCGTGACGACGTTACGGGCGGTGAGCAGCGGATGCCCCGCTCCCTCCGGAGCCGCCCGGAGGTAGTGGTGCAGATCGCGGGTGAGGAAGGTGAAGTGGTGACCGCCCTCCCCCAGGGCCCGCGGCAGCAGTCTGCTCATCGATCCGACCCAGCTCTCGACAACCAACAGATGAGCCACGAGCTCCCCTTCTCACAGTGCGTCGGTGTTGCGGGCAGGCAGAGGCCACCCCTGACGCGGAGACTTCCGGCCCGACCGCACACACGCTATCGACAATCGTTTTCATTGTCATCTAAAACAGCGTCATCCATGCTGGGAAGCGGCTTCCGTTGCGCCCCTCGCCGGACCGGAGTGGAATTGCACATAGGGGACCCGGAGGAAGGGACCACGCCATGACTGACAGCGACCGGGGGGACGACGTCTACCAGCCGCAGGAGCCGGAGGCCTCCGACCCCGATGACCTGCTGGATCTCGAGGACACCCTGGACACGTCCGCGATCGAGGACGTCCTGGACGAGGGCTACTCCCCGCCGGACCGGCCCTGGGCGGTCGACGACGAGGGCACCACCGCCTCGGAGCAGCACACGGGCGAATCCCTCGACAGGCGCCTGACCAGGGAGGTTCCCGAGGACATCGCCCCGTCCCAGGACGGTCCGGGAGATCTGGCGGACGGCGACGGGGAGCTCTACGACACCGAAGTGGGGACGGACCGCGCGGGCCGGCTCACGCAGGAGGGGGACGGGCACGTGCCGTCCACCCTCACGGCGCAGGACGTCGGCGTCGACGGCGCGGCGGCGTCGGCCGAGGAAGCGGCGATGCACCTGATCCCCGAGGAGAGGGACCTGTTCGGGGGCGAACCGGCGCCCTGAGCACGCGCCACCAGGCTCGGAGCAGGGGTGCCCACGGCACCGAGCGGCCGGGGCCGAGGAGAGAGCCGTCGCGCCCGAGAGCTCGACGAGCCGGCCCATGAACGTCGCACCCGAAGAGCTGGTCGAGCCGGCCACAACGGGCTACCCGATCGCGAGGGCCGGCCAGGAACAGGAACCAGCCACGCCGCCTGCCTGCCGGCGCCCGGCCGAAACACGCCGCTGCGCCGCCCGTTCCCCCGAAAACGCTTGGACGCCGGCCGCCCGGCCACGGAAGACTCCGCTCCCCCGGATCTCTCGCCACGGACGGGCGGCGAGTGCTTCCGCCCGGTACGGTGCCGTGCCCTTCGGTGCGCGGCCTCCGCCGCGGTGAAGTCCGGAGCAACTGCCCGCGACACGACATCACGACATGAGGTCGGCATGGAATCGCAGCAGTCTCACGGCACCGGACCGCGCAAGGGCCCGGTCCGGCTCGCTCTCCGCAACTACTTACGGGAGCTGTCCCGCCAGCGCGGCCTCTCCGTTCCCGCGCTGGCGCTCCCGGCGCTCGGCAACATCGGCATCACGTACGTCGCGCCTCTGGTGGTCGCCAAACTCGTCGGCCGCATAGCCGAGGACGGAGCCCTGGGCGTCCGCGAAGCCCTCCCGTACGTCGGCGTGTTCGCCGGAGTCCTGCTCCTGGCGGAAGCCATGTGGCGAGTGGGACTCCACTGCCTCAACCGCGTCGACGCCCGTGGCATCGAGCACCTGTACGTCACCGGCATGGACGAACTCTTCGCCAAGGACGCCTCGTTCTTCCAGGACAACTTCGCCGGGTCCCTCACCAAGAGGGTGCTGAGTTACGCCTCCCGCTTCGAGGAGTTCGTCGACACCCTCACGTTCAACATCGTCGGAAGCCTGGCCCCGCTGCTGTTCGGCACGGTGATCCTCTGGAGTTACGACCCCCTGCTGGTGGCGGGCCTGCTGACGATGATCACGCTGACCGCCGTGTGCGCCACGCCGCTCATCCGGCGACGCCAGAAGCTGGTCAACCGGCGCGAGAAGGCGATCGCCCGGGTCGCGGGCCACGTGTCCGACGCGCTGATGAACATGGACACCGTGCGCGCGTTCGCGGCCGAGGAGCGCGAGGCGGCCGAACACCGGGCGCGGGTGGCGGAGTCCCGGCGGCTGACGCTGCGTTCGTGGGACTACGGCAATCTCCGCATCGACACACTCGTCGCACCGCTGTCCGTGCTCACCAACGGTCTCGGCCTGCTCCTCGCCGTCGGGATCGGCGCCGGTGGCGGCAGCGTGGAGGCGATCGTGGTCGCCTTCACGTACTACACCGGCTCGACCCGCATCATGTTCGAGTTCAACCAGATCTACCGCCGCCTCGAGAGCTCGATGACCGAGGCCGCCCAGTTCACCGAACTGCTCCTCGTCAAGCCCACGGTGACCGACCCCACGGACCCCGAGCCGCTGGCCCCGAAAACCGCGGGCGTCCACTTCGAGAACGTCACCTTCGCCCACGACGGGGGCGAGCCGATCTTCGACGGCCTCGAACTGGACGTGCCGAGCGGGGCGAGAATCGGCCTCGTCGGACGGTCGGGTGGCGGCAAGACCACGCTCACCCGGCTGCTGCTGCGGATGGCCGACGTACGGTCCGGCCGCATCCTGATCGGCGGTCAGGACATCAGCCGGCTGCGCCAGTCGGACCTGCGGAGCCTGATCGCGTACGTTCCGCAGGAACCGGCCATGTTCCACCGCACCCTGCGCGAGAACATCCACTTCGCCCGTCCTGACGCGACCGACGCCGAGATCCGCGCCGCCGCCGACGCGGCCCATGTCACCGAGTTCGCCGACCAGCTCCCGGCGGGCTTCGACACGATGGTCGGGGAACGCGGGGTCAAGCTCTCCGGCGGACAGCGCCAGCGCGTCGCCCTGGCCCGGGCGATCCTGCGTGACGCGCCGATCCTGCTGCTGGACGAGGCGACCAGCGCGCTCGACTCCGAGAGCGAGACGCTCGTCCAGCAGGCGCTGTGGCAGCTGATGGAGGGCCGCACCGCCCTCGTCGTCGCGCACCGCCTGAGTACGGTCGCGGCCATGGACCACCTCATCGTGCTCGACCACGGCCGCATCGTGGAGCAGGGTACACACCACGGACTCCTGCTGGCCGACGGCGCGTACGCCAAGCTCTGGCACCACCAGTCCGGCGGGTTCCTCGTCGAGTCCGACACCGTCGCACCGCCCGCTACGGCCGAACGGACGCGATGACTGCGAGCTTTCCGCGGGCCGGGGGACGGATCGGCGTCATCCCTCGCATCCCGCATTACCGTGGGTGTTCTCTCCTGGCCCGGTCAGGGATTCCAGTAGACGGTGCTGAAGGTGCGGTCGAAGCGACGGGCCGCCAGGTCCGCGCGCTGGATTCCCCACTGCACGTCCGCGCCTTCCCGACCCGCGATGTCCGGGTTCCAGTGGGCGAGCAGTACCCAGTCCTCGACAGCGCCCGACACCGGCTCACCGCCGCCCCACCGCCCCCGCTTCGCCTGCCGCACGGCGCACTGCGCGACGAATTCCAGCGGGTTCGGGTCGGAGTCCTCCTGGTCCGCGTAGCCGCCGATCTGCAGATGCCCTCTTCTGTCAGAGGCGTCGCACCAGACATCGACCAGCTCGTGAGCGTGCGCAAACTCGGGAAGCGGATGATACGGCAGGTCCGGTTCGGTTCTGACTCCCAACTCGCCCTGCGGGTAGGAATCGACGATCCTCTGGTCCTCCTCGTCCTCGTCGACGGCGTGACCGCTCCAGCTGATCCTGTCGCGTTCCTCCACCGGTGTGCCGGCCGGAACGTAGATGGCCTGGCCGCAGTTGCCGTCGCCGTCCGTTTCCAGGAGTGAGGTGAAGAGCAGCAGGCGTCCGTCGGGCGGCAGAGGGAGGTCCGTCGCGTCCTTCGGCAACGCGGCGAAGTCGACGGACGCGAGGTACGGGTGCTCAGGGTCCGGGGCCTCGGCGGGCAGCAGCAGCGGCCCGCCGAACCTGCCCGCGACAGGCCCGTCCCCGCCCTGCGTGAGCACCGCGCAAGGCCGGACATGGCCGATCCACCGGTCCACCTCTTCGGCCGGTAGCGGGGGTATGTCTTCCCACGGGTACCCCTCCTCAACGGCCTTCGTACGGAAGGGAATCAGCATTCTCCGAAGCTCGTCAGACACACCGGCAACCGTAGTCGCCACCACTGACACCCCACGCCCGGCAGGACGACGCGGGCTTCGGCCGGGCACGGGTAGACCCTGGCGAGGGCTCCCCGGAACACGGCGGGCAAGGCCGGTGAGCGACGATGATCACTCCGTCTGCCGGCACGAGGACCGCAGCACGGGTTCACCGGTATCGCGACCTGGGAGTGCAAGATGAAACGGTCTCCATGACCCTGCGTTCCGATGTGGCCGAGTTGCTGGCAGGGGCCGGCATTTGCGACGTGGACATCGACGACGCCCTGGCGGACGAGCACGTCCGGTCGTCCGTGTACCAACGCGTCGTCTCGGTGACCGCTTCCTCGCCGAGTCGCGAACGGGACCGCGCGATGGTGGCCATGATCCTGCGCGATCCCCACGAGATGGGGGCCAGGACGGCGGTGGTCGCCCTCGTGGACACGATCGCGATGAAGGTGACCGGCCCCGACGAATTCCGGCAGTGGTCGACCGGTCTGCTGCCGGAGATCGACCGGCTCAAGGCCGAAGGACACCGCGCGTTCATTCGCCGCCGCATCCACGACTGGCTGTTCTGCCTGTCCGTCAAGGGCGGTCACGTGCCGACGCCGGCCGAGTTGGAGAAGGCCACGGACTGGATGCAGCGCGTCCTCGCCGAGGAGTCGACGTCGCCGGCGGTACTCGCCCTGCTCGCCGGGTCAGGCAGCAGCAAGAAGATACGGAACATCGCGAGGAACCGGGCCGGAGGCCGGAGCGGTCCACTTCGTCATACCGGTCAGGGAGGTACGGGCCGCGAACTCGGGGGGACCTGATCACGGCGTCGGAGCCGTCATGGGTAACGCTGTGCCGGGCAACCGCGACGACGCCGAAGCATCGAACGGACAGCGGCGGCCATCCGGGGAACATGGGCGACACCATGACAGCCTCCCAGCCGGCGATCGTCTGCACCTCGTAAGCTCGGGAGCGCGTTCCACCATGGCGGTCGGCCGAACTGCCGAGGACCACGAGACCGGAAGTAGGCGGAGCCACGATGAGCAGCACAGCGCAGATCGGTGTCACAGGACTTGCCGTCATGGGGCGCAATCTGGCCCGGAACTTCGCACGTAACGGATACGCAGTCGCTCTGCACAACCGCACGGCCGCTCGCACCCACGAACTCGTCGAACAGTTCGGCGACGAAGGTGACTTCGTCGCCACCGAGTCCGCCGAGGACTTCGTCGCGGCACTGGAGCGCCCTCGGCGCTTGGTGGTCATGGTGAAGGCCGGCGACCCGACGGACGCGGTGATCGCGGAGTTCGCCCCGCTGCTCGAACCCGGCGACATGATCATCGACGGTGGCAACGCCCACTTCGCCGACACCCGCCGCCGTGAGAAGGCTCTGCGCGACCAGGGCATCCACTTTGTCGGCGCCGGCGTATCCGGCGGCGAGGAGGGCGCCCTCAACGGGCCCAGCATCATGCCGGGCGGCAGCAAGGAGTCCTACGCCTCCCTGGGCCCAATGCTGGAGAAGATCTCCGCTAAGGCGAAGGATGGCTCCCCCTGTGTCACCCACATCGGCCCCGACGGGGCGGGCCACTTCGTCAAAATGGTACACAATGGGATCGAATATGCCGATATGCAGCTGATCGGCGAAGCGTTCCAGTTGCTCCGCGACGTGGCCGGGTACTCCCCCGCGCAGATCGCGGACATCTTCCGCACCTGGAACACCGGGCGCCTGGATTCCTACCTCATCGAGATCACCGCCGAGGTGCTCTCCCACACCGACGCGGCCACGGACAAGCCCTTCGTTGACGTCGTCCTGGACCAGGCGGAGCAGAAGGGCACCGGCCGCTGGACCGTGCAGATCGCCCTCGACCTGGGTGTTCCCGTGTCCGGCATCGCCGAGGCCGTCTTCGCCCGCTCCGTCTCCGGCCACGCCGATCTCCGCGACGCCTCACGCCACCTCGCCGGGCCGACCGCCCGCAAGCTCGGCAAGGACGAAGCCGCGGCCTTCGCCGACCAGGTAGAACAGGCCCTGTACGCGTCGAAGATCGTCTCGTACACCCAGGGCTTCCACCAGATCGCCGCCGGCAGCGAGCAATACGACTGGAAGATCAACCTCGGGGAAGTCGCCGCCATCTGGCGTGGCGGGTGCATCATCCGGGCCGCGTTCCTCGACCGCATCACCAGCGCCTACGAGGCCCAGCCCGAGCTGCCCAGCCTCCTCGCCGACAAGAGCTTCGCCGAGGAGATCGCCACCGCCCAGGACGACTGGCGCAACGTGATCTCCACCGCCGTCACCCAAGGCGTCCCCACCCCCGCCTTCGCCGCCACCCTCGCCTACTACGACTCCCTGCGCGCCGAACGCCTCCCCGCCGCCCTCACCCAGGGCCAACGCGACTACTTCGGCGCACACACCTACCGGCGCATCGACCGCGACGGCGTCTTCCACACCCTCTGGGGCGGCGACAAGACCGAAGTCGAGAGCTGACCGGCACCCGCGGAAACCCACGCCGGTAGCGGTGCGCTGGGGTGCGTCGCCACGTTCGACCGTCCAGGTGTCGTCGAGCCGGAGCGAGGCGATGACGTCCTGGGGGGGTGGGGTAGCGGATGTCCTGGCCGGCCTGCCAGGACCAGGGGCGGTGGAGGCGTGTTCGATCACGACCAGCCGCCCGCTGGGTGCTACGGCCTGGGCGGCTCGCCCCAGGACGCACTCGCGGGCGATGGTGACGGGGGTGTGGAAGTAGGTGGCGGTGACCAGATCCCAGGTGCCGTCGGGAAAGGTCTGGGAGAGGTCGTGCTGCTGGGGGCGGATGCGGTCGGTGAGGCCGGTGGCCGCGGCGCCTGCCGCCACGCGGTCGAGGGCGGTCGGGGAGACGTCGACGGGCGTGAGTCCCAGCCCTGGGCGGCGAGCCAGAGTGCGTCGCCGCCGTGGCCGCAGCCCAGGTCCAAGGCTGTGCTCGGGGTGGGGGTCAGGTCGGTGAGCAGCACGGTCAGGACGGCGTTGGGCCTGGTTCCCCACTGCGCGTCCATGCCGGCGTAGTGCTTCTCCCAGAACATGGCGGACTCGTTGGCGCTGTTCATGTGCGGGGCCTTTCGGTGCGGGTGGTCAGGAGGCGGCGACGGGGGTGCGGCGGCTTCGGACGATGAGACCGGTGGCGGCAAGTGCGAGGGCGAACAGGGCGGCGCTGGCGAGGAAGGCGACCCGGTAACCGTGCACGTATCCCTCCAGCCGGCCAGCCTGCGACACCGAACCGTGGCGGTCGGCGAAAAAGCCGGTGAGGGCGGAGACGTACAGGGTGTTGAGCAGGGCGGGGTCGACCGCGCCACCGACCTGCTGGGTGGTGCTGATCATCGCGCTGGCGACACCGGTGTCGGACGCGGAAATGCCGGCGAGGGCGGTGTGGGGCAGGGCGACGAAGAAGGCGCCCAGGCCGAGACCGGTCAGGATCATGGCAGGCAGCACGACGGTCAGGTAGCCCTCGGCGGGCTTGAGCAGCATCAGCACCAGGGTGCCCTCGAGGGTGACGGCCGTGCCCGCCGTCATCAGCGTCTTCGGGCCGAACTGGGTGGCGCCGGCCTGGGCCTGTCCACCGTCCGCTCCCTGGTCACCCTCCACGAAGGTCACGTCGACATCGACACCGCGCCCGGTCAGGGTGCCACTTTCCGCATCGTGCTCCCGCTCTACAACGAGATTTTCCACACCTGAACACGCTTACGCCGGCCGCCCCCGGCATCCCTCGCCCTGCCGGTCACCCGCCTCGCCGAACGGCACTGCTCCACTTCCGGAAGGCCCGCCGTCTCATGGCTCGTTCACAGGCGGTTCTCACATGAGGACAAGGATCATGAGCGAGGGTCACGTGCATGAACACACACCGTCCTCGCTCCCCCGCCGCCGAGCGCACCCGCCGCTGGTTCATGAACAGGTCACTGCTGCTCGGCGGTGCCGCCGCCGTCGCGACCATGACCGGCTGCTCCGCCGGCTCATCCGACGCGACAGACTCCGCGTCCGACGGCGCCCAGAGCGGAATGCCGTCCGGTGGGCCCGGCGGCGCCGGAGGCATGGGTCCCGGTGCCACCGAGGTGAAGTACGCCGACTTCAAGGGCCTCACCACCGACGGAAACATCGTCGACGACCTCTTCTCGATCCACTCCACCGGCGTCTCGACGGACGCCATGGTGAAGGCCGCACAGGCGTTCCTGGACGGACTCAGCACCAAGGTGCGCCGGGCCTGCGTCTTCGACGTGGACGACGACGAGTGGCTGGCCTGGAGCAACGTCGACGGCTACGAACGCGAGGGCGCCCGCATGGGCGACCTCACCGACAAGCAGCGCAACCTCGGATACACCCTGCTCGGCAAGGCCCTGTCGGCCGACGGGCTAGCCCAGAC
This sequence comes from Streptomyces sp. NPDC079167, assembly GCF_040686735.1. Lineage (NCBI taxonomy): Bacteria > Bacillati > Actinomycetota > Actinomycetes > Kitasatosporales > Streptomycetaceae > Streptomyces > Streptomyces sp. NPDC079167. The sequence goes on along the minus strand of NZ_JBFBLO010000024.1, from coordinate 65,610 downwards.
CCGCAACATCATGAAGCTCAACGCCTTCCTCGGCGACTACAACGGCGGCGGCAAGGAGACGCTGACCGAGGGGCACTACTACTTCACCTTCATGGGCACCCCGTCCACCACCAAGCCCTGGGGCTTCCAGTACGAGGGCCACCACGTCGCCATCAATTACTTCGTCCTCGGCGACCAGGTCGTCATGTCCCCGACCTTCATGGGCTCGGAGCCGACCTCGGCCACGTACAACGGCGAGAAGATCGCCCTCTTCAAGCCGGAGACCAAGGCTGGTCTGGCACTGCTGCGGTCCCTGACCGCGGTGCAGCGCAAGAAGGTGATCTCCGCCGACGAGAAGGGGGGCACCGACATGGTTGCCGGGGCCGGCCACGACAACCTGAAGCTCGCCTACCAGGGGCTCGCCGCAAAGGAGTTCACCTCTGCCCAGCGCCAGACGCTGCTCGACCTGGTCGGCGTCTACGTCGGCTACATGGACGACGGTCACGCAGCGGTGAAGATGAAGGAGGTGGAGGAGCACCTCGACGACACGTACTTCTACTGGATCGGCGAGACCAAGGACTCCTCCGCGTTCTACTACCGGGTGCACAGCCCGGTCGTGCTCATCGAGTACGACGCCCAGTCCCCACTGGCCTACGGCGAGAACGCCCAGACGGGCGGCGGTGGCGGCGCCTCCGGCGGGCAGCCCAGCGGCATGCCGAGCGGCCAACCGAGCGGCATGCCCAGCGGAGGCCCGGGCGGTGGTGGCGGCATGGGCGGCACTCCTACCCAGCAGCACATCCACACCATCATCCGCACGCCCAACGGCGGCGACTACGGCGTGGACCTGCTCAAACTGCACTTGGAGACCGACCACTGAGGCCAGAGGGCACCGGTCGTCCACTCCGTCCGCCGCGGATGTGAGACTGGGGACATGCTCATACAGTTCCTGACCGCAGTCGGTGTCCTGGCCGTGCTGACCGTGGTGCCCGGGCCGGACATGGCCGTGGTGACCAGGCGTGCCGTCGCCTCCGGCCGGCAGGACGGGCTGCGGACCATGGGTGGCATCACGGCAGGGTTGCTGGTCTGGGGGGGTGCTCACGGTGGTCGGCCTCGCCGCAGTCCTGGCCGCGTCCGCCACCGCGTACACAGTGGTCAAACTGTCCGGCGCCGTCTACCTGGTCGTCCTCGGCCTTCAGGCACTGCTCCACAGTCGCCGCGGCCGGTCCCGGACACCGGCCGCGGCCCTCGTCACGCCTCGCGGCAACCCCTGGCGGACCGGCCTGGTGAGCAACGTGCTCAATCCCAAGATCGCCGTTTTCTACACAGGTCTGCTGCCGACGCTGGCCCCGACCGGGTTGTCCGCCCACAGCGGCATGGCTCTGCTGGTCCTCGTGCACGCGATGCTCACCGCGGTCTGGCTCGGCCTATATGTCCTGCTGCTGTCCGGAACTCGTTCCTTCTTCCAGAAGCCGGCCGTGCGCCGGGGCATGGACCGTGTCACCGGGACCGTACTGATCGGATGCGGGCTGAAGGTGGCCACCACCCAGCCGTGAGTGCCAGAGCCGGCCGACCGGCGCGGTCACCGTCGAGTCGGTGGGTCCGGAGCACTGAGGGGCGCGGGTTGGCTGCCCTACCGCGCCGTCACCAGGAAGGGAACAGCAGGATGACGCACAACGAGGCCACCGTTCTCGATGACCCGGTGGGCCGGTCGCTCGGCGATCGGCACGCGCATCTGGCCCGCCGCCTCGGCCGGGCCGCCACCTACCTCACGGACGTGGCGACCTTCGCCTCCGTGTCCACCCAGCCGGACGCGGGTGACTGGGCCGATCTCGCAGAACTGCTGGGTCCGGGCGCCTTCGCCGACATGTTCAACTGCCCGGCCGTTCCACCGCCGAACTGGGAACCAGTCTTCAGCCTCGATGGCCGTCAGATGGTCTGGTCCTGTGGCGGCCCCCCGGACAGTCCCAGTGCCGAGCCCGACGCCTCCCTGGTCGAACTGGGCACGGACAGCGTTCCCGACATGCTCGACCTCGTCGCGCGGACCGAGCCGGGCCCATTCTGGCGGCGCACCCACGAACTCGGCACCTACCTCGGGATCCGCGTCGACGGCACCCTGGTGGCGATGGCCGGGGAGCGCCTGCGACCGCCAGGATGGACCGAGATCAGCGCCGTCTGCACCGCCCCTGAAGCACGGGGGCGGGGCTACGCCGGCCATCTGGTCAGCGCGCTCGCCGCCCACATCGTGGCGCGAGGCGACCGGCCCTTCCTCCATGTAGCGGAGACGAACACCGGCGCCATCGCGCTCTACGAGCGACTCGGTTTCAAGACCCGCCGCCAGGTGACCTTCCAGGGCTTCCGCACCCCCTGACCACCTCCCCTCGCGCTCTGCCCGCAAGTATCGGGCTCCCTCCCGTGAAACAGCCATGGAATGGAGGGCGTCACCGCCGCCGAGGGTCTTACGGCTCCTGATCCAGCGCGTGCCACGGGGCGTCCGGGCGGGTGGTGCGGGCACCGTCGGTGAGTTCCAGTGCGAACACAGGTCGCACGCCCGGAACGGGGCCGAGGTAGGTGTGGCCTGTCATGTGGCACCAGGCGGGCAGGTCAAGCGGCGCCGCGGGGTCGGTGGCGATGACGTGGACGACGGTGCCCGCCGGCGCTCCGTCGATCTTCTTGCGCAGACGGAGCAGGAGTGTGACGCACAGCAGGCCGGTGCCGTCGACGGTCAGGACGGACTCGGCGGCAGGGGACGGGCGGGTCATCGGCTCTTCGGCGCAGGTGCGGTCGCAGATACTGTGCCCGGGGCCGCCAGAGGGCCGATGCCCCGGGAGGTCACCGTGCGGACGGTGCCCTCGGCCAGGCGATAGGTCAGGCCGACGACCGCCGCGTGTCCGGACGCGACCTGGTCGGCCAGTTCTCGTGAGCGGTCCATGATGAGGTCGACCGTGTGGTGGACGTGCGTGCCGATGAAGCCTTCGTCTTCGCTCACGCCCGCCGCCTGCGCGGCCAGCACACTCGGGGTCACCCGCTCGATGACGTCCCGCAGGTGACCGCTCGCGGTCGTACCTTCCCTCACTGCGGCGCGGGTCGCCGCGACGGCCCCGCACGCGTCGTGCCCGAGGACCACCACGAGCGGACACCCCAGCACGCTCACCCCGTACTCGATGCTGCCGAGGACTTCGGATCCCACGATGTGCCCGGCGGTGCGCACGACGAACAGGTCTCCCAGCCCCTGGTCGAAAATGATCTCCGCGGCCAGCCGGGAGTCGGAGCATCCCAGCAGCACAGCGTGTGGGTGCTGAGCAAACGCGGTGTCGGCGCGGCGGGCGGCATCCTGGTTGGGGTGCCGGGGGGTGCCGGCGGCGAAGCGCCGGTTTCCGCTGCTGAGCAGGGCGAAAGCCTCGCTCGGGGTGGCCCGGGCTTCCGGGGTGGCGTTAGTCATGCGCCGCAGGTTACGTCCGGAGCCCCCACGTAGTGAGCAGGGGGGGTGCGCGGAGCGGATGCGCTGATCGCGCTCAGGCACCGGCAGCGGGCAGCGCCCCCTGGCGTGAGGGCCGCTCGGGCAGGGGGCGCGGGTGGACGGCCTGTTTCATCACGATGGTCGAGTTGAGGCTGCGCACCCCCGGGAGATGGATGAGCACCGACTCGTAGAGGTGCTGATAGGACGGGAGGTCGGCCGTGACCACGCGGACCAGGTAGTCCGGTTCTCCGAACAGCCGCTGCGCTTCGACGATCTCGGGGATGTCGGCGAGTGCCGCGTCGAAGTCCGTCACGGCGTCGGGGCGGCTGAGGGTGGCGAAGACCAGCACCTCGAACCCGAACCCCAGTGCCGCCGCGTCGACCACGGCCCGGTATCCCCGGATGATCCCACCCGCCTCCAGATCGCGAACCCGCCGCTGGCACCGGGAGACGCTGAGTCGGACCTTGTCGGCCAGATCAGTGAGCGTGATGCGGCCCTCCGCTTGCAGAGTGGCAAGAATTTTGCGATCAGTAGCGTCCATTTTTGAAATCTTAGCCATTGAAGCCTCTTGTAGGGCAAAGTTCACGAACATTTTGCCCATAGTCGTCGCTAGCATTCAGCCATGGAAACCGACCCCATCTGCCCCGACCAGACACAGCAGGCCGCCCCCGCGGGAAACACCGGATCGGTCTTCGACACCGTCATCGACCGCAAGAACAGCAACTCCATGAAGTGGGCTTACGCCCATCAGCTGCTGACCCCCGACGAGGCCGCGGCCGACCCGCTGCCGATGTGGGTCGCCGACACCGACTTCAAGGCCCCCCAGGCCGTACTCGACGCACTGCACCAGGCAGTGGACCACGGCGTCTTCGGTTATCCCGGCGGCGCCACCGACAGCTACCTCGACGCCGTGACCGGCTGGCAGGCCAAGCGGTTCGGCTGGGAGGTGGAGCGGGACTGGGTGATGCAGACCGCCGGCATCATCACCACGCTCAAGACGGCGGTACAGGCGTTTTCCGCACCGGGCGACTCGGTGCTGATCCAGCCGCCGGTTTACGCCCACTTCCACGACGACATCCTGCTCAACGGCCGCCACCTCGCGTTCGCACCGCTGGTGCGCACCGACGACGGCTACCGCTTCGACGCCCGGATATTCGAGGCCGCCATCCGGCCGGACACCAAGTTGTTCATCCTCAGCCACCCCCACAACCCCACCGGAAACGTGTGGACCGAGGACGAGCTGCGGACCATGGGCGAGATCTGCGCCCGCCACGGCGTCCTGGTCGTCTCCGACGAGATCCACCAGGACCTCGTCGTCAATCCGGACCGCAAGCACATCCCGTTCGCCTCGCTCGGCGCGGAGTTCGCCCGCAACAGCATCACCTGCACCGCCCCCAGCAAGACGTTCAACCTCCCGGGACTGCAGAGCGCCAACGTCTTCGTTCCCGACCCCAGGCTGCGGGCGGAGCTGGCCCGTCAGTACGACCGCAACATGTTCCCGCTGGTCAACGTGCTGGGCATGGTCGCCGCCGAGGCCGCCTATGCGCACGGTGAGCCCTGGCTGGAGGAGATGCTCACGTATCTGCGCGGCAACCACGCCCATTTCGCCGAGTCGGTCAACTCCGCCACCTCCAAGGTGCGCGTCCTGCCCGCCGACTCCCTGTACCTGGCGTGGATGGACTGCCGGGACCTCGGCATGGACGCCGCATCCCTCGACACGTTCATGCTCACCAAGGCACGGCTCTGGCTGGACAAGGGCCAGAAGTTCGGCATTGAGGGCCACGGATACATGCGGGTCAACCTGGGCTGTCCCCGCTCCACGGTCGACGAAGCCGTCGATCGGCTACTCAGCGCGGTCAAGGGCCTCTGAGCCGCCCGGCCCCACCCTGGCGGCAAGCACACATCCTCTACAAGACAGGACACCCATGACATCTGCCATCGAGAAGCGCCTGACCGAACTCGGCGTGCCCCTGCCCGAGCCGGCCAGGTCCGTCGCCAACTACCTGCCGTACACGCGGTCCGGGAACCTGCTGCGTACCTCCGGGCAACTCCCGCTGCGCGACGGCGCCTTGGTCGCCACCGGACTGCTCGGCCAGAACCTGGACGTCCCCACCGGTCAGCTCGCCGCCCGCTGGTGCGCGGCGAACGTCCTGGCCCAGGCAAAGTCGGCACTCGGTGACCTCTCCCGGATCCAGCAGCTGCTGAAGATCACCGTGTTCGTCGCGGGCGTACCGGAGTTCAACGAACACCACCTGGTCGCCAACGGCGCCTCCGACTTGTTCGTCGAGGTGCTGGGCGAGGCGGGCGAGCACGCCCGCTCGGCGGTCGGCGTGGCCGCGCTGCCCATGCGGGCCCCGGTCGAGATCGAGGCGGTCATCGCCTGCGCGTGACACCGCGCCTGTGACCGGGAGCCGTCTTCCGGCCTGACGCACAACCAGGCGCCCGTGGCCGGCCACGGGCGTGCGCCGCAGCACCCTCTTGCTGCGGCGTTCGTGTATCTGCACGTCCCCTTCGCCAGAGCACCACCCTCTCCGTCAGGGAGCAGTGACATGCCCGCCAGCACCGCGAAAACCCATGAGAAAGAAGATCTCAGAAGGGATCTGAAGAGCCGGCACATCCAGATGATCGCCATCGGCGGTGCGATCGGGACCGGCCTGTTCTACGGCTCGGGATCGGCCGTCGCCACCGCGGGACCGGCCATCATCGTGACCTACGTCGTCGCCTCCGTCGCGATCTACTTCGTGATGCGGGCGCTGGGCGAGATGTCGGTGGAGGAGCCGGTCTCCGGCGCCTACATCTCCTACGCCAACCGCTACATCCACCGCTTCGCCGGCTTCCTCAACGGCTGGAACGCCTTCATCTTCCTCCTCGCCACCACCGCGGCCGAGCTGAACGCCCTCGGACACTACGTCCAGTACTGGTTCCCCTCGGTACCGATCTGGGCGACGGCGGCGGTGGCGGTCACCGTCCTGTTCGTCGTCAACGTCGTAGGGGTGAAGTTCTACGGCGAGGCGGAGTTCTGGTTCGCCCTCATCAAAGTGGTGGCGATCATCGCGATGATCCTCTTCGGCTTCGCGATGGTCCTCTTCGGCGCCGGCAACGGAGGCAACGCCATCGGTCTCGGCCATCTCCACGACCACGGCGGGTTCTTCCCCAAGGGCGTCGGTGCCGCGTTCCTCGCCATCGTCATGGTCGCCTTCTCCTTCGGCGGCGTGGAGAACCTCGGCATCGCGGCAGGCGAGACGAAGGACGTCGCCACCACGATGCCGAAGGCCGTCAACGCGACCTTCTGGCGGCTGATGATCTTCTACGTGGGTGCCATCACCGTCCTCGTCACCGTCTTCCCCTGGACCTCGCTGAACGGCTCGGGCAGCCCGTTCGTGACGGTCTTCGCCTGGATCGGCGTACCCGCCGCGGCGACGGTCATGAACGTGGTCGTCATCACCGCGGTGCTGTCGGCGGTGAACTCCGCCGTCTTCACCAACAGCCGCACCTTCTACAACCTGTCGCTGCAGGGCAACGCCCCGGGGTTCCTCGGCACCGTCAACCACAGGAACGTACCGTCCCGGGCGGTCACGGCCGTGTTCGTCACGATGGCCGCCGGTGTACTGCTCAACCTGCTGATGCCCGACCAGGTCTTCACGGTCTTCTCGTCCGTGACCGTCTTCGGCCTGATATGCGCCTGGGGATCGATCGTGATCAGCCACCTGAGGTTCCGCAAAGCCAAGGTCGCGAGCGGCGAGGCGGACGGCATCCGCTACAAGATGCCCCTGCACCCGTACAGCAACTACCTCGCCCTGGCCTTCATCGCGGCCGTCCTCGTCTGCGTCGCCGTCCTCCCCGACACCCGCGTCTCGCTCCTCGTGTCGGGTGGCTGGGTCGTGGTCGTGTTCGCCGCCTACACCTTCTACACCGGGAAGAGCAGGCAGCGGCGACCGTCCGGCGATCGGCCCCTCCTCGCCGTGAGCCATACAGAGCAGTGATGAGCCCATTCGGCTTGCGCTCCTACCGGACCGCCGACCGGCTCCCTACATTGGCGGCGGTACGCCGCCGACGGCCGTACCGCGGTGACGCGCGGGACGGGCCGCTGACACGGACACGCCCCAACTCCCGTCGACCAGCCCGCATCGGACACCCGGAAGAGGAGTCATGCACGAACTGCAAGCGCTGTTGTGTGAGTACGACCGTGCTCGCAGTTACACCGACGAGTTGTGGCGGGACCTGACTCCGGACGAGGTGATCTGGCGCCCGCACGAGGACTTCAGCGCCATAGGCTGGCACCTCGGCCACCAGGCTCACGTCGCCCACTTCATGATCCGCAACCTCACTGCGGCCGAACCCAGCCCCGACCCCGCCCTCGACGCCGTAATGGACTCCGCCAACCCGGAGCAGTTCCGGGGCGCCCTGCCCACCGTGCGGCGGCTGGGCGCCTTCCGGGAAACCGTCGCCGAGCGGGTGCACGCCCGCATCGGCGACATCGCGGCCGGCAAGGCCGGCGCCCCCACGCAGATGACGATCGTCGCGACCCATCTACTGACCGCGCTCATCAACCACGAGTACCAGCACGACCAGTGGATCGGCGAGGTCCGTGCCGAGCATTTCGGACACGCCCTGCCCACGGACCCGGACTCCGACCAGGTCCGCCGTGTCGACGGCTATCTCGTTCTGGATCCTTGCCTGTGACGTGCGGATCGCGGCCGGCCCGGTGGTGACCGGGAACGAGGTGACACCGGTGCCCCGCCGGCCGGGCGCGGCCGTCACGGGTCCGACGCACACCCGGGCCCGGTGCGGGCTCACGGCCCTGCTGTCGCTTCTCCTTGTGATGAGCGCGTGGGCGTGCGGGACGCGTGCCCTCGCGAACGGCGAAGTCACCCTGGCACGGGGCCGGGCGCCCGTCACCGCCCCCGTGGATGGGAGCGCTCAGGAGCCGTCGGCGAGGGAGGAAGCTCCTGACACCGTCGACGCGGCATGGCACGGCTCCCCCCAGTGCGAGACACCCGGCAGCCCGGCGCCGTGCCGGAAGGTGCTCCCCGCCCAGCCGGACGTGAGTCTCCCGGCGGCCACGGACAAGGTCGCCCCATCGGTGGCCCTGTCCCGTGCCGTGCCGCGCACCGCCTCGGCCGACGTGCGTCGCGATGCGGTGACGTCGGGGCTCTCCCCGCCGACGGTGCGGACCGTCCCCGACCGGATGCGGATCTAGACCGAGCGCCCGCGCCCCGCCCGCGCGCCGCGTGCCGTCCGGATCGTCACCCGGTCATGGCGCGCGCTCGGTACGAGCGCCGTTCGCCGTCCACCGTTCGCACCTCCAGCACAAGGTTGATCCCGATGCCGTCCTCTGCCTCCTCCGCGTCGCGCACCCGCCGACGGGGCCGTACGCTCGCCGCCGCCGCTCTCGGGCTGGCCGCCGTTGTCACCGCGGTGCTCGCCCTCACCCTCGACAACAGCTCCTCCGACGAAACCTCACACGACTCCGCGACGGCCCAGGCGAGTACACCCGATGCCCAGTCCGAGGCCCTGCTCGCACTCGCCCGCCGCGACGGCGACGATCCCCTGGCCGTGGGCAAGGCCGATGCCCCCGTCGTCATGATCGAGTACTCGGACTTCCAGTGCCCGTACTGCGGGAAGTTCGCCCGCGACACCGAACCGGAGCTGATCCGCTCCTACGTCGACAAGGGCGTGCTGCGCATCGAGTGGCGCAACTTCCCCATCTTCGGCGACGAGTCGGAGCAGGCCGCCCGCGCCGCCTGGGCGGCCGGCCGACAGGACAGGTTCTGGGAGTTCCACAACCAGGCGTACAGCGAGACGCACAAGAAGAACACCGGCGCCTTCTCCGCCGACAAGCTGACCTCCATGGCCGAGGCCGCCGGGGTGAAGGACCTCGACAAGTGGCGCACGGACATGGACTCCGACGCGGCGGACACGGCCGTCCGGCGTGACCAGGAAGAGGGTTACGCCCTCGGTGTGACCAGCACTCCCGCCTTCCTCATCAACGACGTCCCCGTCCTGGGCGCCCAGTCGGTCGACACCTTCAAGAAGACCGTGGAGGCCGCGGCCGAGGACGCCCGGTGAACGGCGACGCGAGTCTGCTGGCCGCCTTCCTCGGCGGACTGCTGGCCCTGCTCAGCCCGTGTAGCGCGCTGCTCCTGCCGGCCTTCTTCGCCTACTCCTTCACCAGCACCACCACACTGCTGCTGCGGACGGGGCTGTTCTACCTCGGACTGTGCACGACCCTCGTGCCGCTCGGTGTCGCCGGATCGTTCGCCAGCCGCCTCTTCTACGGCCACCGCGATCTCCTGATCACCATCGGCGGCTGGACCGTGATCGCGCTGGGAGTCGCGCAGATCCTCGGGCTCGGGTTCGGCGTCCGACGGCTCCAGCAGGCCGCCGGCGCGCGCCGTTCCGGATCGGCCGTCTCCGTCCTCGCACTCGGCACGGTCTACGGCCTGGCAGGGTTCTGCGCCGGGCCCATCCTCGGCTCCATCCTCACCCTCGCGGCGCTCGGCGGCCGGCCCGCGCACGGGGGTCTTCTGCTCGCCGTCTACGCCCTGGGCATGACCGTTCCCCTGTTCGTCCTGTCCCTGCTCTGGGACCGCTTCGACCTCGGACACAAGCGCTGGCTGCGCGGCCGCACCTTGCGCCTGGGACGCTTCTCCTGGCACTCCACTTCCCTCCTGAGCGGCACCCTTTTCGTGCTTCTGGGCGCAGTCTTCCTGCTGTTCGACGGCACCGCTGCCCTGCCTTCCCCTGTCAGCGTCGAGACGGAGGCGGGACTGGAGGAGGACCTGGCACGTCTGGGCGGCGCGGTACCGGACCGCGTGCTCCTGCTCGCGCTGGCCGCCGTGGCCGCGATCACCGCCGCCGTCCTGCTGGCACGCCGGAACAGCCCTCGGCCGGAAGACCACTCCAGGACCCCGCCCCCGCACGACCCCTGACCCGCGGCGGGACCACTCCGCCTCCGACCTCCACCCACCCACTTGACCACTGAGGGAGTGCCGACACGTGAGCACGCCGGACGACATAGCCACGAAGCCGGAGCAGCCATCCGCGGAAGAGCCATCCACGCAACCGTGGCAGGCAGACGCCCGGGTCGCCGCCGTACAGAGGCGTACGGTCCGGGTCCTGTCCGCAGCCCAGATCGTAGGCGGGGTCGGCGTCGGTGTGGCGGTGTCCATCGGCGCCCTGCTGGCCGAATCGGTGGCTCACAGCGAGACGTACGCCGGGCTGGCCCGTACGGCCATGACGGCCGGCGCCGCAGCGGTCGGCGTCCCCCTGGCCCTGGTCGCACAGCGGGCCGGGCGCAGGACCTCACTGAGCCTGGGTTGGCTCGTGGCCGCCGTCGGCGGGGCACTGCTCGTGGGTGCCGCGGTGAGCCGCTCGATACCCCTGCTCATCGTGGGCATGCTGTTGTTCGGCGTCGGAAGCGCGACGAACCAGCAGAGCCGCTACGCGGCAGCCGACCTCGCCGCGCCCCACCGCCGCGCCCAGGCGCTGTCCGTCGTGGTGTGGTCCACGACCATCGGCTCGGTGATCGGGCCCAACCTCGCCGATCCGGGCGCCGCCGTCGCGTCGGCCCTGCACCTCCCCCGACTCGCCGGGGCATTCGTCCTGGCGAGCATCGGCATGGCACTGGCAGCCCTGCTCCTGGGGGGCTTCATGCGTCCCGACCCGCTGATGCTGTCCCTCCAGTACCAGTACGACGAGGAACGGCACGAGCATGAAGCCGGCACGAGGGCCGCGCCGACGCAGACCCCCGCTGCGGTGGAGAAGCCCCGGGGTACCGGGACGCTGCGCGCGGGCCTACGCCACCTGCGCCACTCCCCCCGCGCGGCGTTCGCGTTCACTGCCATCGTTCTGGCTCACACCGTCATGGCAGCCATCATGACGATGACACCGGTCAGCATGGCGCAGCACCATGCGGGTCTCACCATCGTCGGCATCACCATAAGCGGCCATCTGCTGGGCATGTACGCGTTCTCTCCGGTCGTCGGCTGGCTGGCCGACCGGATCGGTCACCTCCCGACGGTGGTGGCGGGACAGGCCGTCTTCCTGGTGTCCGCCGCGCTGTCGGGCATGGGCCACGACTCCGTCAGCCTGATGATGGCGGGCCTGTTCCTCCTGGGGCTGGGCTGGTCGTTCAACCTGGTGGCCGGGTCGGCGATGCTCAGTGAGACCACTCCCGCCCCCCTGCGTCCCGGGGTTCAGGGCACCACGGACACCGCGATGAACGTCGTCGCAGCCGTGGGCGCCGGCCTGGCCGGTCCCTCGATGAGCTGGATCGGCTTCGGCGGGCTGAACGCCGTCGCCGCTGTCCTGGTCCTGCCCGTGCTCGCGTTCTGGGCCCTCCTCGTCCGGGAACGCTGAAGCACCCCGAGCATCCTTGCTGCCGCCGCTGCGCGTGCCGTTACGGCAGTGAGCCCCCTGGGCACTCGCCCCCCACGGCATCCATTCAGCGAAAGCGCTGCTCAAGCGGCCCCGGCCCGGGGACGGCCGCCCGCACCGCACTCGGTGCCGCCGCAGGCGAGACTGCTGCCGCCGGTCTCCAGCGGGAAAGCGGCCGGACGGACTTCCAGCGCTGACAGCGCCGACCGTATCAGTCGGCGGTGTTGCCCGAGCCGTACAGCCCCGAAGACAGGACGGCGTACGCGGCGCGTTCCCCGGAGCGCAGGGCGCCCTCGACGTGTCCGGCGTATTCCGTGGCCGTCTCGGTCGAAGCCCAGTGCAGGCGGTCGTCGAGCGTCGGCCGCTGGTAGAGCGGGTGGCCGAAGAGGGAGTAGTCGGCGAGGGCGTGCACGGTCCGAGGAGCCGTCCAGGGCTCACGGCTCCAGTCGCGGACGTGCAGGGCGTCGGGGGACCCGGCGGCGGGTCCGAAGCACGCGGCGAGCTGGGCGGCCACCGCCTTGTCGAAGCCCGGCCGGACGGCGCGGGCGTGGGCGAACCCGAAGAGGGCCGCCGGCCGGCCCTCGGGGCCGGACATGTCGTGGATCTCCTGAAGCGGTCCGGACCTGCTGAAGGCCGCGCCGGCGAGCCCGTCCTGGCGCCAGAAGGCGGAGGAGTAGAGGCCGACGACCTTGGCGACGGCCCCCATCCACACCGGGGTGGAGCGCGCCAGCCGGACGACCTCGTCGGGAAGCGCGTCCCCGAAGTCGATGCGCTCCAGCGCGAGCGCGGGCGGCACGGCCAGGACGACCTGAGCGGCACGCAGCGTACGGTCCGGGGTGTGCACCTCCAAGCCGTCCTCGCCGACGGAACGGATCGCCGTGACGGGTGTGTCCAGCAGTACGGCGTCCGCGGGCAGGCTCGCCGCCAGCGCCGCGGGCAGGTGCTGCGCCCCGGCCGCGAAACGGTAGGCCGGTACGTCGATCATGTTGCCCTGCAGGCGACGGGGCCCGCTCCCGTCATGGAAGACGGCGTCGCCCGACAGATGCTGGTCGAAGACTCCGGCGCCGGTGCGCGCGGCCAGCGTGGCGACGCGCTGCTCCCCCGGCCAGAACCAGGTGGCCCCCAGATCCAGGGCGCCACCGTCGACGGCGGTACTCAGCATGCGGCCGCCGACCCGCTCCCGTGCCTCCAAGCACAGGACATGGCGTCCGGCCTCGTGGAGGGCGGTCGCAGCGGCGAGTCCGGCGGCGCCGGCGCCGATCACGATGACGTCTGGCTTGGCACTGCGGGACATGGGCGGTTCCCTCCGAGATGACGGGCGATGACGCGACCCGGATTGCATGACGGGGCGTCGAAGACGTTCGGGTACGGTCACGACACCTGCGCGGGGTCCAGCACGATGCGGAACCGGGGGGCCCCGGTCCGCAGGCGTGAGACGGCCTCACCGGCGTCCTTCAACGGCATCCGTTCGATCATGGGGCTGACTCCGTTGGTGACGGCGAAGGCCATCGCCTCCTCCGTGTCCCGGGCACTGCCCGTCAGGTGGCCCTTCACCTTCAGCCCCCGGCTCACCAGCAGGCCCACCGGGAGGCAGAGAGCGCCCGCGTCCACACCCACCAGCGTGAGCAGACCGTGCGCCCGCAGCCCCGTGACCAGTTCGTCCACCGCCTCAGAGGAGGAGGCGGTGTACACGATGTGGTCGGCGCCGCCCAGTTCCGCGAGGGCCGCTCCGGGGGACCGGCGCGTGCCGTCGATGTAATGCCGAGCTCCCAGGGCACGCGCCAGTTCCTCGCGGCCCTCGCCCCGGGCGACGGCCACCGTCTCGTAGCCCAGCCGCGCCGCGAACTGCAGGGCGAGGTGCCCGAGACCACCGAGCCCGAAGACGGCCACCCGGCCGCCGGCCCGGGTACTGGCGTTGCGCACGGCGTTGAAGGTGGTCACGCCCGCACAGCCGAACACCGCGGCGTCGAAAAGGTCCAGGCCGTCAGGGATTCGCGCCAGGGCGTCAGCCGGCACGGTGATGCTCTGGGCCCAGCCACCCGGGTAGGACAGTCCAGGCACCTTCCGCTCCGGGCAGTGCACGACATCACCGGCACGGCAGAAGGCGCAGTGACCGCAGCTGCCGCCGAACCAGCCGACGGCCACCCGCTCGCCGACCGTCCAGCCGGTCACCCGGTCGCCGACCTCGGCAATTACTCCGGCGACCTCGTGTCCGGGCGTCACCGGAGCATCCGCGTGCGCCTTCGCGGACCTGGCCGTGCCGATGTCGGCGTGGCACACCCCACTGGCCAGAACGGACACCCGCACCTGATGCTCCCCAGGCGCGACGGGGGCTGCGGCGGACGGGACCAGCGGTCCGTCCGGCTCGGTCACGACCATGGTCACAGCGGAGTCCGGCACGATGCACTTCCTGAATGAGCGATGGCCAAGTGTTATAAGGGTGAGTGATGGCGGGGCCACCAGGCGCACACGTTAGACACTGGTGAAACCGAGCGGTAGGTGACGACAGCGAATGAGGCAATAGGCCATGGCTATGACAGAACGGCTGAACACCGAAGGGCTCCGCTACGCGCAGGCGGTCGCCGAAACGCGCTCCTTCAGCGCGGCGGCACGGGCCTATGGCGTCACCCAGCCCGCCCTGTCCAACGGCATCGCCAAACTCGAGGAACGGCTCGGAGAGCGGCTCTTCGACCGGTCACCACGCGGTGTGACCCAGACCGCGTTCGGCACCCGCATCCTGCCCCTCATCGAGCGAGCCGTGGCCGCCCTCGACGCAGTAGCCGCGGAAGCACGACGGCTCACCGAACCGGGTGACCAGAAGATCCGCATGGGCATCTCGCCGCTCATCGACCCACACCTGGTGGCCCGAGCGTTCAGCGCCGTCCGCGAGCTCCCCACCCCCCGTGATCTGGTACTGCGCGAGGCCAACATGCAGGACCTGCGGGACGGCATGCAGGCCGGACAGCTCGACATCATCCTCATCCCGGCCGTCACTGCGATGCCGCGCTTCGAACACCGGGTCATCGATGTCGAACCCGTCGTCGTCGTCGGCCCCACTGCCGAGGACGACACCTCGCTCGAACTCGCCGAAGCCGGCGGCGAGCAGTTCATCCTCGTGCCCGACGCCTGCGGACTGACCACGTTCACCACCCAGCTCTTCCACGCGAACGAAGTGCCGCTGCGCACCTATCCGGGGGAAGCGGCCAGCTACCGCGTGCTGGAGGAATGGGCCGGCCTCGGGCTGGGCTCAGCCATGCTCCCCCGGTCCAGGCTCACCTCCCCGACGGTTGCCCACCGCCCCCTGCTGAACGACGGCCGAGAGGTACAGATCTCCTTCGAGGCCGTGTGGAACCAGGAATCCGCACTGCGCTCAGACCTGACCCACCTCGCCCAGGCACTCGTCGCATCACGATAGCCATACACAGCGCTTATCACCGGATTCAACAGGCACCTCTACCCGATCTCCCGAAGTCCTCTTAAGTTCGATCTGTGCTGCAGTAACCCCGCAGCGCACTCGACGAGCACGAAGGGAGGCCATAGTCATGGCCTATCTTGAGATCACCCTGCACGTGGACCCTGCCAACCGTTCCTCAGCGGCTGGCGTCTACGAGAAGTACAAGCAGACGTTCTTGGACTCCATCGCCGGCGCCACCAGCAAGGAACTGCTGATCCGAGACGAGGACGTGCAGGTGCTCCATGGCTTCCAGTCCGTGGCGGACGCCATGGCGTATCTGGACAGCGCCCTGTTCACCGAGGACGTCGTAGGCGAACTCGCGCCGCTGCTGCAGACGGAGCCCGACGTCCGCGTCTACGACATCGTCTGACACCCCCACACCTCGAACTCGCCAGCGAAGGAGAACACACATGAGCGACGTACGCGTCACCCCGTGGCAGGAAGGCGATGTCCCTGCTCCCCCGCCCGAACTCCTCGCGAGCATGCAGGGCCGCCGCCCGGGCGGCGAGCTGATCGGCATCGACCGGGTCCTGCTGAAGAGCTTCCCGCTCGCCACAGGATGGAACGGGCTGCTGGGCCGAGTCCGCGCCGAATTCGGCCTCGCGCTGCAGTACCGCGAACTGATCATGCTGCGAGTGGCCGTGCTGAACAAGGCGGACTTCGAATGGGGCGTGCACTACCCGGCGTATCTGCAGGCAGGTGGCACAGACGCGAAGTGCGAAGCCCTCAAGGAGCCGAGCGTGGACAACGTCCTCTTCACTGAGGAGGAGCGCGTTCTCCTCAGGCTCACGGACCAGTCGACGCGGCGGATCGAAGTAGACGCTGAGGTCATCGAAGAACTCAAGCGCCTGTTCGGTGAGACTGGAACCGTGGAAGCGGTCGCCACAGTCGCTGCCTACAACATGGTCTCTCGCTTCCTGGTGGCGCTCGCGGTCTGAGTCCCCGGCCTGTTCCGCCTATGGCCACGTCACGGCCGGTGGTGGGAGCGCAGGGTGTCACACCGCGGGTTCGGTATCGTGGACTTCAGCAGCGGGATGGCAACTTCGCCGAACGCGTCCAGCTCATCCAGTCTGCGTTCCAGGGCCTCGAAGCCTCAGCGTTCTTGAGGAGCAGCCGAAGTGGCACATCCCTTCGAAGATGTGTGTTGTCCGGCGAGGAGTTTCGCAAGCACGGTGACCACGCCGATGAGTGGCCTTAGCAAGGATCCTCCGCCGCCGGCACGCGGAGCGGTACATCGCGCGTTCACCTACACATCCCGGCCGCCGACAATGCCTCCCCCTGGGCCGCCGAGGAGCTATGGGAGTTCTAGCGGTGTGGCTTGAGGGCTTCTCTGACAAGCAGGCTGAGACGCCTTCACCTCACCCGCCATCGAGGGAGTGATCGGCCGGAAGGCCGACTTCATCTTCGAAGACCGGGACGTCCAGCGGCTCGGTCGGCTGGAGCGGCTGGCCAAGCTCGGCAAGTCGACATGCTGTCGGTCTGCCTCGCCCTGATCATGCTGCTGATCTCCTCGATCACCTTCGGCGTCCACGCGCACCAGCACGCCGGCACCCACGCCGACACGGCGGAGACGGTCCTGCTCTCCGGCGTCGCCGGTCTGATCACCTACCTGGTCGTTGGCGGTCTCTCCGGCTTCTTCGAGGACGAACTCGCAGAGGAGGAACGTGAGGAGGAAGAGGCGGCCGAACGCGCCGGCAGGCCGAAGTCGGCCGTGAAACTGGCCGGCGAGGCCGCGTTCTTCATGTTCCTCTATCTGGACTGGCCGCGTCGTTCTCCTTCGGCGGTGTCATCGGCGCCTTCGCCGTCACCAACGACATCGTCCTGAGGACCCTCGGTCTCGGCATCGGCACCATGTACGTGCGGTCCCTGACCGTCTATCCGGTCCGCGAGGGCACCTTGGACGACTACGCCTACCTGGAGCACGGCGCCCACTACGCCATCAACGCCCTCTCCGTCATCCTGCTAGTGACCATCCGGTACGAGATCAGTGAGATCATCACCGGCATGGTCGGCGTCGTCCTGATCGGCACCTCCTTCTGGTCCTCCTTGCTTGGCAACAAGCGTCTGGCCGCGGCTCAGAAACCTGCCGGCAGTGCTTGAGCCAGCCGCCCGGCATCCTGGCAAGGGCTCGCACCTCCAAGCGGAGACAGCGGTCCGGAGTCTACGAGGCCAAGGCTACGGCGCCGTGGTGAAGCGGGCGCCATCCTCGACAGCTCCCTGACGGGCCGTCATCACCTGCGCCGCAACCGAGCCAGACGCAGAACTACTGGTCGACCGGGAGCAGTACCACTCCGTCCTCGTCGGCATGCAGGATGTCGCCGGCGGCGAACGTGACGCCTCCGAAGGACACGGGGACATCCACCGCTCCGCGACCTGCTTTGCCGGCCCTACGCGGATTGGTGCCCAGGGCCTGCACGCCGAGTTGTATGCCGCCGAGTGCAACGCTGTCGCGGACGGCTCCCCGCACGACAACCCCCGCCCATCCGTTGTCACGGGCTCTGGTGGCCATGCGGTCACCGAAGAGTGTGGTGTCGAGCGCGCCGCCTCCATCGACGACCACGACGGCTCCATCACCGGGCATACGCAGCAACTCGTGCAGCAAAGCGTTGTCGGCGCGGCATGAGACGGTCCGCACCGGCCCGGCGAAGGAGCGGACGGCGCCATAACTCCTGAAGGGCATGTCACAAACGCGGAGTCGGTCACCGTACCGGTCGGCGAGGTCGGCGGTGGGGACGGGTGTCGTCTGCATGTTCGGAGTGCTGCCTCTCATTGGTTTCGCTGCACCGCGGGGCGCCATTGCACCCACCGGCCACTTTGCATCACTACGCGGAAAGATACAATCCTCGTGCAGGGAGGCAGACCTTTGCGACCGCGCTCACCGCGCCCCGGCTCATAGGATGAGACCGTCCCACTCCCCCATCCGAAGAGCGCAATCTGATGTCGCGGCCGAATCTGACCACTTCCATCGCCACCCGCCTGGTCGACCTCCTGCGCCGCAGCGGCCTGGACGAAGGCGCCCACATCACCGAACAGTGGGTGGCGGACGAACTGGACGTCTCGCGTACGCCGGCCCGCAAGGCGATGATCTTCCTCGCCGAGGTCGGCATTCTGAGGCGTGAGCCGAACCGGGGCTTCTTCCTGAGCCGCGCCGCCGCCACCTTGGCCAGGACGGACCTCACGCAGGGCGCCGACGTCGAGGAGGACGCGTATTTCCGGGTCGCGGACGACTACATCGGGGGCCGGTTCACCGGCCCGTTCACCGCGACCGAAATCAGCCGCGGCTACGGCCTGACGTCGCGCCAGGCCGACCGGTTGCTGGCCCGCCTGGAGTCCGAGGACCTGGTGCGCCGCAAGGTCGGTGGACGAGGCTGGGAGTTCCAGCAGGTGCTCTCGACCGCCGAGGCACACGACCAGAGTTACCGCTTCCGCATGATCATCGAGCCGAACGCTCTGCTGGAGCCCGGCTTCGCGATCGACCCGGAGGTCGCGGCCGCGCACCGCAGGCAGCAGGAGTCCCTGCTGCGCGGGGACATCCTGCTGCTCCCCCGCGCCGAGCTGTTCCTCGTCAATGCCTCTTTCCACGAGATGCTCGTGAGCTTCTCGGGCAACCAGTTCCTCCTCGACGCCGCCCGTCGGCAGCACCGGCTGCGCCGCCTGATCGAGTACCGGCACCAGGTCGACCGCTCCCGCCTGGCCGGCCAGGCCCGGGAACACCTGCACCTGCTCGACCTCACCGAGGACGGGAGGCTCGAGGAAGCGGCCGCGTTCCTGCGCCACCACCTGGACAGGGTTCGGATCATCAAGACACAGGGCTGATGAGGCAGGGCCGACACCCACACCCCAAGCCCTCTCTCACCATCCACTCCTCACAAAATTGACCGTCCCAACGGTTGTATCAATAAGCGGCTTGAGACAATATGGGCCGCGCCCGGCGCCTTGCGCTCGTGGGCTCCGCCTACCGGAACAACAGCAGGGACCATGAGCACAGACCCCATCGCCACCGCCGTCCTGACCGTCGACGGCCGCTCTTACCGCTATCAGCCGCTGGACGGACTGCTGCCGACCGAACGACTCGCTGAGTTGCCGTACGCGGTACGGGTGTTGCTGGAGAACGTCGCCCGACGCTCCCCCGCCGCGCTTGACGACGTACTCGCCCGCGCCCGCTCGGGGCACGGTGACTGCGAACTCCCGGTGCACCCGAACCGGATCATGCTGCACGACACCACGTGTCTGCCCGCCCTGGCAGATTTCGCCGCCCTGCGGGACAGCGTCGCCGAACTCGGCGGCGACCCCGCGAGGATGCAACCGGCCGTTCCCGTGGACCTCACCGTCGACCACTCGGTCATCGTCGAGGAGTACGGGCGCTCCGACTCCGTCGAGCGCAATCTGGCGATCGACTTCCGCCGCAACAGCGAGCGCTACGAGTTCGTGAAGTGGGCCGAGCGCAACCTGCGCGACTTCCGGGTCGTGCCGCCCGGCACCGGCATCATCCACCAGGTCAACATGGAGGTGCTGGCCCGCCTGGTCTGGCGCGAGGACACCACGGAGGACGGCCTGCCGTGGCTGCATCCGGACGTGCTCGTCGCCACCGACAGCCACACCCCGATGATCAACGCGCTCGGAGTCGTCGGCTGGGGCGTGGGCGGCCTGGAGGGGCAGGCCGCGATGCTGGGGGAGCCGGTCACCATCCCGTATCCGCAGGTGGTGGGCGTGCGGCTGACGGGGCGGCTGCGGCCAGGCGTCGGCGCCACCGATCTGGCCCTCACCCTGACCGAGCTGCTGCGTGCCAAGGGCGTCGTGGACCGGTTCGTGGAATTCTGTGGTCCCGGTGCCGCCACACTCGGGTGGGCGGAGCGTGCCGCGGTCTCCAACATGGCACCCGAGTACGGGGCGACCTGCGTCTACTTCCCGTACGACGAGGAGACCGCCGCCTACCTGCGGCTGACCGGCCGCGACGAGGCACACGTACAGCTGGTCGACGCCTACCTGACCGCGCAGGGGCTCAAGCGCACCGATGACCAGTCCGAGCCGCACTACGACGACGTCATCCACCTCGACCTGCCGACTGTGGAGCCGAGCCTCGCCGGGCCCTATCTGCCCCACCAGCGGCTCCCGCTGTCCCGGGTACCCGGGTCCTTCCGGACCACGACCGAGCGGCTCGCTGACACGACGGACTTCGGGGAGAGGCTGCCCGAGGGGCCGGTCGCCATTGCCGCCATCACCAGCTGCACCAACACCGCCAACCCGACACTGATCATCCAGGCGGCACTTCTCGCGGAGAAGGCCCGGCAGGCAGGGCTCTCGGCGAAACCGTGGGTGAAGACCTCCCTGTCCCCCGGCTCACGGGTCGTCGAGGACTACCTGCGCGAAGCCGGCCTCCTGGCCCCGTTGGCGGAGACCGGCTTCCACATCGTCGGCTTCGGCTGTATGACCTGCATCGGCAACTCGGGCCCCCTCCATCCCGACCTGGAGCGGCTCGCCGCCGACGCCCGGATCGACCCGGTGGCCGTCCTGTCCGGCAACCGGAACTTCGCCGGCCGCGTCAACCCTCGCATCTCCCAGTCCTATCTCGCCTCGCCACCGCTGGTCGTCGCGTACGCACTGGCCGGCTCGATCCTGCACGACTTCGAGCGCGAGCCGCTCGGTGCCGGCGCCGACGGCACCCCCGTGTTCCTGAAGGACCTGTGGTCCACCGACGAAGAGGTCGCCGCGCGCGTCGCCGCATCCGTACGGCCCGAGATGTTCCGGGCCAACGCCGCCCGCCTGCGCGAGGGCACCCGTGCGTGGCGCGAGATCGAGGCGCCCGACGGCGTCCGCTTCTCCTGGAACCCGGACTCCACCTACATCCGTCGCCCACCCCACCTCACTGGCCTGTCCGCCTCACCTCCCGACCGGCTGCGCATCGAGCGAGCCAAGGTGCTGATGATGCTGGGCGACGACGTGACCACCGACCACATCTCACCGGCCGGCGCGATCCCGTCGTCCAGCGCAGCCGGACGCTGGCTGGCCGACCGCGGAGTCGCCCGACGTGACCTCAACCAGTACTCAACCCGCCGCAGCAACCACGAGGTCATGCTGCGCGGCGCTTTCACCAACGCCGCCGTCGACAACAGGCTTCTTCAGTCAGCAGGCGAATTCGCAGGCGGTCATGCGTACACCGCCGACCGATCCGCTGTCCTGCCCGTCCACGAAGCCGCGCCGACCTACCGCGAGACAGGCCATGACCTGGCCATCCTCGCGGGCCGCAACTACGGCGCCGGCTCCAGCCGTGACTGGGCCGCCAAGGCGCAGGCACTGCTGGGGGTGAAGGTGGTGGTCGCCGAGTCGTACGAGCGCATTCACCGCAACAACCTGATCGGCATGGGCGTACTGCCCCTGGAGTTCGAGGACGGCGACAGCGCCTCGGTCCACGGCTTCACCGGGGAGGAGGAACTCACCTTCCGCGATCTCGACGATCTACGCGTCGGCGCGAACCCCGTCGCCCTGCACATCAGCCGGCCCGACGGTTCCCGTACCACGGTCCGCCTCCGACTGCGCCTCCACTCGCGCCAGGAAGTCGCCTACCTCCGGCACGGCGGGATCCTTCCCTACGTGGTGCGCCGCGCTGTCACGCGGTCATGACCGGACGGCACCGCACCCGCCTTTCCTCACTCCACCGGACCCCACGCCCCACCGGCGTCATCTCGACTTCGCCGGTCTCTCGAAGCAGCTGACAGCGCCGTCGCGCCCCCTACGAGAAGAGCCGCCATGTCCACCCTCTCCCTCGGGTCCGCACCGGACCCGGCTGCCCGCCCCTCCCGCCGCCACATCCTGCGGGGCGCCGCGGCTGCCGGAAGTCTTGCCGCCCTGGGCAGCACACTCTCCGCCTGTACCGCCGAGGAGGCGAACGCCGCCGCCCCGCAAGCCCTCGCGTACTACCCACCTTCTTATGACACGATCGTCGAAGCCTCGCGGCGGGAGCGAAAACTCCTGATCTACTCGAACACCTCCCAGACCAACTGGCAGCCGGTCTTCGACGCGTTCGCCCGGCGCTACCCCTGGCTGTCGGACATCCGTGCCACCAACCTCGGCGGCTCCGCCGTCTACGAGCGGTACTACAGCGAATCCGCCGCCGGCACCTCCCCCGCGGACGTGCTGGCCAACAACGCGGGACCGCTGTGGGGCGATTACGCGACCCGTGACGCCGCCGCCGACTACCGCTCCCCGGAGAAGGAACACCTGCCCGACTGGGCCGAGCTGCTGCCCGGCGTGTGGACCATGTCCACAGACCCGGTCACTCTCATCTACAACCGCAAGACCCTCACCCGAGACCAGTTCCCCGACGGTCTGCGGTCGTTGGCGGCGATCGTAGAGGCGCAGCCGTCCCGCTTCCGCGGAAAGGTCGGCGTGTACGACCCGACAAACGCCTACGGCTATGCCGGCAACCAGGGTTACACCTCGAACGTCAGGGGCGGATGGGACACGTTCCGGCGGCTCCTGCCGTTCGCCCATGCCGACCACTCCTCCGGCACGCTCGTCGAGAAGGTCGTCTCCGGTGAGTACGACTTCTCCGTCAACCTCAGCGGCGGCGTCGCCATCCCGGCCGCCGAGCACAGCGGTGATCTGCTCGGCTGGAGCTACTACACGGAGGGCACCGTCGTCATGCCACGCGGGGTGTCCATCGTGAAGACCGCCCCACACCCGAACGCGGCCCGCCTCTTCCTCGACTTCCTCCTCTCCGCCGAAGGCCAGGCGAAGGTCGCCGACGGAGGGCTGGTGCCGTACCGGGCGGGCGTCCGCCAGGACGCCATGGACAGCCTGCAGGACATGCGGCGCAAGCTCGGCGCTGAGCGAGTCCATCTGTACCGGCCGGCGCGGGTGCCGGAACACGTGCAGGAGGCGTACGTCGCGCGCTGGCAGAAGGCGGCCGGCTGAGCCGCCCCGCCTGCCCACCGCCCCTTGCCTTCAACCCGTTCGTACGGAGTCGCCATGGCCATCCGAACATCCTCCGCACCACCCGCCCCGACCCGCACCACCCCACGCGCAGGCGAACTCGGCACACCTCGGTACCGGCGCCTGTTCGGCGCCGGACGTGAAGTCACCATCCACTGGCTGACATTCCTCGTCACCGCCGTACTTGTCCTCGCCCCCGTCGTCCCGATCCTCTACCAGTCGGTCCGGAACCAACCGCTGTACGAGGCGGGCGGCGCCTTCACCCTCTCGAACTACGCCCACCTCTTCGGCAAGGCAGGCTTCGGCTCGATCATCCTGGACACCCTTCTCTTCGCCGTCCTGACAACGGTGTTCGCGCTTGCCATCGCGGTGCCGATGGCAGTCCTGCTGGAACGCACCCGTTTCCCCGCCGCCCGTGTGTTCGGCCAGGTACTGCGCTGGCCGATCTACATTTCCCCGCTCGTCCTGGCCTTCGGCTGGATCGTCGTCTACGGCCCGGCCGGCTTCCTGACCGGCGCCGTGCGCGAAGGCTTGGGCTGGGTGCCGTGGAACCTGTACTCCCTGCCCGGCATGGCGTTCGTCGAGGCCGTCGCACAGGTCCCGATCGCCTATCTGTTCTGCGCCAACGCTCTGGCCGCTTCCGACACTTCGCTGGAAAACGCGGCCCGCAGCGTGGGCGCGGGACCCCTGCGCATCCTGCGCTCGGTCGTGGTACCCATGCTGCGTCCGCCGATGCTCTACGCGGGCCTGCTGATCTTCGGAACAGCGATCGAGACGCTTTCCATCCCACTCATCCTGGGTGAGCCCGCCGGCATCACCCTGTTCTCCAACTTCCTCTACGAGCAGGGCATCGACTCCATCAACCCGGACTACGGGCTGCTGGGCGCGGCTTCCACCTTCATGCTCCTCAGTACGATCGCCCTGGTCGTGTTCCAGACACGGCTGCTCAAGCACGCACAGCGATTCGTGTCGGTGCGCGGCAAGGCGACCCGCTCCGACCTGCTCGACATCGGTGCCTGGAAGTGGCTGGGCTTCGCCTTCGTCGGTCTCTACGTCGTGTTCGGTGCGCTGCTGCCGATGCTCGCGCTGATCCTGCGCGCGTTCACCTCCCTGCTCACCCCGCTGGTGAACCCGTTCGACCTGCTCACCCTGGACAACTTCCGCCTGATCTTCGACTACGCGCCCTACACCGAGTCGATCGTCAACAGCATCACCGTGGCCTTCGTGGGCGCTGTCGCCGTGACCCTGTTCGGCACCGTGGTGGTACTCGTGGCACGCCGCTCCGACTTCCGCTTCGCCCGGCTCCTTGAGACAACCGCACAGTCACCGCACGCGGTCCCGGGCCTGATCGTCGGCATCGGCCTGTTCTGGGCCTTCACCTGGATACCTGGCGGCGACCTGATACGCGGCACGCTCTTCGCACTGATCGTCGCCTTCGGCATACGGGCACTTCCATCCGCGTACGGTGCGATCTCACCCGCGACCATGCAGCTCGGAGCCGAGCTCGACGCCGCCGCACGGGTCGCCGGCGCCGACTGGTGGCGCACGGTGTCCCGCATCCTGATCCGCCTGCTGGTGCCTGCGATGCTCGCCTCGTTCCTGCTCATCTGGACCCAGATGATCCGCGAGTACGCCCCCGCCATGTTCCTGGCCGGCGCCGAGTCACAGGTCATCGGCACCACCGCCATCGACCTGTGGACCCAGGGCGAAACCGGCTCCGTCGCCGCTCTC
Organism: Streptomyces sp. NPDC079167; assembly: GCF_040686735.1. Lineage (NCBI taxonomy): Bacteria > Bacillati > Actinomycetota > Actinomycetes > Kitasatosporales > Streptomycetaceae > Streptomyces > Streptomyces sp. NPDC079167. The sequence goes on along the minus strand of NZ_JBFBLO010000024.1, from coordinate 40,678 downwards.
GCCACCATCCAGATCGCCGTCACCGCCCTCGTCGCCGGCCTCGCCGGTCTCCTCCTGAAGGGGAAGCAGAATGCCTGAGCTGGTCGTCGAGAACATCAAGAAGTCCTTCCACGGCACCGCCGTCCTGGAGGACATCAACTTCACCGTCGCCGACGGGGAGTTCTTCACTCTGCTGGGCCCCTCGGGCTGCGGCAAGTCCACCACGCTGTCGTGTGTCGCGGGCCTGGAGACCCCGGACTCGGGCACCATCCGCGTCGGAGATCAGGTCTTCTTCGACGGCACCCCTCACCGAACGGTACCCCCGGAGGGGCGCAACCTCGGCCTGGTCTTCCAGTCGTACGCACTCTGGCCGCACATGACCATCGCCGAAAACCTCGCCCTGCCGCTCAAGCTCCGCAAGGTGACCAAGGAGGAACGGCGCCGCCTCATCGACGACGCCCTCGCCAAGGTCGACATGGCCCACCTGCGAGACCGTTACCCGCACCAGCTCTCCGGGGGCCAGCAGCAGCGTGTCGCCCTGGCCCGCGGCATCGTCTACTCCCCCGGAGTGCTGCTCCTGGACGAGCCGTTGTCCAACCTGGACGCCAAGATGCGCGACCAGGCCCGCATCTGGCTCAAGGACCTCCAGCGCGAGGTGGGCATCACCACCGTCTACGTCACCCACGACCAGGTCGAGGCGATGTCTCTGTCAGACCGCATCGCGGTGTTCATGCACGGCCGCCTCCAGCAGGTCGGCACCCCCACCGAGATCTACGAGACCCCCGCCACTCCTGAGGTCGCGGGCTTCATCGGCCGGTGCAACCTCCTGGAGGGCCGCGTCGGCTCGTCCGAGGGCGGCACCGTGCAGGTGGAACTCGGCGGGTCGGGTCAGTGTCTGAGGGTGGCCGGCACCGGCTCCGAGGGAGCGTCCGCGACTGTGGGCCTGCGATCCGAACGCATCACGCTCACCGAACGTGCGGACGCTCCGCACGACGGTGCCGTCAATGTGCTGCGGGCCAGGATCGAGCAGTGCTCGTACACCGGCGCCCGTTTCGAGTACGAACTCAGCGTCGGCGGCCTGCGCGTCCACGCCGAGAGCCCCGTCCGCCACGCCGACGGCGAGATCACCCTGCTCATCCGCCCCGAGGACTGCCTGCTGTACCCAGCAGCGGTCTGAGCCACCTCTGCCGATCGTGCGCAGATGGACGACTTGGGGGATTCTGATTCGACGCCGGTGTGCCGGACCGCTGGCCCAGCGCGGGCAGGTCCGGGATGTCGTCCCCGGCCGGTGCTGCTTCGGTGTGTTCGGCACGGGCGGTCGGGACCGCGGTACGGACGCGGGTGAGGCGGCGACGGTAAAGCGCGGGCGCATCTGCTCGTCGGTGAGACCGCATGCCCCTCCTGTGGAAGCGAGTCCGGCTTCGACGACCTAGTTGTACTGATCACGAGCGGGGTTGACACGGGGGCCTTGATCAAAGGTGAAGACCTCCGGTGTGATGGAGCTGGGTACGACGAACGGCTCCCCGCCAAGCAGAGGGGAGCCGTTCACAGCGAGCGCGGACTTCGGGCAATCGGGAGTCAGGCGCGACGCGAGTGTCGATTGCCGGTGATGACCCGGTACAGGACGAGGAGGATGATGGAGCCGACAACGGCGGCGATCCAGGTGGAAAGGTCGAAGAAGCCGTCGATGGAGTCGACGCCGAAGATGACCTTGCCGAGCCAGCCGCCGAGCAGTCCGCCGGCGATGCCGATGAGCATCGTGATGATGATGCCGCCGGGGTCCTTGCCCGGCAGGAGTGCCTTGGCGATGACGCCGGCGAGCAACCCGATGAAGATCCAGGCAATGATGCCCATGATGCGTCCCCTACCTCGTCGTATAAAGCCTGTGTCAATGCACCGTCTTTACCGTCGCAGCCATTTCAAACGCGGCGCATCTGCCGTCACCGGCAGGGCGCGAGTCTGGGGCGGGCGAGCTGATGCATGGCAGGAAGGGGTCGTAGGGCCGTCCGTGCCGCTGTCACCGCTGTGTCTGTCTCACTGTCGCCCGGCACATGAACCCCCGGACGGAGCTCAGACGCAGGCGCTCGTCTCCGGGGTGCAGAAATGGACCTGCGGGTAGCGCGTGGAGGGCTTGTCCAGGAGAGGGCGCGGCCGGTGGCGCAGATGCAGGTCGAGGAAGGCTCGGGTGTAGCGGCGGACGATCTCTGCGGCCCGGTCGGCCGGCAGATCGGCGCCGATGTCGATTCCCAGCTGCTCGGCCAGCAGTCCGACGTCGGTGAAGGAGGCGTGTTCGGCTCCTTCCACCACGAGCCACCGCTTCCACCCGGTGAGGTGTCGCCAGTCGCGTTCCCAAGTGGTGACGGCCCCGTCACCGCTGCCCGGGGTGTACTGGTTCTGCCGGCCGAGGAACAGGAACGGCCGGGACAGGCCGCTGTCCGGGATCGGGACCTGAGTCGTGCCGTCGATGTCGATGCCCGCGCGTACCCGGGGGTCAGCAAGCATCGAGGTGACGGCGCTCGCACCGCCGACGGAGTGGCCCGCCATCGCGATCCGAGACGGGTCGATGAGCCGGGCCCCGTTCCAGCGCGCGTGCGCTCCGGTCAGGTCATCCAACACGAAGGAGACGTCGGCGGCCCGGCTGGCGACCAGCCGGTTCCAGAACGCCTCGTCATGCGGAATCTCGCAAGAAGTGCAGGTGGCCACCCGCCCGTCCGGGAAGGTGGTGGCAACACTTTCGTAGGTGTGGTCGATCGCGGCCACCACGTAGCCGTGGCTCGCGAGGTCCTCGGCGAGGGTGGTCAGCGTGGCACGGGGCTTGGTGAAGCCCGGGGAGAGCACGACCAGCGGCAGACCGCGCACGCGCCCTGCCGGCCGGGCGTCGGTGAAGGCATTGGTGCGAACCGTGCTCAGCACGTCCGACGGCACACCGGTGATGTCCCCGTCCTTGAGGAGCAGTTCCGACTCGGTCGGCGTCATGTACTGCGCCCGTCGCCCGTTCGGTGAGGCCGTCGGATACCACAGGGAGACCATGAGTTCGCGTGCGTTGACCCCGGAGGCCCATGGGTCGGGGCGTGAGTCGTCCGTGAGGTGCAGGGACGTGGTGCCGACCGTCCGGGGCCCGGTCGGTCCGGGCAGATACGGTGCGCTGTCCGGGCCATCGGCCGCCGCGGCGGGAGATCCGCCCGGCCCGACGGCGAGCGTGAGCAGCGCGGTAGCGACGGTGAGGCCACGGCGGAAAAGTGCAGTGTTCACGAGTCCGTCCGTTCTCCACTCGGAGCGGACGGGCCGTCGTAGCGACGGCTCACCTCACACAGTTCGATCACCGGCATGGTCATGAAACGGCTCCTAGGGTAGGGCAGTTGGCTTCATGCAACTTAGGAGCGGGTCCGGCTGTCGCACGTCACCCGCTCGAACCCATTTCGGTACCGCGCTGGGACGAGCCCCGCAGACGTCATCCCTGCGATGTAGGCGGGTGACGTACCCGGTGCGACGGATATGACCGCCGCGGCGGACTCCGCGGGACAGCGGGGCAGCAACAATGAACCGGTGACGAACGTACATACGGGGCTGGAGCGGCTTCAGGAATCCGCGCGTCAGACGGTCCGCGACCTCTGGCTCCCTGGTGGTCCGCCTTTGCGGCCCACCAGGCGCGCCTGGCAGTTCGACGTGCTGGTGGCTGTGACGATCGGTGTCGCCACCGTGTACTACGGCGTCGACAACGCCGACAACGTGGTGCTGCGGGAGGTCGCGCCCGGGGTGGAGCGCGTCATTCCACGCCCGAACGGCCCCGTCGGCATGGCCTTCATGGTGACCCTCGCGTTCATCGCCTCGGGCTCCCTGGTACTGCGGCGCCGCTATCCGCTGGCCGTGCTGTGCGTCGTGACGGCCGCGACACTGGCGACACCGCAGAGCGTCCTGCGGCTGACCTTCTACGCCTTCGTCATCGCCGTCTACAGCGCAGCCGTGTACAGCCCCTGCCGGGTGGCGACCCTGGCGGCGCTGCCGACGTCGGTCCTCCTGGTCAGCGCCTCGGGGAACTCGGTGACCCCGATCGTCCCCAACGAATACATCGCCCTGCTGATCCTGGTCCCGATGGCCGTGGCCGCGGTCGGCCTGCGTACCTGGAAGCTCCGTACGGACGAGGGGCGCGCCCGGCTCTCCGCCCTGGAACGCGAACAAGTCGATGCGCTACGCCGGGCCGTCGAGCACGAGCGTGCCAGGATCGCCCGTGAGCTGCACGACGTCGTCACACACAACGTCAGTGTGATGATCATCCAGGCCGGAGCCGCCCGCAAGATCATGAAAACCTCCCCCGAGCAGGCCGACGGGGCACTCCTCGCCGTCGAGGCGGGCGGGCGAGCGGCCATGACCGAACTGCGCCACGTGATGGGACTGCTCACCATGGCCGACGAGAGCGAGGTGACAGGGATGGAGGATCCGGATGCGGTGCCGGCCCCGCAACCCGGCTTGGCCCAGCTTGAATCCCTGGTCGAGCGGGTTCGGGACACCGGGCTGCCGGTCGACCTGAGGGTGACCGGCCCGCCATGCCCTCTCCCGCCCGGCGTCGAACTCGCCGCCTACCGCGTAGTGCAGGAAGCCCTGACCAACACCGTGAAGCACGCCGCCGGTGCCACCGCCGCCGTGACCGTCGATTACGGCCGGGCCCAGCTTCGAGTGAAGGTCACCGATACCGGAGGACACGCGGGCGGGGGCACGGCCGACGGCACCGGGCGGGGGCTGATCGGCCTGCGCCAGCGTCTCGCCGTCTACGACGGAACCCTGGACACCGGCCGGTCCCGGGCCGGCGGCTACCGTGTGGAGGCCCTGATCCCCTTGGAGGCACCATGACCGAGCCGCTGCGTGTCCTCCTCGCCGACGACCAGACCCTCGTCCGCACCGGATTCCGGATGATCCTCGGCGCGGACGGCATCGATGTCGTCGCCGAGGCGACCAACGGCACCGAAGCAGTCGCAGCGGCCCGCCGCACACGTCCCGACGTGGTCCTGATGGACGTCCGCATGCCCGAGACGGACGGTCTGGAGGCCACCCGCCGCATCCTCACCGGCGCCCCGGGCGAGCCCCGCGTCATTATGCTGACCACCTTCGATCTCGACCGGTACGTCTACGCGGCCCTGGCCGCCGGGGCCAGCGGCTTCCTCCTCAAGGACGTCACTCCCGAGTACCTGACCGCGGCCGTCCGCACCGTCCGTACCGGCGACGCCCTCCTGGCGCCATCCATCACCCGCCGCCTCGTGCAGCGTTTCGCGGAGCGTGACAGCGGTGGCGCCGCCACCCTCCACCGCGACCTCGCCTCGCTCACTCCGCGCGAACTGGAGGTCCTCGGCCTGCTGGCCCGAGGACTGAGCAACGCCGAACTCGCCGCCCGCCTCCACCTGGCGGAGACGACCGTCAAGACACACGTCGCCCGCATCCTCGCCAAGCTCGGACTCCGTGACCGTGTCCAGGCCGTCATCGTCGCGTACGAGACTGGGCTGGTCAGCACAGGCGAACGCGAGGCCGCCGCTGAACGAACCTAGGCCGAGGCCGGGTTTCCCGGGATCAGCAGGAGGGAGCGGGGCCGGCCAGCTCTTCCGGTACGTACGTCCTCCATGGTGACGAACCCTATGACGGTGCCCTTGTCGCCGGTGACGGGGGCCGGGTGGGTCACCTCGACCCCGGATAGGTCGCGGTTCGGACAGGGCTCACCGGGTGTCCGTCAGGCCGCCGGTGACGGCGATCACCTCTCCCACGGTGAAACTCGAGTCGGCATCGGAGGCCAGGTAGACGTAGGCGGGGGCTACCTCCTCCGGCTGAGCCACACGTCCCATGGGGGCGGAACTGCCCAGATCGGTGAGGTACTCGTCAGGGAAGCGCTGACCCGACAGGTTGAGCACGGTCCAGGTGGGCCCAGGTGAGACCACGTTGGCACGGATGCCGCGTTCGGCGAGGTGGGAGGCGATGGACTTGGTGAAGACCACCATGGCCGCCTTCGAGGCGGCGTAGTCCATCATCATGTCGCTGCCCTTGAGTGCTTCCTCCGACGAGGTGGCGATGACGGCGTCACCATGGGAAAGGTGCGGCAGCGCGGCCATGACCAGGTGGAAGTACGCGTAGACGTTGGTCTTGAAGACACGGTCGAAATCTTCGGCGGTCAGGTCGGAGAGGCTGTTCTGGCTGTTGAGATAGGCGGCGTTGCTCACCAGGACGTTGAGCCCGCCCAGCTCGTCCACCGTCCGCTGGACCACGTCGGCGCAGAACGCCGGCTCGCAGAGGTCCCCGGGCAGAAGCAGGCACGTCCGCCCTTCCTTCTCGACCGCTTCACGAGCCTCTTCCGCGTCGGGCTGTTCCTCGGGCAGGTAGACGATGGCCACGTCCGCGCCTTCTCGGGCGTAGAGCACGGCGACCGCACGGCCGATGCCTGAGTCGCCCCCTGTGATCAGCGCCACCTTCCCCGCGAGCTTTCCGGCACCCCGGTAGTGGGGAGCGAGATAGCGCGGGCGGACTTCCATCCGCCCCTCCAGGCCCGGACGCTGCTGACGCCTGAAACGGTAAGGCGGGGAGATCTCCGCCTCCTCCTGAGGCATCGCCGGGCGGTCGGCCGGTCCACGGCCCGTCTCGTTGCTCACTACAGTCACCAGCCTTCGCAGTGCGTCGGCGCCGCCTTCCGGCAGCGCTCAGTGGCGCCTGTCCCGACTCATGGGTACTCAAACGAGGCGTACAAGAGGTGCACTCGGCAGGACGCGGGACACGGGCGGGTCTGCCGGTACGGCCCGCCGGGGCCGTACCGTTCATCCGCAGGTACCCCGGACCCGGGGTGCCCCGCCGGGCCCGCGCACGCTTCAGGCTCGCGTGTCGCTCGGCTCGAGCTGTCGGATACGCCCGTCGAGTTCGCGCTGATAGAAGTCGACGAAGCCGTCCGGGTCCGGCCCGGCGTTCTGCATGACCAGCCGGTCGAAGCCGGCGTCGACGAACTGCTGAGCCACTTCGACGTACCGAGCGGGGTCCGGGCCGCAGGCGAACTTCTCGAGGATGTCCTCCTCGCGCACAGTGCTGGTCGCGGCGTCGAAGTTGACCGGGTTGGGCAGCTCGCTCATGACCTTCCACCCGGTCACCGCCCATCGCGAGGTCTCCAGGGCCGCCTTCGCCCCGGTGTGCGCGTCGGGCGCCCAGGCCATGGGGACCTCCGCGTAGCGCGGACCGGTGCCGCCGGCGTCGGCGTACTGCCGCACGATGTCCGGCTTGGCCTCGGTGGCGAACAGACCGTCACCCAGTTCGGCCGCGATGCGCGTCGACGCCTGTCCGCTGGCGGCCACCGCGATCAGCGGCAGTTCCTCGGGAAGGTCGAAGACCCGGGCGTCCTCCACCCGCAGGTGCTTCCCTTCGTAGGAGCGGTAGCCCCCGCTCCACAGCAGCCGGATGATTTCCAGGGCTTCCCTGAGCAGCTCGTGCCGGGTGCTCACGGCGTCGGGGAAGCCCCTGCCGACGACGTGCTCGTTGAGCCGCTCACCTGAACCGAGGCCGAGGACGAAACGGCCCTCCGAGAGCAGAGCGAGGGTGGCGGCCGCCTGAGCGATGATCGCTGGGTGATAGCGCACGGTCGGACACGTCACGCCGGTCGCCAGCCCGATCCGTGAGGTCTTGGCCGCGATGCTGCCCAGCACCGTCCAGGCGAACGGCGAGTGTCCCTGGTTGTCGAGCCAGGGGTGGTAGTGGTCGCTGATCTCGACGAAGTCGAAACCTGCCTGCTCGGCGAGAACCGCCTGCCTCACCAGCTCCGCCGGGCCGAACGCCTCGGCGGCCAGCTTGTAACCCACCTGCATGTGATCCCCATTCCTCTGCGATGTTGCGGTCATGGCATCCGGACAGGGGTACCCCTGGACGGCAGGGTCTAACGCCTGCCGATACCCGCCGGCAGCGCCTGCCGATATCCGCCGGCAGCGAGGAGGGCCCCGCCGCTCAGCTGCGGACGCGCCCGTGGCGGGTGGGCCGGACCCGGTGCCGCCGTACGCGCTGCCGCGGCGGGTTTCACCGGCCGTCCTCGGTGTTACCCGTAGAAGGCGGCTGCTGCCGCGCACTGACATCCCGCACTGCTGGAGGTACTCATGACCACTGTGGTCAGGGACATGCTCGACACCTACCCCGGGGCCCTGAGCGGTATGGACCGCGACAAGCTCATCCGTTGCATCGAGGAGTGCGTCGCCTGCGCCCAGGCGTGCACCGCTTGCGCGGACGCCTGTCTGTCGGAAGAGATGGTCGCGGACCTCACGAAGTGCATCCGTACCGATACCGACTGCGCCGATGTCTGCCGGACGACCGCCGCGGTGCTCTCGCGCCGTACGGGCTACGACGCCGCCGTCACCCGGGCCGTCCTCCAAGCCTGCGCCACCGTCTGCAAAGTCTGCGGCGACGAATGCGCGAGCCATGCCGACCAGCACGACCACTGCCGGGTCTGCGCCGATGCGTGCCGCCGCTGCGAACAGGCGTGCGACGCCCTGCTCTCGTCCCTGGTCTGACGGCCGACACGAGCCTGGCCCGGACGACTGTCGGCCGGTCTTGCCGCGCCGGTCGGCCCCCGTCGGCAGGTCATGCCTCGGGGCAGGCGCTCGGATCGCGAGCCCCGGGTTTTGCGGCTGTTATGGGGGTAGCCGTCCATACGCCGCGAGTCGTGGAGGCTCGCCGGCCGGATCGAGAGAAGGAGTGTGCCATGCCCGCAGGATCCAGCCCCAAGCGTGAGCGCCAGTACGAACACATCAAGGAAGGTGCCGAGAAGCGCGGCACATCCGAGAAGCGGGCGAAGGAGATCGCCGCCCGTACGGTCAACAAGGAACGGGCCCGCTCGGGAGAGTCGGAGTCGGCGAGCAAGACGTCCACACGGGACCCCAAGTCAGCTTCCGAGCGCGGTGGTCAGCGTTCACACAGCGGCCCCGGAGGGCCGACCAAGGACCAGCTGTACGAAGAGGCCAAGAAGAAGAACATCGAAGGCCGGTCGTCGATGAACAAGGAGCAGTTGAGCAAGGCGCTGGGCCGCTGAGGACACATCCACCGGTCGCGAGGAGCGCCGGGTACGCGCAGTGGCGAACGAGTACGAGTACGACGAGCCGGACCGGTCGGCCCGGGAAGGAGGCGGCGTCATGCCGCAGGGTTCCCCCTCGAAGCGTGATCCACAGCCTGAACACCCCAGGGAGGACTCCGAGTCGTCCTCCCGTGACCAGCGCCCCGGCACGGCTCTCGGCGAGGTCCTCCACGAGGTGGAGGAGGCCGGGACCCGTGTGGGGGACGACGACGAGCGACGGCGCAAGGACGGGGAGAGCGGGGACGCGATGACCCCGAACGAGAAGGAACAGGAGCACAGCGAGCCGGACGGCGCCTGAGTTGTACCGCCGACGCCCACCCGGCTTTCGGCCCGCCTGCCCGTCCACCCGTGTGCGGTCCTCGTACCCGGCCACCAAGCGGAGGCCCTGCATGTTCGGCAGCACCTTGGCAGTGCTGACCGAGGGGTACGCGTGGTTGCCCGACCGGCGCCGACGCAGCCGTGGCAGACCTGTGCACTGCCGGCTCATGGGCAAGGACGCGATGGCGGTGCACGGCCCCGAGGCGGTCCGGTTCTTCTACGACGAGAGCCACATCGAGCGCCACGGCGCCCTGCCGGGTCCTCTTCTCGACACCCTCTTCGGCCGCGGCGCGGTCCACACGCTCGACGGCCAGGCGCATCGGGTGCGCAAGGCCCTGTTCACGTCCCTGCTCAAGGACCACGGTGGCCTCGACAGCCTTTCCGGCCACCTCGAGGCCGCTTGGGACGACGCCCACCAGCAGTGGGCAGGCCGCGACCAGGTGGTGTTCTTCGACGAGGGGAGCGTGCTCCTCACCCGCGCCGTCTGCACGTGGGCCGGGATCCCCGTGGCCCGTGGTGAAGCCGAGGAGACCGCTCGCGATCTCGTGGCCATGGTCGACGGTTTCCTGTCCCGCGGGGCCCCGCCACCTGCGGGCGCGCCGCGCCCGCAGCCGTCAGTAAGCCAGGCTGGCCCGGCGTGTCGAGAGGCTCAGAACCGGAACGGAAATGGCTCCGCCGGCATCTGTACTGGCGACGGTGGCCGCCCATCGTGACGCGGACGGCCAACCGCTCGATCCGCACACGGCGGCGGTCGAGGTCCTGAACGTCATCCGCCCGACGGTCGCGGTCACCTGGTTCCTCACCTTCGCCGCGCACGCCTTGCATCGCCGGCCCGAGCACCGCAAGGTCTTTGCCGAGGGCGACGCCGCCTACGCGCGTGCCTTCGCCCACGAGATCCGGCGTTTCTACCCCTTCGCGCCCTTCATCGGTGGCCTCGCGGCCGCCGATCTGCGCTGGGCGGGGCAGGACATCCCTGCGGGCAGCAAGGTCCCTCACGCCGAGGGTGCTCGAGACGCTCGTCCCCCGGCTGGCGGCACTGCGCTACGACGTGCCCGCCCAGGACCTCACCGTTCCGCTGCGGCGCATCCCCACGTCGCCTCGCAGCGGATTCCTCATGAGCGGCATCGTGTGAGGAGCGGCTGCCCCTGTCGCCGTGCGCATGGGCCGCCCAACCGCCATCCTGGCAGGGCCGGGCACGCGCACGCGGCCGGTGAGCGGCTGCGGTCGGTAGCGGAAGGACTTCACCATGCCGAAGAAGGACAAGAAACTCTCCGAGGGCGACGACGTCACCTGGAAGAGCCACGGGCAGGAAGTCGAGGGGTCCGTCACCAGGAAGATCGATGAGCGCACCCGGGCCGCGGGCCGGACCGTGGACGCCTCCGAGGACGAACCGCAGTACGAGGTGCGGAGCGATGAGACGGGCAGGAACGCCGTCCACAAGCCGGAGTCACTGCGTAAGAAGAAGGGCGGGGGCGGCTCATGAGCGGCGGGACCGACGAGGACCGGCAGGACACGCTCGACCGCTTCGGCGAGGCGGTCAACATGACCGCCGGGGAGCTGGAGAAGTGGCTCGACACCGACCGGTCGCGCGAGGCGGGTCAGAAGGATGACGGCGAGGAGTCCACGGGTCATGCCTCCGGCCGCCGGATCGTGGAGCTGCTGCGCACCCGGCAGGACGACCTCGGCGACAGCGACCTCGCCCACATGCGCAAGGTCACCGGCTTTGTGCGGCGGCACGTCGAACAGCGTCCTGAAGGCGACGTGAGTGACACCCGCTGGCGCTACTCACTGATGAACTGGGGCCACGACCCGGAGAAGTAGCGGCCTCCCCCGCCTGTCCGAGTACTGCCGTCGTGGACGGGCATGGAGGCGGGCAGTCCACGAACCGACGTCACCGACCGCCACAGGGCACCCGGAGGCCGGTGTCCGCACCCCGGGGCAAGGGAGCGATCGTCATGCCCGACCAGCGACAGCCGAAGCAGCGGCGTCATGAGATCCCACCCGCCACGGCACAGGCACGGGACGGTTTGTGTCCCTCGACCGACGCGGCGTTCCGGAGGCTGCGCACGCTTCCCCCGGGGCCGGAACGGGACGCGCTGAGGAACGACACCGTCTGCTCGTGGCTGCCGATGGCGCACCGGATCGCCTCGCGGTTCCGCTACCGCGGCGAGAGCGTGGACGATCTCCGTCAGGTGGCAGCGATGGGGCTGGTGAAGGCGGTGGACCGGTACGACCCCTTCCGGGGCAAGGCCTTCGAGACCTATGCCGTCCCGACAGTGACGGGCGAGCTGAAACGGCACTTCCGCGACCACACGTGGGACGTCCATGTCCCGCGCCGGGTCCAGGACCTGCGCAACCGTATACGGGTCTCCCGGCGCGAGCTCGCCCAGGCCGACGGGGGGCGCCTGCCCAGTTGCGCCGAGATCGCCGCGGACACGGGCCTCGGCGAGGACGACGTCCGGCTGGGCACGGAGGCTCTGAACGGTTACAGCGCCCTTTCCTTGGACGCCGAGCCGCAGGGGGACGGCCGAACCAGCCTGGCGGACCGGCTCGGCTTCTGGGACCGGGCCCTCGACGTCGCCGTCGACCGAGAGGCCGTCAAGCCGGGGCTGAGGGCGCTTCCGGAACGCGAACGTACGGTGCTCTACCTGCGGTACTTCCGCGACATGAGCCAGGTGAACATCGCGGAGGTGCTCGGCATCTCGCAGATGCACGTGTCCCGGCTGCTCCACCGGTCCTGTGCGCGACTGCGCGCCTCCGCCCTGCGGGAGTCGGCTTGACCGCCTCGGACCGGCCTGCCGAGTCAGCCACACGGCCAGGTCTGTCGTCCGTTCTGGAGAAGTCGCTGCTGGAGGAGTTGCTGCTCGATGAGGCACCCGGCCCCCGCGACGGGTGCCGAGTACTGGTCACCGGCTGGTTCAGCTTTCTGGACGGCGAGGTGACGGCCGGGGACGCGCTGGCACAACGGGCGGTGGCGGCCGCTCTCGAACGGCTGAAGGTCCCGCATGACACGGCCTGGAGTCCGGTCTTCGCCCCGGGCGCGCTGACGCTCGACGACGCGCGTCCCGGTGACTACAGCCATCTTCTGTTCGTCTGCGGCCCGCTCCACGGGGAGCAGATCGCTGCGTTGCACCAGCGCTACGCCTCATGCAGACGCGTGGCTGTGGGAGTCAGCGTGGTGGTACGGGACAGCCCGGCAGCCGGCGGCTTCCACCGCGTCCTGGAGCGCGACGGTCCGGACGGCGGTACTCTCCCGGACCTGTCGGCCGCCGCTCCCCCGATGGTTCCCACTCCGGTCGTGGGGATCGCCCTGACCCATGGGCAGGGGGAGTACGGCGAGCGCCGCCTCCACGACAGTGTCGCCGGAACCGTGCTGCCCTGGCTCGCCGGCAAGGACTGTGCGCGGATCGACGCCGACACCCGGCTGGCCCACGACGACTGGCGTCACTGCCGGACCCCGGACCAGTACCTCTCACTGCTCGGCCGGCTCGATCTGATGGTCACCGACCGGCTGCACGGCCTGGTGCTCGCGCTGCGCGCCGGCGTCCCCGCCCTGGCGGTCGATCCCGTACGGGGCGGCGCCAAGGTGACGGCGCAGGCGCACCTCCTTCGGTGGCCGGCGGTGCTGTCCGGCGAGAGTGTCTCGCCGGAACTCCTGGACCGCTGGTGGGACTGGTGCCGTTCCCCGGCCGGTGCGTCCGCGGCCCGCCGCCGCCGCGCACGGATGCTCGGCGGGGACACCGCCGCGCACCCGCCCCGCCCGTGAGGCGGCGGCCCGGCCGCATCTGACTTCCCGGGCCGCCGCCGGTCAGCCCACGTACCGGCGGGCGGTGTACGCGCGGCGGGCCCGTTCCAGGGTGCGCAGCCGTGCCTCGACAGGAGGTGACACGGGCCGCCGCCTGCGGAGCACCCAGGGCAGGCCGGCCACCGCCCGCCCGAAGGCCCTCAACGATGCCCTGTCCCGTGGGACCGTGCACAGGAGGTGAACGGTCCGGCGTACGGCGGGGACGAAGGGGCGGCGCAGCCAGGTGAACCAGAGCGTGTTCCGCAGTCCCAGTACGCGCCGCTCGGTGCTGTCCCGGGCCTCGGACGCCGCATGGTGGATCAGGAGGTCCGGCACGTAGCTGAGCCACCATCCTCGCTGCAGCAGGTCGGTGGCGAGCAGTTCCTCCTCGCCTCCCAGCCACAGTCCGGGATGGAACCCGCCCACCGACCGGAAGGCGTCCGTCCGCATGACTGTCGCGGCGGCGAGGAAGGAGCCCAGGGCGGGGCCGGGCAGCCAGTCAGGCCCGGCGAGCGGTGAGTCGCGCAGCTCCGCGACGACGGGGTCCTCCTCCCCCGACGGTTCCACGACGATGCGCGCGGTGACGGCGGCCAGTCGCGGACGGGTGTCGAGGATGTCGGCGGCTTTCCGCAAGGACAGCGGCTCCCACCAGGTGTCGTCGTCGCAGAACGCCACATAGGGGCTCCGCACCTCCGCCACCGCCAGGTTCCGCCCCACCGCGCCGAGATTGCGGCCGGGGGTCAGCAAGGTCATCTCGGGGAAGAGCCGCGTCACCGCCTCGGCGGTGCCGTCCGAGGAGGCGTTGTCCGTGACGACGACCCGTGGCCTCTCGGGCAGGTCGCTCAGGGCGTGGAGCGTGCGCAGCAGCTCGGGCCTGCGGTTGTGGGTGATCACCACCACGGTGACACGGTGATCGGTCATGTCGTCCTCCGTTCTCCCGCGTCCTCGTACGCCGATGCGGCGGGCACGTACTCCTCCAGCAGACGCACGGTCCGTTCGACCCGAAGGGGCAGGCGGCGGCGCAGCCGGAGCGCGGCGGGCATCCGCGCCGCGACCCCTCCCAGCGCCGCGGCGGCCCCGGCGTCGCCCCGCACCGCGGCGGCGCTCAGCGCGAGGGTGTGCCGGAGTGCCAGGCGGACAGGGCGCCGAAGCCAGTCGGTGAGAAGGGCGTTACGACGCAGCAGTACGGTGCGGCCGGGGCGCTCGCCGGGGTCGGGGTGGTGGTATGCGGTCACGGACGGGTCGTAGGACACGCCCCAGCCGGCTGCCGCCAGGTCGTAGGCCAGCAGTGTCTCCTCGGCTCCGAAGAAGAGCAGTGGGTGGTAGCCGCCCGCGTCGAGGTGGGCGCGCCGCCGGACGACGCACGCGCAACCGAGGAAGCCGAGGACCGGCCGCCCCGGCAGTCCTGGGTCGGGCGGCAGCGGCGAGCGGGCCAGCAGTTCGTTCAACGGGTCGTCACGCTGCTCGGGACCGACCAGGCTGCGGGCCGCCAGGAGTCCGAGGCGCGGGTGTGCGTCGAGAAGGTCGGCGGCTCGCCGTAGGGCGCCCGCCTGCCACCAGGAGTCGTCGTCGCTGAAGGCGACGTACGGGCTGGCCGCGTGGCGCACCGCCAGGTTCCGGCCCAGCGCCCCCGTGTTGCGACCGGGTGCCAGTACCTGCGCGCCCGCCGGATGGGCGCGCAGCGCCTCGGTCACCGCGGGGTCCAGACCGTTGTCGACCACCACGACGGGAGGCCGCTCGGGCAGCGCCGCCAGCCGGTCGAGGGTGCGCAGGGCGCTGTCGGGCCGGTCCTTGGTGATCATGGCGACGGTGGTCCTCGGGTCGGCCTCAGGCACAGCCGTTCGCCCCCACCGGCCGCGATCCGTCCCGGCCGCCGGTCGCACCCCCCGGGCGGATGTGCGCCAGTACGGACGCGATCACCTCGCCCGCGCCGATACGGAGCAGCGACGGGTCGGCCGTGGTGCCGTGCGGGTCTCCGGGCGGGCCGGGGTACCAGAGCGCCGTGTGGCGCGGGTCTTCCGGGGGTGGCCCCCAGAGGCGCGGAGCCACCGGGCCGAACAAGGTCACCGAGGGGGTTCCATGGGCGACGGCGAGGTGAGCGGGACCGGTGTCTCCGCTGACCAGGCAGGCGGCCCCGGCGACCAGTGCGGACAGCTCCGCGAAGGGAAGTCCGCCGGACAGCACCTCCACGGTCCCGTCGCCGGCGGCGTCCGCCACGGCCGACGCCAGTGCCTCCTCGCCGGGGCCGCCGGTCACGACGACGCGGCGGCCCGTTGCGAGCACCGCGCGGATCACGGTCGCGAAGCGTCCGGCGGGCCACCGCCGGGCGGCGGCCTCGGCACCGGGGTGCACCACGACGGCGCCCGGCGCCGGAGAGGGGCCGGGCGGAGACGGCAGCAGGACGTCCCGTGGGTCCGCCTCGATGCCGTACGCCTTGAGCAGCCGGCACCAGCGTTCCCTTTCGTGGTCCTCGCCCCGCCATACGGGCGGCGCGGCCGCACCCGGTGACGGGCAGGAGTACGACAGGATCCGGCGTGGGCCGAGCGCGGCGAGTGCGCCGTGGCTCTCGGAACCGTTTCCGTGCAGGTCGATCGCGACGTCCGGCGGAGCACCCTGCCAGCCGGTGAGCTCCGGGACCCCGCGCCGGGGGGCCGAGGCCGGAAGAAGCGTGTCCACTGCCTCCGTGGCCAGCGCGGCGTCCCGGAGCGAGGACGGGGCGGCGAGCACGATCTCGTGGCGTGGAAACGCACGGCGTACGCCTCGCAGCGCGGGCACCGCCGCGAGGAGATCACCGAGGCCGAGAGCGCGCAGGACGAGCACGCGGGGCCGCGAGGAGGGCATCGTCACGCCTTCCTGGCCGGACGGCGGTGGCCCGCGGGGTGGTCGGCCGGTCCGAGGGCCGCCCGTTCGGCGAGCCGGGTGGTGCTCCTGCCGTCCAGATAGGGCAGGAGCACCACCTCTCCTCCCCAGCTCCGCACGAGCCGCGCTTCGGGAAGCCGGGTCAGCGCGTAGTCGCCGCCCTTGGCCCAGATGTGAGGCCGCAGTTCCGCCAGCAGCTCTTCGGGGGTGTCCTCGTCGAAGACGGCGACCGCGTCGACACAGCCGAGAGCCAGCAGGACCCGGACCCGGTCGTCGGCCGGAACGAGAGGCCGCGAACCGCCTTTGCGCCGCCGCACGGAGGCATCGGAGTTGACGCACACGACCAGGCAGTCGCCGATGCGCCGGGCCGCCTGGAGCAGTGCGACGTGCCCGGCGTGCAGGAGGTCGAAGCAGCCGCCGGCGGCCACGACCGTGCCGCCCTCCGCGCGCACCCGGGCCGCCAGTGCGAACGGGTCCGGGGCCGTGTCGGCTTCCGCCGCGCCGGTGTCGGCCTCGGGAGCGGCTGGAGCCGTGTCGAGGCGGAGTCCGTTGGCCCCGCCGTCCTCGACGTACCGGGTGGCGGCGCGTACGGCCTCCTGGACGGCGGTCTCCGGCAGCTCGCCGTCGGCGAGCAGGCAAGCGGCGGTCGCGGCGAAGCGGTCGCCCGCTCCGCAGGCGTCCCCCTCCACGGACCGAGGGGCCGACACCAGCAGCGGGTCCCCGCCGTGCGTCAGCAGCGCGCCTCCCGCACCGAGGGTCACCGCGACGGAGGTGACCCCCCAGGCCCGGATCAGTTCGCGGGCGTCGTCGGCCGACCGGCGGACCTGGGCTCCCGCCCCGGACCCGGTGAGCGCAGACGGTTCGCCGGGGGTGGCACGGGCACCGGGGGCGGACGCGGCGAAATCCCGGGCCTCGGCCGCCGACGGCGTGACCAGTCGCACTCCCCGCACCGGCGGACCGCCCCGGGGGTGCGGGTCCCACACGACGGGCACCCGGGCCGCGGCACCGGCGAGGGCCTCGCGGAGTACGTCGGCAGCACCCCGGCCGTAGTCGGCGACGAGGACGGCGCCCGCCGCACCGACGGCGGCCAGCGCTTCGTCCGTCGTCCCGGAGGCGCGTCCCTCACCGTCGTCCAGCCGCAGGACCGGCACGCCCTGGGCCATCACCCTTGTCTTGCAGGACAGCTCTCCGGCGAGCGGCAATTCGACGACGCGGACGAGGCCGTCCAGGAGCAGCCGCAGGGTGCGGCCCGCCTCACCGTCGCCGAGCGCGGTGACCAGGGTGACCTCGCGGCCGTCCTGGGCCGCGAAGTACGCGGCGAGCGCGGCGCCGCCGGGCCTCGTGACCCTTCGGGTGCCGTGGACCACCGGCACCGGCGCGTCGGGGGCCAGTCGGTCGGCCCGGCCGGACAGGTCGTGGTCGAGCAGGGCGTCTCCGACGACGAGCAGCGGGGCGAGCGGGCTCACAGCGCTCCCTCGACCGCCGGAAAGCCGGGCTTCCGGCCGGAGGCGGCCGTGCTCTCCTCACATGCCTGGTCGAACGCCTCACACAGCATGTGCACGGCGACCAGGTGGAGTTCCTGGACGGTGGCCGACACCGGCGCGTTCACACACAGGGATTCGTCGCAAGCCGCTTCGAGAGGGTTGGGCGCCGGGCCGGTCAGCGCCCATACGGTCATTCCGATACGGCGTGCTTCGACCGCCGCCGACAGCAGGTTGGCGCTGGCGCCGCTGGTCGACAGGAGCATGAGGACGTCGCCGGCCCGGCCGTGGGCGCACACCTGCCGGGCGAAGACCTCCTGGACCCCGTAGTCGTTGGCGATCGCGGTGGTGGAAGAGGTGTCGGCGTGCAGTGCCAGGGCGGAGAACGGCGGCCGGTCGTCGCGGTAGCGACCGACCAGTTCGGCCGTCAGGTGCTGGGCCTGGGCCGCGCTGCCGCCGTTCCCGGCGACGAGCAGCCTGGCTCCGGCGCCGAGGCGGCCGGCGAGCTCGGCCCCCCACCGGTGGACGAGAGAGCACGAACCGCGGAAGGCGGTGAGCGCGTCCGCGAGGTCGTCGCAGTGCTTGCCGTGGTGCGTGCGGTTCATCGGATGACTCCCGAAAGTGAGGGGGTGGCGGTCACGGCGCTGTAGACGCGGGCGACTCCGTCGGCGACGCGGTCCCAGGTGTAGTGCGCGAGCACCCGCTCGCGGCCGGCCGCTCCGTAACGGGCCAGCCGTACCGGGTCGTCGAGCAGCGTGCGGATCACAGCGGCGAGGTCGCGGTCCCCGTCCGCGGCGGGCGGGACCAGCGCCCCCGTGACGCCGTCCACGACGGTGTCGAGGTGGCCGCCGACGGCGGTGGCGACCACGGGCGTGCCGCATGCCATGGCCTCGATCGGCACGATGCCGAAGGGTTCGTAGTCGGGCAGCGACAGAACCAGGTCGGCGCCGGACATCAGAGCGGGCATCCGGCCGTGGGGCACCGAGCCGAGCAGGGTGAAGCGGTCGGCGACACCGTGGTCCTCGGCCACCTTCCGCAGCCTCTCCGCCTCCGGCTCGGCGAACAGGAGGTCGGCCGGCGGTCCCCCCGCGACGAGGAGTTCGGCGTCCGGGACCTCGGCGAGCGCCCGGATCGCCCGGTCGAAGCCCTTACGCCGCACGAGTCGTCCGACAGCGACCAGTCGCCGCGGTCCCGACGGCGCGCCTGCCGGGCCGCCGGAGGGGGCGAAGTGACGCGGGTCGACGCCGCACGGGACGACGGAGACGCGGTCGTGTGCGACGCCCATGGCGGCGAGTTCCGCGACCTCGTCGGCGCAGGTGGCCAGCACCCGCCGGCAGGAGTTGCCGATGGCCGCCTCGGTCGCCAGCCGCTGGGGCGGACTGGTGTCCTCCGCCCCCTGATGGCGCTTCTTGACCGTGCCGAGTGCGTGGTACGTCTGGATCACGGGAACGCCGAGGCCGCGGACGCCGATCATGGCCGCCGTGCCCGACATCCAGAAATGGGCGTGCACCACGTCCGGGCGCTCCGACCGCCACCGCCGGGCGAGGAAGGCACCGAACTCGGGCATGTGGGCGATGAGTTCGTCCTTGGGTACGCGCGAAGCGGGCCCGGCCGGCACGTGGACGACACGCACCCTGCCGGGTGTGACGACCTCCGGCGACAGGTCGGGGCTGTCCTGGCGGGTGTAGACGGTGACGTCGTGCCCGCGCCGGGCGAGGTGGTCGGCGAGCTGGGCCACGTACACGTTCTGTCCGCCCGCGTCGGGGCCGCCGAGCTCGGCCAGCGGGCTGGCGTGCTCGGAGACCAGAGCGACACGCAGGGAGGCGGGGCGGGCGTACCTCATCGTGTGACCTCTTTCAGCAGATGTTCCCAGTCGTCCTGGAAGCGCTGCACCCCGTAACGGGACTGTGCGGCGGACCTGGCCCGCTCCCCGGTGCGGGCGGCGAGGCCGGGGTCGGCGAGAAAGGCGCGGACCGCCTCGTCGAGGACGTCGAGGCGGTTGGAGACGACTCCCGCGTCCTCGGGCACCGCTTCGCGGACTTCCGTGGTGTCCAGTGCGACGACCGGCATGCCGAGGAACATCGCCTCCAGCAGCGAGAGACCGAGCGATGTCCACCGCACCGGGTGCAGGTAGAGCCGGCAGCGGGCCATGGCCGGGTGCAGCGCGCCCTGCGGCAGGTCGCGCGCCCGGCAGCGGTCCTCCGACAGTCCGAGGTGGGCCGGGAGTGCCTCGGTACGCATGCCGAAGACGTCCAGCGGCGCCGCGCGGGCGAAGCGCGGGAGCAGGTCGGTGCCGGTGGTACGGCCGCGCCGTACGGGATCGTTGACCACGACGGCGGCCCGTCGCTCCGTGCCGGTCCACAGGGCCCCCGGGTCGATGATGCCGTGCTCGATCACCGTGGTCGGGGCCCGCCCGTTGTCCCACATCAGCCGGTTGAAGTGGGTGACGTGGACCAGGGGGATGTCGTCCCTGCCGGCCAGCGGATGCCGGGTGCCGGCCGCCGTTCCGTCGGGGCTGTTGTGCTCGACGTACACGGCGGGCACGTCGACGCCCGGCCGCCGCCCGGTCCAGGCCGCCGCCAGTTCCAGCTCGTGGGGCCGCTGGAGCACCATGAGGTCCACGTCCGCGTCCCGCAGCCGGTCCGCGGGCACCTCGACGGCGTTCGGCGGCCAGTCCCAGGTCGCCGCCCGCCCCAGGCCGTCCGGGCCGCGGTCCGGAGTGACGGGGATCAGGAAGGTGTGCGGTCCCTGGACGAACGATGTGGCCCAGGAGCCGTGTACGTGCCAGATGAGGATGTTCACGCGGTCTCCTCGATGAGCTTGTGGACGGCCAGGACCACGTCCCGGGGGGTTACGCCGTCGAGGCACGGATGTCCGGGTACGGGACAGTGCCGGGCACGGCTGCCGGCGCACAGGGCCGTCTGGTCCCCGAGCACTACCGCCGGGACCCCGTAGGGGCCCCACCGTTCCGCCGGCACCACCGGTGAGAACAGCGAGACGACGGGTGTGCCGACCGCTGCGGCCAGGTGGGCCGGTCCGGTGTTTCCGCTGACCAGGACGTCGGCGTTGCGCAGGACGCCGGCCAGCACGCGCGGCTCGGTACGCCCGCCGAGATCCAGAGCGACGTCACCACCGACCCGGCGTGTCAGATCCGTCTCGTCCGGCCCGCCGGTGACCACGACGCGATGTCCGGCGTCCGCGAGGCGCTGGACGGCGTCGGCGCACCGCTCGGGACCCCAGGCGCGGGCCGGGGCGCTGGCCCCGGGATGGACGACGACGTAGGGCCCGTTGCCGGTCAGCGGCACGGTGTCGGGGGACGGCAGCACCCGCAGTCGGCGGTCGTCCCCGGGCGGCGGCGCGAAGCCCATCGCCACGGCGGTGTCGAGCGCCGCCTCGGCCTCGTGGCGGTCCGGGAGCCGCTGGTGCCGTACGTCGAGCAGCGTCCCGGGGTGATCCACGCTGTCGGCGCCGATCCTGCGGACGCCGGCCATGCGCAGCAGCAGCGCGGTGGGCAGGGGGCTCTGGTGGAACGAGGTGAGGACCAGCGCGGTGTCGAACACGGCTTCCCGCAGCCGCCCGACGAGGGCGTCGACGCCGGCGTCCTCCACGGTCGGCGGTCTCACCCCCTCCCAGGGCGCCTCCCAGACGATCACTTCGTCGACCCCTGGGAGCAGTCGGGCCGCCGGCTCACCACGTGGCCCGCACAGCAGGGTCACCCGGGAGGCGTGCGCGGCGACCGCGCGGACAGCGGGTCCGGCGAGCAGGACGTCTCCGAAGCTGTCCAGCCGGACGACGAGTGCCCTCACGTGAAGTCCTCCCGCCGGCTCAGGACCATCCGTACGGCCGTCAGTACGTCGGGCGCCGTCCAGCGCTCCGCCTCCACCTCGGAGCGCAGGGTGGCGGCGTTGGGGACGAGGACGCCGCGGGCGCCCGCCGCCCGTGCGGCGAGGACGTCCGCCTGGATGTCGCCGATCACCACGCACGCCTGTGGCCGTACGCCGAGGCGCCGGGCGGCCTCCATCACGAGGCCCGGTCGTGGCTTGCGGCAGGCACAGTCGGCCTGCGGGGTGTGCGGACAGTACACCCAGGTCCCGAGGGTGCCGAGCAGTTCGTCGGCCCGCCGGTTGACCCGCAGCACGTCGTCTTCGCGCAGCAGTCCCCTGCCGATGCCCGACTGGTTGCTGACCACGCCGGTCGCGACGCCCTCGGCTCTCAGCAGGTCGGCCGCCTCGCGTGCTCCGGGCAGAAGCCTGACCTGTTCCGGGTCGCCGTTGTAGGGCACGTCCTCCACCAGCGTCCCGTCCCGGTCGAAGAGCACGGCGGACACCTGGCGGAGGGCGGGGGAGTCTCCGTTCACCGGTTTCCTCCCGGCGGCCGGACACCTCGGTGCCTGATCTGCCCGCCGAGCCAGTGCCGGACGGCGACGGGCGGAATGGCGACGCTGGTGGCCACCATGGTGACGACCTCCTGGCGGGTCCTCGGTCCGGGGGCGATGCGCGCCCAGGCGAACTCAGCCGTGGCCGCCGTCCAGAGCGCCGCGGCGAGCGCGGCGCCCTTGCGCCGGCCGGCCACCGCTGCGAGGACGGTGACGCAAGCCAGTCCCGTCGTGGCCAGGTGTCCGGGCAGCCGCCCCCGGGGTGCCTCGGCGCGCGCCCACCAGTCGCGTCCGTGCAGACGGTTCATCAGCACGTCGTCGGCGTTGCCCCGTTGGGCACGCACCGACGCCCAGCGGCCGGACGGGCGGACCGGATGGCGGGTGACGCGCCGGCCGCGGCGCAGCGACCAGCCCGCGCCCCTCACGCGCAGCGCCAGATCGGCGTCCTCGCGGAAGGCGCGCGGGAACCGCTCGTCGAAGCCGCCGGCCTCCTTGAGCGCCGTCGCGCGGTAGGCCATGTCCGCGGTGGCCCAGGCCGCCGCTTCCAGTCCTGCGGTGCCGCGCTCCCAGTCCGTGGGCCTGCGGTCGTCGGGCAGTGGCACCGTCAGGCGCCCCTGGACACCCCCGGTCCGGTCGTCGGCCTCGGCCAGGTCCTCGGCCAGCCGCTCGGCCCAGTCGGGCAGCACCTGGACGTCGTCGTCGAGGAAGACCACCCAGGGTGCGCCGACCGCCCGCGCGCCCGCGTTGCGTGCGGCGGCGGGGCCGCGGCCGCCGGTGGCCAGGACACGGACGGGGAGTGCACCGACCGGCCCGAGCGGCAGGGCGCCGTCGGCCACGGGGCGGTCGTCGACCACGACGACCTCCGCCGGACGTGGGCCGGAGGAGACGGCCAGCGCCCGGAGGCAGTCCGCGAGACAGACACGGCCGATGGTGGGGACGACCACGGCGTACTCCACCGGGGCGCTCATGCGAACGCCTTTCCCCGCCGGATCGCGAACGGCCCGAGCGCGAGCAGGTCGACGGGAGCGGATCCGAAGCACTCCAGCGCGTCACGGGGATCGTCCACCATGGGCCGGCCGGCGGTGTTCAGGCTGGTGTTGACGACGACGGGCAGTCCGGTGCGCCGTTCGAAGGCTTCCAGCATCCGGGCAACCAGCGGCTCGGCGGCGGAGTCCACGGTCTGGACCCGCGCGGTGCCGTCGACGTGGACGACCGCCGGAATCCGGTCACGCCACTGTTCGGCCACATCGTGGACGAACAACATGTACGGGCTCGGCAGCGGGCCGTCGAAGAGCTCGGCCGCCCGCTCCGCCAGCACCATGGGCGCGACCGGCCGGAACTCCTCACGCCCCTTGACCGCGTTCAGACGCTCCAGGTTCGCGGCGCGGCCCGGGTGGGCCAGCAGCGAGCGGTGGCCCAGGGCCCGCGGGCCGAACTCGGCACGCCCTTGGAACCAGGCGACGACGCCGTCCCGGCTCAGTTCTTCCGCCACGGTCTCCGCGATGTCGTCGGGCTCCTCGTACGGCACGGCGGCCCGCTCCAGCCAACCGCGCAGTTCGTCGTCGCTCCAGCCGCGGCCGAGAGCGGGAGTGGGCATCGCCTCGACGGGCTCCTTCTCGCCGGCCACGTGCAGGGCCGCTCCGAGAGCCGTCCCCGCGTCGCCCGCGGCGGGTTGCACCCAGACCTCCCGGAACGGCCCCTCGCGGTACAGCCGTGTGTTGGCGACGCAGTTGAGCGCCACTCCCCCGGCGAGGGCGAGCACGTCGTCACCCGTGCGGCCGTGCAGCCACCGGGCGAGGTCCAGGACGACGTCCTCGAGACACGCCTGGGCGCTCGCCGCCACATCGGCGTGGTCCTGGGTCCACGGGGTGCCGGGTTCACGTCCGGGCACCAGCGAGGCCCACGGCACGGGCCGGGCGGTGAAACCGCCCGTGTCGTCCGCCTGTACGAACTCCCGCAGCCGGTCGGTGAAACGCGGCTTCCCGTAGGAGGCGAGCGCCATCACCTTGAACTCGTCGCTGCTGCGCAGGAATCCCAGGTGCTGGGTGAGGTCTTCGTAGAACAGACCGACCGAGTCCGGCAGCTTCTGGGAGGCCAGGACCGTCAGCTGCCGGTCGACGTACCGGCCGGAGAGGTGGGACCCGCACTCGCCACGGCCGTCGAG
Organism: Streptomyces sp. NPDC079167; assembly: GCF_040686735.1. Taxonomy (NCBI): domain Bacteria; kingdom Bacillati; phylum Actinomycetota; class Actinomycetes; order Kitasatosporales; family Streptomycetaceae; genus Streptomyces; species Streptomyces sp. NPDC079167. The sequence goes on along the minus strand of NZ_JBFBLO010000024.1, from coordinate 16,645 downwards.
CACCAGGACGGCGCAGTCCGGGTGCGGCGACGCCTGTCCGGCGGATGCCGCGTGCGCCACGTGGTGGGCCACGAAGCGCACTTTGCCCGGGTCGAGCCCAGGCAGGGCCTCGGCGAGGAATTCCGGGGCTCTGCGCGCGTACTCCTGGCGCAGATGGTCCCAGGGATCGTCGAGACCCATCTCGCCGGCCGGACGGGCGAGGCCCGGGTCGTAGGAGTAGGCGACGACGTCGAGGTCGGCGGGGCGCAGACCCGCCTGCTCCAGACACCATCGGGCGCTGAGCTCGGGCAGTTCCCAGGCGGAGAAGGGGAGGGGCCTCTTGCCGTGCTTGCGGCGGCTGAAACGTTCCTCCTCCGCGGCGGCGACGATCCGTCCGTCGACGACCAGGGCTGCCGCGGGATCGTGGAAGAGTGCGTTGACACCGAGGACGCGCATGGGAAACCTCCGTCAGAGCCGCGTGGCCGGGGACATCGTTTCGGGCAGTGCGGAGAAGTGGGCGATCGTCCTCTTGATGCCTTCCTCCCAGCTCACCTTCGGCTCCCAGCCGAGCATTTCGCGGGCGAGCGCGGTGTCGGGCCTGCGTCGCTCAGGGTCGTCCTGGGGTCGCTCGATGAACGTGAGCCGGGAGGAGGAGCCGGTCAGCGCGACGACCCGGCGGGCGATGTCCAGGACCGTCACCTCGTCCGCGCCGCCGATGTTCACCGGGCGGACCGCCTGGCTCGCCGCGACGAGCAGGACGCCGTCGACCGTGTCGTCCACGTAACACAGCGAACGGGTCTGGCTGCCGTCGCCCGCCACCGTCACCGGCTCCCCGGCGAGCGCCTGGCAGACGAACGTCGGCACGGCACGGCCGTCGTGCGCGCGCATCCGGGGCCCGTAGGTGTTGAACATCCGCACGATGCCCGCGTTGATCCTCTTGGTACCGACATAGGCCGTGACCAGTGCCTCGGCGAACCGCTTCGACTCGTCGTACACACTGCGCGGCCCCACCGGATTGACGTTGCCCCAGTAGTCCTCCCGCTGCGGATGGACGAGCGGGTCGCCGTAGACCTCCGACGTGGACGCGAGCAGGAAGCGCGCGCCGTCGCGGAGCGCCACGGCCAGCGCGTTACGGGTGCCGAGGCTGCCGACGTCCATGGTTTCCAGCGGGTGCCTCAGATAGTCCGCGGGCGACGCCGGGCACGCGAAGTGCAGGACCAGGTCGTAGGGTCCGGGCAGTTCCTCCGTCGTCGAACCGGCGGACACGTCGCACCGCACGAACCTGAAGCCGGGACGGCCGATCAGGTGAGCGATGTTGTCCTCGGAGCCGGAAAGGAGGTTGTCCGCGCAGTCGACTGCGACTCCTGAATCCAGCAGCCGTTCGCACAGGTGGGAGCCGAGAAAACCGGCACCCCCGGTGACGACCGCCCTGCGCCAGGGGCCGGGTGACGTCAGCAATGCCATTGGACGGCCTTTCGTCCGCGGTGAAGGAGAAAGTTGTTGCGCCGGCCGGGAGAGCGACGTACTGCCGCGCTCGAAACCCCTGCGGGGCCCGTCGGCACAGGATCGGCACCCTCCGTTCGCCTCAGCACACCCATTGTTAGCAGCCGCTCCGGTAAGGCGCTCGTCGGTGGGCTCGGCGGTTCGCCACCGGGCGGACCCCCCGCGCGCTCCGGCCGGGGCACCGAAAAGCCGCCGGACCGGCCTCACGGCCGTGCCCGGCGGCTGTTTTCGGCTCCTGCGGAGTTCCTGGTTCAGTCGGTGGAGAGGGCCTGGAGCAGATCTCCCACCTGCGGGTCGTTCAGCGAGCGGGCGACATCGGCGGTGGCGACCACTCCGACGAGCGTGTGTCCGTCGATCACCGGCAGGCGCCGGACCTTGTGCGCCGTCATCGTGCGGAGGATCTCCTCCGCCTCGTCGTCGGCGCCGATGGTCACCGCCTCGCCCTGTGCCGGTTCACCGGCCGTACAGGCGGCGGGGTCCTTGCCGACACCGAGCACCTTGGTCACGATGTCACGGTCGGTGAGCATGCCCTTGAGCTTCTCGTCCGTGCCGCAGACCGGCAGAGCGCCCACTTGAGGACGATGGGGTCTCGGGCGCCGGGTTCCCCGCCAGGGACGCGCGTAACGCCGGGTACGGCCATCCGGGCCATCGGCCGGCAGATTCGCCGTGGGATGCGTGTGGTTTCTTCCGATGGGGTTACTCACTGGGCATGACCCACGAAAACCAGGACCCCGATCCCCGCGAGGCGTCCGGCCTCGACGCCCACGGAGGCGTACCCCCGGGGGAGACTCCGCCGGCCGAAGGCAGCATGTCGGAAGCAGGACCGCGGAACGAACCACCCAAGGGCTGGGCCAAGGGCCCACTGGTCGCCATCCTGGTGATCGTCGTTCTGGTGGCAGCCTTCTTCCTCGCCTACGCGCTGCTCATCTGGACGGACTGAAGACCCCGGGCGCGGCAGGGGCGGGCTCACGGACGGTGACCTGCGGGACGCGCGCCGCAGCAGAACCCGTGGCGGGCCTTGGTGTCCGGGTGCTGTCCGTTCACCGGCAAGGTCCGCCGGACCGCGCACGCCGACCGGTGTGAGCAAGGACACCGGGCCGGGAACGGCCGTACGCAAGACGGGACTTGGGCCGTGCGCGGCTGCGGGTCACTGCCTTCCGTTTCCGGCCGCGGGGAAGCGTTTGTGAAGATGTAGGGGCACCGGCCGGCGGGGTACCCCGCCGTGTCCATCCACCGGCGCCCGAGGGACACCGGCCGGTACACGTGCCATCCGGGCAGAGTCTCCCGCCCCGTACCCCTCGTCCGAAGAGTCTCTGCCGTGCCCTTCTCCATGCCTTCCCCAGCCCCGTCCGCGGAGGCGGCCGACCCCGCCGACGGGGCTTCGCCACCCTCCGCCGACCGCCTCTCCGCCAGGCTCACGCGCCGCCGGTCCGGCGGTGGGGCCGGCAGTACCTGGCGTTGTCTGCGCACACCGAGCATGCGGTGGTGGTCACTCGCCAACCTGGTGTCCAACGCGGGCACCTGGATGCAGCTCACCGTGCAGAACCTCCTGGTCCTCCAGATCACGGGCTCCGCGGCGGCGACCGGCCTGTCACTGGCCGTGCAGGCCGGCCCGGGGCTGCTCCTGGGCGTGGTGGGAGGAGCGGCGGTCGACCGCTGGCCCCGCAAGGTCACCGCGGCGGTGAGCCAGACGGTGCTGGGCGCGGTGGCCTTCTCCACCGCGGCTCTGCTGGCCTTCGGCCTTCTCGACATGCCGGTCCTGCTGGCGCTGGCAGCGGTGACGGGCATCGTGAGCACCATCGACGGCCCGGCGACCGCGCTGCTCGGCAATGACCTGGTCCCCGCCGAGGACCTCCCCTCGGCGATCGCTCTGGGGTCCATGGTGCACAGCGCCGGCCGGCTCGTCGGGACCGCGCTCGCGGCCGTCGCCGTCGGCGCGTTCGGCTCCACAGTCGCCTATGCGGCCAACGGGGTGTCCTTCCTCTTCGTCGCGGCGGTGATCCCCTTTCTGCGGCCCGCCGCGGACGCCGCCCGGGAGGCGGCCGCGGTCGCCACCTCGAAGGCAGCCGGCCGCAAGAAGCCCGACCGGGCTTCGAAGGCCCGGAGCAGGGAAGGGCTCACCTACTTCCTGGGACGGCCCCGGCTCATGGCTCTCGCCGCGATCACCGGTCTGAGCTCGGTCTTCGGGCGCAACTACCAGCTGACGCTCGCCGTCCTCGTGACGGGGCCGCTTCACGCGGACGAGAGCGACTTCGGCACCATCTCGACCGTGCTCGCGATCGGTGGCATCGTCGGCGCGATGATCGCCGGACGGATGCGGAACCCCTCGGTGCGACTGGTCGGCGCGCTGGCTGCCGCCGGGGCGCTGCTCCAGGTCGCGGCAGGTCTCTCCCCGGGGCTGATCGTGCTCGCCGTCCTGGTGATACCGATGGCCGTGGTGGAGTCCGTGTCGGACACCGCGGGAGCGACGGTGCTGCAGACCGACCCCCTCCCGGAGATGCGGGGCCGGGTCCTGGGGGTCTGGCGCAGCGCCAGTACGGGATGGGGGCTGGCAGGGCCGCCCCTGCTGGGTCTCATGCTGGAGTACGGGGGCGCACGCGGAGCCCTGGTCTCCGGCGGGCTCCTCATAGCCGGCGGAATCACGGTCGGCGCGCTCGGTCACCGTGCTCGAAGTCGTCGCGGGGTACGGCGCTCCCTGGCCGTGCCGGCCGCTCCGGTGCCACTGCTGCAGGAGGTGGGCAGGGCGGCCTGACCCCTCAGGCCGGGCGGCCCGCTGCGGACGGGGGGAGAATGGCAGGTGGGCGTGCGGGAAACGGGCCCGGCGCCACCGGCACCACTCCGGGAGAGCACATGTCGAATCCGCAGCAACCTGAGCAGCGCAGGAGCGACAAGGGCGGTTCCACACCGCAGGACAGCGCCGAGATGAAGGCGCGACAGGCCGGGCGCGGGGCCGGTGGCAAGCGGGCGCACGGGACGGACAAGGGGCACAAGGGCGGCGGCGAAGGCGGGGCCACACCCCCGGCTCAGCAGCCCGACCACCCGTGAGCAGGCGCATGGCGCCGTCGGCCCGCCGCAGGCCCGGGCTCCGTACGTCTCCGTAGCGACCGCCTGAGGCCCGTAGCGGATCCGCGTACGTCAGTCGGCGCGGCCGGCCGTGGAGAAAGCACTGCTGTCCAGTCGCGCGAGCAGGTCAGCGGGGTCCCGGTACACCTCGGCGGCCCCGGCCTCTACCAGCTCCTGCCGGGCGATGCCGCCCGACAGGAGCGCCACGCAGGTCACGGAGGCACGGGTCGCGGCTTTCATGTCCCAGACCGAGTCGCCCACGTACACCGTCTCCCCGCTCGTTCCACCGGCGAGCTCCATGGCGTGCCGGACCGGTGCGGGAGCGGGTTTCCCCTCGTCCACATCGTCTGCGCTCGCTGTGTCGGTGATGACGTCGTCGGCGTCCAGCACGCGTCGCAGAGCTTCGAGTTCCGGGCCGGACGCGGAGGTGACCAGCACCACTTTCCACCCCCGGGCCGCCAGGGCCCTCAGCAGGTCGGCCGCTCCGTCCACGGCGATCAGCCGCTCGAAGTACGTCGCGTACAAGGCTGAGTGCGTGCTGCTGATCCGCTCGTCCCGTTCGCTGTCCCGCCCGGCTCCGAGAAGGTGCTCGATCAGATCGGCGGAGCCCAGACCGATGGCTCGGTGCACGGCGGTCATCGGCACCGTGTGCCCGGCCTGCCGAAAGGCCTCCCACCAGGCGGTGACGTGGAGATAGTTCGTGTCCACGAGCGTTCCATCCACATCGAACAGAGCTACGCGAACCATGACACTCCTGGGTGTGCGCCGACGGCCGGTTCTCTGCATCGTAGGGCTGGTGCCCGGCATGTATGCGCCGCGGTCGGCCGCGGCGTGTCGCTTCCCGGAGCCGGCAGCCGTGTGCCCTGACCCGAGATTCAGGGCTCGGCCGCTGGGAGGGCGCCTTCCGTCCTTCCCGTGCGGCGCGGGCCGCGCCGGGCCGCCTGGAAGTCGGCTGAGCCGGGACGACCGGTCAGGAGCGGGGGTCGGAGGGGCCGGTGTCCCCCATGCCCCTGCGGTCCTGGTCCGTCCACTTGCTGGTGTCCCGGGGGGTGACGTACGGCTCCTCCCGGTGAGGGTGGCCGCCGATGACGGCCCTCTCACGAGCCGTCTCCGCGTCGAACTCGAGACCGAGCAGAATCGCCAGGTTCGTGATCCACAGCCAGACAAGAAAGATGATCACACCGGCCACGGCACCGTACGTCTTGTTGTACGAACTGAAATGGGCGACGTAGACGGCGAAGCCTGCCGACGCTGCCATCCAGATCAACAGCGCCAGCAGGCTCCCCAGGGACACGAACTTGAAGCCACGTCCCTTCGCGTTCGGCGCGGCCCAGTAGAGGATCGCCAGCAGCATGGTCACGAGCACCACCAGGACGGGCCACTTCGCGATCGACCACACGGTCATGGCGGTGTCGCCGACGCCGAGTGCGGTACCGAGCCGCTGCGCGAGGCCGCCCGAGAGGACGACGATCAGCGCGCTGACGCAGGCCAGCACCATCAGCGCCAGGGTCAGACCGACCCGGACCGGGAGCACCTTCCAGACCGGCCGTCCCTCGGGCACGTCGTACACGGCGTTGGCGGACCGCATGAAGGCCGCCACATAGCCGGACGCGGACCACAGGGCGGCCAGCAGTCCCACGATCGCCATGACCAGCCCGGTCCCGCCGCCGCCCTGCAACTGGGTCACCGCGTTCCTGAGAACGTCGCGCGCCGCTCCGGGGGCGAGCTTCTGAATGTTGTCCAGCACCTTCTGGGTGTTCGACTCCCCGGCGATGCCGAGCAGGGAGACCAGGACGAGCAGGGCCGGAAACAGCGCCAGGATGCCGTAATACGTCAGTCCCGCCGCCCGGTCGGCGAGCTCATCACGCTTGAACTCCTTGAGCGTGCGCCGCAGCACTGCTCCCCACGACGCCTTGCCGACCTTCGTAGGTGTGTCCGGTGCGGCGCGCTCCACCTCCGGGTCCGGTCCCGCACCCGGTACGTCCCGGCGCGGCCCTGTGCTGTCCTGGCTGTTCTGCTCGCTCGACATGTGGACCAGACAATCCCGGGCGCGCCCGCTGCGCGACTTCACAGCGCGACCCTGCGTCCAGGCGGACGAACTGCCCCGCTCGCCTGCAGGCGTCAGCCGCGGATGAGGGAGTCGTCCTGCGGGCGTGCGCCGGGCAGCCGGTGACGTGCCGCGATCAGAGCGGCGTCCACGTCCCGGGTGCCGGTTGCCACGCACAGCGTGTAGGCGATGTCGTCCATCCGCTGTTGCACCTCGGTGCCACCGTTCTCCGCCCGCAGAATGCGCAAGGTGTCGTACTGCTCCACAAGGTTGCGCAGCACCGCGGGGTGGGCCATCAGCACCGGAGACTCCCTCTCGTCGTCGCTCACAGGTCTTCCCCCGCCTACCCCTGGTCCTCGCCGCCACACCGTCCCTTCCGGTGCCTGCCAAGGGGGTCAGGGACGGCGCCAGTCGCCGGAGGGCAGATGCGATCCCGCCTGCGGCCCCATGCGCAGCATGCCGCCGTCCACGACCCAGGACGCCCCGGTCGTGTAGGACGACTCCGGGCCGGCCAGGAAGGCGACGACGGACGCGACCTCCCGGGCGTCGCCGGGCCGCCCGAGCGGGATGCCGGGCCGGTCCTCGGCCTGCACGTCCGTGTCCTCCTGACCCGTCATGGGGGTGGCGATCTCACCGGGGGCCACGGAGTTCACGGTGATGCCGTACTCGGACAGCTCCAGGGCCATCACCTGCGTCAGCAGACCAAGACCTCCTTTCGCCGCGCAGTAGGGGGCCGCGCCGACCCTCGGCTGGTGCTCGTGCACGGAGGTGATGTTCACGATGCGGCCCCCTTCGCCCTGGGCGATCATGCGCCGGGCGGCCCGCTGCGAGCAGAGAAGGGGACCGATGAGGTCCACGTCGATGACGTGCTGGACCGTGGTGTGGTCGAGGTCGAGGAAGGGGGTGGACGTGCCGGTGCCGGCACAGTTGACGAGCACGTCGACGCGGCCCAGTTCGTCCGCCAGCGTGTCCACCACCGCGGCGGCCTCCGGCACGTCCGCCAGGTCCAGGCGGGCCACCGCGGCACGTCGGCCGGCCGCGCGGACCTCGGCTGCGGTGCCCTCCGCCCCGTCGTGATCGCGGTGCCAGGTGATACCGACGTCCATTCCCTGGTGCGCGAGCCGTACGGCCACGGCTCTGCCGATACCCGAATCCGCCCCTGTGACGAGGGCCACAGGGGTGACAGCCGGAAATGCCTCGGTCATGAGTCCTCCTGAGCCGTGTCGGCGGTGTTCCCGTCGTGGTCGGAAAGACGGGTACCACGCGACTCCCGCGCCAAACCGTCGATGCCCGCCCGAAGCACCGTGAGGCCGGTCCGCCGGGTGGGCGCAGTGCCCTGTGCCGTTCAGTCGCCGCCCGGATGGGTGAGGGTGAACAGTCCCCCGTCGGGGTCCTGGAGCGTCCGGAAGAACCCCTGCGGTGCCCAGGAGGCGGGGGCCGGCCGGGGTTTGCTGCCACCCGCGTCGAACGCGGCGGCCGCAGCGCGTTCGACGTCGTCGACCGCGAAGGTCACCAGCCACCGTGGGCGCAGATGGGCTTCCGCGGATGTCTGTACGCCACCGCCGTGCAGGGAGAGAACTGCCTGTCCGCCCCGGTCGACCTCCACATGGTCGTGCCGGTAGACGACCTCCGTGTCAGGTCCGGCCGCCCACTCGAAGACTTCCCCGTAGAACATCGCGGCGTCGAACACGTCGCGGGTCTGCAGATCGAGACGGACGGGCGCCCGGCCCTCGCCCGGGGACCAGGCAGGCGCAGGCCCCTCCCAGAAACCGAAGGTGGCCCCGTCCGGATCCGCGGCCAGGCCGGCGCGCCCCTCCCCCAGTGCCACCGGGCCCACCGCCAGGGTGGCGCCCCGTTCCTGGATCCGTGCTGCCGTGAGATCGGCGTCACGCACGGCGAAGTACGGCGTCCACACCGACACCGGAGCAGTACCTGGCTGCCGCCGGCCGATCCCCGCCACGGGCGAGCCGCCGGCTGACGCTACGAGGAACTGCTCGCCCAGTGCGCTCGTGCCGAAATCCCACCCGAGGACCGCCGCGTAGAAGGCCTGGGCTCTGTGCAGATCGCTGACCATCAGGTTGACCCAGCAGGGCATGCCGGGGACCGGCACCATGTGATCAGCGGACTCGGGCATCATCACTCCTTCGCAGCCACTCCTACACCGGTTCCGTAGGGGGTGCGAGTCGATGGTGACCGGAGAACACGCCGTATGCGCGCTCGACGCGCTCCCGGGACCGGCGAACACCAGGTCGCAGGCAGTGCGTACGCGAGCAGGTGCGGCCTGGACACACCGCGCGGTCGCCCGGCCGGTCCGGTCCGGCGTGCGGCCCGGAGCGTGGTGTGGATAAGTGGCGGGGAGCCCTGTCCACCATCCACGGAGTGCACGCATGTCCGACGCCGTACCGGAACCCGTCGTGGTCCAGCCCGTGGTGGCGGCGCTCAACCGTGCCGCGGTGGTGCCGGTCGTCACGGTCCAGCCGGGCGGCGGGTCCGCCGTACGCCACCGCCGGAACCCGTGACCGGCCCCTCCCGCGCGCCGCGCTCCGCCAGATTCGCGGAGGCCCTGCGCCTCGCGGTGGCGGAAGGGCTGCTCGGCGAGGAGCGGCCCCTTGCGGGGTTCCTCGACGCGGACGGGATACGCGCCTCCGTCGAGGCGCTGCGGGACGCCTTCGACGCCGAGCCGGGCGTGCGCGTGCTGCACACCTTCGCCGCCAAGGCCGCGTCGTTGATCCCGGTGCTGCGGCTGTTCGCCGGCTGCGGCATGGGCTGTGAGGTGGCGGGCCCGGGCGAGCTGAGGCTCGCGGTCGAGGCCGGCTTCGCCCCGGCCCGGATCGTCCTGGACTCCCCCGCCAAGACCCGCGACGAGCTCCGGCTGGCGCTGGCGCTCGGTGTCGCCGTGAACGCGGACAGTTTCGGTGAGATCCGCCGCATCGAGGAGCTCCGCTCACCCGGGTCGGCGTCCGTCCTGGGGCTCCGGGTGAACCCGCAGGTGGGCGGCGGGTCGATCGGGGCCATGAGCACGGCGACGGCCACGTCGAAGTTCGGGGTGGCCCTGCGTGACCCCGGAGCCCGCGAGCGGGTGGTCCGGACCTTCGCGGAACATCCCTGGCTGACGCGGCTGCACGCGCACGTCGGCTCGCAGGGCTGCCCGTTGGAGCTCATCGCCGCCGGCATCGCCGAGGCGTACCGTCTCGCCGAGGAGATCAACGCGGCGTCGGCCACACGCCAGGTCACCGGGATCGACATCGGCGGCGGGCTGCCGGTCAACTTCGACGACGACGAGACCCGCCCCGCCTTCGCCGAGTACGTGGCGGCGCTCCGGGCCGCGGCCCCGGGCATCTTCGACGGGCGCTACGACCTCGTCACCGAATTCGGCCGGTCCCTGCTGGCCAAGAACGGCTTCATCGGGGCGCGCGTGGAGTACACGAAGGACGCGGGAGGCCGCCGCATCGTCCTTACCCACGCGGGGGCCCAGATCGCCACCCGCACCGTCCTCATGCCCGATGCCTGGCCGCTCAGGGTCGGCGCGTTCGACGGAGAGGGCCGCCCCCGCAGCGGCCCTCCGATGATCCAGGACATCGCGGGGCCGTGCTGCTTCGCCGGGGACATCGTCGCCCACGGCCGCGAGCTTCCGGAGCTGCGGGAGGGGGACTTCATCGCCCTCTACGACACCGGCGCGTACTACTTCTCCACTCCCTGGGCCTACAACAGCCTGCCCCGGCCGGCCGTGTACGGCTTCGCCGGCGAATCGGGCCGCCTGCGCTTCGCCCCGGTGCGCGAGGCGCAGTCACTCGACTCGGTGGCGGCGGAGAGCGGGCTGCGCCACGCGGACGCGCTGACGGAACTCCACGGGAAACCCTAGGAGCCCCTGCTCACCCCGCCGGCTGGGGCGAGGGCTCCGGCTCCGGCCCCGGTTCGGGGTTCGGGTTCGGCGGCTGGGGAATCGGGTCGGGCGCGGGGCCGGGAGGCACCGGGCCCGGCGGTACGGGTGGCGGGGAAGGCACCGGCGTCGGCGGCCCCGGCACGGGCGGGGGCGTCGGCGCGGGCGGCACGGGGTCGGGACTGGGGTGTGTCATCTCGGTCCTCCAGTTGCGACGGACAGGACGAGTGGATCTCCTCTCCACCGTCCCCCCGTGCGGCTTCCCTCGCCTGCCGAGTCCACACGTACGCACCGTGGCCCCTGGCCCGGGACGCTCCCGGGCCAGCAGCGCGGGACGGCTCAGCTCCCGGCGGGGACGACGGCCTGCGGGCTGCGTTCGGTGCGCGTGCCCGGCACGGGGGCCGAGGCGTCGGCGCCGAGGGCGACGATGCGGTTCCCGGCGTCGACGTGCACGACACTCGGCACGAGAGCGCGGGCCTCGGCGTCGTCGACCTGGGCGTAGCTGATGAGGATGACCAGGTCACCGGGGTGGACGAGGTGGGCGGCGGCGCCGTTGATCCCGATGACGCCGGAGCCGCGCTCGCCCTCGATGACGTACGTCTCCAGACGTGCGCCGTTGTCGATGTCCACGATGTGCACGAGCTCGCCGGGCAGCAGGTCCGCGGCGTCCATCAGGTCGGCGTCGACCGTGACGGAGCCGACGTAGTGCAGGTCGGCCTGGGTCACGGTGGCTCGGTGGATCTTGGACTTGAATATCGTTCGTAGCATTGAGGTACTCCTGGACATAGGCTCCCTGCCTGCGTTTTTGCAGGTCAAGTGCTGTTTCCACACTCTACAACGATTCGCGTGTTCGAGCAGCTGTCCCCAGGTTTTTCAGGACTCATGCTGACCACTTGCTGACTTTCCTGACGCATCATCAAGCAACGATGGAGGGCCTTGCCCACTCTCCTGGCCTCCGCCCCGACGACTCTTACGAGCCTACGCAGCACTCCTCCCAGAGCACTCGTGATCATCGTCACCCCGAGAGCGTGACGACGCCCCCGGCCCAAACGGGGGCCCCGCCTCCGCAAGAACCTTCGAAGCAGCGCGGCTGCCTAGCAGCGAATCCCGGCTCCGCAAAGCCGACCTCTCTCGTGACTATGGCCACGACAACGGAACGTGACCCGCCACTCACCTAGTCGCAAGGAGCCACCTCCCCCATGGATTCGCAGCCGCACCCCTTCGAAAACAGCCGAACCCGCAAGCAGCGACCCATAGAGGCCGTCCTCATGGAAACCTCCGAGGTCGCCGCGATGCTTAGCATGTCAACGAGTTGGGTCTACCGGGAGGCGGCGAAACTGGGATTGAAAGGGTACAAACTCGGCCGAGGAAAGAACGCCAAGGTCCTGTACAAGAGGGCTGAGGTCTTCAAATGGCTGGAGCAACAGAAGATCCGCTGAACATCAATTAAAAGGCCGCACAGAGGGCCATACACAGTGCTGACCAGTTGTACGCGGAGTACAAGGAGCCGCTGTACGCCGCTCCTCCGCTGCTCCAGCGCATGGTCGACGCGGGCCGGCTCGGCCGCAAAACGGGCTCGGGCTTCTACCCGTACGACTGACCGTTCCTGGCGGGCCCGGCGATGACGACGCCGGGCCTGACAAAGCGCGTTCCCCCAGGTCAGGACAATGGGTGGCCCCCAAGGGTCTCGCCTTCTACTACCAGCCCGCCGTCGTGCCGGAGCGCTTTGGAGGGAGGGCGCGGAGGCTCGGACTCGAAGCCCTGGGCCTTTCAGCGCTGTCGCGGCCTTCCGTGCTTGTACTGCGAAAAATCCCTCGGATGTCCCTCCGACAAAGCTGAAATCCCCTGAAAAATCCATGGACCTTCGCCTCCAGACCAACACGCTACAAGGCCATGAGCGCTCACGTCCCTGCTCCGTCCGGAGGCGCCCGGCCAGTTGATCGGGCGCCTCCAAAGCGGGGCGCAAGAGATCAGCTCGAAGGAACTGAACTGATCGCCCGCACCAGCCCTCCTGGTCGACGCGGAGCGCCCGCCACACCGCCTCAACCAACTCCCCATCGTTTATCGATAGGCGCGGGGTGAGGGCGGGGCCATCGCCATCCAGACCAGTACCGCAAGCGAGCCGCGATCTACGACGGGTCCTGTGGCCTCGCGGCCCTCTCTTCCTACACGCCGTCCGATCGGCTGACGGCGACTGTGTCGTGGTGTCCATGCCACGACATGTGTGGGCAATGCCCCATCCCACCAGTGCCGCGGCCAAGGCCGTGAGCAGGAGGCCGGCCAGGGTGACTGCCTCGCCGAACTCCGCTGTCTGGTCAGCGCTCCAGTTCGAGGTGGCGATGTCGCCGGTGAAGAGTGCTGCGAGCATGGTCCCGCTGACGGCGATGCCGATCTCTCGAGCAGTTCGGCACGGGGCGCGTTCAAGTGGTCGGCTATACGACTCACCAGGTCGCGTTCGCGCGCCAGGTACCCGAGTCCTCGATTCCGGCCGCGGTTTCCGGGCGGCGCATGCCGGCGCCGATGGAGGACTCCGCAGTGAGGATGACGGTGCCGATCTGGGCGGCATGCTCGACGCGGGTGCCGCCGCACAAGTTTCTTGACCAGGCGCCCCCGATCTCCACGACCGCACCTTCTCGGCGTACGTCTCGTCGGGTGGTGGGGTCCAGCGCGACGCGGAGCTGGTCGACGGGCATGCCAAGGGGGCTACGCTCCCAGGGCGTCCAACTCGTTGCGGGCCTCCATAACGAGTGCGTCCCTGAGACCCCTCAACACCACACGATTCTGTGCCAGCGATTCACCACGTGCTTGACGGTCCACGCACGCGGTATGGGACAACAAGGCGGCTTCCGATTCGCTCAGGCCAGCGGCCATGAGCGCCTCGCGGGCTCGGTTTTCTGCCGCTTCGTCTCCGAGTGCCTGCGCCGCTTCGTCGAGCGCCTCAAGGGCAGCGCGAGCGGTCTCGCCTCGCTCGAACCTCGCCGGCATGTCCTCAAACTCCGAGGGGGACTCCGGCCCCACGTAGTCCCACTCGTCAGCTGCAATCTGGACCTGCTCGACGAAGCTGCCTCCTGCGGCTCGGGACAGCCGTGACGCTGCTGCCACGTTTTCGACCAGCCGCCTCCTCGTCAGTGCCAAGCTGATGTGGTGCCTGCGCTCCGTGTGTTCCGCGTACAGCGCCGTGGTGAAGTCCAGCGCCCGATCCTTCGCCTCGCGCGCCTTGGCCAAAACGCTTGGCGGGCTCAGCAGCTCCACCATGGCGTACGCCTTCAACAAGCCCTCGGACCTGGCTTCCTGATCGTTGGCTTCCGCCTTGGGCAACAGCAGATCAAGCTCTTTCACGTAGTCCGCCCAGACTTCCTGGCACCGGTCTCGCTGCCACTGGGCGTGGTTCTCCCGGGAGACCTCCCTGGCGCTGTCGAGGGCGGCGCGGTAGGAGAGGTGAGCCTGTTCCTTCGCCGCGTCGAGAGCCGCCTTGGCCTGCACCTCTCCCGCTTGGCGGGCGTTCTTGCCCTGGATATGGCCGGCGATGATGACGCCCGGGATCGCCAGAAGTGATACCGCGGCAGTCGCTACGGAACCGAAGCCCTCGGATATAAAGGTGCTGAGATCAGGCATGGACGGTTCCCCCTTGTGTGCATCACGCGTCCGCTGCACAGTACCGAGGAGCGCACAGACCCACTGCCGAGGATCCATCGCGGCCACAGGAAGGCTTGGTCGAGTTCCTGCCCGACGCTCTCCAGCATTGAGTGGGGATCCACCGGAGGTATCTTCCTCCAGCTCGTGACACGTACGGTTCCGGCTCGGCGTGGGCCGGCGCCCTGGCGTGCCCAGAGCGGGGAGGACTTGCCGGAGGTCGACTTCGCATACGGCGGGGACCCAGCGGTAACTGACGGTGACGCTGCATGCGGTCAGCAGTGCGGGATTCCGGGATGCCGGCGCGCGCGGACCGAGTGAGGTGACGCCGACAAGCCGGGTCCGTAGGGGGCGGCGGCGCGGCGGGCGTCGCGTACGGAGAGGGGCAGCGGGTTCCAATGGGCGGCACGGGACACTTCCACGATGGGCGGGGCAATGGAGGACGTGCGCAGGATGTCCGCCGGTGATCCGTGGACGACGTGTCCGTCGCCGGGGAGGTTGACGATGCGGTCGGGGCACTGGACGACGTCCTCCAAGCGGTGTTCGGCCATGAGGACGGTGACACCGAGGTCCTGGACGAGCCGGGTGGTGGTCGCGAGGACTTCGTCGGCGGCGGGGTCCAGGGCGGAGGTGGGTTCGTTAAGGACGAGGACGAGGACGCGGGGGTGTGCGGTGAGGACGGAGCTGATGGCCACGCGTTGCTGCTGACCGCCGGAGAGTTCGCACCGGGCGGCAGGAGCTCGGCGAGCCCGCGCAGGTCGAGAGTTTCCTCGACCATGTAGACGAGTGCATCCTCGACGGTGTCGGTGACGGAGCCGTCGAGCGGGTCCTGACCGCCGACGACGTCGGCGAATACTCGGGGCGGGTGGGTGGCAGTGTCCCGGCCGTGGAGGGTGCCGCCGGTGAACTACGGTGCGAGCCCGTTAACGGTGCCCAGGAGGGGCGGACTTGTTGACGCCGGTGTGATCGATGACGAGGGGGTGGCCGTCGAAGGCGGTGTCTTACGCGAGCAGTTCTCGTCCAAGTCGCGCACAACTCACCACCCACTCGATGCCCTCCGCTAGGCCGTGTATCGAAAGTGGATCATGAGGATGAATGATCACGGTGCATGGGGCGGGGAGATCTCACGGACGAACAGTGGGTGGTGTTGGAGCCGTTGCTGCCGAAGGGGACGAAGGCGGGGCGACCACCTATCTGGTCCCGGCGGCAGTTGATCGACGGCATAAGGTTCCGGGTCCGAACGGGGGTTCCGTGGCGGGACGTGGCCGCCGAGTACGGGCCGTGGGGCCGGATCTACGACTTGTTCCGCCGATGGCAGCGGAACGGCACCTGGCACAGGGTCTTCAGCCGGCTGCAGTCTCTGGCGGATGCGAAGGGTGCGATCACGTGGGACCTGAGCGTCGATTCCACGGTGTGCCGCGCGCATCAGCATGCGGCCGGGGCCCGGAAGCAGGGTGACCTGCAGAAGGAACCGCCGGGCGGTGTCTTCACCGAGCCCCGTGATCATGGGCTAGGCAGGTCGCGCGGCGGGTTCACCACCAAGCTCCACCTGGCAGTTGAGCAGGGTCAGAAGCCCATGTCGATCGTGGTGACGGCAGGGCAGCGCGGGGACTCGCCGCAGTTCGAACCCGTGCTGGAAAAGGTCCGCGTTCCCGTCATCGGGCCGGGTCGGCCGCGCGTCCGTCCCGATCGGGTGCGTGCTGACAAGGCGTACGCCTCCCGCAAGAACCGCGCCTACCTGCGCCGCCGCGGGATCCGCTGCACCATCCCGGACAAGGCCGACCAGGCACGCAACCGCCAGAAACTCGGCTCCCGCGGTGGCCGGCCGCCGCACTTCGACCCGGTCGACTACCGCGAGCGCCACGCGGTCGAGTGCGGGATCAACCGCCTCAAGAGGCACCGCGCCGTCGCCACGCGATACGACAAACTGGCGGTCCGCTACGAAGCGACCGTTCTCGTCGCGGCCATCAACGAGTGGCTGTGACCATCGCTCATTCGTGTCAGGTCCGCAGTTGCGCCTGGTCCTTCTCAGTTACTGCATAGCCGGGCACAGACGGCCACCGAACAGTCAGTACCACCGACTCTTCCTCAGCGAACCAAGAGTGATCGACTCCGTGCCCCCACACAACGTAATCACCCTGCTCTTCCAGAAGGACGCTGCGGCCGGGCAGCTCGACGCGGAAGCGGCCGCTGATGAGAACCAGGAGAGCCGTGCGTTCCTCGCCTCTCACCCACTGCGATCGCGCATCGGCGCGGGGGTGGACGCCCCATTTGATCTCCAGGGCCTCGCTGTGGCGCGGGTCACCAATGTCCTTAAAGTGTCCGAGGAGCCAACCTCGGTCCAGCGCCGCATCCTTGCCCGCGTTGCCCACATACACGCTGTCATTCACGTAGCCGAACGCTAGCAGCCGCTCTTGTACTCGCAGCCAGCGCTTTCGATACACGGCCTAAAGGTTGTTGCAGAAGGGTGGGTGTGGGCAGGCCGGGATGGCGTTTGACCTGCTGGTTCAGCCTGTCATGGCGAGGTTGTGCATGGTGGA
>NZ_JBFBLO010000023.1:0-119922 GCF_040686735.1 Streptomyces sp. NPDC079167 | reverse complement strand
AGCGGCCCAAGCCCGCCCTCACACGACGGGGCCAGCGCACATCAGATACATCAGCGCCCTGTCCCTCAAGCAGTACTTGTCAGACACGACCTAGGACCCGCCGGACTCAGGCGGCCACGAAGCGGATCGCCACCGTGTCACCGCCGAGGATCACGAAGTCGCCGTTCTCGCACCGGAGTACGGCCTCGCGCACCTCGCCGTACTCGTCGCGCCGCTCCTGCGTGCCGACGACCGTCCATGCCCCGCCGTACGGAGGGGGAGGCAGCCGGCTCAGCTGTTCGAACTGCCACTGGCCCGCGGGCACACACCAGTCGGGGAGGCCGGGCCAGGCCCCGGAGGTGATGCTCAGCGTGTGGTCGGAGGCGCAGGTCAGCAGCACCGACTGCCCGCCTTCCAGCACGAATTCGACGGCTTCGGGCTCCCCCGCGCGACCCTCGGGCCGGTAGAACAGGCCGTGGACGGCGATGATCCGCGCGCCCGTGAGCCAGTCGGCCTTACCGTGGCGCGGCCGGCCGGCCGGCGGGCTGATCTCTCCGCCGGGCTTTTCCCTTCCCACCGACATGACCTGCTCCTTCGTTGTGCGCTCAACCACCAGGGTCGCACTACTCATGGGTAGGACGGAGGGGCAGGTGATGCCGTTGCATCCGGGGCCTGTGAAGCCGCCCTCAGCGTAGGGCCGTCGGGGCGTTTTCCGGCTTCCGTGCCTCGATCAGGAAGCGGGCGCTGTGCGCGACGAACGGGCCCTCCTCCTCGATCTGCCGGTGGAGGGAGCGCAGTTGCGGCAGATAGGCGTCGACGGTGAACCCCGGAACCATCCAGATGACCTTGCGCAGGAAGTAGACGACCGCGCCGATGTCGAGGAACTCGACGCGCAGCCGCTCGGAGCGCAGGTCCGTCACCTCCAGTCCGGCGGTCTCCGCTTCCTCCCGCGCGCGCCGCGGATCGCGGGCGGCGCGCTGCTCGGGCGAGAGCGGGCCGAGGAAGTACTCGACGAGTTCGAACACGCTCTCCCGGCCGACCTGCTGGGAGAAGTACGTGCCTCCGGGGGCCAGGACCCGGGCGATCTCGTCCCACCAGGTCCGCACCGGATGCCGGCTGACGACCAGGTCGAAGGCCCGGTCGGCGAAGGGCAGCGGCGGCTCGTCGGAGTCCGCGACGACCGCGGCGCCGCGCGGATGCAGCAGGGCCGTGGCGCGGGCGACGTTCGGCGGCCAGGACTCGGTGGCCACGGTGAGAGGTGCCAGCACGGGTGCGGAGGCGAGCACCTCCCCTCCCCCGGTCTGGATGTCGAGCGCCGCCCCGGCCCGTGCCAGCCGGTCCGCCATGGCGCGCGCGTACCCCCAGGAGGGACGCTGCTCCGTGGCCCGCCCGTCGAGCCATGAGAAGTCCCAGCCGTCGACGGAGACGGCATCGGCCTCCGCGACGAGGGTGTCGAAGCGCTTGTCGGAGGCGGAGGGGACGAAGGGAGAGGACGATCCGGTCATACCGGAAGGGTGTCAGCCCGCCGGGGTCCGGCGCGACCGGATATTCCGTACGTCCGTGCACGGGGTGAAGCTCGTACGGGCCGGCGTCAGGGGCTGTCCCGTGATCCCTGGCGGGACAGCCCCTAGGCAGCGAGTCCCCCGAACAGCAGGCCGGTCAGGGCGCCGGCGATCATGAAGGGGCCGAACGGGATGCCTGTCTTGCGCCCGGCGCGTCGCACCAGCATCAGCCCCGCCCCGTACAGCGCGCCGAACAGGAACCCGGCGAAGCCGCCCACGCAGAGCGCCGCCCAGCCGTACCAGCCGAGTGCCACGCCGAGCGCGAGGGCGAGCTTCACGTCCCCGAAGCCCATGCCGGCCGGGTTGATCAGGAACAGCAGGAAGTAGAAGCCGCCGAGCGCCGTTCCGCCGAGCAGCGCCGATGTCCAGGACCCGCCGTGCTCGGGCAGCAGGGCAACCCCGCCCAGGAGTACGGCGGCGGCACCGGCCAGCGGCAGCGTGAGCGTGTCGGGGAGCCGGTGGACGCGGCGGTCGATGACGGCGAGGAGCACGGCGACGGGCGCCAGCAGCACCCAGACGGCGGCCTCGGGGCGGGTCCCGGTGGCCGCGGCGAGGGCCGCGCAGGCGAGCACGGTGACCACGGGCGCGAGCACGCCGGGGGCGTAGCGGTCCCGTACGGACGGTGCAGGCGGCCCCGGAGCGCCGCCTGCCGGGAGTGAGGGGACGGCCACGGCGCACGCCGCGCATCTCGTCGGGCCGAGCCACCCACGGGCGGGCCCCGTGAGCGCGTGCCCGGCGGGGCAGGCGTCCCTCCAGGGCTCCTCGGGCTCGACGGAGAAGCGGTACGCGGCGCGCGGGAGCAGCAGCCCGGCGGCGGCTCCCCAGAGAGCGGCGACCGCAATCAGAGTGGCTTCCACGGATCCGACCCTAATCCGCCCCGCGCGGCGGGGTCTTGGGCCCGGGGGCCCACAGCGCGCCGTTCCGGACCCACATCCGGGGCGGGACGGCTACGGTCGGTCCCCATGGGGAGATGGCGTGACGGCAGCGGGACACTGGTGGTCGGGACGGGCCCGGGGGCGCGGGAGGTGCCGCTGCGCGTCGCCGCCTCGTACCGGGCGCGGACGCGTGGACTGCTCGGCGTCGACGGCGTCGAGGGCGCGCTGCTGATCACCCCGTGCGGGGGTGTGCACACCTTCCGGATGCGGTTCGCCATCGACGTGGCGTACCTGGACCGGAAGCTGGACGTGCTGGCGGTCCGCACGATGGAGCCGGGCCGGCTCGGTCTGCCCAGGCTCCGCGCCCGCCATGTGGTGGAGGCGGAGGCCGGGGCGATGGAGCGGTGGGGCCTGCGGCCCGGGACGCGGGTGCGGGTATCCGTATCCGCTACGGAAGTTTCGCCGCCTGCGCGGTGACGAGCGCGGCCGGGATCTCCGGTGCGGTCCCGCCGAGGAAGTTCGCCGCGTAGAAGGTGACGACCGTCGACCCGGTGCGTACGAGCTGGAAGACGAGCGGGACCCCGACCCCCTCCAGGTCGCCCGTCACCTGGTAGGCGAAGGACTCCTGGCCGGCCTCGGGCGCCGGCAGCGTCCTGACCTCGGTGTAGGTGGACGGCCCGTCCTCGCTCGTCGTACGGAACCCGCCCGCGCAGGCCCCTACGGCTTCGCGGACCGAGCGCAGCAGCTCCTGCGCACCGCCCTTCGGGTGCGAGGTGAGGATCTCGGTGACGATGGTCCGGCCGTCCTTCCCCTCCTCGGCCGGGCCCGTCGCCGTACGGAAGACGGTGGCGGCCGGGGCGGGTTCGGGAGAGCCGTTGATGATCGCGGCGATCGGCCGGCATGCCTCGGTCCCGGCCTTCTCCGTGCCACGCTCGTCGGTGCCCTCCAGGGGCGCGACCTCGTAGCCCTTCACCTCGCCCGTGGTGAGGGCCACCTTCGCGAGCTCGGCCTCGCTGAGGGTCCTGCCCTCGCCGGCGGGCGGGGCTGAGGAGCCGGCCCCGGGCGTGGCGGTGGAGGAGGACTCGGGGGTCTGCGGGGCGGCTGCCTTCCTGCCGGCGCCCTTGTCCTCGTCCTCGCCGCCGTCCGGACCGCAGCCGGCGGCCGCCAGGCAGAGGACGAGCGCGCCCGCCGCCACGACAGTGGTCCGTACCCTCATCGCTCACCGCTCCTGGCCGCCGGACACCGGATCAGCACGCTAGCAACCGGGGTGCCCCCGACGCGTGGGTCCGTGGGCCCAACTCACGGCGGCCCCGGCCCCAGCAGCGTCCATGCCCCGTACGCGGCGGAGCCGGCGGCGAGCACGGCGACGACGGTGCCCGTGCGCGCCGTACGCAGTCCGGCCAGTGCGACGGCCGGCGGCAGGAGCAGGGGGAACGCGGGCATCATCAGCCGCGGGCGTGAGCCGAAGTAGCCGGAGCCGATGAGCGAGATGACGACGGTCGCGATGCCGTACACCAGCACCGGGAGCGGCTGTCGCTGCCGTACGCAGAGGAACACCAGCCACCCGAGCAGTCCCAGGGCGGCGCAGAGCCCGAGCGCGGCGGGCAGCGGCAGTCCGGCGATGAACACGGCCAGTGCCCGGCCGCCGTCGATGCTGTTGCCCCACTGCGCCTGGACGTCGAAGTACGCGAACGGGCTGCCCTCCCGCACGGCGACGAACACCACGTAGGCCAGCCATCCCAGCGGTGCCAGGCAGACCCCCAGCAGCATGCGCGCGTTCCGGCGTGCCAGCCCTCGCCGTTCCCCGGCCCGCCACTCCCGTACGAGGACGACGGCGGCGCCGATCACGAGCGCCGCGATGAGCGCGGCGGCCGATGGCCTGGTCAGCCCGGCGAGCACGCACAGCGCGCCCGCCGCGATCCAGCGGCCTCTGAGCGCGGCGTACAGCGACCAGGCGGCGAGCGCGGTGAACAGGGTCTCGGTGTACGCCATCGACTGGACGAACGCCGTCGGGTAGGCGCCCCAGAGCGCGGCCAGGACCACGCCGGTCCGACGCCCGTACAGCCGCGCTCCGACGGCGAAGACGCCCCAGGCGGCGATGAGCCCCGCCACCCAGGCGACGGCGATCCCGGCGCCCTGGACGGTGAACGGGGTGACCGCGGCGAGGGCCCGTTCCAGGGCCGGCAGGAGCGGGAAGAAGGCCAGGTCGGGGTGGACGCCGCCGTCGGGGAGGGTGACGGTGTAGCCGTAACCGTCCTGGGCGATCCGCTGGTACCAGACGGAGTCCCAGCGCCCGCCCAGCAGGTGCGGGGCGTCCTTGCCTGCGGCCGACGCCGACACCCAGAGGACGAGGAGCCCGACGGCCCTGACCGCCGCGTAGGCACCCAGAGCGGGTGCGGCGGCGGCGAGCAGGGCCGTGGCGCGGGGCCGGGTGCTGCGGGGTCCGGGCGCGTCCGGGCGGGCGCGCGTCTGCTGATCGGGCATGCGAACGATTATGAGCCCGGCGCAGTCGATGCCCGTCATCGTCGTCCGGCGCCGGTTCAGCAGCGGTTGAGGCTGCCGCCTTCGTAGGAGACGTTGTCGCCGGATATCCAGCCCTTGGTCTCAGTGCCCTCGACGCGCCCGTAGGCCCACACGTTGCCGTAGTAGTTCTCGATGGTGCACCACACGTACAGCTTGGTTCCCGTGCCGAACTTCTTCACGTTGGAACACTCCGCCGCAGGTCTGGTCTTGAGGTTGTACGAGCCGAGGAAGTAGCCCCAGGCGCTGGAGTTGTTCTGGTACGAGCGGTAGTCGCAGGGGCCTGCTGCCGAGGCCGCGGTGGCGCCGATGGTGGTGGCGCCACCGAAGAGCAGTGCCGTGACGGCGAAAGTCGTTCCGAGCCTCTTGGCAAGGTTCACGATGTTCCTCCCTGTAGGTGCCCATGACAATCCCCGGAATTCTGGGGTCGGGGGGCGCGCTCGGGACAGGGGGAATCCGGACAGCTTCCCAGGTCAGCTTGTCGGCGGCGGCCGGTCCGCCGTCCGGATGGGCTCAGCCGTGGGCACGCGTACGGCTTCCGTTTGCGGCCCGGCCCGGCGCCGTGGGGGGTGCGCCGGGACGGGCGTCGATCACCTGCGGCACAGACGCTAGGGGTACGGCGGCGTCCCGTCTTGGGCCCAGGGACCCAACTCGGGTCCTCTGTTCGGATCAGGCGTTGCCGATGTCCGCCAGGGACCCGGCCGCGGTGCGGCGGATCCTCTTCGTCCTGCCGTGCTCGGCCAGCAGCTCCAGGACGGGCCGGTGGCTCTCCGCGCGGCTCCCCGCCACCCGGAGCTGCAGCCAGTCAGACCAGGCGCCGACAGCTTCGCGGTCGCAGTCGGGGGCGCTCCGGTCCAGCGATTCGAGCACCGCCAGTTCCCGGGAGCGCCGTTCGGCGAAGTCCCGGACCTCGGGGTCCAGGGCGGCTGTCCAGCTGCTGTGGGCCGCGACGGGCGTCTTCTCCAGCATCAGGACCACGACGGCCGAGGCCAGCGGCCCGTCGGTCTCCGCACGCACGGCGTCCAGCAGGAGCGCGTGGGCCGCGGGCTGCTCCGCGGCCCGGCGGTAGAGCTCCCACCGGGCGTGGCCGTCCTCCCAGGTGGCCTCGCCCGGAGGCGTCGTACCCCCGTTCACCGCCGTGTCCAGGGCGGACAGACGTGCCGGCAGACCGTGCTCGGACTCAGCAGCCATTGTTCCTGTGCCGTTCCATCGATACCTGGATGTTCTTCCGGATCTTGGTGATGTTCCGGTTGACGATATCCCGCTGCTTGGGCGGCAGTTCCGGATCGCCCTTCAGCGGCTTCCCGTTCTGTCCGATACGGGTCTCGAACTTCCCCGGCCCCTTCACGTGCGCATGTGCCGGAGCGTGATCGTTGGAGTAGATCTGGATCGTCACACCGCCTTCGCTGACGATGGTGCCCACACCCGGGAAGTCCACGTTGTGCACGAGGACCGGCGAGTCACCTGCGACGACGTAGTACGTGTGCGGGCCGGTGACCGTCAGGTCGTGGGTGGTCCGCATCCGGACGAAGCGTGTGACCGACAGGACCGGGACGTCCCGCCCCTGGTCGGTCCGCAGTGTGCCGCCGGCGCTGATCTCACCCGCTCGCGCCCATCGCTTCTCGTCCGTGAGCCAGAAGGGGTGCGCGTCGGTCGCCGTGATCAGGGCCGAGCCGCCGTCGGCTGTCCGGATCCGGAGCGTGGTGAAGTGCTTGTCGTCGTGGGTGGTGATCGTGCCGGTCACCCTCCGGGCGCCGCTCACCCCGCTCTGCGGGTCCGTCGCCCGCACCAGGTCCCCGACCCCGACCGATTCGATCGGGGTCTGGGTACCGTCGGCCAGCAGCACGGGCGTACCCGGCAGGAAGCTGTGGGTGGGGCAGCTCTCCTCGGGCTTCGGCTCGTCCTTCTTCGGGTCGTCCTTCTTCGGGTCGTCCTTCTTCGGCGGGTCCTTCTTCTCGGCGTCGAGCTTCTTCTGCGCGTCGGCGAGCTTATTCTCGGCGTCCTTGACCTTCTTACGGTTCTTGACCAGGCCCTTCAGCCCGTCGTACAGGTCCCCGCCGTGCTTCTTGAGCGCCTGGATGAGCTTCGCGGCCTTCTTCCACTTCCACGGCGCGCCGTACTTCGCCGCGAGTTTCCCGACCGCGCCCCCGATCAGGCTGAGCAGCACATTGATCAGGGTCTCCGTGCAGGCGCCCATGTCGCCCTTGGTGATGCAGTCCAGGGCGTCGGTGATCCCCAGCTCCTCGGCGAGGATCTTCGCCAGCTCCTTCGCCGCTTCCAACGCCTTGTCGGAGCTGGTCCTCTCCGCCTTCTGGGCGTCCTGGAGCTCCTTCAGCGCGGCGTCGTAGTCGATCTGCGCCTGTGACCTGGGTGTGCCGTCGCCGGGCGTGCCGTCGCCGGGCGTGCCTTTGTCGTCGGACACGGGCTCACCGTCCCCGGGGGAATCCTGCGCCCCGGGGTCCCCTCCGTCACCACAGTCACCGACCCCGGTGACCCGGCACACCTGCGCGCTGATCTTGTCCGACAGCTCGGCGCCGATCCCCGTCGCCACCAGCGCACCGATGATCGCCGTGACGACCATGACCAGGCCGACGTACTCGATCGCACCCTGCCCACGCTGGCCCCGGCGCGCACGCCGCAGTCCCAGCAGATGCGCGCCGGTGCGCGGGGTTCTCCCCCGCGCCCAGCGGCGCAACCGACGCCGTACTTCCCCCGGACCTGTCATGCCTGTGACGCTAACCACCGTACCGAGCACCGGTCTTGGGCCCGCGGACCCAAACCTCCGCCACCCGCACCCAAAAGGACGCGGCACCCGCCGGGCGGGACCCCTCACCCCACCGATGGCCGGAATTGGGCCCGCCTTTGGGGCCCGGGGCCCAGGTCAGGCACGGCTCCCCGCCCTACATTCGCCCTCGACGACCAACAGGGCGGTGCCGGCGAGAGGGTGGACCGTGAGCGGCTGGGGAGACAGGGGCGCAGGCCACATACCGCCGGGCGCCACCCACCGGCGGGGCGGCCGGCTCCTCCCCCTGAGCCGTAGCTGGGCGGCCGGCGCCCTCGTCCACGTCGTCACCGGGTTCCTGATGACGCGGGCACTCGTCGAGACCCTCGCGACCGACGACCGGCTCGAACAATTCTGCTGGCGCCTCGCATTGCTGCACCTGCCCGGCGTCCTGGTGACCGTCCTGACGGTCCTGGCCGCCGCCCGCGCCCTCCCCCCACCCCACCGGGAGTCCCACCCCCTCCGCCTCCTCGGCGCGCTCGCCGTCCCGGTCGCCGGGCTCGCGTACGGCTACGCGGTGGCGTGGGACGTCGTGGGGACCGAGGGCCTCCTGATGCCGGCCGTGGCCATGGCCACCGGGACCGCCGTCGGCCTGGCCCTGGACCGGCTGCTCGGCGACCGGGCCGCACCCCCGTCGGCGTACGGGCGCTCGTACGACTGGCGTGACGGCGGCGCCACGGCCACCGAGTACCTCGGCGTGATCGTCCTCGTCGTCGCACTGGTCGCCGCGCTCGCCCTGGCCGGGCTCGGGGGCCGGATCGGGGCGGGCATCCGTTGCGCCGTCAGCACGCTCACCGGGGACGGCCAGGGCTGCGCCCCGGGCGGGGACGGCACGGCGAAGCCGAAGACCGACGCCGACTACGAGCCCAAGCTCTGCCAGCTCTCCAGCGTCTCCGACACCGCCGGCGGCAAGGTGAAGATCGGCTGGTTCGAGTGGGGCGAGGAGTACGGCTTCCAGCAGAAGGTCTCCCAGGCCGGCACCGACGTGAACGGGGACGGAAAGGTCGACGAGAACGACAAGCTCGTCCACATGACGTTCACCGACGCCGCCTCCGCGGGCGTCACCGCCGGCACACCGGGCGTGAAGCTCGGCAGCCTGGGCAAGGCGGACATCGACATCGGCGGCGGCATCAAGATCACGAACGGCGACTCCTGGGTGTTCAGGAGCGAGGCGGACGCCCGGAGGATGCGGGACGACATCGAGGAAATGAAGATGTGGGAGACCTCGTTGAAGCACAGCGGCGGCTACGGCGGCGGCTGGTACTCCGGCATGAAGTGGGCCGAGAAGAAAGAGGACGTCGAGAAGAAGATCGGCGACAGGAAGATCTCGTACTCGACCCTCGGCATCAACGTCCACGCGGAGGGCGGCCTCTCCATCAAGGCGGGCGACGACACGAGGCTCGGCGCCAAGCTGGGCGGCAAGGCCAAGATCGCCCCGGACGTGACGATCACCAAGGACGACGTCAACGGCAACGAGTCGTACACCTACACCGCCAGGCTGGAGATCGAGGGCAAGGTGGGCGGCACCGCCGGCCCGCTGGGCACCACCGCCGGCGCGAAGGACACCCGTACCGGGGCTCTCACCGTCACCCGCGACCAGGAGTCCGGGAAGCTCGTACGGATCGACATGACGCAGACCGTGGAGAAGACCTCGACCTCCGACAGGGGCGAGCTCGGCGGCGACAACGGCCGGAAGGGCAGGGACAGGCGCGGCGGCAAGGGCAGCGTCACCGACTCCTCCGGGGAGACGGGCGTCGAGGTGCGGACGAACTCGATCGTCTTCGGCAAGGAGACCGACAAGGCCACCGAGGTCAAGCGGTCCGTCGCCGAGGAGTGGATCGACGGCTCCGGCGACAGCACCGCCCCGTTCGAGTACATGTTCGGCGACCATTCCCTGCAGGAGGCGCCCGCCGGGACCGACCCCTTCGACCAGCTGATGTATCAGGACGGCCTCTCCAGCACGTTGCGGTACACCGGCGAGTCGGACGCCCAGGAGTTCGGCTTCGAGGTGTCGCTGGGTATGAGCCTCGGCTTCTCGCTCTCCGACGAGCACAAGGAGGAGACGCTGACGGACGCCCGGTTCCTCGGCGCTCCCCAGGACGGCAAGCGGACGTATCTCCCGTACAGCTACTGCGCGCAGTGAACGACACGAAGAGGCGATGACGTTGACGTCGACGAGGTCCAGGACGCTCGGTGCGGCCACCACCGCCACCCTCACGCTGACACTGCTCGGCGGCTGCGGCGGCGGGAACGCCGCAACGATCCCGGACGGCTGGGCCACGCTCGACACCAAGAGCGTGTCCGTCGGCTACCCGGAGGACGAGGGGTACGACCCCCAGCCGGCGGCCGAGCGCGGCAGGGCCAACGCCGCGGTCGCCCTCAAGGAGGAGAAGGGGGTGCGCACCGGCATGGTCTCCGTCCAGCTGGACTTCGCCACCGGCGTCAGCGACGCCGGCGAGGCGGCCGCAGCGGCGGGCGCCGGCATCGGCCTCGGGGCGACCCGCAAGGAGACCCGGGACGTACGGCTCGCGGGCGCGGAGAGCGCCCGCGACGCCCGCAGGATCGACTACGAGTTCACCTCGACGGGCGAGGAGTCGACACCGCCGAAGGGAACGCGGATGACCGGCGTCGTCGTGACCGGCGTCGACTCGAGGGGCACCCCCTTCGCCATCCGCCTCAACGCGATGAAGAGCTGGCTGCCCCCGGCAGGCCTGGACACCTTCACCCACTCAATCACGGTGAAGTAAGCCGGTCGTCGGGAAGTCACGGACACCCATACCGGACATACGCGACGCCCATCCGTCCACAACTTCCCATCGACTCCCCCGGTTTTACGTCAGTCGAGGCAGAACTCGTTGCCTTCGATGTCCTCCATCCAGAGGCACGACTCGTTGTACTCGTCAGCGACCAGCAGACGCACCCGCTTCGCGCCGAGCGGGATCAGTCGCGCGCACTCGGCCTCGAGTGCGGCCAGACGTTCTCCACCCACGAGCCCGGTGCCGACCCGGACGTCGAGGTGCACCCGGTTCTTGACGACCTTGCCTTCGGGAACGCGCTGGAAGTACATGCGCGGACCGACACCCGTGGGGTCCATGCAGACGAACCCTGCCCCCTGGCGCTCGGGGGGCAGCGTGCGCTCGTACGCCTCCCACGTCGCGAACCCCTCCGGGGGCGGCGGTACGACGTATCCCAGCACCTCGCACCAGAAGCGGGCGACGCGCTCGGGCTCCGCGCAGTCGAAGGTGATCTGGACCTGCTTGATCGTCGGCATCGGATCACCATAGGGGCGAGGTCTTTCGTAGTCCACGGACTTTCCCCTGGCTGAGTCGCGGCGCATGCGGCCGAGTCGCGGCGCATGCGGCCGGTGACTACGGCATCGGGTGCGGGCGCAGGACCATGAGGGGGCCTTCCGAGGCTGCCACCATGGCGAAGGGGAACCGGTCGACCTCGACGCAGAGCGCCACGTCGTCGGGATGGACTCCTTGGCGCACCCCGTTGGCCAGTTCGGCGGCGGCGCGCGACCCGGCGGCGCGGCGGACGTACTCGGCGGCATCCGTCCCGGCCTCAGTGGTTCTCCGGGCGATGTACTGAGCACACGCCAGGTCCTCATCGGCCTGCCCGTCCTCGCCGGTGACCACGAACGTGACGCTGTCGCTCTTCCGCGCCCGCAGGAGCTGAGCCGTGGCCTCCGCCACGACGAAGCCGGCGCACAGCACCAGCGAGGCGTCCTGGACGGCGAGGGCGCCGACCGTCCCCGCCGTGGTCTTCTGCACGACGGTCCGTCCGCCGAGGTCGAGGGACCGCAACAGGCCGGGCGAGTTGACGGCGTCGAAACCGGGCGCGGGCGGACCGTCCTTGATCGCCACCCAGTCCGGGTGGCGCGCCTTGAGCGCCAGGGCTTCGTCGAGCGATCCGGCGAGAACGATCTCCTCCGCTCCCTGGGCGAAGGCCCACGCGGCCACGGTGTAGGCCCGCATGACGTCCACCACGACCGCGACGGAAGGGACTTCGGTCAGATCATCGATGCCGAGGAAGCGAGTGTCCATGCCGGCCATGATCGCGCACCCGCCCCGCATCGTCGGCGCCCGGCCCGTGCTGTGTGGCACATGCTGCGCGGCCCGTACTGCGCGTCCGGTTATCCACAGGCCCGCGCGGCATTCCGCGGTGCGAGGCATCCTCGTCTCCTTGACGTACTCGCCCTCGGGCGAGGGAGGTCGCCGAGATCGCCGTGAACTGAGCGGCGGAGTATCCATGGAGTTAGCCGGATGACGGGGAACCTTCAGCACTTCACCCAGCAGGGCATCCTGCTCACCCGTGAGGCGGTCGCGGCCGGTGGCGCTTCACGGCAGTTGAGCCGGTCACTCGTCTCGGAGGGCTGGCAGCGCGTCGTACGCGGAGCCTGGACGGCACCGGGCACAGAGCTGACGCCGTGGCTCAAGGCCCGCGCCGTGCAGATACTCCACCCCGGGCTCGTCCTCAGCCACCGGGCCGCCGCCTCACTCCACCGGATCGAACTGCTGCGGGACGCGATCGAGTTCACGGCCCCGGACAGCCCTGCCAGTCGGCGCCACGGGTTCATGGTGCATCGCGTGCCCCTCACCCCGGGGGAGATCTGCGTACGCGGTGGAATGCGGGCCACCACTCCCCTGCGTACGGTGCGCGACCTGCTCCTGGCCGGCCCGAGGGACGAGGCACTGGTCGCCGTGGACTCTGCCCTGGGCACGCGAGTGGTGCACGGTGCCCGCCGGGCACCCCTGGTCACGACCGCCCAACTGACCGCCGCCTGTGCGACGCATCCCACCCGCCGCCATCGCGCACCACGGGCGGCGGCCTGGCTCGCCCTGGCCGACCCGCAGAGCGGATCGCCCGCCGAGACGGTGGCGCGGCTGCGGATGCACGACGCCGGACTGCACCCGCTCAGCCAGGCGGAACTGCGGACACCCGCCGGCCGACTGATCCGGGCCGACTTCCTCTTCGTCGCGGAGGGCGTGGTGGTGGAGATCGAGGGCTACGCGTACCACGGCACTCGTGAGGCACACCGCCGCGACCTGGACCGCTTCAACGCGCTGAGCTCCTGCCCCGGGGTGCGCCTGATCCTCCGCTTCCCCGCCGAGACGGTGTTCCGCACCCCCCACCACATGATCGGCGAAATCCGCGCGGCCCTGGCGTCCCATCGCCCGGTCGGTGGGAAGTAGTGGACACCCATCCCGGACATTTGCGGCACTCATCCGTCCTCAACCTCCCATCGACCGAACGGACTCGGGCAGGAGGTGCCGCTCGGCGTCGCGCTGGAGCTGGTGCGGGGGCGCGTGGCGTCCTCGCCGTACGACGTGGAGGCCGCCGGGCACGACGTCCAGCGGCCGGGCGACGACGACTTCTGGGACGGCGTGCGCCGGGCGGTCGCCGCGCGCGAGGCCGGCCTCCTGGGGGAGATGTACGTCGAAGGCGCTTCCCGATGGCACCGCCTCAACCTCGACACCGTCGACTCGGTGCGTGCAGGACTCACCCCCCGCGCGCGGCTCGCCGTGTGGCCGGACCTGTCCTCCGACGTAGACGCGGTCCTCGCCACTCTCCCCGCCGAGGGCCTCGTCGAGTGCGTCTGGCAGGACAAGGACGGCCGGATCCACAGCGCGGTCGCCGACGAGGAGGACTTCCCGGCGCTGGCCCAGCGGGTCTCCGGGGCCGATGCGGCAGCGCTCCTGTCCGTGTACGCGGATGACCGGGTGCCGCTGTTCACTGCTGTCATGCCTGACAGCGACGGAGTGGTGCGAGCCCGATGGCAGACCGAGCCGACGCCGGCTGACCGCCGGTGGGCCTTCCTCACGTCGCTTCACCGAGGCGACATCGCGACCGGCCGGGTGACGTGCATAGCCAACTTCGGCATCTAATTGGACTGGTCGCTGGGAAGAAACGGACGGTCATAGCGGACATACGGGGCGCCTATCCGTCCGTAACCTCCCACCGACCGCCTGTGTCACCTCGGGAGGGTGGCCCATGACTTGATGCCCTGGTGCGGTGGGGGGCCGTCGGTTACGCCCCACTCGCCGCCCCAGTCGTCGACGACGGCCGACAGAAGCCAGAGGGCGTGGCGGCGTCGGGCTGAGCAGAGGGCGAGGGTGTCCGGGTCGGGATGGCGGGGGTGCTGGTCCCACAGGACGAGGCGGAGGGCGTCGGCGCGGTGGCGGAGGGAGAGGTAGAGGTCGCGGGCGGGGGTCAGGGCCGCGGTTACGGCGATGAGTTCGGTGACGGCGTGCGTCACCGGCCAGGCGAACGAGTGGAGCCCGTACGCCGCCAGAGAGGCGGCCACCGCGCGCCGACCGACCGCCGCGCTGCGGGGGTCGCCGGGCAGGGTGAGGCTGAGAACGAGCCCGGGGACGGGGAGGGGTCCCCTTGCGGGACAGAGGGCGGCGGGGGGTTGGGGCGGTGGCGCGTACGGGTGCATGACTGACTCCCTTGTCCGGCGTATGAGTTGACGGTCACCATCGCTGCGGGTGAGCTGTGGCCTGTCTCCCTGGCGCGGGCCTGCCCCTCCCAGGGCAGGAGGTGCGGGCAGGACCGCGCGATGCACTTCGGCTCGACGCAGTGTGTGCGGTGCGTCACTCAAAGTAGACCATGGGAGGCACTAGTGTCCTCACCCTGGAGGCAATTGCCTCCGTGCGGGTGGACTCGGTCTCCACCTCAGCGGCAGACTGTGCCTACCGTTGGAGGAAGAAGAGGCCCATGCCGAGCAGTTCCACACCTACCGAGCGGCAACGGCGTCTCGGCGCCGAGCTCCGGAAGATGCGCACCGCCGCCGAAGCGACGACCGCGTACGCAGCAGGCCTGCTGGGTGTCGACAGGACGAAGATCTCCAACATGGAGGTCGGCGTCCGGCCCGTAGCCCCGGAACGCGTCCGCACTCTCGCCTGCAACTTCGCATGCTCTGACGCTCGTTACGTTGATGCGCTTGTCGATATGGCCGAGCAACGCGAGCGTGGCTGGTGGGAGCAGTACCGGGGAACTCTGCCCTCGGGGCTGCTGGACATCGCCGAGCTGGAGTGGAACGCCGCACGCATCCGGACCGCGCAGACCGTGCATCTGCCGGGCCTCCTCCACACCGATGGGTACGCGCGTGCGGTGTTCGGTGCCGTACTGCCCGCACTGTCACGGTTGGAGATCGAGCTACGCGTGACCCACCGCATGGACAGACAACAGGTGCTGGACCGCAAGAACCCGGTTGACTACGTCGGCTTCGTTCACGAGGCTGCGCTCCGCATGCACTTCGGCGGCCGCGAGGTCATGCGGGAACAACTCGTACATCTCTGTGAGGCATCAGAGCGCACGAACATCGAGCTGCGAGTCATCCCCGTGGACCGGGGAGCGTTCCCCGGCGCGGGACACGCGCTCCTCTATGCGCACGGCGTCGTCCCTCAACTCGACACGGTGCAGCTGGATTCCGCACACGGTCCGGAGTTCATGCACGCCGAGGCGCAGCTCACCAAGTACCGGGCCCACCTGGACTGGATGGAGGAAGCTGCCTTGGGCGCAGCCGAGTCACGCGACTTCGTCCATGCCGTCGCACGTCAACTCTGAGGAGCCTCACCATGGCCGAGATCGACTGGGAAGAGCCCTACTGCGGTGAGGGAAACAATTGTTTCCGGCTCGGGACGGACGCTGAAGGCAACGCCTTCATCGCCGTTCTCGGCCAGGAGGATCGTTACCTCACCGACAGCCGCGAAGCCCTCCAGCAGATGATCCGGGACATCAAGGCCGGCAAGGCCGATCACCTGCTGTAGGCGACGCCCGCGTCCCCCTCGGCCGGGTGCCTGCGGCGGCTCAGGAGCTGCCAGGCGCCCAGGCCCAGGACCAGCACGGTCCCGGCGCCGATCCCGGCGAACCCGATCGCTCGCATCGTGAGGTTCTCGCCGCTGCCGGGGCCCGTGTCGCCGAGGCCGAAGCCTGCCGCTTCCGGGTCACCGTCGTACGGCGGGCCCGGCTGCGCCGTTCCCTTGCGGGTGACGTTCAAGGTCATGGGGACACCGCGGGGGACCTCCGGGTCGAGGGTCACCTGGACGTAGTACCAGCCCTGGAACCTCATCGCCGATTCCGCGGTCGACTCTCCCCCGAACCGGTTGGCGTAGGCGGCCGGGGCCGTGCCGAGATCGACGCCTGCGGGGGCACCGTTGTAGCCGATGCTCTTGTCTGAGACCGGGCCACGAGCCGTGTTGTACAGCGCGAGGCGCAGCCCGTTGACGGTGAAGGACGTGCCGTCCGCGGTGCCGTTGGCCAGCTGGGCCCGCAGGAAGAGCTGCTGGCCCCAGGCGACCGGCACCTTGTAGAAGCGGCTGTCCCCTGGCTGGAGGTCGTCCCGCCAGGTGCCCTCGTCGACGGCTGCCGCGTCGTTGAAACCCGTGCCGCCGCTCACCTTCTGCGGAGTGCCGTCGGGCGGGGACGGTGCCTCCGAGCTCCAGGACGTCGGCGCCTGGGGGGCGGTCGCACCGGGCTTGAGGCCGGGTTCCGCCATGAAGGTCAGCTCGATCGGCCACTCGGCTCCGCCGCCGGTCTTCGTACCCACCCGTGTCACGGTGTAGAGGTAGTCCCCGGCCTGCTGGCAGGCGCCGGTGTCATCCTTGATGCGACGCGACGCGTAGCCCGCGATCGGGCGGGTGGTGTCGTCCCCGAAGTACGCGGCCGGGCTCGAACCGCACGGTGTGCCGGTGGCCGAGGTCAGGGCGACCTGGATTCCGTCGAGGATGCCGCTGCCGGTGCCGGGGGGCGGGGCGAGCACCGTGGAGACGAACGCGTTGGAGGTGTCGTCCAGCCGGACCCGGTAGTACTTCTTCTGCCCCGGGCCGATGGTGTCCGAGTAGACCTTCGCCCGTTCCAGCCGGGGCCCGTCCGCGCTCGACTCCGTACCGGTGACGGGCACGGAGCCGTCGGCCGGCCCGTACGAGGCGGCACCGCTCCCCGGGGTGTCGTCCGCACGCGGGTGGGCGGCAGCGGGAGCCGTCAGAAGCAGTGCGCAGAGTGCTGCCGCCGCGCCGACGGCGGCACCGGCTCCTGGCCTCGACATCGATTCGCTCCTACCGTCCGGCATGGGCACCCACTGTAGGGGGCGCGTGCCGGGTGGCGGGCTGTGATCAGCCGGCCGGTGGGGTCATGGATCCGGTGGTCCGGCGGAGGGGTGACTTCGAGGTGCGGTCGGCCGCGAGGTAGACGGTGTCCACTCCGGCGGCACGGTCGTCCTTGAGGTGGAGGATCGTGGAGAAGCCCAGGCGGTCGAGGAGTTGGAGGTGGCCGGTGTTGGTGGACCACGTACGCAGCACTATCCACGGGGGCAGGGATGCCGGGAGGTCGAACAGCTCCTGGTAGAGGCCGCGCGCGATGCCGTGCCGCCGGTGGTCGTGGCGTACGGCGATGGTGCTCACGTACAGGCAGGGGCTCAGGTCGGCGAAGCGCGGGTCCCGGTGGTTGCTGCGGAAGGAGACGAAGCCGGCGGGCCGGTCCTCGTACCAGGCCATGATCAGGTCCTGCTGGAGCATCTCGTCCAGGTAGCCGTTGCCGGGATCCGCGTCCTCCGGCTCGCGCTCGCGCAGATCGGAGACGGCGGTGCCGCCGCGCAGGGTGAGCGGGGGTACGAAATCGCCGGCGACCTCCGCGAACATCTCCGTCAGCTCACGCAGCCGGTCGTCGGGGATCGCCCCTGGCCGGTACCACCCTGTGCTGATGTCGCTCACGCCACTCCTTCGCCGGGCCGGCTCGGGGCCGGCCCGCCGGGCCGCTCAGGGTCGTCGGCGCCGCGTCCTGAACCGTCGGCGCACACCGGTGAAATCTACTGCGAACAGGGCCCAGAAACCAAGCAAGGGGATCACCGTGGCCGCCACGTGGAGCAGGGTGAACCCGACATCGGTCAGAGAGGGGACGAGACTGGCTATGCCGGCGGCCGCCGAGATGGCGAACAGCACCTGCACGCGACGTAGTTCGGTCTCGTTGTTGAAGTCGGCCAGCTGGCGGGAGTGGTTCTCGAGCGCGTGCAGGAGGCCCATGGCGGTCTCCTTGTGCCTGCGGACCTTGAGATTCGCTTCCAGGTACTCCGCGACCCGGAGCAGTGCGGGGTCCTTGAGCATGACATCGAGGTTGTCGATCTCCGACAGGTCCTGCACGAGGGCGGTCTGGTTCGCGGACAGGACGTGGGCGCCCGCCAGCCGTCTGCCCGCGCCGCCCTGCTGTCCGCGCGGGTCATGGGCGTTGATCCACAACTGGCAGACGAACCACTGGGCGTGGACCAGGTTCAGCAGCGTGGTGACCGTCTCGGCGTCGACGGCTGTCGCGCCGGGCTGCGCCCTGATCACCGTCGACCATCCGGAGCTCGCTATCTCCAGCCCCCGGAATCCGAGCGGGGCGGCCAGTCCGTCCTCCGGAAGATCGGCGCCTCCGTCGGAGAGCCAGAGCAACTCCCGCACCCGTGCGTCGGGGAGGTCGTCGAGGTCTCCGATGAAGCACAGGCGGAAGTCGTGGAAGGAGTAGCAGAAGGGCCTGGGCTCGATGATGGCGGAAACCCCCGCACGCAGCGCCCGCACGGCGGATCCGTGCGCCTCGGAGTCGCTGGACCGCACACCGGGAGGGATACGGAGTTCCAGGTTCTCGCTGAGCGCGCGGCAGTGCTCGAGATAAGGCAGGTAGTCCCGGTTCTTCCACTCGACCAGGTCGTCGTAGAAGCGCTCGATCTCGGCCACGCCCTCGGTGAGGGTGAACATGTAGTCGACCGAGACCACACCGAGCCACGGATACATCCGCATCCGGCAGTCGAAGGACCACTTGGCCCCGGCGAGTACCGTCTCACCGCCGGGCAGGCTGCACGAGAGAACCGGTGCGTGTCCGGCAAGATACGATAAATTCCAGCTGCGTAGCATCGTCATGTCTACGTCCACGGAACCGTGCCGGGCCTCCATCACCGCCATCAGGCGCCTGGTGTCGGTGATGGTCCCGCCGAGGTCGTACTTGATGGGCACGAGAACCCTCAGCCCCGTCGTCGCACCGTGCGCA
This sequence comes from Streptomyces sp. NPDC079167, assembly GCF_040686735.1. Classification (NCBI taxonomy): domain Bacteria; kingdom Bacillati; phylum Actinomycetota; class Actinomycetes; order Kitasatosporales; family Streptomycetaceae; genus Streptomyces; species Streptomyces sp. NPDC079167. Next base: position 101,179 of record NZ_JBFBLO010000023.1, on the reverse strand, counting down.
TCCACGGAACCTCCCCCGATCCGGATCTCCCAGCCGCGCGCAGCGCAGAGGCACATCATACGACCGGCGGGCGGAGATCTCCTCAACTGGCGCCAGGGAACGGGGATTTGAGGCGGTGCGCTGTGTCGGCGGAGAGAGGAGGGGCGGTGGGTCCCTATGAGGCGCCGGCGCGCTGGAAGGTGACCTCGACGCGGCGATTCTTCTTACGGCCCTCTTCGGTCTTGTTGTCGGCGATCGGGTAGTCCTCCCCGTAGCCACGGATCTCGAAGGTCACGTTCGGGAGGCCCGGGGAGAGTACTCCTGACACGGCGTCGGCCCGCTGCTTGGAGAGGACGTCGCCGTGGGCGGAGGAGCCGAGGTCGTCGGTGAATCCGAAGACGCGGACCTTGGTCGCCTTCTGGTTCTTGATCTCCTGGGCGATCGCGTTGATGCGGGCGTTGGCCTCGCCACTCAGCTTGGCGCTGTCCTTGCCGAAGAGGACCTCGGCCTGGAGGGCGAAGGTGATGTCCACGTTGGTGTCCTCGCGGCGCTCCTCACCGCCCAGGTCCTCGACGACGGACTTGATGTCGAGCACGCGGATGTCCCCGAGGGTCGCGCCGTCCCCGAGCATCAGACCGGGCGAGTTCGCGTCGACCTCGACGGGCGGCGAGGCGGAGGGTACGGCCGTGGGGTTGTCGTCGGCCGTCGCGGAGGCGGCTCCCCAGAGCGTCGAGGTGCTGAGGACCACGGTGGCGGCGGCGCAAAGGGCGACGCGGCGGCGCAGGGCGCCCCGGGGGGCGCGGGGTGTGGGGGCGGGTGGTGGCTGCATGGTGGTCATCACCCGGAGATCTTGATCGTCGCGGTGGGCATGGTCGGGATTTGGAAGTCGACCTCGGCCGTGGTCTGCGGCGGGGCGGGGAACTGCGCGAAGAACGGTGCCTCGTCATCCGGCTGGATCGCTTCGAACTTCGTGCAGAGGCACCGGCCATCTGTGTCACGCAGGATCAGGTAGCGCTTCTTTCCTGCTTGGTCCACCAGAGTCGCGCCCGCCATGGACGCCCCGTTGCTCACGAGCTCCTGCTCAAGCCCCTGCCATCCGGGGGCGAACCAGATTTGATCCGAACCGTTCTTCACCCGCCCCTTGACCGTGATGAATCCACCGGACTCACGCTCGGCCGAGCTGACAGTGACCTCTACGCCGTCCTTGCCCTTGATCGTGGCCAGCACCTGGTCCTCGTCCGTCGCTTCGGGCTCCGGGGCCTCACTCTTCTGACTGTCGGAAGAAGTGGAGGCTTCCTTGGGCTTGCCCTCCGACTTGTCCGATCCTCCGTCCCCGCCACATGCCGTCAGCACGACAGCCATGGCTACAGAGGCGGCCGCCACAGCGGCCCCCTTGAAGCGAATCCGGGTCATGGCTGCACGCATCGGCGTGGTCCTCTCGATGTCGTTCATCACTTGTCGGCCAGGTGGACGGAGAACAGGTCTGCCAGGTCCGGCAGGAGTTCGAGGTTCTTGGGGTCGATGTCGAAGTCCAAGTCTTCGTCATCACAGACGGCTTTGTACGCCTTCCGCTCCTCGGACTCCTCCGTGTCGCCCTCGTCGTCGTCCGTCGGAGGGCTCGGCGCGGGACGTGTGTCCTCTTCGATGCGGCAGCGCGGCTCGATCACCGCTCGTGCGGTTGCCGTGGCTTTCTTCGTCGCCGTACTGGCGATCACCGAGTCGCCGACGGGCTTGTTCGTCTCGACCGTGACGATGTAAGAGAGCTCTGGCCAGTCCTCCGCGTAGCATCCCGGCCCGCTCAGGTGGGCATCGTTCTCGGCGGCAAGCCAGCCTGCCGCATCACACGACCCCGAGAGGGCTCCGTGCCCGCTCAGCAGGTCGTCCCACTCATCCAGGTCGAAGACGCCGGGCCAGCTCAGTTGGTCGCGCGCGTCCGTCGCCGCCGCGAGCGCGGCGGCATCTGCGGCGGTCTGGGCCTCGTTCTTCTTCATCGACGCCTGGCCGACAGCGAAGTACGCGAACGCAAGAAAGAGCAGGCCCGCCACCACCATGATGTAGATGGGGAAAGCCTGCCCTGCCTCACGTGGCTGTCTGGCTACTACTTTCCACCGGTGATCTTGGCGATCTGCCCGGTGATGGCACCGCCGATCGCCGTCCCGATGTTCGTCAGCATCAGCGCCGCGATGATCGCCACAACCACCACGATGATGCCCAGGTACTCCACCGAGCCCTGCCCCCGGTCCCGGTCCGCCCGGGCCTTCAGGCGCTCCACCGACGTGTTCGCCCAGACCTTGGCGTTGACGGAAGCCTGCAGCATCAGCTTGCTCATGGTGTTCCCCTCCGGGTCCGGCCGGCCGGGGGCCGGCCGACGCGTGTGTCTCTGCGGTGCCGCGTCCGGAACCGGCTTCCTCCTGGCCGGTGCCGTCGGCGACATGAGAAAGGTACGACGGATCCGCGTGTCCCACGGAGGGTCCCAGGGCCCAAACCCGGGCCCAAAACGGCCGTTGGGCCTGTCGTCCCGCCCGTGTCCCCCTGTCGGGGCGTCTCCCCCGTTCAGCCATGGCTGCCTGTCCCCCTCGCTCCAGGTCCCGAGCCCGGTGCCGTGCCGAGCCAGCGGGCTATGGCCTCACTGCGGCTGCCGCTGTGCAGCTTGGTGAAGATCCTGTTGATGTGGTTCTTGACGGTCTTTTCACTGATGAAGCACGTGGCGGCGATCTGCTGGTTGCTCATGCCCGAAGAGATGAGCTCCATGACCTCCGCCTCCCTCGAACTCAGGTCGTGCTGCTGCCGGTTGGGCGCCTGGGGACGCCGGCGTTCACTGTCTGTCGAAGACTGTGCCACAACGGGTTGCAGGTGCGAAAGGGCTTCCGGATTTCCCGCCGGTCGCACCGGCGGCGGCGAAGGCGTCCGGCCCCCGTGAGTGCCACCGGAGCCCGGGCCCGGGCCGCCCTGTGGCGCCCCGGCCGTCAGGGCCGTTCCGAGACCTTCCGGCAGTTGCCTCGGCTGGTGGTCCGCCCCTTGGCGCATATGGGCGAGAAGCGCCTTGGCGGCGGTTTCGGTGAAGGGGGCCCGGCCGCTCCTGGTGTCGCGTACGGACTGCACGAGTTCATCGGCCGTGAACTCGCCGTGCACCAGGTAGCCGCCCGCCCCCAGGCGCAGCGCCTCGTGCACGATGTCGCTCTCGCGGCTGTACGTCAGCATCATCACGGGTGCAACCTGCACCAGGTGCGGCAGGGCGGAGAGGCCGTCCACCCCGGGCATCCGAACATCGAGCAGAATGACGTCCGGCCGGTGGCGTACGGCTGCCTCGTAGGCGGTGCGCCCGTCCGCGGCCTCGGCCACGACCTCGATGTCCGCCCGGCCGCTGAGCAGCACCCCGAGACCCGCCCGTACGACGGGGTTGTCGTCCGCGACGACGACCCGGAGGGGCCCGGGTGCCGGCCCGTCGGGGGCGGCGGGGAACGCGGGCATCTGTGCGCGGGCGGTGGGCTCACCGGCGGTTTCCGGGGGCCGTTGGGGAGTCGGCGGGTGCTGGGTGGCCGGGAACGCGGGGGAGCTGGCTTCCGTGCTGAGCGGGGAGTCGTGCGAGGACGTGTGCTGGGAGGCGTGGTGCTGTGCCGCCCGGCCCTGGCCCGGCGCACGCGAGACGTCGTCCGGCATTCTGCGACCTCCTCTCGGATGGGGTGGGACGGAAAGAGGGTGGGGAGCGGTTACGGGCTCGGAGCTGGGGCCCGGGCTGCCGGGTCCGTCGCTGCGGGCGGGGTGAGGGCGGCCGTCGGGAGTTCCACGCGTACCTCCGTGCCCTTGGCCGCCTGGCCCTTGCCGATGCGGATGCGCGCGCCGATGGAGGCCGCGCGTTCGACCATGCCGACGAGCCCGAAGTGGCCGGCCCGCCTCAGGTCGTCGAGTGTGGTGCCCGTGGGCAGGCCCTGGCCGTCGTCGTACACGCTGACGCGCAGGACGTCGCCCTTGATGCCGGCGAGGACTACGAGGTAGGTGGGGCGGGCGTGCCGGTGGGCGTTCTCCATCGCCTCGGAGGCGACGGTGAGCAGCTGCCGGGCGACGACCTGCGGGACGAGGGGTACGGGTGTGTCGCCGAGGGTGCGGAACACGGTGTTCATGCCGTGCCGCCGGGTGAAGTCCTCGGCTCTGGAACGGAGCTCCGCGATGAGGTCGACGCCGCCGTCGAGTCCGGATGCGCGGCGCAGGTCGGAGAGGAGTTCGCGGGATTCGGCGGCGGCCCGGCGGGCGGATCGGGCCACCAGTTCCGCCTGGTGCCGGACGGTGAGCGGGTCCGTCCGGTCGGAGGTGCGGGCGAGCCCGTCGGCCGCCAGGGCGAGGCCGTGCAGGGTCTTGGCGACGGAGTCGTGCATCTCCCGGGCCAGCCGGGCGCGTTCGTCCTCGACGGCCACGCTGACGGCGAGGCGGGCCCGGGTCTCGGTCAGCGCCTGGCTGGCCGCGCCGACGCGGAGCATCAGATTGCGCAGGGCCACGCCGACGGCTCCGGCGAGGACGCAGAAACCGGGGAGGAGGAGCACGTCGGCCAGGCTCGACTGGGGGCGGTTGTCGACGCTGTAGGCGGCGGCGAGGATCAGGCTCTGCACGGCGGCGAAGACGCCGGCGACACGCCAGCCGTAGAGCAGTCCGGCGAGCAGCGGGGTGCAGACGACCGCGTAGCCGAGGGTCGATTCGGGGGTGGCGGTGAAGAGGAGCAGCGCGCCGAAGACCGTGTCCGCCGCGAGGAGCAGCGGGTGGCGCACGAGAAGCGGTCCGAAGCGTTCCCAGTCGCGGTAGAGGGCGTACGAGCCGACGAACGTCACCAGGACCGCCGATCCCACGAGCCAGCCGGCGAGTCCGGGGGCGCTGTTGTCGATCGCCTGGGGCGTGCCGATGGCGATCATGGCGAGCCGGAAGAGGAACACCTGGCGGGCCAGCGCCTGGAGGGCGTTGACCTGGATGGAGACCGTGGGTGCGGGTCCCACCGGGGTGGACAGGGTGTGGCGGGGGTCCGCGGACTCCGGTCCCGGCTGCAGGGAGATCGTCATCGGCCCGTCGCTCACTCCCCCGTCAGGGATCCGAAGTCGGTGCCGGATCCGAGCAGCATGGCGGCGCCCATGAGGATCACGGTCGCGGGGATCATGAACGTGGTCACCATCAGGGTGGCCCTGGGGACCGCCTTGGCCGCCTTCCGCCTGGCGTTCTGCGCGTCGGTGCGGCGCATGTCGTTGGCGATGGCGATGAGGGTGTCGACGATGGGCGCGCCGAGTTCCTCACCCTGCTGGAGGGCGGTGACGAACATGGCGACCTGGTCGGAGTCGTTGCGCCTGCGCAGTTCGTCGAAGGCCTGGCGGCGGCTGACTCCCATGTCCATCTGGCGCAGGGTGATGCGCAGTTCGTCGGCCCACGGACCCTTGTACTTGTCCGACACCCGGTCCAGTGCCTGCCGGAAGCCGAGGCCGGCGGAGACGACGACGGCGAGGACGTCCAGGAAGTCGGGGAGGGTGCGGTCGATGTCGTCCCGGCGTTTGCGGACGGCGGCCCAGATGCCGACCTCGCCCCAGAAGAGGCCGAAGGCGACCATGAGGAGTGCCATGAAGAACCGGCCGCTGGTGAGCATCACGAAGGCGGCGACCCCGCCGAGGACGCTGTAGACGGCTCGTCGGGCGGCGTAGCGGTCGATGGTGAGGCCGCCGGGGTTGCCCGCCATGTCGATCTTGCGGCGTTTGTCGCTGACCTTCTTGGGTCCCATCAGGCGGAGCACGAGGGGCGCCCAGCGCATTCCGAGCCGGTCGATGCCGGAGCCGACCGCGGTGGTGCGGGTCGAGCCCACCTCCAGGGCGAGCGCGAGGTCACCGGGGAGGGTGGCCTCGGCGCGGTACATCCGTACGCCCTTGAAGACACCGAAGACACTGAGGCCGACGACGAGAGCGAGCAGCAGTTCCATGTTCGGTCCCCTCCTCAGATATCGATCTTGGAAATGCGGCGGATGGCGATGAAGCCGACGGTGTAGAGGCCGAGCGAGACGACGACGGCGACCTGGCCGGCGAACGATCCCGTCATGCGGTCGAGTGCTCCCGGGAGCATCGTGTTGACGAGGAGCATCGCGCCGACGCCGATGGCGGGGACGGCGTACGCGGTGGCGTTGATCTGCGAGAGCTGGGTGCGGACCTCGCGCCGGGTCTCCTTGCGCTCCTCCAGGGTGATGGTGAGGTTGCGCAGCGAGGAGACGACCTGGCCGCCGGCCCGGTTGGAGAGGATGAGGGTGGCGACGAGGACGACCAGTTCGCGGGAGGGCAGTCGCGTGGCGAGCTCGTCCAGCGCGTCGTCGAGCGTGCGGCCCACGCCCAGCTGGTCGGCGACGATGCGGAGTTCGTCGCCCGCGGGCGCTTCGAGTTCGTCGGCGGCCATGGCGATGGAGGTGCGCAGGGAGAGCCCGGCCTGGGTGGCGTTGGCCAGCACCCTGGAGATCTCCGGCAACTGGCTGATGAATGCCTCGGTGCGCTTGGTGCGGTGCCAGTTCAGGAAGGTGTTGGCGGCCCAGATCCCGGCGAGTCCGGCGAGCGGGCCGAAGAAGGAGGCCAGGACGGAGGCCGCGATCAGCCAGACGGCCGCCACCCCGGCCACGACGTAGAGGAAGTACTCGCCCGGAGTGACGTCGAGGCCGGTGGCCGCGAGCTTCAGCTCGATCCTCTTGCCCAGCTTCGTGCGGCGCAGCCGGCGGTCGACCCCCCGGAAGCGGCGCTGCGGGCCCGGCTCGATCTGACCGGTCGAGGAGAGCCGGTCGACGAGGGCTTCGCGCTGGGCCTTGCCCGAGGTGTAGGCGTGCAGGCCCAGGACGGCGAGTACGCAGCACAGCAGCGTGACGCCGAGGGTGAGCGGTGCGAGGTTGTCCATGTCGGGGTACCTATCCGGCCTCTCGGGTGGCGAGGTATTCGTCTGACGGGGCGACCCCGAAGGCCTGGGGGATCGGCTGTCCGGCCATGTACAGCCGGTCGGCGATGCGACGCGGGAGCGGGAGGGCCTGGAAGTCGCCGTGGATCAGGCCGTCGGTGTCCATCGGCCGGGCGTCGAACCGGGCGACGGTGACGATCTTGTACGGGGCACGGCCGTGCGAGTCGAGCACCGCGATCTCGGTGACCCTCCTGCTGCCGTCGGCGTGCCGGGTCAGCTGGACGATCACGTCCACCGCGCTGTTGATCTGGTCGTGCAGGGCCTCGAAGGGGATCTTGATCTCGGACATCGAGGCGAGGGTCTGGAGCCGCATCAGCGCGTCCTCGGCGCTGTTGGCGTGGACGGTGGCCAGCGAACCGTCGTGGCCGGTGGACATCGCCTGGAGCATGTCGAGCGATTCGCCGCCGCGGACCTCACCGACGACGATCCGGTCGGGGCGCATGCGCAGGGAGTTGCGAACCAGGTCCCGGATGGTGACCTGGCCCTTTCCCTCCACGTTCGGGGGACGTGACTCCAGCCGGATCACGTGCTTCTGCTGGAGCTGGAGTTCGGCGGAGTCCTCGATGGTGACGATCCGCTCGCCCTCGGGGATGAGCCCGGAGAGCGCGTTGAGCAGCGTGGTCTTTCCTGTGCCCGTGGCCCCCGAGACGATCACGTTGAACTTCGCCTGGACGAGTCCGGCGAGCAGCAGCAGCATGTGCTGGTCCAGCGAGCCGAAGCCGATCATCTCCTGGAGCGAGAAGGACCGGGGGAAGCGCCGGATGGTGAGCGTCGCGCCGGTGAGCGAGAGCGGCGGGATGATGACGTTGACGCGCTCTCCGCTGGGGAGGCGGGCGTCGACCATCGGATTGGCCTCGTCCACCCGGCGGTTGACGGTGGAGACGATGCGCTCGATGGTCTGCATCAGCTGCTCGTGGCTGGCGAAGCGCAGCGGCAGCTGCTCGACCCTGCCCGCTCGTTCGACGTAGATCTGGTCGGGTCCGTTGACCATGATCTCCGTGATGGAGGCGTCCTCCAGGAGCGGTTCGAGGACGCCGAGCCCGAGTGCCTCGTCGACGACGCGCCGGATGAGCTGGGAGCGTTCGAGGGTGGAGAGGACCGGGCCCTCACGGCTGATGATGTGGCCCAGGACGCGTTCGAGCCGGGCGCGGCGGTCCGCCGTGGCCAGCGACGACATCTCCGCGAGGTCGATCTCCTCGAGGAGCTTCGCGCGGTACGTCGCGACCAGGTGGCCGTCCTCCCGCCCCCCTCCGCGCTCCTCGGGGGCGGTGATGCGTGCCCGCAGGCTCATGGGTGGTTCTCCTCGGATGGGATGGGGGTGCCTGGTGCCTAGTCGCGCGGCATGGTGGCGGACTTCTCGACGGTCCGGTCACCGAGCATGCCGAGCAGGATGTCCGGGATCTTGACGGTGACGGTGACCGTGACGGCGTCGCCCCCCGCGGGCGGCGAGATCTGGGACCGCTCGGCGACCCAGCCGGTCATGGACGCCCGTCCGACCTGCGCGTAGGACCCGGACACGTCCTCCTGCGCGGCGGTACGGGCGGCTGCCCTGGCCGCGGTGCCCGCCTGCTGGGCGGTGTAGGCGATCAGGCCGAGCTGGATGCCGGCGAGGCCGATGAGGATGAGGACCGGGAGGAAGCCGAGGTACTCGATGGCGGTCGAGCCGCGGTCCCTGCCCCTGCCCCTGCCCCTGACCCGTCCCGGTCTCCGTCCGGCCGCGCAGGGGATGCGTACGGGTGCCATCGGGCGTCACTCCCCTTCCGCGGCCGCGCCGGCCGTTGCCGTGACGGGGATGGGGAGGCTCGCGAAGCCCGGGAAGAGCACGGGGGCCTCCAGCCTGACGGTGGCCTTGACCACGTCGCTCCCCCCTGGCTCCCCGCACTTGACGTCCAGGTTCCCTTCCCAGGCGCCCGGGAGCCGTTCGAGCACGGCGGCCCGGCAGCCGGCCGCGCTGTCCCCGACCGCCGCGCGTACGCCTTCGTCCGCCGCCCCGCTCGCCAGCGTGAACGTGTAACCCACCAGGACCGCCTGCCAGAGCAGCACCAGGGTCACCAGGATGATGGGCACCATCCCGGTGAACTCGACACTCAGCTGCCCGCGGTCGCGTCTCAGCCGTGTCCGTATCCGGCCCGGTTCTCCCGCGTCCCTCGTCACTGCCGGCCTCCCCCGCTGGTCGTGCCGCCCCTGCGCTTGCGGCCCCCGATCGAGCCCCGGTCGCCGCGCAGCATGCCGCCGCGCGACTCCGCTCCCTGTGAAGGCTTCACGAGTCCGAGCTCTCCCGCCAGGGCCCACAGGGCCTGTTTCACGGTGGAGCGTGGGTCCAGTTCGTGCATCCTGCCCGAATCCACGACGCCCTGGAGCTCCTTGAAGTTCGCCGGGACCGCCGTGCCCGCCATCCGGGTCCCGGTGATCCGCTGGATCAGGGCGGGCTGGATCTCGGTGTTGCGGTTGAAGCGGTTGACGAGGATCACCGTCTCCTCGGCCTTGCGGACCTGGAGCCGGTCCCACAGCCGCACGATGCGTTTGGCGCCCCGCACGGCGACGACGTCGGGTGTCGTCACGAGCACGGCTGTGTCGGCCATCTCGACCGCCGCGGCGTTGGCCCCGTTCATCTGGCTTCCGCAGTCGATGACGACGATCTCGTAGCGCGAGCGCAGCGCGCTGACGATCTGGCGGGCGGACCGGTCGCTGACCTCCTCGCCGCGTTCGCCCTCCCCCGGCGCCAGCAGCAGCGCCAGGCCGGTGGTGTGGGAGAACACGGCGTCGGAGAGGACGCGCGGTGATATGTCGGCGATGGCCGCGAGGTCGACGACGGAACGCCGGAACTGCACGTCGAGGTAGGCGGCGATGTCACCGGTCTGGAGGTCCAGGTCCACGAGCGCGGCGGTGTGCCCGGAGGCCTGTGCGGCCAGGGCCAGCTGTACGGCGGTGACGGTCGTCCCGACCCCGCCCTTGGACCCGGTCACCGTGACGACCGTGCCGCCGGGGCCGGTGAACACGTCGCCGCCCGCCCCGAGATGGCGTCGTACGCCCGTGGACCACTGCGCGGCGGCCTGCACCCGGTTGGCGAGCTCCTCGTAGCTCAGGGGGAGGGTGGCCAGGCCCCGCGCTCCCGCGTCCATGGCCGCGGCGAAGAGGCCGGGGCTCGCGTCGGCGGTGATCAGCACGACGCCCACCGCGGGGAAGCGCAGGGACACCTCCCGGATCAGCTCCAGGGCGGGCACCGGTCCGATGCCCTCGTGGACCAGGACGACCTCGGGCAGTTCCTCGACGGCCTCGCCGGCGAGGCGCGCGAGGGTGTCGATGAGCTGCGTCGAGTCGCCGGCCGGAGCGGCGGGCTCCGCGTCGGGGAGCTGGCTGAGCAGGGTGGTCACGGACCTGGCCGCGTCGGGGTCACCGACCGCCGGGAGGATTCTGGTGGTCATCCGATCCTCACTTGTCCTTGTCGAGCGTGTAGGTCCGGTCGCCCGGGCGGATGGTGCTGTCGCTGCCGGGGGCGATCAGTGCGAGACGCACGTGCTGGGCGAAGGACTCGGCGTACGCGACGCGCTGGGTGTCGAGCGTGTTGAGCGCGAAGGTGATCGGGACGGCCTCGGTCGCCTGGTTCCTGTCGTCCTTCCTGGGGTCCAGGGCGGTCAGTTCGCCGACGTCGAGGACCTTGGCGTTGGAGACGATGACCTTGGACTGGGAGGCTTCGCCGTCCCGCTCGCCCGCGAAGGTGGCGTAGATGTTGACCTTGTCGTTCGGCCGGATCTTGCCCGCGACCCCCGTCGCGGCGTCGATCATGATGGCGATCTCCTGTTCGCCCGGCCTCAGCTCCGGGCTCCTCACCATCATGTCGGACTGCATCAGGGAACCCTTCTGCAGCTCGGTGACGGCGATCTTGCCGTCGATCTCGTCGATCTCCGTGACGGCGTTGTCCGACAGCCAGCGTTTCGGCATGGAGACCTTCTCGAACTGCCCGGCGGTCAGGTCCGTGTACGGGGCCACGTTCTCCTTGAGCCGGTAGGCGTCGACCTCGGGCCCGACCTTGGAGTTGACGTCACTGATCACCGAGAGCACCCCGGCGAAGGCACCGAAGGCGCACAGGACCGAGAGGAGCAGGAGTATCACGCCGCGGCGCTGGCGGGAGTTCATGGGCCGGACAACCTCGTTCGATTCGGATGCATGGAGGGGCGGAGGGAAAGGGACGCGCGGTGTCCGCGGAGAGCCCCGGGCACGCTAGGTGCTCGGTGGCGCTGCCGCGCCGAGGCTCAGGACACCCGGGGAGTGCATTCGGTTCTCCGGCGGTGCCAGCGGGGAGGAACAGAACCCGCAGCGGTCGCCGATGAGCTCCATTCCGCACCAGTGGCAGCTTTCCCGGCGTACGGAGGAAACGAGCTGGTAGATCACGGAGATGTCCGGAAGGAAGGAGGCGAATTCCACCAGCTTCCCGGTGCCCCACCAGCGCGGCGATCCGGAAGGCAGCGCACACTCCTGAATGGCCTGTACCCCCCATGCCGGGGCGAGGGTCTGCTGCACCCATTCCGAGGTCAACTGACCTTTGGCGAGCAGTAGTTGGGTGGCGAACGGCGGTCCGGACGGCAGTTCGGCCGACGGGCCGATCCTGATCAGCTGAGGGCTGGGTCCGGCGAGCACGGCGAACTGGGATCCCGGCAGCCAGGACTTGGCGTGGGTCTTGAGGCTGACGGGGACCCTGTCGAGCCTGGCGACCGAGTTCAGCAGGGCTCCGGCGTGGATGTAGTGGGCGAGCAGCCGGGCCGCCGAGGCCACCACTCCCGGGCTGAAGTCACAGATGGAGAGCTGGCGCAGCTGCCGTACGAGGACGGCCACGCCGAGCGGGGGCAGGTCCGTCCGCAGCAGGGCGATGCGGTCGCTCTCCAGGACCGAGCGGATGGCGTGCAGTCTGCGTTCATGTGCGGGGCTGATGCCGGCGGGATAGACGGCGATCACGTATCCGTGCTGCTCCAGGAGCACGCTCATGTCACCGATCGCGAGATCGAGGGACTGGGCTTCGGGTGCCTGCAGCAGAGCCGCTGTGGGTGTCTGCTGATCGGTCGGTGGTAGCACGAGATCAGCACTGGTCACTGCTATTGCGGTCGGCACGCTCTTCCCCGTTCCGGCTCCGGCCGTCGTCGGGGGGACTCCGGCCGCAATCGCTCCTGCTCCGTGCTTCTTCCCCAGCACTTTAGCCACGTCGGACCAGGCAGAGAACAGATATCGGAACCCGGTACGAAGACGGTACGGCACAGGCGTTCGCTACACCTCCGTACGAAATCGGACGAAAAGCAAGGTGGTTAACTCCTGCACCACTGCGCAGAGTTACCCCGGCCGACCTGGTTTGAAATCCGGTGGAATTCATCCGCCCACGTCAGCCCGGATTGCGGCCGCTTTCCCCGTACCTCCGCGATATCCACTCCGTCACGCCCGACGCCTTCCGGCCGGGTCACCCGTGCGAGTGGGCCCGCGCGAGCGGGAACCGTCACTCGAAGGTGAGCACGCACCCCTGTCCCGACCTCCCGACGCACCCGCCGTACGCATCAGGGCCGCCAGAGGTCTTGACAACTTGATTGGTCTGGACCAGTTTATCGGCCAACGGTGGCCACCGTTCCCGCCAGCACCCCAACTCCCCCACCGGAGGCAGCAAGTGGAACGCTCCGCAGGCAGCAGCAGGCACAGAAGACGCCGGGTCCGGCCGCTCCTCGGCGGGGCCGTCGCCGTGGTCGCGGCGGGGGCGCTGTGCGTCACCGGGCTCGCGAGCACCGCGCAGGCGGCCGATGTCAACGTGGCCAGGAACGCCGGATTCGAGTCCGGGCTCGCCAACTGGACCTGTTCCGGGGGCAGCGGCACCACCGTGACCTCCCCCGTGCACGGCGGCTCGTCCGCGCTCAAGGCCACCCCGGCGGGCCAGGACAACGCCAAGTGCACCCAGAGCGTGGCCGTGAAGCCCAGCTCCACCTACACGCTGAGCTCCTGGGTGCAGGGCGGTTACGCCTATCTCGGCGCGAGCGGCACGGGTACGACGGACGTCTCCACCTGGTCGCCCGGCTCCAGCAGCTGGACCCAGCTGAGGACCACCTTCACCACCGGCCCCTCCACCACCTCGGTGACCGTCTACACCCACGGCTGGTACGGCCAGGCGGCCTACCTCGCGGACGACGTCGAGGTGAGCGGGCCCGACGGCGGCGGTGGCACGGACCCGGAGCCCTCGGTCCCCGGGGCCCCCGCCGGACTGGCCGTGGCCACGACGACCACCTCCTCCGTCACCCTGAACTGGAACGCCGTCTCCGGCGCCACCGGCTACACCGTCTACCGGAACGGCACGAAGGCGACCACCTCCACCGGGACCTCCGCGACGGTGACCGGTCTGGCGGCGGACACCGCGTACCAGTTCTCCGTCAGCGCGACGAACGCCGCCGGTGAGTCCGTCAAGTCGGCGACCGTCAGCGGACGTACGGCGAAGGCCACCGACCCCGGCCCGGTGACGTCGGTCCCCAAGCACGCGGTGACCGGCTACTGGCAGAACTTCAACAACGGCGCCACCGTCCAGAAGCTCAGCGACGTCCCGGCCGACTACGACATCATCGCGGTCTCCTTCGCGGACGCCACGGCCACGCCCGGCGCCGTCACCTTCAACCTGGACTCGGCGGGGCTGAACGGCTACACCGTCGACCAGTTCAAGGCCGACATCAAGGCCAAGCAGGCCGCCGGCAAGAACGTCATCATCTCCGTCGGCGGCGAGAAGGGGTCCGTCGCCGTCAACAGCGACGCCTCCGCCACCGCCTTCGCGAACTCGGTGTACGCGCTCATCCAGGAGTACGGCTTCAACGGTGTCGACATCGACCTGGAGAACGGCCTCAACTCCACCTACATGACGAAGGCCCTGCGCTCCCTGTCGTCGAAGGCGGGCTCCGGCCTCGTCATCACGATGGCCCCGCAGACCATCGACATGCAGTCGACGTCCGGTGAGTACTTCAAGACGGCGCTCAACATCAAGGACATCCTGACCGTCGTCAACATGCAGTACTACAACAGCGGTTCGATGCTGGGCTGCGACGGCAAGGTCTACTCGCAGGGCTCGGTGGACTTCCTCACCGCGCTCGCCTGCATCCAGCTGGAGGGCGGCCTCGCCCCGTCCCAGGTCGGCCTCGGTGTCCCCGCCTCCACGCGCGGCGCGGGCAGCGGCTATGTCGCCCCGTCCGTAGTGAACGCGGCGCTCGACTGCCTGGCCAAGGGCACGGGCTGCGGCTCCTTCAAGCCGTCCAGGACCTACCCGGACCTGCGCGGCGCGATGACCTGGTCCACGAACTGGGACGCCACCGCGGGCAACGCCTGGTCCAAGGCGGTCGGCCCGCACGTCCACGGCCTCCCGTAACGCGAGGGCCCCTTCGGTCCAGCAGCGCCGCCGCTCCCCCGGCGGCGCTGCTGCGCGGCCTCGGACGCGTGGGCGTCACCAGGGCAGGTCGATCACCTGCTTGACGCACAGCACGATGAACAGCAGCCCTGCGGCGCCGAGCATCCCGTTGCTCAGCCAGCCGTTGCGCCATTCCCTCGGCGTGCGGGAGGAGTTGAGCAGCCACAGCAGGGTCAGGGCCAGGAACGGCATGAAGAACGCGCCGAGGACCCCGTACCCGATGACCAGCCCGAAGGGCTCGTCCAGCCACAGCAGCGTCATCGGCGGGAACGTCAGCCAGAGCAGATACGCGCGGAAGGGCACGGACCGCTCCTGCCGGGCGACCGTCTCACGGGTGGCCTTCTCCTCGCCTGTGACACCGCGGGCGGCCCGGATCCGCTCCACGAAGTCGGCGAACATCAGGCTCACGCCATGCCACACGCCGATGAGCGACGAGAACGAGGCGGCGAAGAACCCGACCAGGAAGAGCTTCGCGGTGCCCGCCCCGAAGCGGTCCTCCAGGATGTCGCCGAGGTCGATCAGCCCCTGGTCGCCCTTGGTCAGCGCGATCTGGGAGGAGTGCAGCAGCTCCGCGCCGACGATGAGCATCGCCACGACGAAGACGCCGGTCGTGATGTAGGCGACCCGGTTGTCGATCCGCATCACCTTCATCCAGGAGGTGTCGGACCATCCCTTGGCGTTGACCCAGTACCCGTACGCCGCCATGGTGATGGTGCCGCCGACCCCGCCGATCAGGCCGAGGGTGTAGACCAGCGAGCCGTCCGGGAGGACGGGGAGCAGTCCGGCGAAGGAGGCGCCGATGTCCGGCGACACCCGGATCGCGACGTAGACCACGACGATGAACATCACGCCGATCAGGACGGTCATGACCTTCTCGAAGACGGCGTACTGGTTGAACCAGACGAAGACCAGGCCGACCAGCCCGGTGATGATCGCCCAGGTCTTCAGGCCCGGCCCGTCGGGGAAGAGCGCCACGATGGGCAGGGCGCTGGAGGACATGGCCGTCGCGCCGTACACGAAGCCCCAGATGACGACGTAGACGGCGAAGTAGCCCGTGGTCCACCCGCCGAGGGCGCGCCAGCCGTCGAAGAGGGTGCGGCCCGTCGCGAGGTGCCAGCGGCCCACCGCCTCCGCGAGGGAGATCTTGACGAGGCAGCCGATCACGGCCGCCCACATGAGGGTGTAGCCGAATTTGCTGCCCGCGATGAGCGTCGCGACCAGGTCCCCCGCTCCGACACCGGTGGCCGCGACGACGATGCCGGGCCCGATGTAGCGCCAACTGGATTTACGCGGCCGGGAGCCGAGCTCCCCCGCCCCTGTGGTCTCGCTTGTCTCCGCCATGTCGATCAACGAAGCGCATCATGCCCGATCGCACAAGGGGGCGCGTCGCGCCTTTCGGGTCGGGCGCCGCCGGCGGTGTGCGGGCGTCAGTGCCCCGTGCCGTCCCAGTGCGCGAGGACGGCGTCCGCCGCGGCGTGCAGGACCTGGGCGGGCGTGCCGTCACAGCGGTCTTCGCGGGCGGCACCGTGGGGGCCCCTGGTCGTCGACGGTGTGGGCGCACGCGCACGCCCGCCTGGATGATCGCCCTGGCCCTCGTGGCGCTCGTGGCGGTCGGCTTCGGCCGGCGGGCCGCCTTCCCCACGGGGCGGTGACCGGAAGAGGCACCGGGGGCCCGGCACGGACGGCCGGGCCCCCGGGGAGGACGACGGCCTCAGATCACCAGACTGAGCGCCGCGGCGACCACGAACCCGGCGACCGAGAGGACCGTCTCCAGGACCGTCCAGGTCTTCAGGGTGTCGCGCTCGGAGATGCCGAAGTACTTCGAGACCATCCAGAACCCGCCGTCGTTGACGTGCGAGGCGAAGATGGAGCCCGCCGAGATCGCCATGATGATCAGCGCGAGGTGGGCCTGCGACATGTCCTGGCCCTCGACGAGCGGGACGACGATGCCGGCGGTGGTGACGATCGCGACCGTCGCCGAGCCCTGCGCGACCCGCAGCACGACGGAGATCAGCCAGGCGAGCAGGATGACCGGCAGACCCACGTCGTTGAAGGTGTCGGCGAGCGCGTCGGCGATGCCGCTGCCCTTCAGTACGGCTCCGAAGATGCCGCCCGCGCCGACGACCAGCAGGATGTTGCCGACGGGCTTCAGCGAGGACGTGGAGACCGATTCGAGGGACTTGCGGGACCAGCCCCGGCGGATGCCCAGCAGGTAGTAGGCGAGCAGCAGGGCGATCGTCAGCGCCACGAAGGGGTTGCCGAAGAACTCGACGACGGAGCGCAGGGTGGACGGGTCGAGCGCGATGGAGGAGAACGTCGCGGCCAGGATGAGGATCAGCGGCGTACCGATGATCGCGAGCACCGTGCCGAGGGGGACGGGCTTCTCGTGGGGGGTGACACCGGCGGCGCGCTGTTCGGCGACGACCGCGGCCTTGGCCTCGGCGGCCGCCTCGACCATGTCCTGCGGTACGTCGACGAAGATGCGCTTGCCGATCCAGGCGGCGTAGCCCCAGGCGGCGAGGACGGACGGGATGCCGACGAGGGCGCCCATCAGGATGACCCAGCCGAGGGAGACGTTGAAGAGGCCCGCCGCGGCGACCGGCCCGGGGTGCGGGGGCAGGAACGCGTGGGTCATCGAGAGGCCGGCCAGCAGGGGCATCGCGTACAGGACGACCGACTTGCCGGAGCGCTTGGCGGCGGCGTAGACGATCGGCGCGAGGACGAAGATGCCGACGTCGAAGAAGACCGGGATGCCGAAGATGAGGCCGGTGAGGCCCATGGCGAGCGGGGCGCGCTTCTCGCCGAAGAGGTTCAGCAGGCGGGCGCTGAGGACCTCCGCGCCGCCGGACACCTCCAGGATGGCGCCGAGCATCGTGCCGAGGCCGATGATGATCGCGACGTGTCCGAGGATGCCGCCCATGCCGGATTCGATGACCGAGACGGCGGCCGACTTCTGGACCGTGCCGAAGAGTTCGGTGACGGAGAGTCCGGCACCCAGGCCGACGGCTATGGAGACGGCGAGCAGCGCGACGAACGGCTGCAGCCTGACCTTGATGATCAGGACGAGCAGGAGTGCGATCCCGAGGGCGGCGACGGTCAGCAGACCGGGCGTACCGCCGATCAGGAGGAGCAGTCCACCCGTGTGGGGTGGCGCCTCGGGGGCGGGGGCGGCGGCGAGCAGCATGAGCGGTCAACTCCGTTGGTGACAGGGTCCTTCAAGGCAGGGGGGAGCGCGGCACGGCGCCCCTCGGGGGTGGGGTGGGGCGCCGTGCCGTAGGACGAGCGGTTCAGCCCTTGGTGATCAGCCGAGGACCGCGAGCGCGTCGATCTCGATGAGCAGGCCCTTGGGCAGGCCGACGTACACCGTCGTACGCGCGGCGGCGGGGGCCTTGAGGCCCTGCTCCTCGAAGTACTCGTTGTAGATGGCGTTCATCTCGGCGAAGTGGTCGACGTCCGTGAGGTAGACACGCATCATCATCACGTCGTCCCAGCTCGCGCCGCCCTCCTCCAGGATCGCCTTGACGTTGGCGAAGGTCTGCAGGGTCTGCTCGCGCAGCGTGGGCCCGGCCGGGGTGGGTGCCTGGCCCTCGACGGCGGGGAGGAAGCCGACCTGACCGGCGACCTGGAGGATGTTCCCCTTCTTCACGCCGTGCGAGAACTTGGCGGGCGGGGCGGTGTGGGTGCTGGGGGTGAGGGCGGTCTTCTCGGTCATGGTGGTTCAGGCTTTCTTGGTGGGGGCGGTGCCGGAGTACTCCCGGCTGATGGTCTCCGCGGTGCGGCGCACCAGGGGGAGCAGGGTGAGGAGTTCCTCGGCCGTGACGACCACGTTCGGCGCGGACACCGACATGGCCGCGACGACGCGCCCGTCCGCGCCCCGGATGGGGGCGCCGACGCAGTTGATGGACTCCTCGTGGCCGCCGAGGTCGGTGGCCCAGCCCTGTTCGCGTACGACGGCGAGCTCCTTGAGGAAGGCACCGGCGTTCGGGAGCGAACGGGACGTGTACATGGGATAGTCGAGCCGTTCGGCGATGGCGCGCCGCTCGGGCTCGGGGAGGTCGGCGAGGAGCAGCTTGGCGACCGCGGCGACGGTGATCGCGACGGGTTTGCCGATCCGTGAGTACATCCGCACGGGGTAGCGGCTCTCGACCTTGTCGATGTAGAGGACCTCGTTCTCCTCGTACACCGCGAGGTGGACGGTGTGCCCGCACTGCTCGTTGAGTGCGACGAGGTGGCCGTGGGCGATCTCGCGTACGTCGAGGTTCTCGACGGCTTCCTGCGCGAGCGCGAAGAGCCGGGCGCCGAGGCGGTAGCGCTGGTCCTCCTGGCGGTAGACCAGTCCGTGTTCGTGGAGCGTACGGAGCAGGCGCAGCGCCGTGGACTTGTGGACGCCCAGGCGTACCGCGACCTGGCCGAGGTCGGCGGGGCCCTGGGCGAGCAGCGGCAGGATGCTCAGCGCGCGGTCGACGGTCTGGCTCATGTGACTCGTACCTCCTCGTTCGCCCCGCCGGCGGCTGTCCAGCCGGGGCCGAGACGAAGTGTGCCCCAGGCCTCGTCGTCCAGGGCGGCGAGCCGGTCGGCGTACGCCCGGGGCGGCGGGCCGGTGAGGTCGCCGGGGACGGTGAGGACGGCGGCGGCCATGAGGTGGCCGTGCCGGGCACGGTCGCGTACGGGCAGGTCGCGCAGGGTGGCGGAGAGGAAGCCCGCGGCGAAGGCGTCGCCCGCGCCGACGGCGGCGACGACGTCGACGCGCAGGGAGGGGACGGTGGTGACGGTGTCCGGGCCGCTCCCGGTCCTGGAGAAGACCGTGGCGCCGTCCGGGCCCCGCTTGACGACGAGGACGTCCGGCTCGGGGATTGCGGCGCGGACGGCTTCGGTGCCGTGGACGCCCCAGGCATCCTCCGCCTCGTCCTCGCCGACGAAGACGAGGTCGCAGCGGCGGGCGAGGTCGAGCAGGATCTCGGGGCCGGCCTCGCCGTCGCGCCACAGGCCGGGGCGGTGGTTGACGTCGAAGGAGATCAGGGGGCGGCCGTCGCGGGGGGCGGTGAGGTCGTGGAGGAGAGCCAGGCAGTCGGCGGAGAGCGCGGCGGTGATGCCGGACAGGTGCAGGACGCGGGTGTCGAGGAGGTCCTCGTACGGCACGTTGTGCGGGGACATCGCGGAGGCGGCGGAGCCGGCCCGGTAGTAGGCGACCTCGTGGGTGTCGGTGGCCCGGTCCGTCGCCGTGCGGAAGTAGATGCCGGTGGGGCGGGAGGGGTCCCGGCGGACGGCGGAGGTGTCGACGCCGTAACCGGTGATCGTGTCGACGAGGTGGTCGCCGAAGCCGTCGGCGCCGACCCGGCCGATCCATTTCGCCCGGTGGCCGGCCGCGGCGAGCGCGCAGGCGACGTTGGACTCGGCACCACCGATGCCCCGGCCGAAGGAGGGGACGTCGGCGAGGCGGCCCGGCTGCGAGGGCAGGAACGTCACCATGGACTCGCCGAGGCAGACGACGTCCGCGGTGGCTGTCCTGGCTGCGGATCCGGGCACTCTGGGCTCCTCGTGGTCGGTCGTCGGGCGCCGCTGGTCACCATTGACCCGGCATCGGCTCGGATGTTAGACAGCCTTGAGCGATATACGCAACGCCTGTTGCATATGATGCAACGACTATCCCCCGAGGAGAACCCCTTGGCCGCCGAGCAGTCCCCCGAACAGTCCGTGACGGCACTCGCCGGCGAACGGGTCGACCACCGCTTCAAGGCGCTGCCGCCGGACGCGGAGGGCCTCACGGTGGGCGCGCTGGCGGCCGAGCGCCGCAATCTGTTCACGGGCGGCTTCACCACCCCGGTGCTGGCCCTGTCCGCCGAGTCCGTCGAGGCCAACCTCGCCCTGCTGGAGACGTACGCGGAGCGGCACGGCCTCGCCTTCGCGCCGCACGGCAAGACGTCGATGTCCCCGCAGCTCTTCGCCCGTCAGCTGGAGTACGGCGCGTGGGGCATCACCGCCGCCGTGCCCCACCAGGCGCGGGTGTACCGGGCCTACGGCATCGCCCGGATCTTCCTGGCCAACGAGCTCGTCGACGCGGTGGCGCTGCGCTGGCTGGCCGGCGAGCTGGACGCCGACCCGGACTTCACGTTCGCCTGTTACGTGGACTCCGTGCGCGGCGTCGAGCTGATGGACGAGGCCCTGCGCGCCGCCGGTGCCGTGCGCCCCGTGGACGTCGTGGTGGAGCTGGGCGCGGGTGAGGGCGCCCGCACCGGCGCCCGTACGGAGGCCGACTGCGCGGCGGTCGCCGACGCGGTGGCGGCCACGTCCACGCTGCGGCTGGTGGGCGTCGCGGGTTACGAGGGCGAGGTGCCGGACGCCTCCCCCGAGCGCGTACGGGAGTGGCTGCGCCGACTCGTCGCGCTGGCGGTGGAGTTCGACTCCGCCGGCCGCTTCACCGCGCTCGCCGACGGTGAGGAGATCCTGGTCAGCGCGGGCGGCAGCGCGTGGTTCGACGCGGTCGCCGACGTCTTCGCCGAGATCCCCGCGCTGAGCCGGCCCGTCCTCAAGCTGCTGCGCTCCGGGGCGTACGTCAGCCACGACGACGGCCACTACCGCCATCTCACCCCCTTCAACCGGATCCCCGAGGAGGGCACGCTGCAGCCCGCCTTCCGCCTGTGGGCCCAGGTCGTCTCCCGCCCCGCGCCCGGGCAGGCGTTCGTCAACGCCGGAAAGCGCGACGCGGCCTACGACCTGGACCTCCCCGAGGCGCAGGTCGTCCGGTCCGCGCGCGACGGCTCGGTGCGGCCGGCCACCGGAATCACCGTCAGCGGACTGTCGGACCAGCACGGCTGGGTGCGTACGGAGGAGGGGGCGGAGCTGGAGGTCGGCGACTGGATCGGCATGGGGCTCTCGCATCCGTGCACGTCGTTCGACAAGTGGCAGCTGATCCCGCTGGTGGAGGCGGACGGCACGGTCACGGAGTACATCCGCACCTTCTTCTGATCCCTACGGGGTTCGTCTCCCCGACCCGCCCCTTCCCGTGACCGGGGGGCTCCGCCCCCGGACCCCCGCGCCTCAAACGCCGGCGAGGCTGGCTTTTCAGCCCGTCCGGCGTTTGAGGACCGGGGTCTGGGGCGGAGCCCCAGTTACGGGAAGGGGCGGGCCGGGGAACAAACACCCCTGAAAGGCGAGCAACACCATGGACCTGGTCATTCGCAACGCGGCCGTCGTCGACGGCACCGGCGACCCCTCCTACCGTGCCGACGTCGGCATCACGGACGGCCGGATCTCCGAGATCCGGCGAGAGGGCGACGGCCCCCGCCTCTCCGCCGCCCGCACCCTGGACGCCGACGGCCTCGCGCTCTCGCCGGGCTTCATCGACATGCACGCGCACAGCGACCTCGCGCTGCTGCGCGACCCCGACCACAGTGCGAAGGCCGCCCAGGGCGTCACCCTGGAGGTGCTCGGCCAGGACGGCCTGTCGTACGCCCCCGCCGACGACCGCACCCTCGCCGAGGTCCGCCGCTCCATCGCCGGCTGGAACGGCGACGGCAGCGACATCGACTTCGACTGGCGCACCGTCGGCGGCTATCTGGACCGCCTCGACCGCAACTTCGGCGGCGAGGGCATCGCCGTCAACGCGGCCTATCTCATCCCGCAGGGCACCGTCCGGATGCTCGCCGTCGGCTGGGACGACCGCCCCGCCACCGACGCCGAGCTGGACCGCATGAAGGAGCTCGTCGCCCAGGGCATGGCCGAGGGCGCGGTCGGCATGTCCTCGGGTCTGACGTACACCCCCGGGATGTACGCGAAGGACGCCGAACTCACCGAGCTGTGCCGGGTGGTGGCGGCGCACGACGGCTACTACTGCCCGCACCACCGCTCGTACGGTGCCGGGGCGCTCCAGGCGTACGAGGAGATGGTGCGGCTCACCCGCGACGCCGGCTGCGCCCTCCATCTCGCCCACGCCACCATGAACTTCGGCGTGAACAAGGGCAAGGCCCCCGAGCTCCTCTCCCTCCTGGACGAGGCGCTCGCGGCGGGCGCGGACATCTCGCTCGACACCTACCCGTACACGCCGGGCTGCACGACCCTCGTGGCCATGCTGCCGAGCTGGGCGAACGAGGGCGGACCCGAGTCGGTCCTGACCCGGCTCGCCGACGGGGCGACGGCCGAGCGGATCCGCCACGACGTCGAGGTCGTGGGTTCCGACGGGTGCCACGGCGTCCCGATCGAGTGGGACAGGATCGAGATCTCCGGCGTCGGCTCACCCGGCCTGTCCGGGTACGTCGGCCGCACGGTGGCCGAGTCCGCCCGGCTGCACGGCGAGGAGCCCTGGGTGACGGCCCGCCGGCTGCTCGTCGAGGACCGGCTGGGCACGACGATCCTCCAGCACGTCGGCCACGAGGAGAACGTCCGGCAGATCATGCGCCACCGGGTGCACACCGGGGGCAGCGACGGCATCCTCCAGGGCGACAAGCCGCACCCCCGCGCGTACGGCACGTTTCCCCAGTACCTCGGCCGGTACGTACGGGAGCTGGGCATCCTCACGCTGGAGGAGTGCGTCGCCCACCTCACGTCCCGGCCGGCCGCCCGCCTGCGCCTGCCGGACCGCGGGTACGTCCGCGAGGGCTACCGCGCGGACCTGGTCCTCTTCGACCCGGCCACGGTGGCGGCCGGGTCGACCTTCGACGAGCCGCGCACCCTCCCGGTGGGCCTGCCGCACGTCCTGATCGACGGGCGCTTCGTCATCGAGGACGGCAAGCGGACGTCCGTCCTGGCGGGCCGGTCGGTACGGGGCGGCGGACGGGCCGCGAGGGGCTGAGGAACGGCCTGCCGCCCCCTGGTCGAACAGCCGGCCAGGGGGCGGCACCCGCAGAAGAGCTCTATCGGTCCCTGTCCGTCAAGGGACGTTGTAGTAGTCGACCATGGCGTCGCCGAAGTCACCCCAGGCGTTCGTGCTCTGAGAACCCCAGATGCCGTCCACCTTGCCGGCGTTGTAGCCGTTGTAGTTCAGGAAGCGCTGCAGAGCCTTCTTGGTCTGAGTGCCGGGAATCCCGTCGATGTCGCCCTCGTAGCCGTTGTACAGGGACAGGACCTGCTGGATTCCGATCCAGCTGTTGGTTCCCAGCTGCCCGTCGATCGGGCCGTTGTAGAGACCGTGGAACCGCTTGAGCCAGGTCTGTACGCCCTTGGCCTTCCTGATGGTCAGACCGAGGTTGACCACGGCCTGCGCCCCGGCCTCGCCCTCGGCCGCGGCCGGCTGGGCCACCCGCGCGGTATCGGCGGCCTGCGGGGCTGCGTGACCGGGTGCTGCGCCGGCGAGGACGCCGGATGCCAGGGCGACGGCAACGGCGGTGGGGACGAGCGTCTTTCGGATGATCCCTGTTCTCATGGCACTTCCTTCTCGTGGGACGGCCTGGCCCTCACTCTGCCGACGGACGGCGGCTCCGGAGCGATGAGCAGGAGGCAGGTTCCTGCGAGGCCTCCCTCGGCCGTGGCAGGAACCTGCCGACCGCGCGGCACTCCTGGAAGCACCTCGGCGGGCATGTTCGGACGGCCCGGACAGTGTTCGTCCGGGCCGGGCCGGACGCGGCGCCACGGTTCGCGTACCTGTCCGCGCCGAAGGAAGAGGAGCCAGTGCGGAGATCAAGATCAAAACGTGCAAGAGCCCTGCTGGGCCTGCTTGCCGCAGGCTGTGTGTCCCTGACGCTGCTGCAGGTCCCGGCCGAGGCCCGCCCGGCGCGGTCGGAGCCCTCCCCGGCCGCCCGGCCGGGCACCGTACCCGTCGAGGACCGCGCCGAAGTGCTCGGCGCCGACTACCAGGACTCCGCCGACATCGCCTGGACGACCACGGGTGACGCGCAGGGGTTCCACCTGCTGACCGCGTCGGAGAAGAGCGGTTACACCTGGGAGACCCTGGCCTCACTGGTGGAGCCCGGCTTCGACGCGGACCAGTGGATCGGCAACGTCTGTGTGACCGGTTCCGGGAAGCGGGCGGTCGTCGTCTACGCGCCGCGCACCTTCACCAACGACGCGAAGCTCATGGCACGCGGCGGTTTCTCGGCCGTCGTCGACCTCTCGTCGGGCGCCGTGACCAAACTGAAGGTCAACGCGTCCCTGTCCTACTACAACCCGGGATGCGGTACCGGCGAGGAGGCCGTGCTCACCCAGTCCCCCGGCGAGGACAAGAAGCAGACCCGGCTGCTGCGGGTGGACACCGCCACCGGCAAAGCTGCCCAACCCGTCGTCGTCGACGGCCAGATCACCTCGTCGGTGCCGGCGGACGACGGACGGGTCGTGGCCGCGAACGGGCGCGACCTCGTCGAGATCGACGGCGAGGGCGGCAAGAGGAAGCTGGTCACCGCGGGGACGGTGCCGTACCGGATCAGCGAGGACGGTGACGGCGGGTACGTGTTCCTGGAACGCGTCCAGCGCAAGCGCCTCACGCAGGCCGGGACGACCCTCGTACGACGCTGGCCGGGGAGGGGCACAAAGGCCCCGAAGCTGGGCTCCGGACCGCTCGGCGACGTCGGTGTGACGCGCCGGGCCGTACAGGTCTACCTCACGGGTGACGTGACCGAGGCGGCGAAGCTGCCGAAGACGGTCACGCACCTCAAGGGCGCGAGCAAGGACGCGCGGCTCTCGACCACAGGGGCCACCGTCGTCCAGGAGACCGCCTGGGCGGACGGCAAGGGGGCCCCGAAGTCCCCGCGGCCCGGCACCGCCCAGGACGCCCGGCCGGTGAACATCACCGCGTCGGTACGCGAGAGCGGAAAGAAGGCCGAGTTCACGGTGACGCCGCTCGTGGCGAAGTCGGCGCAGTGGGGGACCTCGCGGACCATCTCACCACTGCTCGGCAAGGCCTCGGGAGTCAAGGCAGTCGCGGGCACCGGAACGGCCACGAAGGCCGTCGCCTCCACGACCGGCAGCCGCACGGAGATCGTGGAGTCGGAACGCACGTGTTCCGTGCCCCGCGGCGACCCGCGTAACCAGGCGACGCAGCCCAAGCCGCGTCAGGTGGAGTGGGCGGCGGACAAGGCCGTCGCGGGCAACCTGAACACCGGGGCGTCCCGTCCGGCGAACTGGAAGAACCTGGGGATGCCGGCGTACGCACCCCAGACCCTGTTCCCGCAGCCCGCGCTCTCGGGCGGTGGGAAGGTGCCCGCCCAGGTGCTGCTCGGGATCACCGCGCAGGAGTCCAACATGTGGCAGGCCGCCCGCACGGCGGTCCCGGGTGTGACGGGCAACCCGCTGATCGGCAACTACTACGGCATCAACTACTACGACGGCGACACCGGCAACGAGTGGGACGTCAACTGGGCCGAGGCGGACTGTGGTTACGGCATCACCCAGGTGACCGACCACATGCGGGCGGCCGGGCGTGAGCAGGGCTCGGGCGGCGCGGCCTGGGACTACCAGAAGCAGCGGGCCGTGGCCCTCGACTACGCGGCGAACATCGCGGCCGGTCTGCAGATCCTGGTCTCGAAGTGGAACCAGACCCGGGAAGCCGGGATGATCGTGAACAACGGCAATCCGGCCAAGCCGGAGAACTGGTTCTACGCCCTGTGGGCCTACAACAGCGGCTTCTACCCGCAGAACGGCAGCGAGCCCTGGGGAGTGGGCTGGACCAACAATCCCGCCAACCCGGAGTGGGACGCAGGCCGGAACCCGTTCATGGAGGACGCCGTCGGCAACGAGCACGCGCAGGACGCGGCGACCCCGCAGAACTGGCCCTACCCCGAGAAGGTTCTCGGCTTCGCCGCACACCCGCCGGCCTTCCTGGAGTCGCCCGGCACGTTCGTGCCGGCCTTCCGCGCCGGCTGGTGGAACGGCATCGCGGGCAACGCGCTGGTCCCACAGTCGGCGAAGTGGAACCGGGCCCATGTGAAGCCCCCCGAGGACCTGTTCTGCGCGGCGAGCAACCAGTGCGAACCCGGTCTCATCGGCGACAGTGCCCACAACGACACCGGAACGGGCCCCTGCACCCGCACCGACTTCAAGTGCTGGTTCCACGAACCCGTGCAGTGGAAGGACGACTGCAACTACTCCTGCGGCAACGAGTTCTTCCGATTCCCCTCCCCGGACTACGACGCCGAGCAGGCCGACGGCACGGCGTACCCGCCTCGATGCACCACCTCCGGTCTCCCGTCGAACGCGATGATCATCGACGACGTCCCAGCGGGCACGCCCTCCGTACGACCCGGCTGCCCCAACAGCGGCTGGACCGACCAGGGCACCTTCTCCCTGGACTTCGGCGACGGTGAGCCCGGGGTCGGGTACGACGGATCCGCCTCCACCGTCTGGCCCGCCAAGGTGGACCTGCACCAGCTCGGTGCGGGATTCGGCGGCCACTTCTACTTCGGTCACACGCGGAAGGACGACAGCGTCGGGCGCCGGCTGGAGATGACCGCCACCTGGAAACTGGACCGGCCGGTCGACGGCCCGGCGAAGGTCATGGTCCATCTTCCCGATCACGGCGCGCAGACGGCCCGGGCCAGGTACGAGGTGGTGACCAAGGCCGGCACCCGCTCCAAGGTCGTCGACCAGCGGGGCACGGGTAACCGCTGGGTCAGCCTCGGCGGCTTCATGTTCGACCGGGCGCCGGAAATCAGACTCAGCACCATCACCCCGGACGGCACCGGAGAGCAGGACATCGCGTTCGACGCCGTGGCGGTCGTGCCGATCGACGGGGAGTACGTCGAGGAGGCGCTCGAGGCCGTCGCGTACTTCGACGAAGACCAGAACATCGACGTCCGCACGGAGAGTGCCTTCTTCGACACGCCCCTGAAGAGCCGGCAGGCACTCTACGACTGGGCCCGGGACGTCTCGGGAGACGTCCTCGACCAGGGCACCTGCTCCTCCGGCGCGGGCCCTTCCTGCGCCATGCCCAAGACCGCGGCCGCGATGCGGAAGTGGCACGACGAGGTGACGCTGGCGGGCACGGACACCGAGCGGCACCCGGACGGGCACTCCGTCGCCGCCTGGATGAACTTCGCCAACGACATCGCCCACCGCCCGACGACGGACGTCCGGTCGCCGGAGTTCGGCACCGACGACCATGCCTACAAGCTGGTGACCGGCGCGCGGGTCTCCTTCATCAAGGCCGACGGCAGGATCGTCCAGGGCAGCGAGGCGGTCCAGTACCACGACCGCACGTCGAACACTCACATCCCGGACTTCGTGATGGACGCCTTCGAAGCCGTCGAGGCGGACTACGGGATCCAGCCGCCTGACCTGAGCTTCTCCGCGACCAACATGAACACGCACGACGGGAGGACTACCACAGCCGATCCGAACACCACCGGCATCCTGCCGGGACGCGCCTACAAATCCCTGGGCGCGGCACCGACGGTCACCGGCTACGACGACGAGGCGGTCACCGACGGCACCGGGACCTGTGTCTCCGTGCTGTACGCGGCCGGCGGGTCCATCGGATACCGGACCGCGCTCGGCCAGCGGTCGGTCACCGACGAGGTCGGGCGCTGGGTGACCGATGTCGCCGCCGCCACGGGTTCGAGGCTCGGTGAGCCGGTCAACAGGCTGGCCGGCGAGATCCGCAACATGTTCTTCAGGCCGGGCGTTTCCGGATCCATCTTCGGCGAAGCACCGCCCATCTGGCAGGAACTCAACTTCAAGACCTGCGTGGACGGCACGATCCGGCGCATCGGCGACAGCACGGACAGCCCGCAGCCGCTTCTGCGGAACAGCTTCATGCCCAGCCAGTATCTGTACCGCAACGGCCGTGCCGCGAACATGCTCGGCGAACGCTCGGGCCTCAGCAGTCCGGTGTACGACGGCGACTTCGAGAAGTTCAGCGGTCCGACGTCGGACGCGGAAGCGAACGACACTCCGTACGGGCCCTGCGACGCGACCGGCAACATCCACGGCGGTAATCCCTGGGGCATCGGTTACCTCATGCTCGACGCAGGCGTCGACCCGGCCACCGGGCGATTCTGCTCCGATCCGGACCGTACGCCGGACGCGGAGTACAGCCACTGACGGACTGACGGCCCGGGCGGCGGGTCAGCGCGGGCCCGTGGGGTGCGGACCGGACGAACCGTCCGGTCCGCACCCCGCTTCCAGGTACGCCGCAGAGGCATCGACTCGCTTATGTTCTGGATTCGTCCGCATCCGGTCTCCGTCCTTCCACCGGTGCTCGCAGAAGCTTTACCGGGTGGTCGCGCCGCTCCTACACTCCGTCGGAAACCTGGAGATCACTCGGTCGCACCGGGCCGGTTCACAACGGAGTGTCCCCATTGGCTGAGCACGAAATGCTCGTACTCGGGCTGTCCCACATCGAGGAAGACGTCTACCGGCATCTGCTCCGCAACCCAGGTGTCGAGGTGGAGGACATCCACGTCCTGCTGCGCCACGAGGCCGAACCGACCCGCCGGTCCATACAGAGGCTGCGGGACCTCAGGATCATCCAGGAGGTCGACGGCCGGACCCGGGCCTGCGAGCCGGAACTCGTGGTGGCACGCCTGGCCGAGCAGCGGCTCGAGGAGTTGTACGACGACATCCGCTCCCTCACCCATCTGCGCCCCCTCGTGGACTCGCTGGGGCGTGAGATCCCCGAGCCGGAGCTGGGCGAGGACCAGAGACCAGTCGAGCGGATCACCGGCCTGGAGGCGATCCGCACCCGCCTCGACGAGCTGGCGTTCTTCGCCCGTGACGAAGTGCTCGCGGCCGAGCCCTACGACGCGCTGACGCCCGAGAACATCGAGAGCTCCAGGCCCCTGGACATGCGCTGCCTGCGCCGCGGCGTGAGCTGCCGCAGCCTGATCCGCCTGACCGCCCTGGAGGACGGCCCCACCCTCGCCTATCTCCTGGAACTCACCGCGGCGGGTGCGCGGATCAGGGTCTTGGACGGGCTGGACGAACTCATGCTCGTGTACGACCGCCACACCGCCCTGGTCCCCCTCGACCCCGGCAACACGGCCAAGGGGGCGCTGTGTTCGCAGGAGGAGGGCATCGTGACGACCGTGGTCAACAACTTCGAGCGGCTCTGGGCAGGGGCGGACGACTTCACGGCCCTGCTGGAGCAGCGTGGCGGGAGCATGCCCGGTCCGGGTCTCACCGAGATCCAGGGCAAGGTGCTGCGCCTGATGTGCACGGTGGGCAAGGACGAGATCGGTGCACGTGAGGCGGGCATCGCGCTGCGCACCTATCGCCGTCACATCTCGGACCTGATGCAGCTTCTGGGCGCGGAGAACCGCGCCCACGCGGCACTCCTCGCCCGCGAGCGCAGCTGGATCTGAACGACCGCCGGCTCCCCCGGACGTGCAGGGGCAGCCGGCGGGCCTTCAGTTTCAGGGGCAGCCGACGGGCGGCTTCCCCTGCCAGCCGTTGATCGGGTCGCGGCACGGGTCGCTCAAGGGAGAGTCGGCGAGCTGCCGGACCTCCCTGTCCGCGCCGCCCGTCTGCCCGCCCGGCCCGGACATCGCCCAGGCCGGGCCGGCCAGCGTGAGGGCCACGAGGGCCGCTCCCGCGATGGTTCCACGCGTACCGCCGAAGATCACACGCATCTTGTTTCCCCGTAACCCGCCCGGCGCCCCGGTCCCCGTCCAGCCGGGGCGTCACGGGTGAACAGCCGTCAGTCTGCCAGCGGGGGAACCGGCGTGGGACGGCCTCGCCCGGCAGCCTCCTGCCAACCTCCGGGCAGGATCCTGCACGGCTCCGGGCGGCGGCGTCCGGGTCACGGTCCGGCGTCTGCGACCGGAGTTCCGTGGCGCTGACCCCGGCGGGCCGGGGCCTGAGCGACGGCTGATGGCGAACCCACCCCGCGTCAGGGCATACGCGGGCCGTGTTCCCCTGTCTCCTGTGCCGCCAGGGCATTTGAGAAACCCTTGAGGTCTCTGCGTAGTGTCGGGGTATGACACTCGACCTCGACGCCTACTTCGCCCGCATCGGCTGGTCCGGGGAGCGCCGCCCCACCGTGGAGGTGCTGCGGTCCGTGCACCGCGCCCACCTGCTGGGCATCCCGTTCGAGAATCTGGAGCCCCTCCTCGGCAGCGCCCCGTCCCTCGCGCTCCCGGATCTGGAGAGGAAGCTCGTCCGCAGTGAGCGCGGCGGGTACTGCTACGAGCACAACACCCTCCTCACCGCCGCACTGACCGAGCTCGGGTTCAAGGTGACGCTGCTGACCGCACGGGTGGTGCTGGGCGCCGCGCCCGGTGACGTCCGGCCCCGTACGCACATGCTGATGCGGGTGGACGTGGAGGGTGAGCCCGCCCCCTGGCTGGCCGACGTCGGCTTCGGTTCGCACGGCGCGCTGCTGGAGCCGATCCCGCTGGTGGTGGACACCGAGCTGCTCGACACCCCGCGCCGCCACCGGCTCGTGCACGCCCCGCACGACGGCCCGCTGGAGATGTGGGAGCTGCAGACGGACAAGGGCGGGTACTGGGAGCCGCAGTACGAATTCACCCTGGAGCCGTTCGAGGCCCCGGACTACGAGGTCATCAACTGGCACATCGCGACGAACCCGCGCTCGCCGTTCCGGCAGGCGGTGTACGCCCAGCGCACCCTGCCGGGCCTGCACCGTGCCCTGTCCGGTCGGACGCTGGTGGAGACCGCCGACGACGGCACGGTCGCGGAGCAGGAGCTGAGCGACTCCGCCGAGGTGCTGCGGGTGCTGGCCGAGGACTTCGGCGTACGCCTCCCGGAGGGGACCGTCCTGCCCGGTTGACCGGGGTGGCGCATCTCACCCGGTGGGGCCGCTCACGCCCGCATTCCAAGCCGGGGCCCCGCCCGGACCGGGCGTTCCCACGGTCCGCGGCGGGGGCGGCATGCCGATGGAAGACCCGGCACGCCTTCGCGCGCCCCCGGAGGGAGCAACCGGTGCGCGAACCGGGAGCACCGCGCGAAACACGGTCGTAAGCTCGCAGACATGCAGGTCATCCAGTCCACGAAGCTCGCCGGCGTCTGTTACGAAATCCGCGGCCCCGTGCTCGAGGAAGCGATGCGGCTCGAAGCCGCTGGTCATCGCATCCTCAAGCTCAACACGGGCAACCCCGCGGCGTTCGGCTTCGAGTGCCCGCCGGAGATCCTCGAGGACATTCTGCGCAACCTCTCGGGTGCACACGGATACGGCGACGCGAAGGGCCTGCTGTCCGCGCGCCGCGCGGTGATGCAGCACTACCAGACCAAGGGGATCGACCTCGACGTCGAGGACGTCTACCTGGGCAACGGTGTCTCCGAGCTGATCCAGATGTCGATGCAGGCACTGCTGGACGACGGCGACGAGGTGCTCGTCCCCGCCCCGGACTACCCGCTGTGGACGGCCTCGGTCTCCCTGGCCGGCGGCACGGCCGTGCACTACCGGTGCGACGAGCAGGCCGACTGGATGCCCGACCTCGCGGACATCGAGCGGAAGATCACCGACCGCACCAAGGCGCTCGTGATCATCAATCCGAACAACCCGACCGGCGCGGTCTACGACGACGAGATGCTGCGCGGGCTGACGGAGATCGCCCGCCGCCACAATCTGGTCGTCTGCTCGGACGAGATCTACGACCGGATCCTCTACGACGGCGCGACGCACACCCCGACCGCCGCGATCGCCCCCGACCTGATGGTGCTCACCTTCAACGGGCTCTCCAAGAACTACCGGATCGCGGGGTACCGCTCCGGCTGGATGGCCGTCTGCGGCCCGAAGGCCCACGCCTCCTCGTACATCGAGGGGCTGACGATCCTGGCCAACATGCGTCTCTGCGCGAACATGCCCGCGCAGCACGCGGTGGCGACCGCGCTCGGCGGGCGGCAGTCGATCAACGAACTGGTGCTGCCGGGCGGGCGGATCCTGGAGCAGCGGGACGTGGCGTACGACCTGCTGACGCAGATCCCCGGCGTGACCTGTGTGAAGCCGAAGGGGGCGCTGTATCTCTTCCCGAGGCTCGACCCCAAGGTCTTCAAGATCAAGGACGACCGCCAGATGGTCCTCGATCTGCTGCGGGCCGAGAAGATCATGGTGGTGCAGGGGACGGGCTTCAACTGGCCGGAGCCCGATCACTTCCGGGTGGTCACGCTGCCGCCGGCCAAGGACCTGACCGACGCGGTGACGCGTATCGGGAACTTCCTGGACGGCTACAGCCAGCCCTGAGCGACGAAGATCTCTCAGATCCTGCACAACTTTAGACTGAATCCAAGATAGGATGGCCTTACTGCACGCTCCAGGAGGCCACCCATGTACGAGCCGATCCGCACCAAGTCGGTCCACACATCGGCCGACAACGCCGATTTCCCGCACCGCAGCCGCGAGGACGAGCTGGACATCCAGCTCGCCGGACACCTCGCGTCCCTGCTCGCCGTCACCGACGAGCTGGGCCTCGACGCCATGGGCGACCGCATCGCCGGGCAGGTCGCCCGGCTGCGCTCCGCACCGCCCGCCCGGCACGCAGGCCGGAGCGACGCCTCCCCGGCCGCCCTGCACCGCCGCGCCCACGCCCTGGCCGGGCGCGCCCTGCTGGTGGCCGCGTCCCGCGCGGACACCGCCGTGGCGATCCTCGCGGCCGAGGCGATGGACGCGCACGCCGAGGCCCTGACCGCCACCGCCGCGCCGACCGCTCTGGTCGGCGCCCCCTGACGGCCCCGGTCCACGGGTCGCGAAGACGCGTGGACCGGGTGCCACACACCGAGCCGGGTGCGGACCGCACCCGGCTCGCGCGCTTTCCGCCCGTGATCGCCGGGTGCTACGGCACGGGAGCTCTGACCGCCCCGGCTCCCGGCCCCCGGGCCCGGCCCGCCACCCCGCGGGAAAGGGGCGACACCCGGAGCCTGAGGGGGCTCCGGGTGCCGTGCCGCGGCCGGCCCGTGGACCCCACAGGTCAGGGCGGATGCCGGAAGGGCCCGGCCGCGGGGATTCGGAAGGTGGTCAGCCCAGGCGCTGGACCAGCGCGCGGTACTCGTCCCACAGCTCCTTCGGGGTGTGGTCGCCGAAGGTGTTGAGGTGCTCGGGGATCAGCGCGGCCTCCTCGCGCCAGACCTCCTTGTCGACCGTGAGCAGGAAGTCGAGCTCGGACTCGGAGAGCTCCAGGCCCTCGGTGTCCAGGGAGCCCTTGGCCGGCAGGATGCCGATCGGGGTCTCGACGCCCTCGGCCTTGCCCTCCAGCCGCTCGACGATCCACTTCAGGACACGGCTGTTCTCGCCGAAGCCGGGCCACACGAACTTGCCCGCCTCGTTCTTGCGGAACCAGTTCACGTAGTAGATCTTCGGGAGCTTCGTCTGATCCGCCTTGTCGGCGCCGACCTCGACCCAGTGCTTCATGTAGTCGCCCATGTTGTAGCCGCAGAACGGCAGCATGGCGAACGGGTCGCGGCGCAGCTCGCCGACCTTGCCCTCGGCGGCGGCGGTCTTCTCGGAGGCGACGTTCGCCCCGAGGAAGACGCCGTGCTGCCACGTGAAGGACTCGGTGACCAGCGGGACCGCGGAGGCGCGGCGGCCGCCGAAGAGGATGGCCGAGATCGGCACGCCCTTCGGGTCCTCCCACTCCGGGGCGATGATCGGGCACTGGCCGGCCGGGACGGTGAAGCGGGCGTTGGGGTGGGCGGCGGGCGTGCCGGACTCCGGGGTCCAGTCGTTGCCCTTCCAGTCCGTGAGGTGCGCGGGGAGTTCCTCGGTCATGCCCTCCCACCAGACGTCGCCGTCGTCGGTGAGCGCGACGTTGGTGAAGACGGAGTTGCCCCACATGGTCTTCATGGCGTTGGCGTTGGTGTGCTCACCGGTGCCGGGCGCGACGCCGAAGAATCCGGCCTCGGGATTGATCGCGTACAGCTGGCCGTCCTCACCGAACCGCATCCAGGCGATGTCGTCGCCGATGGTCTCGACGGTCCAGCCGGAGATCGTGGGCTCCAGCATGGCGAGGTTGGTCTTGCCGCAGGCGCTCGGGAAGGCCGCAGCGACGTACTTCGACTCACCGCGCGGCGGCGTGAGCTTGAGGATCAGCATGTGCTCGGCGAGCCAGCCCTCGTCCCGCGCCATCACGGAGGCGATGCGCAGGGCGTAGCACTTCTTGCCGAGCAGGGCGTTGCCGCCGTAGCCGGAGCCGTACGACCAGATCTCGCGGTCCTCGGGGAAGTGCGAGATGTACTTGGTGGAGTTGCACGGCCACGGGACGTCCTGCTCGCCGGCGGTCAGCGGGGCGCCGAGGGTGTGGACGGCCTTGACGAAGAAGCCGTCGGTGCCGAGCTCGTCCAGGACGTCCTGGCCCATGCGCGTCATGGTGCGCATCGAGACGGCGACGTACGCGGAGTCGGTGATCTCGACACCGATCGCGGAGAGCGGCGAGCCGACGGGGCCCATGCAGAACGGGACGACGTACATCGTGCGACCGCGCATGGAGCCGCGGAAGACGCCGTTCTCCCCGGTGAAGATCTCGCGCATCTCCGCGGGGGCCTTCCAGTGGTTGGTCGGGCCCGCGTCCTCCTCCTTCTCGGAGCAGATGAAGGTGCGGTCCTCGACGCGGGCGACATCGCTCGGGTCGGAGGCGGCGTAGTACGAGTTGGGTCGCTTGACCGGGTCGAGTTTCGTGAAGGTGCCCTTGGCGACGAGCTCCTCGCACAGGCGCTCGTACTCGGCCTCGGAGCCGTCGCACCAGACCACGCGGTCCGGCTGGGTGAGGGCCGCGATCTCGTCCACCCAGGAGACGAGCTCCTGGTGACGAGTGGGAACAGTGAGGGGAGCCGCGATGTCTCGCGCCACGATCGCTCCTTGTAGAGAGGGTGTGTTGTCAGGCCCCGTGGGGGCTGCGACCCGGATGCTGACCCCTTCGAATTCCCCAGGCGCTCATCCGGTGCCGACCGCACTCATTTGATCATCCGACCATCGCGCCCATATGTCCAGAGGGCCGCCCACGTGAGCATCGCCACTGATATGAGTTACCTACGGGAGCGTAGGTAGCATGCCGATATGACTTCTGCCGCCTCCGGGTCCGGACCCGTCGAGCTCACCGACCCCGTCCCGGTCAAACCACGGATGCGCGGCTGGCTGCACGCCGGAATGTTCCCCGCGGTGGTCATCGCCGGCATCACGCTGATCGTCCTGGCCGACAGCACGCGCGCGCGGATCGCCTGCGCCGTCTACGTACTCAGCGCCTGCCTGCTGTTCGGTGTGAGCGGGGTCTATCACCGTGGCACCTGGGGCCCGCGTGGGGAGGCCGTGCTGCGCAGGCTCGACCACGCCAACATCTTCCTGATCATCGCGGGCACCTACACGCCGCTGACGCTCCTCCTGCTGCCCGAGTCCACCAGCCAGCCGCTCATGTGGGCGATCTGGGGCGCCGCGGCCGCCGGCATCGCCTTCCGCGTCTTCTGGGTCGGCGCCCCGCGCTGGCTCTACACCCCGTGCTACATCGCCATGGGGTGGGCCGCGGTGTTCTTCCTGCCGGACTTCATGCGCACCGGCGGCATCGCGGTGCTGGTCCTCGTCGTCGTCGGCGGGCTGCTCTACAGCGTGGGGGGCGTCATCTACGGCCTGAAGCGCCCGAACCCGTCACCGCGCTGGTTCGGCTTCCACGAGGTGTTCCACTCGCTGACGCTGGCGGCGTTCATCGTGCACTACGTCGGCATCTCGCTGGTCGCCTACCAGCAGTAGGCGTCTCTCCGTACGGCGAAGGGCCCGGCCGTGGCGGCCGGGCCCTTCGCCGTACCCACGCCACCGTGCCGTACGTCAGCCGCCCAGCTTCCCGGCCAGCTCCTCCGCGTCCGTCGTGGGCGCGTCGCACACGAAGTGCCGGCAGACGTACGCGGTCGGCTCGCCGCCCGCCATCGGCCGGTCCACCAGCAGCGGGAACTCCGTGCCCGCGTCCGCCGTCTCGCCCGCCGCGACGACCGCGCCGGGCGCCCGTCCCAGCAGCGCCGTCCGGTGCAGCTCGCCGCCGACCGGCCCGGCCACCGCGACCTCGCGCGGGCCGTCCAGCAGCGCTTCGGCGACCGCGAGTCCCCAGCCGATGAAGCGGGGGGCCTTCGGGCCGAGCGCGCCGACGATCCCGAGGGCACCCTCGGCCGCCGTACGGTGCGCCTCGGAGCCGGTGTGGGCCGCGTAGGAGAGCAACGCCCCCGCGGCGGCGGTCCAGCCGGCCGGGGTGGCGCTGTCGGTGGGGTCCTGGGGGCGGCGGATCAGCCGCTCCGCGTCGTCGGCGGTGTCGAACAGCTGGCCGCCTTCGCCGGTGAAGCGCTCCAGCACGATGTCCAGCAGGAAGCCCGCGAAGTCGAGCCAGGCGCCCTCACCGGTGACGGAGGCGAGCGCGAGGAAGCCTTCGGCGACATCGCCGTAGTCCTCCAGGACCCCGGAGTTCTCCCCCGCGCGGCCGTCCTTCGACGTGCGGCAGAGCCGGGCCACGTCGCCCATGTGCACCCGTACCAGCAGGTCGGCGGCCTCGGTGGCCCGCTCGACCAGGTCAGGGCGGTCGAAGTACGCGCCGGTCTCGGCGAGCGCGGCGATCGCCAGGCCGTTCCAGGCCGCGACGATCTTGTCGTCGCGCTCGGGGCGCACCCGCAGCTCGCGCGCCGCCAGCAGCCGGGCACGCACGTCGGCGACCCGGTCGGCGTCGGCGTCCTCATCCGCGGTCCGCACGAGCCGCAGGACGGAGGACCCCTCCTCGAAGGTGCCCTCCTCGGTCACCCCGAAGTGGTCGGCGGCGAAGGCGGCGTCCTCCTCGCCCAGGACCTCGCGCAGCTGCGCGGGCGTCCACACGTAGAAGGCGCCCTCTACATGGCGCCCCCGCTCGTCCTCGCTGTCGGCGTCCAGCGCGGAGGCGAAGCCTCCCTCGGTGGTCCGCAGCTCGCGGACCATGAAGTCCGCCGTCTCCAGCGCGACCCGGCGGGCCAGGTCCGAGCCGGTGGCCCGCCACAGGTGGGCGTACACACGGCACAGCAGGGCGTTGTCGTAGAGCATCTTCTCGAAGTGCGGGACGGTCCACTCACCGTCGACCGCGTAGCGGGCGAAGCCCCCGCCGAGCTGGTCGTAGATCCCGCCGCGCGCCATGGCCGCGCAGCTGTCGGCGGCCATCTGCAGGGCGCCCTCGGATCCCGTACGGGCGTGGTGGCGCAGCAGGAACTCGATGACCATGGACGGCGGGAACTTGGGCGCGCCGCCGAAACCGCCGTGCTTCTCGTCGTAGTCGCGGGTCAGCCGCAGCAGGGCCTGCGCCAGCTCCGGTTCACCGGGCAGAGCGCCCTCACCGCCGGCCAGGGAACGGCCCGCGAGGTCGCGGACGATGCGCCCGGCCACCTCGGCGACCTCCTCGCGCCGGTCGGTCCAGGCGGCGACGACGCCTTCGAGGACCTGCTGGAAGGAGGGCATGCCGTGGCGGGGCTCGGGCGGGAAGTACGTGCCGAAGTAGAAGGGCTCGGCGTCGTCGGTCAGGAAGACGGTCATCGGCCAGCCGCCCTGGCCGGTCGCCGCCTGGACGGCTTCCATGTACACGGCGTCGACGTCGGGCCGTTCCTCGCGGTCGACCTTCACGGGCACGAAGTGCGCGTTGAGGTAGTCGGCGACGGCCGGGTCCTCGAACGACTCGTGCGCCATCACATGACACCAGTGGCAGCTGGCGTACCCGACGCTGAGCAGGACGGGGACGCCGCGGCGGCGGGCCTCCTCGAACGCCTCGGGCGACCACGGCCACCAGTCGACGGGGTTGTCGGCGTGCTGGAGGAGGTACGGGGAGGTGGTCTGCGCAAGTCGGTTGGCCATACCCCAATCCTCGCGCACCGAGGGTGGCGGCGGGGGGACGGGCTCACCGGGGCCGGAGGTTCGGCCTGTCGGCGCCCGCACCGGGAGTCGAGCGCGACAGCAGGACTTGCCGTGCATCCACCCCAGGCGGTCTTCGAGGCACTGGTGGCACGTGGCGCCGGCCGCACCGTGACCCGATGCGGCGTCCAATGGTGGGGACCGCGACGCGGACCGGCAGGTGCCCAGACGATCCCGCGAATGTAATAGAGCCGGTCTTACAATGCTTCCGGGAAGCAGAACCGCTCCGGAGTCACCGAAAACATCTCCGTATCCATGCCTTCCGAGCTGGTCAGTGAACTCCGGTCGAGGACCGGCCGCCGAGGCCTGTCCGGCTACGTCACCGAGGCTGTCAGGCACCAGCTCGCCATGGACGGGCTCGCCGAGATCGTGGCGTCGCACGAGGAGGAACACGGCGCGCTCACGGAGCGGGAGATCGAGGCCGCTCGTCGCGAGCTGTTCGGAGAGGCGAACACCGAGCGGGGCGCCGCGTGAAGGAGCAACCGGCCCGCTCGCTGGTGCTCGACTCCGAGGCGCTCTCCCTGCTGCTGCGCAACGACCGCGGCATGGCGGCTCGCATCGAGGCATCCCGGCAGGCGGGGGTCCCTGTCCTCGTGTCCGCACTGACCATCGTTGAAGCCGTGCAGGGAGAGACCGATCCTGCGCGGTTGAAGTGGGTGCTCTCCCGGTTGCGGGTGGAACCTGTCAGCCAGGAGGATTCCCTGACCGCCGTGGCACTGCTTCAGGACGCGGGTGGGCTGCATGGGCACAAGTACGCGATCGACGCCCTCGTTGCCGCGCGCGCACTCCGCGCCCCGGCCCCTGCGATCGTTCTGACCTCCGACCGTGACGACTGGTCCAAGCTCTGCGGGAAGCGCGTGATCATCAGAGACGTGTAAGCAGCGCCGACTGCTGGGTTCGTGGGTCCACAGGCGCCAGTGGCAGCTGGCGTACCCGACGCCGACCAGCACCGGGGCGCCGCGGCGGCGGGCCTCCCCACTACGGGGACAGTAGGCTGAGCCAAGCAGTGCTGTGACTGCAGAGCTCCTCGAAGGAGGTACACCATGACCGCCGAGATGGTGGCGCCCGCGTGGATGCATACGCAGATCAGCGCGGAGCAGTACGACTCCTGGTCCGAGGAGCAGTGCGCCGGCATCGAGATGGTGGACGGGATGGTCGTCGTGAGCCCGAGCGCCTCCAAGCGGCACAACCGCCTGGCCCGGATCCTGGCCAATGCCCTGGACGCCGCCGCGGGCCCCGACTGGAACGCCGACACGGACTTCGACGTCCGGCTGCAGGACGTTCCGCTCACCAACCGCCGTCCGGACGTCGTCGTCTACCGGGCGGAGACCATCGACATCACGCCCACCCGCCCCGAACACGTACTCCTGGTCGCCGAGATCGTGGCGCCCGGCTCGGAGACCACCGACCGGGTCGTGAAGGTGGACGAGTACGCCAAGGCCGGCATCCCCTTCTACTGGCGGGTCGAGCAGGCCGCCACAGGTGTCCCGATCGTCCACACGTACGTACTCGATCCCGCCACCCGGGCCTACAAGGACGGCGAGATGTTCACCGGCGTGATCGAGGCTGCCGCCCCCTTCTCCGTCACGGTGGACCTGGGAGCCGTCTGACAGCCCTCGCCGAGTGCCCCGCGCCTCCCGGTCTCGCGGGCTCCCTGTTGCCGGGGCGTCCGAGCGAGGACACTGGATGGTCGACGCAGCGGATCCGGCCGCGACCTGGCCAGGGTCGCGAACGAGGGGGATGCATGGGGATGCGGAGCAGCCATCGGGCGGAAGCCGAACGGCTGTTGGTACGTGCCGTGGAGGAAGAGGCACGGCGGACAGGCGGCCGGACGGACTCGGGCGCGCTGCTGGCCCGTGCGCGCGGCGCGCTCGACACCATGGCGGCGGGCGCGGCCGAGGAGTACGCCGCGTACACCCGGGCGCTGGACGACGCGGAGGCCGGCCGGCAGCCGCTGTCCGCGCGGTTCAGCAGAGCGACGCTGGGAACGCCGCTGCTGGTGACCGGAGTTGCCGCCGCGGCCGCCTTCGGCGCGGATCTGGCGCTGGGCACCGCGACCGGCCTCGCCCTGGGCGCGGGCGCGGTCGTCGCGGCCGCGGGGACGACGGTCACGGTGGCGCGGGTGACCGCGTCGCACTGGCCGGCCGCACACCGCAGGGCGGGCGAACGGAACCAGCCCGGCGGCCCCGAGCAGCTGCGCCTGGAGTGGCTGACGGCCCTGGAGGTACGGGGCATCCGCCCGTACCTCGACCAGCAGCGGATGCTGACGGCCTCGGCCCGGCCGCCGAAGAAGGCGGGCGCCTCGGTGGTGGCGCAACTGCGCGGCGGTGACCGCAGTGCGGCCGCGCGCGCCCGGTCGGTCCTGGAGCAGTCCTTCGGTCATCTGCCCGCCATGGAGGGCCCGTTCGCGGGCCGCCGCGGTGAACTGGCGCAGATCGCCCAGTGGGTGCACGCGGCCCGCGCCGCGACCGAGACCAGACCGACCGTCGTCGTCCTGCACGGCGCCCCGGGCTCCGGGCGCACCACGCTCGCCGTACGGGCCGCGCACGCGCTCAAGGACCAGTTCCGCGGTGCGTGCGTGGTCGATCTGCGGGGTGACGTCTCCGGCGAGACCCCGCTGCCGACCCGGGACGCCCTGCTGCACCTGCTCAACCGGCTGGGCGCGCCGCGCGAGCAGCTGCTCTTCCGGGAGAGGTCCTCCGCCGAGCAGCAGGTGCGGCGGCTGAGCGAGCTCTACCACCAGCATCTGACGGGCACTCCGGTCACGATCGTCCTGGACGACGCCACGGACGCCGCCCAGGTCCGCACGCTCGTCCCCGAGCGCTCCGACAGCCTGGTCCTGGTCACCGCCCGCGAGCCGCTCACCCTGCCCGACGACATCCCGGCCCGCGTGTACCACCTGCCCGTCGGCGGTCTGGAGGCGGCGGGCGCCGAGGAGCTGCTGCGGGAGTCGGCCCTGGACGAGGAGGCCGGTCCGTACGACTACCCGTCGACCGACACCGTCGTCGAGCTGTGCGGCGGACTGCCGCTCGCCCTCCGCGTCGCCGGCTCGGCTCTCGGCGCGCGCAACCGGGCCGAGCTCGCCGGGGCGCTGGGGGCGTACGGTCCGGTCGCCCCCGTCGAACGGGCCCTGTGGCTGCGCTACACCGACCAGTCCGAGACGGCCCGCCGGCTGCTGCGGCGGCTCGCCCTCGCCGGGCGGGCCAGTCTCGGGGCCGCCGCGGCGGCGTCGCTGCTGTCCTCGGACGAGCAGGAGGCCGGCCGCCTGCTGGAGGCCCTGGCGCGGGCCGGGCTCCTGGTGCATGTGCGGGGCGCCCGCTACCGGCTGCACGACCTCGTACGGGACTTCGCCCTGGCCAGACTGCTGGACGAGGAGCCGGCGGCCGAACGAACGGCCGCGCAGGAGCGCCTGATCCAGAACTACGCGGAGCTCGCCGACGCGGTGATCCGCATGGTCGACGGCAAGATGTCCACCCGCGCGGGACAGTTCGGCTCGCACGGCTTCAGCTCGCTGGACGCCGCCCTGCGCTGGCTGGACGACGAGTCGAGCTTCATCACCTCGGCGCTGCGGCACGCCGAGGGCGTCGACCAGGCTGCGGTGCTCCATCTGCTGGGCGCGCTGTGCGACTACTGCCTGCTGCGCGGTGACCTCTACCGGCTCGGTGAGATCAGCGAGCTGACCCAGGCCGTGGACCAGGGTCTCCTGGAGCGGTCGGTGCAGTGGCGTACGGGGATCGCGGCCCGGCAGCTCGGTGAGCTCGACAAGGCCCGTACGACGCTGTCCTCCGTCGTCGGCCTCTACCGCGAGGCGCAGAACGACGCGGGCGCCGCCCTCGCCCTCTGCTCGCTGGGCATCACCCTGCACCACCAGGGCAATCTGACGGAGGCGTCGGCCCGGCTGCGGGAGGCGATCGCGCTGCAGGCCCCGGAGGAGCAGGCCGAGGACCGGGCCTGGTCGCTGCACGCCCTGGCAGCCGTCGAACGCGACCGGGCGAATCTGTCCGAGGCCCTGACCCTGCTGGACACCGCGCTGGCCCTGCACCGCGAGGGCGAGTCCCTGCACGGCGAGGCCTGGTCGCACTTCCAGCTCGGCCAGGTCTGTCTGCGCCTCGGCGAGGTGTCCCGGGCCGAGGAGGAGCTGTCCGCCGCGCTGGACCTGTACGGCCGGACCCGGGACGAGCGCGGGGAGGCCTGGGCGCTGACCCAGCTGGCCCGCGCCCGGCTGCTCGACGGCGACCCGGCCCCAGCGGTGGAGCAGCTGCGCGAGGCCCTCGCCCGGCACCGGGGCAACGAGGACGCGCGGGGCGAGGCGTGGACGCGGTACTACCTCGGACAGGCGCTGGAGGAGGACGGCGACACCGACCAGGCTGTGCGGGAGCTGGAACGGTCCCGCACGATGTTCTCCCGGATGCGGGACGTGTACGGGCTGGCGTGCGCCCGCCACCACTCGGGACGCGTCACGCGCGACCAGCGGGCCGCG
This sequence comes from Streptomyces sp. NPDC079167, assembly GCF_040686735.1. Classification (NCBI taxonomy): domain Bacteria; kingdom Bacillati; phylum Actinomycetota; class Actinomycetes; order Kitasatosporales; family Streptomycetaceae; genus Streptomyces; species Streptomyces sp. NPDC079167. The sequence goes on along the minus strand of NZ_JBFBLO010000023.1, from coordinate 58,645 downwards.
CAGACGGGCAACCTGCGCAACTCCGGCTTCGCCCGGCAGCTCCTGGTGGACGCCCGGGCCGACTTCCGGCGGATCGGGGTCGCCCACGGCGAGGCGTGGACGTGCCTGGAGCTGGCCCTGGTCGACGGCGGGAACAACCGGGCGGCGCAGGCCCTGGAGCTCTGCGGCGAGGCGATCACGCTGTTCGCCTCGTACGGCGACGCCCGCGGCGGGGACTGGGCGGCGTTCCTGCGGTGCACACTGCTGCCGTACGCCTCACCGGGCGGCAGCGAGGTGGGCACGGCGGTGGCCCAGCAGGAACTCACGGACCTGCTGGACGCCTCGCACCCGCTGCGGGACGCCAAGCTGGAGGACTGCGCGGAGGCCTTCCGGGTCGTCCTGAACCGCGGGGTGGACCTGGACGGCGGCTGGCAGGCCTGGCGCCTCGGCCTGACGCCGTCCCGGCACGCCCGCGAGGTGATGGGGGTGCCGGTGGGCGTACGGCCGTGATCACGCGCGGGGCAGGCCCAGCCGGCCGCGGGTGGCGACGAGCAGGACGGCCGCCACGACCGTGGAGCTGACCAGGAAGGCGTGCGCCGCGTAGGAGTCGCCCAGCGCCGGGAAGACGTCCGAGTAGGCGACGGAGAAGAAGTTGTTGACGCTGGTGTGGAGCAGCATGGCCAGCGGCAGGCTCTGGCGGGTGTGGTTGAAGACCCAGGTCATGACGAAGCTGAAGGCGATCGTGGTGGCGACGAACTCCACCGGCGTCCACCAGACGATGTCCGGGCCGCCCCACTCGGTGAGGTAAAGCGGCAGGTGCCAGACGCCCCACAGCGGGCCGAGGACCAGGGTGGCGCGGACCGGGCCGAACCTGTCCTGCAGACGCGGCATCGCGAAGTCGCGCCAGCCCGGCTCCTCGGCGATGCCGGTGGTGATCATCTGCAGGAGCAGTCCGGGCAGGAACGCGGCCAGCACCATGGCGCTCGGCACGGCGGGGCTCTGCCCGCCCAGGGCGTACAGGGTGACGACGAGCACGAGGGGGACGGCGAGGACGACACCGGTCCACCAGTGCCAGCCGACCCGCCACTTGGTCATCCGTCCGGCCCAGGCGCGGAGCCCGGGGCGCCCGTCGGCGACGGCGGTGACGATGAACGCCGAAAGGACCGGGCCGAGGTAGGCGCCGGGGAGCATCCCGAGCAGCTGGGACCCCATCGCGCCGCCGGGGAAGACGAAGTCCAGGACGCCCTGCCCGTTCCCGGAGAGGATGTACGGCACCCAGGCCACCCAGCTCAGCAGGAACGCGAGAGAGAAGAACCAGGTCAGGGGGTGGCGCCGTACGCTGCCCCGCCAGACGTCGCGCGGGGCCGGCGTGACCGGTACCGGCGGGGGAACGGCGCCGGGACGCGGCGGAGCACTGACCGGGGGCACGTCTTCGACGCCCTTCATGCCTTCCTCGCCCGGCGGTGGTGTGCGACGAGCCCGACGGCGCAGGCGAGCGTGGCCAGCCCGGACGCGAGGGAGACGATCACGGCGGACCCGCCCATCGTCGAGGTGACGGCGTTGCAGACGGCGCAGAGCAGGAGCAGCAGCCACAGCACCGGGCGTACGGAACCGCGTGGGGATCCAGGCATCGTTCTCTCCTTGTCCGGAAGGGAGTGGGGCACGGACAAGACGCTACGGAGACGGCACGGGACCGACGATCCGGCCAGGTGGAGAACCGAGGTACAGCAGGCTGTACCAGCCGTCCCCGGCTCCTCGCGCACCCGGTGGGAGATGCCATAGTGGCGCGGCACAGGAGGTGGAGATGTCCACGCACGACGCGTCACCGGCGAACGGCGCGGAGCCGGCCCGCACCCGGGACGTCGTCGCGCGCTCCCGCGTCGCGCTGGACGCCTTCGAGCATCTCGTCGGGGGCATGGGTACGGCGGTCCTCGCCCTGATCATGCTGCTGTGGCTGATGCTCACCGCCGCCGCCTGCCTCCTCGGGGTCGGTCTGTTCCTGGTGCCCGTCACCCTGCGGGCGCTGCGCGCGGTCGCCGACCGGGAACGCGTGCGGCTGTCCCGGTGGGGACCCGAGGTCATCGGACCGGCGCCCTGCCCGACCCGGCTGCGTCAGGCCCTGGCCGACCCGGCCACCCGGCGCGAAGTGTGCTGGGTGGCCTCGCACGCCACCCTCGGTACGGCCCTGGGCCTGGTCGGGCTGACGCTGCCCCTCACCTCGGCGACCGATGCCACGTTTCCGCTGTGGTGGCGGTTCGTACCGCCCGCGGAGGCCACCCCGTCCATCGGTCTGTGGACCGTTCACGACTGGCCGGGCGCTCTCGCCGTATGTCTGCTGGGCATCGGGTGGTTCACCGTCACCCTGGGTGTCGCCCCTGGCATGGCGCGGCTCCAGGCGTGGCCGGGGCGACGGCTGCTGTCCCCTCCGCCCGGCACCGACCTCGCGACGCGCGTCGCCCAGCTCACCGCGACCCGTGCCGCCGCACTGGACGCACACGCCACCGAACTGCGGCGGATCGAACGCGCCCTGCACGACGGCACCCAGAACCGGATGGTCGCCGTCACCGTGCTGATCGGCGCCTCCCGCCGGGCGGTGGCCCGCAACCCGGCCGACGCCGACGCCGTGCTCGAGAGGGCCCAGGACGCGGCCGAGCAGGCCCTGGCAGAACTACGCGCGGTCGTCCGCAGCATCCTGCCGCCGGTGCTCGCCGAACGGAGCCTGACCGACGCGCTCTCGGGTTTGGCGAGCAGTTGCCCGGTGCCGTGCCGGGTCGACGCCGCCGTGGACGGGCGGTTCGCCGCTTCCGTCGAGGCGACCGCCTATTTCGTGGTGGCCGAGGCGCTCACCAACATCGCCAGGCACAGCCGGGCGCGGCATGCCACCGTCACGGTCCGCCACCGTGACGCCCGGCTCCGGATCCGGGTCACCGACGACGGCCTCGGCGGAGCGGACGAACACGGCGGGTCCGGTCTGGCCGGCATCCGCAAGCGCGTCGAGGCACTCGACGGCGCACTCACCCTGGCCAGCCCACCCGGCGGGCCCACGACCCTGGAGGCCGAACTGCCATGCGGATTGTGATCGCGGAGGACGATCCGCTGCTGCGGGAGGGTCTCGCGCTGCTGCTGCGCGCGGAGGGCCTCGACGTCGTGGCGGCCACCGGTGCTCCGGACACCTTCCTGGAAGCGGTGGACGAGTACCGGCCCGACGTCGCGATCGTCGACGTCCGGATGCCACCGACGCACAGCGACGAGGGGATCAGGGCAGCCGTGGAGGCGCGGCGCCGTCAGCCGGGCCTGGCGGTCCTCGTGCTCTCCGCCTACGTCGAGCAGGCCTTCGCCACCGATCTGCTCGCCGACGGCAGCGCCCGGCTCGGCTATCTACTCAAGGAGCGGGTCGGCCGGGTCGAGGAGTTCCTGACCGCTCTGCGGCGGGTCGCGGACGGCGGTACCGCCATCGACCCCGAGGTGGTCGCGCAGCTCTTCGCCCGTACCCGCCCCGACGCGCACCTGGACCGGCTCAGCCCACGTGAACGCGAGGTCCTGGCCCTGATGGCGGAGGGCCTGGGCAACGCGGCGATCGCCGAACGTCTCGTCGTGACGGACGGCGCCGTCCACAAGCACATCCGGAGCATCTTCGCCAAGCTGGACCTGGCGCCCGCCGACCGCACGGACCGCCGGGTCGCGGCCGTGCTGCGCTATCTGAACGACGCGCACCGGCGGGTCTGAGCCGCGGCACGGGGGCCACCTCGGTCCCCTGAGGGAAGGGGCGAGGCGGCCGCGCCGCGTCAGCCCCTGGTCTTCGTCCCCGTGCCGGAGGCGGCTGCCGCCTCCGGCTTCCCGTCGGTGCCCGCGGGCTCCGCCGCCGGGTCGGGGGCCTCCTCGAAGTCGACCTTGCCCATGTGGCGGTTCATCGACTTCATCAGGAGCCACACCCCGACGGCGAGCGCCGCGAAGACGAGGAAGCCGAGAACGCCGGGGGTCACCTTGTTCTTGTCGAGCTCGTCGGCGGCGAGCGGAACGAACTGCGTCAGTGCCTGGGTCGCGTACATATCAGGCATTGTCGCGGATGCCCGCGAAGAGGTCGCTCTCGGGGAGGGAGGTATCGACCAGGGACTTGGCGAGCTCGTACTCCTCGGTCGGCCAGACCTCCCGCTGGACGTCCATCGGCACCCGGAACCAGCCGCCGTCCGGATCGATCTGCGTCGCGTGCGCGATGAGTGCCTTGTCGCGGATCTCGAAGAAGTCGTCGCACGGGATGTGCGTGGTCAGCGTGCGTTCGGCGCGCTCGAACTCCTTCCAGCGCTCCAGCCAGTCGCCGTACGGGGACTCCAGCCCGCGGGCGAGCAGCGCCTCGTGCAGGGCGAGCGTGCGCGGCTTGTTGAAGCCCTGGTTGTAGTAGAGCTTCTGCGGCTGCCAGGCCGGGCCGAACTCCGCCTCGGAGAACCTCTCGGTGTCCGCCGACGCCTCGAACGCGATCATCGAGATCGTGTGGGTCTTGATGTGGTCGGGGTGCGGATACCCGCCGTTCTCGTCGTAGGTGGTGATCACCTGCGGCCGGAACGCGCGGATCTTCGCGACGAGACGCCCCGCCGCCGTCTCGTCGTCCTCCAGTGCGAAGCAGCCCTCGGGCAGCGGGGGCAGCGGGTCACCCTCGGGCAGACCCGAGTCGACGAAGCCGAGCCACTCCTGCTTGACGCCCAGGATCTCCCGGGCCTCGTCCATCTCCTTCTTGCGCACCTCGTGGATGTTCGCCTCGATGTACGCGTCCCCCTGGAGCTTCGGGTTGAGGATGGATCCCCGCTCGCCCCCTGTGCAGGTGACGACCAGGACGTCCACCCCCTCGGACACGTACTTGGCCATGGTGGCCGCGCCCTTGCTCGACTCGTCGTCGGGGTGGGCGTGCACGGCCATCAGTCTCAGCTGCTCGGTCAAGACTCGGTCCTCAGTGATTGGTCGCGGTGGTCGGCTTCTATAGTGACTGAACCGGGGGGTGGAAAATTCCTCGATCCCCGGCACGGGAGGAACGATCATGGCAGCGGTACGCGAGGCCTTGCCCGAGGGGCGCTACGGCCGGTCGCAGGATCAGCGCGCGGACCGCAGGCTGAGGATCACCGGCTCCGTGCTGGGCGTGCTCTTCCTCGCCATGATCGGCTGGTTCGGTTACGACTACGTGGCCGGCCAGGACGTCAGCGCCGAGCTCATCAAGTCCAAGATCGTCTCGGACGGCCGTGCCGAGGCCCATCTGGAGGTCCGCAAGGACCGGGACGCCGACGGGCACTGCACGCTCCGCGCCCTGAGCGAGGACGGCGGCGAGGTCGGCCGGGCGGACTTCCGGTTCGACGAGCGCTCGGAGCGGATCGACGAGGTCGTCTCCCTGCGCACCACCTCCAGGGCGACCGCGGTGGAGCTGAAGGGGTGCGCCGCCGGCTGACCGCGCGCCGGGGCGCGCGCCGTCCCTGACGCTCGCACTCCGGTGCTGACCTGCACGGATGTGCGTGTGACGTTTTACCTTCTCCCCCTTTTCGCGCGGAATTGTTAGGCTCGTTGTTTCGCCCACCCGTGGCAGCGCATGCTTGGGGTAGGGCGTTGCTTTGTATTCCCAGCACCGACGAGGAGCACCCTGTGACCCAGACCAGCGATAACGTCACCTGGCTCACGCCGGAGGCGTACAACCAGCTGAAGGCAGAGCTGGAGTACCTGTCTGGTCCCGCGCGCACGGAGATCTCCGTCAAGATCGCGGCGGCCCGCGAGGAGGGCGACCTCCGCGAGAACGGCGGGTACCACGCGGCCAAGGAGGAGCAGGGCAAGATGGAGCTCCGGGTCCGTCAGCTGACCCAGCTCCTGGAGCACGCGAAGGTCGGCGAAGCCCCCGCCGACGACGGCGTGGTCGAGCCCGGCATGGTCGTGACCATCGCCTTCGACGGCGACCCCGACGACACGGTCACCTTCCTGCTCGCCTCCCGTGAGTACGCGAGCACCGACATCGAGACCTACTCCCCGCAGTCCCCGCTCGGCACGGGCGTGAACGGCAAGCGGGTGGGCGACGACGCGGAGTACGAGCTGCCCAACGGCAAGAAGGCCACGGTGAAGATCGTCTCGGCGAAGCCCTACCAGGGCTGACCCCCACCCACACGTACGGAGCCCCGGCCGCGAGTGCGGCCGGGGCTCCGTCGTGCCCGGGGGCCCTTCGTCCGGCCGGATCCGCGGGATCAGCGGGCCAGCAGCTCCCGGACCGCCGCCGCGATCTCGTCGGGCGCCTCCTCGGCCATGAAGTGCCCCGCCCGCGTCAGCCGGTGGTCCAGATCCGGCGCCCAGGCCTTCCACACCCCGGCGGCGTCGTAGCCCAGCCGCGCGCCCCAGTCCTGCTGGATGACCGTCACGGGCATGGCCAGCTGCGACCCGGCGTCCAGGTCGGCCTGGTCGTGCGTGACGTCGATGTCCGCGGAGGCCCGGTAGTCGGCGACGATCGACGTCACGGCCGCGGCGCTCGCCCGCAGGTACTCGGCCCGCACCTCCTGCGGCAGCGCGGCCGGGTCGGCGGCCCAGGCGTCCAGGAACGAGCCGAAGAACGCGTCCGCACTGTTGGCGATCATCGTCTCCGGCAGACCGGGCGGCTGCGCCATCAGGAAGAGGTGGTAGCCGACCGCGGCCGGGGCGCCGTGCAGGACGCTCCACATGTCGAGCGTCGGCACGACGTCGAGGATGCCCAGGTGCGTGACGGTCTCGGGGTGGTCCAGGCCCGCACGGAAGGCGACCAGGGCGCCCCGGTCGTGGCCGACGAGAGCGAAACGCTCATGGCCGAGCGCCGCCGCCAGGGCGACGACGTCGGCGGCCATGGTGCGCTTGGCGTAGACGTCGGGGCCGGTGGCCTCCGGCTTGTCGCTGGCGCCGTAACCCCGCAGGTCGGGGCAGATCACCGCGTGTTCGCCGGCGAGCCGCTCGGCTACGTGCCGCCACATCAGGTGGGTCTGGGGGAAGCCGTGCAGCAGCACGACCGGGGTGCCGCTGCCGCCGACCGCGGCGGCCAGCTCCACGCCGTCCGCACCGGGGAGGCGGATGTGGTCGAAGCCGGGAAGGGTGAGCGTCATGAGGGACCGTCCTGTCGGGTCGGGGGCTGACCCGGCCACCGTGGGCTACGGCGATCAGCAGCCGGTCAGTACGGTTGGGCGCCGCCGCCTCCGGCACGGAGGATGGGTGCATGCGAATCGACGCGCTCGGTGCCGTGCGGGCCTTCCACGACGACGGGAGCCCGGTCGCCCTGGGCGGGCCCCGCCACCGTGAGGTGCTCGCCCGGCTCGTGGCGGCCGAGGGACGGATGGTCACCACCGACACCCTGGTCGACGATCTGTGGACCGATCCGCCGGCCCGCGCCGTGGGCGCCCTGCGTACGTTCGTCGCCGCGCTCCGCCGCGCCGTCGAGCCCGACCGGCCGCCCCGCGAGCCCCCGCGCCTGCTCGTCACCGAGGGCCCCGGATACGCGCTGCGCCTGCCGCGCGAGGACGTGGACGTCCACCGGTTCGAGGACACCCTGGCCCGCGCCCGGCACAGCCCCGGCGAGGTGGCGGGCCTCGGCGCGGCGCTCGCGGCCTGGCGTGGCCCCGCCTACGCCGATGTCACCGGCTCCCTGTGGGCTCAGCGCGAACGGACCCGGCTGGAGGAGCTGCGGCTGGAGGGCGTGGAGCTGCGTGCCCGCATCCTCCTCGGCTCCGGGGAGGGTGCCGCCCTCGTCGCAGGACTGGGCGCCCATGTCGCCGCGCATCCGTGGCGCGAGCCGGCCTGGGAGCTGCTGGCCCGGGCGCTCCACCGGGCGGGCCGCCAGGCCGACGCGCTCGCCACCCTCCGTCGCGCCCGCGCCATGCTCGTCGGTCAGCTCGGGCTCGACCCCGGCGCCGGCCTCCGGCGGCTGGAGGCGGACATCCTGAACGGGTACGAGCCCCTGGACGCCGCGACTGCCCCGTGGACCGGCCACGGGGTCCGGCTCGGCCCGCGTACCACCGTGGACCTGGCCCGCACCCTCGCGCTGGCGGGCGGTGACGCTCTCGTCCACTCGCGGCGTGACCGCCTCGCCGCCGTCCGGGCGGCGGAACGCTCCGGCGACCTCACCCTGACGGCCCGGATCATCGGCGCCTACGACGTGCCCGCCGTCTGGAGCCGGGCCGACGACCCCGAGCAGTCCCGTGCCGTCGTCGCGGCCGCCGAGCGCACGCTCGCCGCGCTCGGCCCCGACGGCCCCGCCGGCCTCCTCGCCCGCCTCCTGGCCACGGTCGCCGTCGAGAGCCGCAGCGCCGGTCTGTCCCCGCCCGAGCTGGAACGCGCCCGGCAGGCGGCACGGCGGGCCGAGACGCTGGCACGGCAGCAGGCCGACCCCGCCCTGCTGGCGTTCGCCCTCAACGGGGTGTTCCTGCAGTCCTTCACCCGCCCCGGGCTCGCCCCCGTACGGGACGGCACCGGCGCCGAGATCATCGACCTGGCCACCCGCCACGGGCTGCCGGACTTCGCCGTGCTCGGCCGGCTCGTCCGGCTGCAGTCCGCCTCGGCCCTCGGAGACCTCGACGCCGCGGCCTCGCACGCCGACGCGGCCGAACAGCTCGCCGCCATGACCGAGGCGCCTCTCGTCCCCGTCCTCACCAGGTGGTTCCGGGCCCGGGTCACGGCCGCCCGCAGCGCCGGACCCGGCGGACCGACCGCCGCCGAGGCCGCGGAGCACTACCGCGCCGCGGAGGACGCCCTGCGGACGGCCGGCATGCCGGGGCTGCACCGCGGTCTGTTCCCGCTCGCGCTCCTGGGGCTGCGCCTGCTGCACGACCGGCCCGCGCCCACCGACGGGAACCTGGACTGGGGCCCGTACGCCCCCTGGGCGCGCCCTCTCGTGCTGCTCGCGCAGGACCGGCCCGAGGAGGCCCGGACGGCCCTCGCCGCGGTGGCCGACCCCCCGCCGGACCACATGCAGGAGGCGCTGTGGTGCCTGACCGCCCACGCCGCCGCCCGCCTCGGCGAGCGCGGGACCGCCGCACGCGCGGCGGCCGCCCTGCGCTACGCCCGTGAGGAGGACGCCGGCGGCGCGAGCGGGATGCTGACCCTGGGCCCGGTGGCGCGCTACCTGGCGGAGGCGGAGGCCTGCGCCGGGCAGCGCGCGGCCGTCAGACGGCCGCCTGACGGTACTTGCGGACCGCCAGGGTCCGGAAGACCAGGATGATCAGGACCGACCAGATGATCGAGGCCCAGATCGGGTGCTCCATCGGCCACGCACCGGTGACCGAGTTCGGCACGCCCGGCATCGTGTTCCCGAAGAGTTCACGGGCGCCCGCCACCGTGGCGCTGAAGGGATTCCACTCGGCGACGTGCTGGAGGAACGTCGGCATGCCGGTGACCGGCACGAAGGCGTTCGAGATGAACGTCAGGGGGAACAGCCAGATCAGCCCGCCGGAGGTGGCCGCCTCCGGGGTCCGCACGGTCAGGCCGATCAGGGCTCCGATCCAGGAGAAGGCGTAACCGAGCAGGAGCAGCAGCAGGAAGCCGCAGAGCACCTTGCCGATGTTCTCGTGGGTACGCCAGCCGACGATCAGGGCGACCCCGGCGAGCACCACGAGGGTGAGGGTGGTCTGGACGAGGTCGGCGAGGGTCCGTCCGGTGAGGACGGCGCCCCGCGCCATGGGCAGCGACCTGAAGCGGTCGATCAGCCCCTTGTGCATGTCGTCGGCGATGCCCGCACCGGCGCCCGCCGTGGCGAAGGTGACGGTCTGCGCGAAGATCCCGGCCATCAGGAACTCCTTGTACAGCTGCGGGTCGGTGGAGCCGCCGATGCTGATCGAACCGCCGAAGACGTAGGTGAACAGCACCACGAACATGACCGGCTGGATGACCCCGAAGAGCAGCATCTCCGGAATCCGGCTCATCCGGATCAGGTTGCGGCGGGTGATCACCAGGGAGTCGGCCACCGAGCGGCCGATCGCCCCGCGTGACTTGAGCGGTGCCGGGTTCTTCGCGTCCATGACGGCGCTCACTGCCCGTCCTCCTTCCGGCCCTCAGCGGCCTCGGTCGAACCGTTCTCGCCGTTCTGCTCCAGCTGGGCCGTGTGGCCGGTGAGCGAGATGAAGACGTCGTCGAGGGTGGGGCGGCGCAACCCGATGTCGTCGATCTCCACGCCCTGGGCGTCGAGGTCGCGGATGACCTCGGCGAGCAGCTTGGCCCCGCCGGTGACCGGGACGGTCAGCTTGCGGGTGTGTTCGGCGACGGAGATCTCGCCCTTGCCGTACGCGACGAGCACGGAGCGGGCGGGGCCGATCTGGTCGGGCTGGTGCACGACGACCTCGACGCGCTCGCCGCCGGTGCGGGCCTTGAGCTGGTCGGATGTGCCGCGGGCGATGACCTTGCCGTGGTCGATGACGCAGATGTCATGGGCGAGGTGGTCGGCCTCCTCCAGGTACTGCGTGGTCAGCAGCAGGGTCGTGCCGCCGGCGACGAGCTCCTCGATGACCTCCCACAGCTGCTGCCGGTTCCGCGGGTCGAGCCCGGTGGTGGGCTCGTCCATGAACATCACCGGCGGTGAGACGACGAGTGCCGCCGCCAGGTCGAGCCGCCGGCGCATGCCTCCGGAGTACGTCTTCGCGGTGCGGTCGGCCGCGTCGGCGAGGTTGAACCTCTCCAGGAGCTCCCCGGCCCGCTTCTTCGCGTCCCGCGCGCTCATCTGGTAGAGCTGCCCGACCATCCGGAGGTTCTCGCGGCCCGTGAGGTATTCGTCGACGGCCGCGAACTGGCCGGAGAGGCCGATCGAGCGGCGCACCGCGTCGGGGTTCTTCAGGACGTCGATGCCCGCCACGACAGCCTGTCCGCTGTCCGGCCGGAGCAGGGTGGTCAGGACACGTACGGCGGTGGTCTTACCCGCGCCGTTGGGACCCAGCAGGCCGAGGACGGTGCCCTCGGGGACGTCGAGGTCGACGCCGTCCAGTGCTCGTACATCGCCGAAGGTCTTCACCAGGCCTTCGGCGTAAATGGCGCCTGGCATACGAGATTCCCCCAGTTGCTTCCGCGTGAATTCCTGAGCGGATCGTAAAGTTCCCGGTCTCTCCGGGCCGGGAACACCGGATTGTTCGGCGATGCACGGTATCGCGATATATCGCGACCGACAACAGGTTTACGGGAACTCAGGTCTGCACCAGGTAACCCGCGGTGCGCAGCGCGGAGGCGACCTCCTCGCAGTGCTCCGGGCCCTTGGTCTCCAGGTGGAGTTCCACCTCCGCCTCGGTCAGCCCGAGCCGGGGATCGGTCCGTACGTGGCTGATGTCGAGCACGTTCGCGTCGGCGACGGACAGCGTGGCGAGCATCGCGGCCAGCGCGCCCGGCCGGTCGGTGAGCCGCAGCCGCAGGCTGAGGTAGCGGCCCGCCGCGACCATGCCGTGCGTCAGGATGCGCTGCATCAGCAGGGGGTCGACGTTGCCGCCGGACAGCACGGCGACGACGGGCCCGCGGAACGACTCCGGATCGCTCAGCAGCGCCGCGACGGGGCTCGCGCCGGCGGGCTCGACGACCATCTTGGCCCGCTCCAGGCACAACAGCAGCGCGCTGGAGAGCTCGTCCTCGGAGACCGTGCGGACCTCGTCCACCAGCTCCTGGACCAGCGGGAACGTGAGATCGCCGGGGCGTCCCACCTTGATCCCGTCGGCCATGGTCTGCACCGAGCCGAGCGCCACCGGATGCCCGGCGGACAGCGAGGGCGGGAAGGCGGCCGCGCCCGCCGCCTGGACGCCGACGACACGGACGTCGGGGCGCAGCGCCTTCACCGCGACCGCGATGCCCGCGGCGAGCCCGCCCCCGCCGACACCGACGACGATCGTGCGGACCTCGGGGCACTGTTCGAGGATCTCCAGGCCCACGGTGCCCTGCCCCGCGATGATGTCCGGGTGGTCGAAGGGGTGGATGAAGACGGCCCCGGTCTCCTCGGCGTACTCCTGGGCGGCGGCGAGCGTCTCGTCGACGACATGGCCGTGCAGCCGGACCTCCGCGCCGTACTCCCGGGTCGCGGCGACCTTCGGCAGGGGCGCGCCGACCGGCATGAAGACCGTGGAGCGTACGCCGAGCAGCGAAGAGGCGAGTGCGACACCCTGCGCATGGTTTCCGGCACTCGCGGCCACCACTCCGGCCGCCCGCTCGACGGGGCTGAGCCCCGCGATCCGCACGTACGCGCCACGCAGTTTGAACGACCCGGTGCGCTGCAGGTTCTCGCACTTGAGGTGGACCGGCGCCCCGACGAGTGAGGTGAGATGGCGGCTGCCCTCCATCCCGGTGGTTCTGGCGACCCCGGACAGCATCTTCTGCGCCCCTCGGACGTCGTCGAGGATCAGCGGAGGAAAGGGTCCTGACGTACGGAAGGTCATGACAGCAAGTCTTGCAGCTCGGAGCGGTCGAAGCCGTCGCATCTCATGGCGGCCTGCGGTGGTGTCCACAGGTTTGTGCAGCGCTGGTACACGTTGCCCCGTGGCCGCGTACTCTGTCCCCCACCCATCCGACACTCGCACGAAGAGAGCCCCCGGCCATGCCCCCTCAGGACATGACGACTGCTGCGTCTCCCTCCGGGGGCGCGACCCCCGGACAACCGGGAACGGACCACCTGCTCGACTCTCTCCAGCACCAGGTGGCCGTCTTCGCCCGCCGTGCCGAGCAGACCCGCCTCGGCGGTGTCGGCCAGGTCCGCAACTCGATGGACCGGGCGGCCTACCTGCTGCTCAACCGGCTCGACGTGGAAGGCCCCATGGGCGTCAAGGCGCTCGCCGCGGGCATGGGGATCGACTCCTCGACCGTGACCCGGCAGGTCGCGCCGCTCGTCGACACCGGACTGGTCAAGCGCACCTCGCACCCCGAGGACGGGCGCGCCGTCGTGCTGCAGCTGTCGCCGCGCGGCCAGTCCCGTCTGGAGGAGGTCCGCGCCTCACGGCGTGAGCTGATGTCCCAGGTGACCGACGGCTGGACCGAGGAGGAGCGCGACGTTTTCTGCGCCCTGCTGACCCGGTTCAACGGCTCGCTGGCGGCCAGGCAGGTGGCGAGCCAGCCGGCGCAGGAAGGCTGACCGCGCTCTCCCGGCCGGTCCGTCCGCGCCGTCGGATCTACGCTGGAAGTGCCTGCACTCGCGAGTCGAGGAGGCCCGCCATGACACGCAAGGTCGCCGACTGCCGTAAGTATCCGAGCGTCTCGAACTGCACACTCACCATTTCCGGTGAGGAGGACGAAGTCGTCCGCGCAGCCGCCGAGCACGCCGTCTCGGTCCACGAGCACACGGACGGCCCGGAGATGCGCGAGCAGATCCGGGCATCCCTGGAGGACGAGAAGGCCGCTGTCTGACCGTCGGTTCACGCCGTCCGGCGGCGGGGACCGGCTGTCCCGGCCGCCGGAAGGTCACGGCTGTCAGCCGAGGGCCTGCGTCAGGTCGGCCAGCAGGTCGTCGGCGTTCTCGATGCCGACGGACAGCCGGACCAGGTCGGCCGGCACCTCCAGCAGCGAGCCGGCGGTGGACGCGTGCGTCATCCGGCCCGGGTGCTCGATCAGCGACTCCACACCGCCCAGCGACTCACCGAGCGTGAAGAGCTTCGCGCGGTTGCAGACCTCGACCGCCGCCTCCTCACCGCCGGTGACGCGGAACGACACCATCCCGCCGAACGCCTTCATCTGCTTGGCGGCGACCTCGTGGCCCGGGTGCTCCGGCAGCCCCGGGTAGAGGACCTGCGTCACCTTCGGGTGCCGGGTCAGCAGGTCGGCGACCTTGGTGGCGTTCTCGTCGTGACGGTCCATGCGGACCGCGAGCGTCTTGATGCCCCGCAGCACCAGCCACGCGTCGAACGGCCCGGCCACCGCGCCCATCGCGTTCTGGTGGTACGCCAGTTCCTCGGCCAGCTCCGGGTCGCCGGTGACGAGCGCGCCGCCGACGACGTCCGAGTGGCCGCCCATGTACTTCGTGGTGGAGTGCACCACGACGTCGGCGCCGAGCGAGAGCGGCTGCTGGAGGTACGGGCTCGCGAAGGTGTTGTCGACGACCAGCCGGACGCCGGCCTGCCGGGCCACCCCGGCGACGGCCGCGATGTCGGTGATGCCGAGCAGCGGGTTCGAGGGCGTCTCCACCCAGATCGCCTTCGTACGCGGGGTGAGCGCCGCCCGCACCGCGGTCACGTCCGAGGTGTCGGCGACCGAGAACTCCACGCCCCAGCGCGAGGCGACCTTCGCGAACAGCCGGAAGGTGCCGCCGTAGGCGTCGTTCGGGATGACCACGTGGTCGCCGGGGGTCAGCAGCGTACGCAGGAGGCAGTCCTCCGCGGCGAGGCCCGACGCGAAGGCCAGGCCGCGCCGGCCGCCCTCCAGCGCCGCCAGGTTCTCCTCCAGCGCCGTGCGGGTGGGATTGGCACTGCGGCTGTACTCGTAGCCGCCGCGCAGTCCGCCGACGCCGTCCTGCTTGTACGTGGACACCTGGTAGATCGGCGGGACCACGGCGCCGGTGAGGGGATCCGCCGTGTTGCCGGCGTGGATCGCAAGGGTCTCGAAGCTGTGCTGGTCGCTCATGGGGCCCGAGCGTAGTTCGTCGGGAGGGGAGTTACAGGCCACTCGCCGCCGGGTTACCCGTCCGGGGACAATGGGCCGCATGGAGATTCTCTGGTTCCTGCTCGCCCTGTGCATGCTCGTGGCCGTCGTCGGCCCGATGATGCTGCGCCGCCGCGGCGGTATCCGCCAGGTGGCGCCCGGTTCGCCCGACGCCGCCGACCCGGACACGTACGGCTTCGCACGCCAGGAGGAGCTGGACATCCGGATGCCGGGCCCCGACCAGGACCTCCTGGACGTCCTCGACGTCGTCCAGGGAACCGGGAGCTGGCGGGCCGCCTCCCAGCTGCTGGCGGGTACGCCCAAGGAGAGCGAGATCCGCTGGCAGCGGGTCCAGGCGTTCGCCGGTGCGGCCTCCCTGGAGCTGGCCCAGCGGCCCGGTGCCGGAGGGGCGTGGCTCAGGGCGTGGCGGGCCGAGGCCCCGAAGGACGCGGGGGCCGCGGCGGTGCACGCGGAGTTCCTGGTGCAGCAGGCGTGGCGCACCGGCACCGTGGGCACGGACGACTTCCGGATCATCCTGGAGGAGGCCCGTACGGTCTGCGGCGAGGCGGCCCTGCTCGCCCCGGGCGACCCCGTCCCGTACATCGTGGAACTGGCCGTGGCGCGTGGACTGGGCTACTCCCACGAGCAGTTCGACCAGCTCTGGGTGAAGATCATCGACCGTGCCCCGGCGCACATGGGCGCCCACATCGCGGCCCTGCACTTCTGGTGCGAGAAGTGGCACGGCTCCCGCGAGGAGGCCGACCGCTTCGCGACGACGGCCGCCGCCCGCGCCCCGCAGGGCTCGCTGCTCGCCGCGCTGCCGCTGTTCGCGGTGTACGAACACCTCCCCGAGGTCAATCTGGTGCAGGGCTTCTACCGCGGCCTCGTCGTGACCAAGGCGGTCGAGGGCGCGATGTTCGCGGTGCACTCGGCACGCGCGGACGACCCGATGCTCGCCCACGTCCGGCATCTGCTGGTCCTTTTCCTGGTCCGGATGGAACGCTGGTCGGAGGCGATGCACCAACTCGTCCACATCGACGGCCACGTGGGCGCGCTGCCCTGGACCCAGAACCCGGACCCGGCCGCCGAGTACACCGTCTACCGGGCCCTGGCCGTCGCGGGGTACGAGGCGAACGGGGGCAGCCCCGCGACGCTGCTCCACTGAACCGGCACACCCGCCCCCTCCGGATTGGACCGGCACACCCATGGCACGACTGATCCCGCTGATCCTGATAGCCCTCGCCATCTGGTTCTGGCTGCGGGCGCGCAAGAAGACGGCCGCGTACATGGCCTCGTACGAGGACCCGGCCCCCCGTGGCCGGGACGGTGACGAACGCCGCGAGCCCCGGTCCCCCGCGGCCTGACACCGCGGAATCCACGGCGCCCCCGCGGCGTTGTACCGAGCGAACCACGACCCCGGAGGAGCCCCCGCATGTTCCTGACCCACCGCACCCCGCAGCTCCCCACCCCGGAGGAGGCCCTGCGCGGTCGCCCCACCCCCGAATTCACGGTGCCGTCCCGCCACACGGTCCTCGGCAACCCGCTGACCGGCCCGTACCCGCAGGGCCTGGAGGTCGCCGACTTCGCGCTGGGCTGTTTCTGGGGCGCCGAGCGCAAGTTCTGGCAGACGGAGGGCGTCTGGACGACGCTCGTCGGCTACCAGGGCGGCTACACCGAGAACCCGTCGTACGAGGAGACCTGCTCGGGGCTGACCGGCCACACGGAGGCCGTGCGGGTCGTCTTCGACCCGAAGGTCGTGAGCTACGCGGATCTGCTGAAGCTCTTCTGGGAGTCCCACAACCCGACCCAGGGCTTCCGCCAGGGCAACGACGTGGGTACGCAGTACCGCTCGGCCCTCTACACCCACTCCCCCGAGCAGGCGGAGGCCGCGGAGGCGTCCCGGGACGCCTACCAGCAGGTGCTCACGGGCGCCGGTTTCAAGCAGATCACCACGGAGATCCTCCCGGCGGAGGGCCGGACCTTCTGGCCGGCCGAGGCGTACCACCAGCAGTACCTCGACAAGAACCCCGACGGCTACTGCGGCATCGGCGGGACGGGCGCCACCCTGGAGTCCCCATCGGAGACCAACTGGGGCCGCGCCTGCCCGACGGGCATCGCCCCGGCGCCGAGCGCCACGGAGTGACCGTCCGACGAGGCGCCGCTGTGTGACCCCCACGGAGATCACCGAGCGGTCCCTCGCGGGGGCCCGGCAGGGGGGGGCACTCCCCCGCTCCTCCACGGCCCGAGGTCCGTGCCGCCGGTTCAGGCGGCCAGCCGCACCTCGCCCATGGAGGTCCGGGCGGGCGCGGTCCGGCTGTGCCGGACGGGCCCGGCCAGCTCCCGCTGGGCCAGGGACAGCACGTCGGCCAGCCCGAGCCCGAGCGAGCGGGCCGCCGCCGCGAGGACCTCGGAGGAGGCCTCCTTGCGGCCGCGCTCGATCTCGGAGAGGTACGGCACGGAGATCCGGGCGTCCTCGGCCACGTCCTTCAGCGTCCGCTCCTGGGCGGTGCGCTCGCGGCGCAGGACGTCACCCACGACGTCCCGCCACAGGGGCTCCTTGGCGGCGGGAGCGGGACGCAGGGGGACGACGCGGGCGTGGTTCGGCGCGTGGCTGCTCATCGCCCCAGCCTAGGAGCGGTGTGCCCGGCACGGGAGGGGAAAGCCTTCCGCGCCGGGCGGATCTGCTGAAGGCAGAACGAAGTCGACTGCGGACCGGCATGCTGACGGGACGTCCGCAGAAGAGGAGCCCGGAACCGATGACGGCGAACGAAGACCACAGACATCTCACCGCCCTGCGCGGCCGGCCCTGGGTCGCCGCGAACGAGGTGCTCGCGTTCGTGCTCGAAGTCGTCGCGATCGGCGCTCTCGCCTGGTGGGGATTCACGGCTCCGGAGGGCATGGCTGCGTCGGTGGCCCTGGGGGTCGGCGTACCGGGGGCGGCCGTCGTGCTGTGGGGCCTGTTCGCCGCGCCCCGCGCCCGCTTCCCGCTGCCACTCGCGGGCGTGCTGGCGGCGAAGACGGTGGTGCTCGGCGGGGGTGCGGTGGCCGTGTACGGGACGGGCCACCCGGTGGCGGCCGTCGTCCTCGCCGTGGTGCTGGTGGCGAACACGGGCTGCGCGGAGTACTTCCGGCGGCGGTGACGCCCATGCGCCGTTCCGCCGTCAGAACCGGCGGTACACGTCGCTCCTGTGGCCGAGGTGGACGACGAGAATGACCAGGACCTCGCCCTGGACCTCGTACACCACACGGAAGTCACCCGCGCGCACGCGATACAGGCCGTCATGACCTGTCAGCTTCTTCACGTCCGCGTCCTCCCGCCACGGGTCGTCCCCGAGCGGCGTGATGGCCGTGAGGATACGGAGGGCGTCCTGCCGGTCGATCGAGCGGAGCTGACGCTGGGCGTGAGCGGTGAAACGAAAGGCGTACTTCACGCGGCCGGGTCTCCGCCCTCGAACAGGTCCGCGAGGAGTTCGGCCATGCCGACCGTCGGGTCCTGACGGTGTGCCTCGGCTTCGCGCGCGGCCAGCTCGTCGGCCGCCGCATCCAGTGCGTCGAGTACCTCTATGGGCACGAGTGCGGCGACCCGCCTGCCGTTGCGGGTCACGACGGTGGTCTGCCCGGCCTCGGCCCTGTCGATGACCTCGGCCAGATGGGTACGAGCCTCACGTACGGTCACGGTGTCAGCCATACGAAAAAGTGTACACATGGGTGCGTACACTCCGCCCGTCTTCGCGGGGCCCGGGGCTCGCGCCCCCGGGCCCCCTGCGAGCCGGCAGGGTCAGATCAGGCCCTGCGCCAGCATCGCGTCCGCGACGAGCTCGAAGCCCGCGATGTTCGCGCCCACCACGTAGTTGCCCGGGCTGCCGTACTTCTCGGCCGTCGTGTGGCAGGAGTCGTGGATGTGGCGCATGATCTCCGCCAGGCGCTCCTCGGTGTGGGAGAAGGTCCAGGAGTCGCGTGAGGCGTTCTGCTGCATCTCCAGGGCGCTGGTGGCCACTCCGCCGGCGTTGGCCGCCTTGCCGGGGGCGAAGGCCACGCCCGCTTCCTGGAAGACACGGACGGCGTCGGGGGTGGTGGGCATGTTGGCGCCCTCGGCGACCGCCTTGACCCCGTTGCGTACGAGGGCGAGCGCGTCGGCCTCGTGGAGTTCGTTCTGGGTGGCGCAGGGCAGGGCCACGTCCACCGGGACGCTCCAGACGCCCGTGCCGGCGACGTAGCGGACGTGGTCGCCGCGCCGCTCGGCGTACTCGGAGATGCGGCCGCGGCCGTCCTCCTTGATCTCCTTGAGCAGCGCGAGGTCGATGCCCTTCTCGTCCACGACGTAGCCGCCCGAGTCGGAGCAGGTCACGACGGTCGCGCCGAGCTGCTGGGCCTTCTCGATGGCGTAGATGGCCACGTTGCCGGAGCCGGACACCGCGATGCGCTGGCCTTCGAGGGACTCGCCGCGCACGCGCAGCATCTCGGCGGTGAACAGGACGCAGCCGTAGCCGGTGGCCTCGGTACGTGCCTGGGCGCCTCCCCAGCCGAGGCCCTTCCCGGTGAGCACGCCGGACTCGTAGCGGTTGGTGATCCGCTTGTACTGGCCGAAGAGGTAACCGATCTCGCGTCCGCCGACGCCGATGTCACCGGCGGGGACGTCGGTGTACTCGCCCAGGTGGCGGTGGAGTTCGGTCATGAACGACTGGCAGAAGCGCATGACCTCGGCGTCGGACCGGCCCTTGGGGTCGAAGTCGGCGCCGCCCTTGCCGCCGCCGATCGGCATGCCGGTGAGGGCGTTCTTGAAGATCTGCTCGAAGCCGAGGAACTTCACGATGCCGAGGTTGACGGAGGGGTGGAAGCGCAGGCCGCCCTTGTACGGGCCGAGCGAGCTGGAGAACTCCACGCGGAAGCCGCGGTTGACGTGGATGTCGCCGGCGTCGTCCGACCACGGCACCCGGAAGATGAGCTGCCGTTCGGGCTCGCAGACACGCTCGATGATGCGGGCGTCGACGAACTCCGGTCGCTTCGCCAGCACGGGGCCCAGGGTTTCGAGGACCTCGCGCACCGCCTGGTGGAACTCGCCCTCGCCCTGGTTGCGCCGCAGGATCTCCGCGTAGAGCGGCTCGATGATCCGGTTCTCGGCGGTGCGCGGGGTGAGGGAGTCGGAGCTGGCCGGCATCTGATCAAGACCTTCCGTGGGTGGGCTCTTGCGCGTCGGCGCTCCCTGTCCCCGGAGGCGCCACCGGCCCGTGGGAGCCGTTGCACCCGGCAAGTCTCGCAGCGCGGCCCCGCACCGCCCCGGCGACATCCACATAGTGGCCACGGCGGTTCGTCCCGGTAGGGGCGCTTCCGTACCTGTACACCCCGCTCCCGCAAGGGCGGAGGGCCCGTACGGCGCCCGCGTCGCGGGGCCGTACGGGTGGCGAACCTCACAGCCGGAGGGGGGTGGCCGTGAGGTCCGCGCGGCCGCGGATCAGGCCGTGGCGTTCTCCGTCACGGTGACCTTTCCCTTGCGGATGGTCGCCACCCGGGGCGCCTTGCGGGCGAGGGAGCTGTCGTGGGTGACCATCACGAAGGTCAGTCCGTGTCCCTTCCACAGCCCGTCGAGCAGGTCCATGATCTCGTCGCGCATGGATTCGTCGAGGTTGCCGGTCGGTTCGTCGGCGAGCAGCACCTTGGGCCGCTTCACCAGGGCCCTGGCGATCGCGACGCGCTGCTGCTGACCGCCGGACATCTCGCTCGGAAGATGGGTGGGCCGGTCACCGAGGCCCACCGACTCCAGAGCTTCGGCGGCGCGTTCGCGACGGGTCTTCGCTCCGAGACCGAGGGGGACGAGGGCGGTCTCGACGTTCTCCTGTGCGGTGAGCGTCGGGATCAGGTTGAAGCTCTGGAAGACGAATCCGATGGACTCGGCCCGGACCTTGGTGAGCCGGGACTCGGGGAGCCTGGCCAGGTCGACACCGTCGAGCTCGACGGTGCCGGAGGTGGGCCGGTCGAGCCCGCCGAGCATCTGCAGGAGGGTCGACTTCCCTCCGCCGGTCGGGCCCTGGATGACGAGTCTTCCCCCGTCCTCGATGGTCAGATCGACACCGGCGAGCGCGTCGACGGGGTTCTTGCCGCGCATGTAGCGCTTGGTGACGCCCTTGAGCTGGTACACGTGTGGACTCCTGCTGTACGTACTTTCGGAAGGGGGAGTTACGCGACGCGGCGCAGGGCGTCGGCCGGCCGCAGCCGGGAGGCGCGCCAGCCGCCGAAGGCGCCGGCGATCAGTCCGCCCGCCACCGCCAGGGCGACGGCCACGAGGATCGTGGTGAGCGAGACGGGCGCGGTCAGCGCGATGTCCAGGGTCTTGGACGCGGTCTGACGCCCGGGGCCGCCCCCGCCCATCGGGCCGCCGCCGCCCATGCCGCCTCCGCCACCGGTGGAGCCGAGCTGGGCACTGAGGGTGGGGCTGACGGCGGTCACGGCGTAGGCGCCGGCGACGCCGACGGCGATACCGAGCACCCCGCCCATCAGGCCGTTGACGAGGGCTTCGCCGATGACCTGGCGGGTGACGCGCCCGCTCTTCCAGCCGAGGGCCTTGAGGGTGCCGAACTCCCGCACGCGCCGGCTGACCGCGGAGGAGGTCAGCAGACCCGCGACGAGGAAGGCGGCGATCAGGACCGCGACGGAGAGCCACTTGCCGACGCCGGCGGCCAGGTCGGAGGCGGTGGAGAGGGAGCCGGACACCGTGTCGGCGAGGTCGGCGGAGGTGGTGACCGTCGTGCCGGAGATGTTCTTCTGGATGGCGGCCTTGACGGTGTCGATCTGCTGCGAGTCCGAGGCCCGGACGTAGACCGTGGTGACCTTGTCCTCGGATTCGGAGACGGTCTGCGCCTGCTTCAGCGGGATGTAGACGTTGGCGGCCGCGTCACCGCTGTCCGCGGTGGAGATGCCCACGATCGTGTACTTCGTGCCGGAGATGGTGACGGTCTTGTCGACCGCGAGCTCCTTCTCCTCGGCGTAGGCGGAGTCGACCACCGCGACCTTGGCGTCGGTCTCGGCGGCCTTGAACGTACGGCCCTCGGTGATCTTGGAGGAGGTCAGCGGGCCGAGGTTCTGCTGGGTGACGTCGGTGCCGTACACGGTGAAGGAGTTGACGTCGAAGGATGCCCCTCCGCCCTGGACCTCACCCTGCGGCTGACCGCCGCCGCCCTGGCCGCCGGCGGGTCCGCCGCCCTCGCCCGCGCTCTCGTCCTGCTTGAACTCGCCGCGCTTGAACTGGCCGTCGACCTTCATGACCGAGAGGCTCAGCCCGCCGACGGCGTCCGCGACACCCTTCTGCTCGCCGACCTTCCCGACGGTGCTGGAGGCCAGCGTCTGGAAGCCCTGGACCATGACGCGGTCCGTGCTCTGGGTGGCGTCCTCGTCCTCCTTGGCGTCGAAGTTGAACCTGGGCCGCTCGGTGCCCCCGGACCCCTGGGCGGCGGCGGCCTTGGTCACCGTCATGTCCGTGCCCAGGCCGTACAGCGATTCGAGGACCTTGTCCTGGGCCTTGCTCATGCCCGAGGAGACCGAACTGACGACGATGACCAGCGCAATGCCGAGGGCGAGCCCCGAGGCGACGACGAGCGCCGCCTTTCTGCGGCGGCGCAGTTCGCGCCGGAGGTAGGTGAAGAACATGGCGCGAAGGTATGGAGCGGGCGTGATGAGGAGTTAAGTACGCGATGAGAGCAGGATGAGAACACTGCCGGCGCACATATGCCTCCGGGCCCGCACACGCCGAAGGCGGCGGCGCCCGGAAGGATCCGGGTGCCGCCGCCTTCGGAGGGGAAGAGGCGCGGTCAGGAGATCAGGCGGCGTTCGCCGTCCACTCCGACCAGCTCATGTTCCAGCCGTTGAGACCGTTGTCGGGAGCGATGGTCTTGTCCGGGGAGTTCTTGACCACGACCACGTCGCCGATCATGGAGTTGTTGTAGAACCAGGCACCGGCCGTGTTGGGGTCGTCGGCGCCCTTGGCGTCGGCCAGACCGACACAGCCGTGGCTGGTGTTGGCGCTGCCGAAGATGCCCTTGCCCCAGTAGTTGCCGTGGATGAAGGTGCCCGACGTGGACAGCCGCATGGCGTGCGGGACGTCCTTGATGTCGTACTCGCCCTTGCCGTCGTCGTCCGTGAACCCGACCGTCGAACCGTCCATGCGGGTCTCCTTGTACTTCTCGGAGATCACCATCTGGCCGTTGTACGTCGGGTTCTCCGGGGAGCCGGCGGAGATCGGGATGGTCTTGATCGTCTTGCCGTCCCGGGTGACGGTCATGGTGTGCGCCTTGGCGTCCACGGTGGAGACCTGGTTGCGGCCGACCTTGAAGGTGACCGTCTTCTGCTGCACGCCCACGACACCGTCGGCGCCCTCGACGCCGTCCAGCGCCAGCTTCAGCGTGACGGTGGAACCGCCCTGCCAGTAGTCCTCGGGGCGCAGGTCCAGGCGCTGGTTGTTGAACCAGTGGCCGACGACTTCCTGGCCGCTGCTCGACGTCACCTTGATGCCGTCCTGGACGGCCTTCTTGTTGGTGATCGCCTTGTTGAAGTTGATCGAGACCGGCATGCCCACACCGACGGTGGAACCGTCCTCGGGGGTGAAGTTGCCGATGAAGCTGTTCTCGGGCGAGACGGTCGTGAAGGAGCTGTTGGCGTGCGCCTCACGGTCCTTGGAGTCCGCCGCGGTCGCACTGATCTTGTACGTCGTCGAGCGCTCGAGCTGGCCGGCGGGCTTCCAGCTGGAGCCGTCGGCCGCGAGGGTGCCCTCGACGGCGTCGCCCTCCGCCGAGGTCATGGTGACCTCGGTCAGCTTGCCCTTGGCGACGGTGACCATCGCGGCGTTGTTGATGCTCGCGTTCGTCGCACCGTTCTTCGGCGCGATCGTTATCTGTGCTTCGGAGGCGTCCTTGGCCGCCGCCTCGTCCACCTGTGCCTGTGACTTCTTCGAGCTGTCGGCGCTCGCGCCCGAGTTCGTACCGCCGTCGTCGCTGCAGGCAGAAAGCACCAGAACGCCGCCGAGCAGTGCGGACGCGGCCATGAGGCCCCTGCGCCGCTTGCTGTCCGTCATCACACGCTTCTCCATCGTTGCCGATTCCCCAAGATCCCCGGACAAGGTCGCCCGACGGCGATTCCCCGTCAATGTTGCTAGAACACCGTGACCGGGTCTTCCGTTCCACATCCGCCGCGGATGTGGGGAACACCACTCATCGACGCACCCGGGGCCACGGCGGTTCCCGCCACCTTTGAGGAGTGCTCCGCGGGCGTCAGCGTTCCGTGGTGCCGCCGCCTTCTTCGTCGTCCGTCTCATTGTCCTCGATCCCGTAGTACGCCTCGTCCCCGTCCTCTCCGGCGGCCCAGTCCTCGGCGTCGGGGTCGTAGTCGATCGTCTCGCTGCTCCAGGAGGCCTGGGCGAGCTCGACCCCGGGCACCTGGCTGACCAGATCGAACGGGTCGATCAGCGAGGCGAGGGCTTCCGCTGCGTCTTCCCGGACCGTCTCCTCGGCATGCGTGCGTTCCTCTGCGGACTCGTCGGCGGACGCCCCGGATGCGGTGAAATCCGCGGCGATGCTCTCCAGGGCGGTACCGGTCAAAGCGTCCGCGTCGCTGACCTCCAGCACCATCTCCACGCGAAGCCGAACAAATGAGGGTGTCTCCGAAGTGCTCATACGCCGGAGCGTAAGGCTCCCGGGACCTGTGGGTTTCCACCGACCCGCTGCTTTGCTTAGCATCGGCCCACGGGGCTAACTGATGGCTGTCGCAAGGGGATCGATTCTGTGTCCATCGCTCGTCGCACGCTGCTGACCACCACAGCGGCAGGCACCCTGCTCTGTGCTCTCTGGTTCGTCCCCTCCGCCAACGCGAGCGGTGAGGCAGGCACACAGGGCGGTTCCGCCGGCTCGTCCGCCGGGACCCGGCAGGCCTCCGCCACGGCGGAGTTCGCCTCCGGGGACACGCTCGCCGACACCGGGGCGGGTGTCGACACGACTCCGTACCTGATCGGCGGGACGGCCTCGCTGTGCGTCGGCGCGGGGTTCGTCGGTTACTCGGTGCGCCGGGGCTCCACCGGCTTCTGAGCCACGTGAGGGCTGCCGCGCCCCGCGGGGCGCGGCAGCCCTCACGCGTACGCGCTCAGGCCAGCGGCCCGGTCACCGCCTCGACGGCCGCGACCAGCTTCCCCTCCCGTACGAAGGTGTCGGCGGCGGCCAGGTCCGGGGCGAGGAAGCGGTCGGGGCCCGGGCCCTGGACACCGGCGGCGCGCAGTGCCGCGACGACGGCCTGTGAGGCGGGTGCGGGGGTCAGCCCCTCGGCGGCACGCAGCTCCACGGCGCGCGTGGCGGCGTACAGCTCGACGGCCACGATCCTCGCGAGCCCGGTGACGGCGGTACGGAGCTTCCGGGCGGCCGACCAGCCCATGGAGACGTGGTCCTCCTGCATCGCGGAGGACGGGATCGAGTCGACGGACGCGGGCACGGCGAGCCGCTTCAGCTCGCTGACCAGGGCGGCCTGCGTGTACTGGGCGATCATCAGCCCCGAGTCCACCCCGGCGTCGTCGGCGAGGAACGGCGGGAGGCCGTGCGAGCGGTTCTTGTCCAGCAGCCGGTCCGTGCGGCGCTCGGTGATCGACCCGAGGTCGGCGGCGACGATGGCCAGGAAGTCGAGGACGTACGCGACGGGGGCGCCGTGGAAGTTCCCGTTCGACTCGACCCGACCTCCCCCACTCTCGGCTCCGCCCGAGCGGGAGGTGCCCCCAGGAAGCACCACCGGGTTGTCGACTGCGGAGGCCAGCTCGCGGTCGGCGACGAGCGCCCCGTGCGTGAGGGTGTCGCGCCCGGCGCCGTTGACCTGGGGGGCGCAGCGCACGGAGTAGGCGTCCTGGACCCTCGGGGCGTCGTCCTGATGGTGACCGGTGAGGCCCGACCCGGCGAGCACCCGCAGCATGTTGTCGGCGGACACGCCCTGGCCGGGGTGCGGGCGGATCGCGTGCAGCTCGGGGGCGAGGACCCGGTCGGTGCCGAGGAGCGCCTCCAGGGAGAGCGCTGCGGTGATGTCCGCGCTGGTGTAGAGGTTCTTCAGGTCCGCCAGGGCCATCACGAGCATGCCGAGCATGCCGTCGGTGCCGTTGAGGAGGGCGAGGCCCTCCTTCTCGCGCAGCTCGACGGGGGTGATGCCGTGCGCCGCGAGGAGCTCGCCGGCGGGGCGTACGACGCCGTCCGGGCCCTCCGCGTCGCCTTCCCCCATGAGGGTCAGGGCGCAGTGCGAGAGCGGGGCGAGGTCGCCGGAGCAGCCGAGCGAGCCGTATTCGTGGACGACGGGGGTGATGCCCGCGTTGAGCACGTCGGCCATGGTCTGCGCGACCTCGGGGCGTACGCCGGTGTGGCCGGAGGCGAGCGTCTTCAGCCGCAGGAACATCAGGGCGCGGACGACCTCGCGCTCGACGTGGGGGCCCATGCCCGCCGCGTGCGAGCGGACGATGTTGCGCTGCAGCTGGGCCCGGAGGTCCGGGCTGATGTGCCTGCTGGCCAGGGCCCCGAAGCCGGTGGAGACGCCGTAGACCGGCTCGGGCTTGGCGGCGAGGGCGTCGACGATCTCCCGTGCGGCGGAGAGCGCCTCGACGGCGGCTGCGGAGAGTTCGACCCGGGCGCCCTGACGGGCCACGGCGACGACGTCCTCGGCGGTCGTTCCGGATGTCCCCACCACGACTGTATGCATATCCATATTCAGAAGCGTACGGACTGAAACCCGTCATGTCACCAGTGGTAGTGCGGTTGACCCCTTACGCCTCAGCCGTGGCCTGGGGTCTTTCGATTGGATCAGGCCGGATCAGGGAGCGGGGCCCGGTGCCGTGGATCCCGCTCGAGCGAAGCCGAGAGCGGGGGGAGAAGCCCAGAGCCTGGGGAAGAGTGACGACAACGCCGCGAGGTGCGGTGCCAGCGCGCGCGAGCCCGGCATATTCCGAACGAGGGGCCCTAGGCGTCACCGCCGGGCGGACTGCCGCGGAGCCTGCGGCGGTCGTGGGGCGGCCTGGGCGGGGAGTCGGCGAGCCGGATCACGTCACCGTCGCGCCCGGCGACCACCGGCCGCCGGGAGTGCGCGGCCTTCGCCCGGTACTGGGCGGCGTCCGCCAGCCGGAAGAGCCGGCGCGCGGACGGGACCGGGCCGATGTCGTCACCGGTGGACGCGACCCCGCAGGCGACCCCGTCCCCCAGCTCCAGGGACACGGCCCGCGCGCAGAGCTCCTCGGAGACCCGGACCACGTCGTCCGCCTCGGGACCCACGGCGAGCAGGCAGAACTCGTCCCCGCCCAGGCGCGCGGCGAGGGCGCCCGGGAGCATGGCGCCGCAGAGCGAGAGCACGGAGCCGAAACGTTCCAGCAGGCGGTCGCCGACCGCGTGGCCGTGCGTGTCGTTGACCGCCTTGAGGCCGTTCAGATCGCACACGACCAGACTGACCACGGCCCCCTCGGTGCGGTGCAGGTCCACCGCCTCGTCCAGACGGAGATCGACGGCCCTGCGGTTGGCGAGGCCGGTCAGCGGGTCGGTGAAGGCCAGCTTGCGGACCTCCTCCAGCCGCTCGGTCTGCGCGATGCCCGCGGCGACGACGGCGGCCAGCACGGTCGCGAAGTCCGCGTCTTCCCGGCCGAAGACCGGGGCCCCCGCCGGACGGGCCACATACAGCTCCCCCCAGGCCCGCCCGTGCAGCACGATCGGCGCCACCACGCAGCAGCCCCGCCCGCGCCGGCGCAGCGCGGCGACCCGATGGTGACAGTACGGGCGGGCACTGGCGTTCGACTGGGTCGGCGTACCGACGGCCGGGGCGCCGTCGGCGGTCTCCACCCAGGCGTCGGGCTCGCCGCCGCCGGCCCAGCGCTCGTGCAGGAACTCGGTGATCTCCGGGAACTGGTGCACGGGGTAGGCCTCCGCCTCGGGGAACTCCTCCTCCCCCTCGGCACGCTCCCCGGCGTTGACCAGCACCCGCAGCCTGCCCTGCTCCCGCTCCCACACGGAGAGGGCGGCGAAACTGCCGGCCAGCGCCTCGCACGCCCCCACCGCCGCGGCGTGCCAGGACTCGCGCGGGGTGCAGGCCGCCGCCATCGTCTGTGCCAGCGCAACCACGGCGCGCAGCCGCGCATCATCGCCCATCGCCCCAGCTTAGGTAGAAATGCGATGATTTGATCAGTCGGCGGCGCTGATGATCTTCAGATCGCTCCCCGGATCTCCCCGGCCCACTCGCGGATCACTCTCCGGGCCAGCTGGGCTTCCGCTTCTCGTTGAACGCGGCGACACCCTCGGCCCGGTCGCCGGAGAAGGCCACGGAACGCCAGGCGGCGTCCTCCACCTCGAGCCCGGCCCGAAGGTCGAGCCCCTGCCCCAGCCGCAGGGCCCGCTTGGCCGCCCGGAGCCCCACCGGGGAGTTCGCCGCGATCCGGCCGCCGAGTGCCAGCGCCTCCTCGCGGTCCCTGCCGGCCTCGACCAGCTCGTCGACCAGGCCCAGCTCACGCGCCTCGTCGGCCTCCACCCGCCGGGCGGAGAAGACCAGCTCGGCGGCGCGCGCCGCGCCGACCCGGCGGGGCAGCAGCTGTGTGCCGCCGCCGCCCGGGATGACGCCGACGGACACCTCGGGCAGCCCGACCACGGCCGTGCGGTCGGCCACGATCACGTCGCAGGCCAGCGCGAGCTCGAAGCCGCCGCCGAGGGCGTAGCCGTGCACGGCGGCGACGACCGGCATCGGGAGCTCCAGCACGCCGGTGTAGGCGGCCCTGGCCGTGGGCCGCTGCCGCACGAGCTCGGCGTCGGTGAAGGAGTTCCGCTCCTTGAGGTCCGCGCCCACGCAGAAGGCCCGGTCGTGGCTGGACGTGAGCACGGTCGCCCGCACCCCCTGATCGGCGCCGAGCGCGGCACATGCCTCGGCGACGGACCTGGCCATCGCCGTGCTCACCGCGTTCATGGCCTCGGGCCGGTCGAGCACCAGCTCCGCGACGTGCTCCTGGCCCTCGTGCCGCCGTACGACGACGAACTCCCCGAACCTCTGCTCCGACGTGACACCCATGCCTGCACCCCTCCGGTTAACGAGCGTTACCGGGATCCTAGGGTCTCGTCCGGAACGGGCGGGGCCCGCCCGTTCGCGTCAGGTCGACGCCTTGCCCCGCCGGGCCAGCAGCCACGGCTCCACCACGCCGAGACCGCGGACCGGCCGCTGCCACATCGGCTGCAGCCCGAAGCGGTACGCCGGCGACGGTGGCTCCTCGTCCGGGCGGCGGTCCTCCTTCTCCGCCAGCCGTGCCCGCTCGGCCGCGGCGGCGGCCTCCTCGGCCTCGGAGGCGGGTGCGTCGCCGTTCCTGATCAGCTCCGCGGCGAAGGCGCCGTCGACCAGCACCGCGTCCTTCGGCGCTATCGACGTGAGCCGGCTGGCGAGGTTCACCGTCGTACCGAACACGTCGCCCATGCGCGTGGTCACCGTGCCGAACGCGATGCCGACCCGCAGCGAGGGCATCGTGGTGTCCTGGCCCATCGCCTCGACCAGCCGGAGCGCTATCTCGCCCGCCGTGCCCGCGTCGTCCGCCGCGAAGAGGACCTCGTCACCCAGGGTCTTGATGAGCCGCCCGCCGTGCGCGGCGACCAGGTCGGCCGAGGTGGTCTCGAAGGCCTCGACCAGCTCGCCGAGCTCCTCCTCCTCCAGCCGCCGGGTCAGCCGGGTGAAGCCGACGAGGTCGGCGAAGCCCACGGCGAGCCGCCGGTCGACCATCTCCTCGTCGTCCCCGGTCTGCACGACCCGTCCCGTGGCGGCGGCGAGCTGGCGCCGCCACACGTAGACCAGGAACTCCTGCAGCTCGGGCAGGAGCAGCTCGATCAGCGGATACGTGACCTCGGTGCGGGTCATACCGGGCTCGGGGGGCTCGGTCAGCCCCGCCAGGAACGAGTCGATCTGCCACTCCGCGAGCCGTGCGGTGGTCTGCCCGGTCGACCGGGCCACCTGGATCGCCATCGGCTCGCTGAGCAGCCCGGCCTCGACGAGGCCGGCCAGGCGCCGCAGCGCCAGGACGTCGGCCTCGGTCAGCGCCTTGGCCTGCCCGATGTCCGCGAAGCCCATCGCCCGCCAGAACCGGGACGCCAGGTCCATGGAGACCCCGGCCGTCCTGGCCGCCTGGAACGGCGTGTAGCGGCGGTCGGCCCCAAGGATCAGGGCCTCCAGCCGGATGGCGAGCGGATCGTCCGTCGGTTCGGCCGTGTGATCGACCTCGTGATGCGGTGTCGAGTGGACGGACGGTCCCGACGAGGGCCCCGCGCCGTCGTCGGAGTTCGTGTCGTCGACGGTCACCGGCCGCCTCCTGCCCGTTCCCTGCGCACTGCCCTGCCGATCTGTCGCTGGATCGCCTCAACGATACGGCAGGTGTGCCCTGGCTCACGTCCGTGGTGGCGCGGTTCCGGCTCCGTCATACGTGACATCACCCGTATGTGCGGGGCGCGGGATCAGGTGAGACCGCCCTCCTCCCCGCGCAGGTGGACGATGTCTCCGGCCGACACGGGTTCCTGCAGTCCGTCGGCCGTGGCCAGCACGAGCCGTCCGTCACCGTCGATCGCGACGGCCTCACCGACGAGGGACCGGTCGCCGGGCAGCTCCGCCCGCACGGTCCGGTCCAGCGTGGCGCAGCCCGCCGCGTAGGCCGCCTGGAGCCCGCTCTCCGACGCGTCGCCGTTCGCGTCGCGCCATCGGCCGTACCACTCTTCCAGTGACCGCAGGACGGCCCTGAGCAGGGTCTCGCGGTCGGTGGAGACGGCTCCGGCGAGCGCCAGCGAGCCGGCGTGCGGGGCGGGCAGCTCGGCGGCGCGCAGCGACACGTTGAGGCCGATGCCGATCACGACCCCGTCCCCGGCGCGCTCGGCGAGGATGCCGCCGGTCTTGCGTTCCGTGTCCCCGATCGTCACCAGGAGGTCGTTGGGCCATTTCAGCGCCATGTCCACGCCCGCCGCCTGCGCGAGACCCGTGGCGGCCGCGACGCCGGTCAGCAGCGGCAGCCATCCCCACCGTTCGACGGGTACGTCTCCGGGGACCAGGTGGACGGACAGGAAGAGGCCGGAGCGGGGCGGGGCCGACCAGCTGCGGTCGAGGCGCCCGCGGCCCGCGGTCTGCTCCTCCGCGACCAGCACCGCGCCTTCGGCCAGACCGCCCTCGGCGGCCCGTGCCGCGAGGTCGGTGTTGGTGGATCCGGTGGCCTCGACGATGTCGAGCGAGGTCCACAGACCGCCGGGCTTCAGCAGCCCCCGGCGGAGCGCCGTGGCGTTCAGGGGCGGCCGGTCGAGGTCCGACCAGCGGTTGTGCGGCGCATCGGGAGGAGTCATGCAACCCACATTAGGTGTGGCCAACGACGCACTGCTGAACCGTATCCGCGCCGATACGCTACGGGTCAGTAGCCAGGACCCGCCGACGAGCAGGTAGCCGTCGAGCACGTCACCGGCTGCAGCAGATGTACCAGCCGTCCCCGTGACCAGGCAGGGAGCCGCCACCCGATGTCCGAGCCGCAGAGCGACATCCACACCACCGCGGGCAAGATCGCGGACCTGCAGCGCCGTATCGAAGAGGCCACGCACGCAGGTTCCGCCCGTGCGGTCGAAAAGCAGCACGCGAAGGGCAAGTTGACCGCCCGGGAGCGTGTCGATCTCCTGCTCGACGAAAATTCCTTCGTGGAGCTCGACGAGTTCGCACGGCACCGGTCCACCAATTTCGGCATCGAGAAGAACCGCCCTTACGGGGACGGCGTCGTCACCGGTTACGGCACGGTCGACGGCCGCCCCGTCTGCGTGTACTCGCAGGACTTCACCATTTTCGGCGGATCGCTCGGCGAGGTCTACGGCGAGAAGATCGTCAAGGTCATGGACTTCGCGATGAAGACCGGCTGCCCGGTCATCGGCATCAACGACGGTGGCGGCGCCCGCATCCAGGAGGGGGTGGCCGCCCTGGGACTCTTCGCCGAGATCTTCCGCCGCAACGTCCACGCCTCGGGTGTCGTCCCGCAGATCTCCCTGATCGTCGGGCCGTGCGCGGGCGGCGCGGTCTACTCCCCCGCGATCACCGACTTCACGGTCATGGTCGACCAGACCTCGCACATGTTCATCACGGGTCCTGACGTCATCAAGACCGTCACCGGTGAGGACGTCGGCTTCGAGGAGCTGGGCGGCGCCCGCACGCACAACACCACGTCCGGCGTGGCCCACCACATGGCGGGCGACGAGAAGGACGCCATCGAGTACGTCAAGTCCCTGCTGTCCTACCTCCCGTCGAACAACCTCTCCGAGGCCCCGGCCTTCCCGGAGGAGGCCGATCTGGAGACGACGGACGAGGACCGCGAGCTCGACAGCCTCATCCCGGACTCGGCGAACCAGCCGTACGACATGCACACCGCGATCGAGCACGTGCTCGACGACGGGGAGTTCCTGGAGACGCAGGCCCTGTTCGCGCCGAACATCATCACCGGTTTCGGCCGCGTCGAGGGCTACCCGGTCGGCATCGTCGCCAACCAGCCGATGCAGTTCGCCGGCTGTCTGGACATCGACGCGAGCGAGAAGGCCGCGCGCTTCGTCCGTACGTGCGACGCGTTCAACGTGCCGGTCCTCACCTTCGTCGACGTGCCCGGCTTCCTGCCGGGCGTCGACCAGGAGTACGGCGGCATCATCCGGCGCGGCGCCAAGCTGATCTACGCGTACGCGGAGGCGACCGTCCCGCTGATCACGGTGATCACGCGCAAGGCGTTCGGCGGGGCGTACGACGTCATGGGCTCCAAGCACCTGGGCGCCGACCTGAATCTGGCCTGGCCGACCGCGCAGATCGCGGTGATGGGCGCACAGGGCGCGGTGAACATCCTGCACCGCCGCACCATCGCCGCAGCCGAGGACCCCGACGCCACCCGCGCCGAGCTGATGGCCGACTACGAGGACGCGCTCCTCAACCCGTACGTCGCGGCCGAGCGCGGCTACGTCGACGCCGTGATCATGCCGTCCGACACCCGGGCGCACCTCGTGAAGGGCCTGCGCCAGCTCCGTACGAAGCGCGAGTCGCTGCCGCCGAAGAAGCACGGCAACATCCCCCTCTAGCCACCGGGAGGCACCATGATCAAGGTCGTACGGGGCAATCCGACCCCGGAGGAGCTCGCCGCCGCCCTCGCGGTGGTGCGGGCGCGCGCCGCGGCGGTGACCGACGTGCCGTCCGGCGCCCCGCTGCCGCCCGAGCAGTGGTCGGACCCGGGGCGGATCGCACGCCGGGGCGCGCTCCGGCCGGGGCCCCGGTCCTGGGCACGGACGTACTGGCCCTCCTGAGAGCGGGCCGGGCGGCGCTTGAGTACGCGTACTCAGGCGCCGCAGCCGTCTCCGGAGCACCATCGAAGGCATGCTGTGGTCCGACCCCGAGAACAAGCCGCCGAAGGAACTGCGCGACGCCCAGGACATGATGCGCCGTGCGGGGCTGCTGCTGGCGCTGGCCATGGTCGTGGCGATGTTCGTCCTGGGCACCCGCTGAGCTCTGCGGCCCGCCTACGATGGCCGGTATGACTGACCAGCGCCGTCTCGTGCTCGCCTCCGCGTCCCCCGCCCGTCTCGGTCTGCTGCGGCAGGCGGGTTTCGCCCCGGAGGTGATCGTCAGCGGTGTGGACGAGGACGCCCTGACCGCACCGACGCCGGGCGAGCTGGCGCTCGTACTGGCCGAGGCGAAGGCCGCCGCGGTGGCGGCCCGCCCCGAGGTCTCGGGCGCGCTCGTCATCGGCTGCGACTCGGTGCTGGAGCTGGACGGCGAGGCGCTCGGCAAGCCCGCCGACAGCGAGGAGGCCACCGCCCGCTGGAAGGCCATGCGCGGCCGTTCGGGCATCCTGCAGACGGGGCACTGCGTCGTCGACACGGCCACCGGCCGCACGGTGTCCCGGACCGCGTCCACCGTCGTGAGGTTCGGCGAGCCGACGGACGCCGAGGTGGCGGCCTACGTCGCCTCGGGTGAGCCTCTCCATGTCGCCGGGGCGTTCACCCTGGACGGCCGTTCGGCGCCGTTCGTCGAGGGGATCGAGGGCAGCCACGGCAACGTCATCGGGCTCTCGCTGCCGCTGCTGCGCCGCCTGCTCGGCGAACTGGGCGTCTCCGTCACCGACTTGTGGGTCTGAGCCCTCACACCGGCTCGGGAGCCGCTGCCGTGTCGCTTCCCACCGCTTCCGGCTCGCTCCGGTCGAACGCCACCAGGGTCAGCACGATCAGCGCCAGGACGGCCATCAGGAACACGAAGGCGGCCCAGCCGATCAGCCCCACCGCGAGGGCACCCAGCACCCCGTGGACGACCGCGCAGGCGATCAGGGTGATCCTGCCGGCGCGGCCCGGAGCCCGGTCGCGTATCCCGGCCAGGAGCGGTATCAGCCCGCAGAGCACCAGCAGGACGCCCAAGACGCCGCCCATCACCCACGTGCCGGTGACCATGGCGTCCGGGTCCATCCCGGCCAGGGACATGCGCTGGTTGCCGGCGACCGTCGCGAGGACGCCGTTGACGAGCACGATGCCCACGGCTTCCACGAACAGAACGACCGCGGTCACGAACGCCACTGGTCTGCGCACCACCGCTCCCACCCCCTGTTACCTGTAGTACGTCCGGTACAGCGCGGACCCTACAGGGGGGCACCCCCTGCTCCTCAAGAGCTTGGGGGAGGGTAACGCAGCGGACAAGGGTTCGCGCACGCTTCCGCCGGCTGTGGCGCCTCCCCCGGGCGGTGGCAAAGATTCCCTCGTCCGTTCGTAGGGAGTCCACAAAGAAACGCCGCGTGGCGTTAACCGTACGAACAGAGACTTGGGCCACACTTCGTGGCTACTGTGCGGTTGAGGATCGCGGCGTAACGTGGTGCGACAAGGGATTTCGCGACTCGAGCAAGCCTCGAATCACACTCCGTGTGGGCAAGTTCACTATGGGGGACGGGTCGTACGGCCGTGTTGGTAGTCCCTAAACTCAGCTTGTTCTCAAGGAGGGAGTCATCGTGCGCAAGGTGCTCATCGCCAACCGTGGCGAAATCGCTGTCCGTGTTGCCCGGGCTTGCCGGGATGCCGGAATCGGGAGCGTAGCCGTCTACGCCGATCCGGACCGGGACGCTCTGCATGTGCGCGCGGCCGACGAGGCTTTCGCTCTGGGCGGTGACACTCCGGCCGCCAGCTATCTGGACATGGCCAAGGTGCTCCAGGCCGCCAAGGACTCGGGTGCCGACGCGGTCCACCCCGGTTACGGCTTCCTGTCGGAGAACGCGGAGTTCGCGCAGGCGGTGCTGGACGCGGGTCTGACGTGGATCGGTCCGCCGCCGCACGCGATCCGGGACCTGGGTGACAAGGTCGCCGCCCGGCACATCGCCCAGCGCGCCGGTGCCCCGCTGGTGGCCGGCACGCCCGACCCGGTGTCCGGTTCGGCCGAGGTCGTGGAGTTCGCGGAGAAGAACGGCCTGCCGATCGCGATCAAGGCCGCCTTCGGTGGCGGCGGGCGCGGGCTGAAGGTCGCCCGCACCCTGGAGGAGATCCCCGAGCTGTACGACTCCGCGGTCCGTGAGGCCGTCGCGGCGTTCGGCCGCGGGGAGTGCTTCGTGGAGCGCTACCTCGACAAGCCCCGGCACGTGGAGACGCAGTGCCTGGCCGACACCCACGGCAACGTCGTGGTCGTGTCCACGCGTGACTGCTCGCTGCAGCGCCGCCACCAGAAGCTGGTCGAGGAGGCCCCGGCCCCCTTCCTGTCCCAGGCGCAGAACGAGCAGCTGTACGCGGCGTCGAAGGCGATCCTGAAGGAGGCCGGCTACGTCGGCGCCGGGACGGTGGAGTTCCTCGTCGGCGCGGACGGCACCATCTCCTTCCTTGAGGTCAACACCCGTCTCCAGGTCGAGCACCCGGTCACCGAGGAGGTCACCGGCCTCGACCTCGTGCGCGAGATGTTCCGTATCGCCGACGGTGAGGAGCTCGGCTACGGCGACCCCGCGGTGCGCGGGCACTCCTTCGAGTTCCGGATCAACGGTGAGGACCCGGGCCGTGGCTTCCTGCCGGCCCCCGGCACCGTCACCCTCTTCGCCCCGCCCGCCGGCCCCGGTGTCCGCCTGGACGCGGGTGTCGAGTCGGGCAGCGTCATCGGCCCGGCGTGGGACTCGCTGCTGGCCAAGCTGATCGTGACCGGCGCGACCCGTGAGCAGGCCCTGCAGCGCGCCGCGCGTGCACTGGCCGAGTTCCAGGTGGAGGGCATGGCCACCGCCATCCCCTTCCACCGTGCGGTCGTCGCCGACCCGGCGTTCACCGCCGACCCGTTCCGGATCCACACCCGGTGGATCGAGACGGAGTTCGTCAACGAGATCACGCCCTTCACGGTCCCCGCGGACACGGAGGCCGACGAGGAGTCCGGCCGCGAGACCGTCGTCGTCGAGGTCGGCGGCAAGCGCCTGGAGGTCTCCCTGCCCTCCTCGCTCGGCATGAGCCTGGCCCGTACGGGTCTGGCCGCCGGGGCCAAGCCCAAGCGCCGCGCCGCGAAGAAGTCCGGCTCCGCGGCCTCCGGCGACACCCTCGCCTCCCCGATGCAGGGCACGATCGTCAAGATCGCCGTCGAGGAGGGCCAGGAGGTCAAGGAAGGCGATCTCGTCGTCGTCCTCGAAGCGATGAAGATGGAGCAGCCCCTCAACGCCCACCGCTCCGGCACGGTGAAGGGGCTGGCGGCGGAGGTCGGCACCTCGGTGTCGTCCGGCGCCGCGATCTGCGAGATCAAGGACTGAGCACCCGCTCTTCCGCCACTGGGGGCCCGGCGACCGCCGGGCCCCCAGTGGCATCCTTGTGACGCGGAGCGGATACCAGGGAGGACGGGGTGAGTGCGATGGGAACGGCACCGACACCGGCACGGCCGATGCGCGCCGACGCGCGCCGCAACTACGACCGGCTGCTGAGCGAGGCCCGGGTGTCCTTCGCCGCACAGGGCACGGATGCCTCGCTGGAGGACATCGCCCGGCGGGCGGGCGTCGGCATCGGCACGCTGTACCGGCACTTCCCGAACCGTCAGGCCCTGATGAACGCGGTGTTCCAGGAGGCCCTGACCGCACTGCTCGACCGCTCCCGCGAACTGGCGCGGTCCGACCGGCCCTGCGCCGCGCTGGTGGAGTGGCTGGGCGCGATCGTCACTCACGCGGGTGAGTACCACGGGCTGGCGCAGGCACTCATGTCCGCCTCGGGCGACACGACTTCGGCGCTGACGTCCTGTCATGTGCCGCTGCGTCAGGCCGGGGACCGGCTGCTGGCGCGCGCCAAGTCCAGCGGCTCGGTGCGGGCGGACGTGTCGATCGACGACCTGCTGCAGTTGACGAACGCCATCGCGCTGGCCGCAGAACAGACCCCGGCCGACCCTGCTCTGGCCGACCGGCTGCTGCGGCTGACGCTCCGCGGCCTCAAGGCCGACCCCGCCGACCCCGCACCGTCGGATCCGCAGGGCGACTGACCGGGGCCGCAGCCCTCTACGGCCTCACCGGCGCCGCATGTCCGCGACCCGTCCCACCGGCCCCTCCGCCAGCGCCGCGGCGCTCCGCAGCTGCGGGCCGAGCCCTCCCGGCCCTCCGTGCCCGCCCTGAGTCCGCCGCTGGCCCGGCAGCGGCATGTCCGGCCGCGTCTGCCGTCCCGGTGGCAGAGGATCGCCACCCCCGGACTCCGTGTCGGGCCCCGCCACCGTGATCTCCACGCCCTGGTCGGCCAGGGCCTGGAGCTCCGTGGCCGCACGCTCGTCGTGCACCGGGGGCTCGTCCGTCACGAGACGGGTGATCAGCTCCGTGGGAACCGTCTGGAACATGGTGTCGGAGCCGAGCTTCGTGTGGTCCGCGAGGACCACCACCTCGGCTGCGGCCTGCACCAGGGCACGGTCCACGCTCGCCGACAGCATGTTGGACGTGGAGAGC
This sequence comes from Streptomyces sp. NPDC079167, assembly GCF_040686735.1. NCBI lineage: Bacteria > Bacillati > Actinomycetota > Actinomycetes > Kitasatosporales > Streptomycetaceae > Streptomyces > Streptomyces sp. NPDC079167. The sequence continues at coordinate 21,198 of NZ_JBFBLO010000023.1, read as the reverse complement.
CCGCGCTCAGCGGTCAGCCCGCTCCCGGAGAGGAACGCCCGGCTCACACGCAGCCCCTGGAGGGACTGCTCGGCACCGCTGCCGACGAGCGCGTAGTTGCTCCCGCGCAGGGTGCCGCCCGTCATCACCACTTCCACCCGGTTGGCATGGGCCAACGCCTGGGCGACCAGCAGCGAGTTGGTGACCACGGTCAGACCGGGCACCCGCGCGAGCCGGCGGGCCAGCTCCTGCGTGGTCGTTCCGGCGCCGACCACGATGGCCTCGCCCTCACCGACCAGGCCGGCCGCCAGGTCGGCGATGGCCGTCTTCTCCGCGGTGGAGAGATGGGATTTCTGCGGAAAGCCGGACTCCCGCGTAAAACCGCCCGGCAAGACCGCACCGCCGTGCCGGCGGTCGAGGAGTCCTTCTGCCTCCAGTGCCCGCACGTCCCGCCGTACGGTCACTTCGGAGGTCTGGACGACGCGGGCGAGCTCACGGAGCGATACCGCCCCGTTGGCGCGCACCATTTCGAGGATCAATTGACGACGTTCTGCAGCGAACACGAAACTGACAGTAACCTGGCCGTAGGTTGCTTTTCAGCAGTTTGCGCCGAATAACAGAAGTTGTGCACAGACAGGGCCCCCTGGTGGTATAGGGGGCCCTGTCGTCGGTCGGAGCAGTGAGCGCTACGCGTCGCCCTCGGTCTTACGGGTGTGCAACTGCCGTGCCACTTCGGCGATCGAGCCGGAGAGGGAGGGGTACACGGTGAAGGCGTTGGCGATCTGCTCCACCGTCAGGTTGTTGTCCACGGCGAGTGCGATCGGGTGGATCAGCTCGCTGGCCCTCGGCGCGACGACGCAGCCGCCGACCACGATGCCGGTGCCGGGCCGGCAGAAGATCTTGACGAAGCCGTCCCTGATGCCCTGCATCTTGGCGCGGGGGTTGCGCAGCAGCGGCAGCTTCACGACACGGGCGTCGATCTTGCCCGAGTCGACGTCCGACTGGCTGTAACCGACGGTGGCGATCTCGGGGTCGGTGAAGACGTTCGCGGAGACCGTCTTCAGGTTCAGCGGCGCCACCGCGTCGCCGAGGAAGTGGTACATCGCGATCCGGCCCTGCATCGCGGCGACCGAGGCCAGCGCGAAGACGCCGGTGACGTCACCGGCGGCGTACACACCGGGCGCGCTGGTGCGGGAGACCCTGTCGGTCCTGATGTGCCCGGACTCCTTGAGCTGGACCCCGGACTCCTCCAGACCCATGCCCGCGGTGTTCGGGATCGCGCCGACCGCCATCAGGCAGTGCGTGCCGGTGATGACACGGCCGTCGGCCAGCGTGACCTCGACGCGGTCGCCGACGCGCTTGGCGGACTGTGCGCGGGAGCGGGCCATGACGTTCATGCCACGGCGCCGGAAGACGTCCTCCAGGACGGCCGCGGCGTCCGGGTCCTCGCCGGGGAGCACCCGGTCACGGGAGGACACGAGCGTCACGCGCGAGCCGAGCGCCTGGTAGGCGCCGGCGAACTCGGCGCCGGTGACACCCGAGCCGACCACGATGAGCTCCTCGGGGAGCTCGTCGAGGTCGTATACCTGGGTCCAGTTCAGGATGCGCTCGCCGTCGGGCAGGGCGTCCGGGATCTCCCGGGGGTGGCCACCGGTCGCGATCAGTACGGCGTCGGCGGTGAGCCGCTCCTCGGTGCCGTCGGCGGCGGTCACCACGACCTGCCGGGACCCGTCGGCGGCCTGGAGGCCCTCCAGCCGGCCGCGGCCGCGCATGACCCTGGCGCCCGCGCGGGTGACGGAGGCGGTGATGTCGTGGGACTGGGCGAGTGCGAGGCGCTTGACGCGTCGGTTGACCTTGCCGAGGTCGACACCGACGACCCGGGCGGCCTGCTCCTTGTGCGGGGTGTCGTCGGCGACGATGATGCCGAGTTCCTCGTAGGAGGAGTCGAAGGTGGTCATCACCTCGGCCGTCGCGATCAGGGTCTTGGAGGGCACGCAGTCGGTGAGGACCGACGCGCCGCCGAGGCCGTCGCAGTCGACGACGGTCACCTCCGCGCCGAGCTGGGCGCCGACCAGTGCCGCCTCGTAGCCGCCGGGGCCGCCGCCGATGATCACGATCCGGGTCACGAAAAGTCCGCCTCGCGTGGTGTCATCCCACGGCCGTCTGCCGCCCCGGCCGGGGGTCCGGGGGATCGCCCCGGCGTATGCAGTACGTAATTCATTGTCCCGCACGCGCCAAGCTGCTTCGCCCCGGGGCCCTCCATACGGGAACGGGCCCGGCCGGGCCACGGCCTCCGGCTCCGCCGGACCACCCACGACCGGGCCTTTTCCTCGCCGGAACCGGCACACTCCCCGCCGCCTCCCGTACCCTCGACCCCATGTCGCTCTACGCCGCGTACGCCGGCAACCTCGACGCGCGGCTGATGACGCGCCGCGCACCGCACTCCCCGCTGCGCGGCACGGGCTGGCTGAACGGCTGGCGTCTGACGTTCGGCGGCGAGCAGATGGGCTGGGAGGGCGCGCTGGCCACGGTGGTGGAGGCACCCCGTTCCCAGGTGTTCGTCGCGCTGTACGACCTGGCTCCGATGGACGAGGACTCCATGGACCGCTGGGAGGGTGTCGGCCTCGACATCTACCGGCGCATGCGGGTGCGCGTGCACACCCTGGACGGTGAGGAGCCGGCCTGGATGTACGTCCTCAACGGCTACGAGGGCGGGCTGCCCTCCGCGCGTTATCTGGGCGAGGTGGCGGATGCCGCCGAGTCCGCGGGCGCGCCGCACGACTATGTGATGAACCTGCGCAAACGACCCTGCTGAGCCGGGCCCTGCGGGCACCTTCTGTACGAAGATACGAATGTGACCGGCCAGACTCTCCGCCGTCACATCTACGCGCGTAGGGAATCAGCGGTTACCCTCATCCGCGTGAACGCATCTGTTATTCCGGACCACATCCAGGGCGACCCCCGCGCCGCCGCTGCCGACGCCGCCGCCCGCCTGCGCGAGCTGACCGGCGCCGATACCCACGACGTCGCCCTGGTGATGGGCTCCGGGTGGGCCCCCGCGGGCGATGCGCTCGGCGTCCCGGAGGCCGAGTTCCCGGTCACCGCCCTGCCCGGATTCCCGGCCCCGGCCGTGGAGGGCCACGGCGGCATGATCCGCTCGTACCGGATCGGGGCGAAGCGCGTCCTGGTCTTCCTGGGCCGTACGCACTACTACGAGGGCCAGGGTGTCGCGGCGGTCGCGCACGGTGTCCGTACGGCCGCCGCGGCGGGCTGCGGGACCGTCGTCCTCACGAACGGGTGCGGCGGCCTGCGCGCCGGGATGCGCCCCGGCCAGCCGGTCCTCATCAGCGACCACATCAACCTCACGGCGGCGTCGCCGATCATCGGCGCCAACTTCGTCGACCTGACGGACCTGTACTCGCCGCGGCTGCGCGCGCTGTGCAAGGAGATCGACGAGTCGCTCGAAGAGGGCGTGTACGTGCAGTTCCCCGGCCCGCACTACGAGACCCCGGCCGAGATCGGCATGGTCCGGGCCATGGGCGGAGACCTGGTCGGCATGTCCACCGTCCTGGAGGCCATCGCGGCGCGTGAGGCGGGTGCGGAGGTGCTGGGCATCTCCCTGGTCACGAACCTCGCGGCGGGCCTCAGCGGCGAACCCCTCAACCACGAGGAGGTCCTCCAGGCCGGCCGCGACTCGGCGACCCGGATGGGCGCGCTGCTGGCCCGGGTACTGGACCGGATCTAGCCGGGACCGGCAGGGAGCTCCGACCCCTGCACCCCCGCTCCTCGAACGCCGGAGGGGCTTGATGCTGCCGGGCTCCATATCCAGCCCCCACCGGGGAGGCTGGAGTTGCGGAGGCAGCCGAATCCAGCCCCGCCGGCGTTTGAGGCGCGGGGTCCGGAAACCCGGGCCCCCCAGCGCCACCCTGAGGCGCAGGCCGACCAAGACCCAGCCCCGCCGGCGTTCCAGGCGCGCGGGGGCCCGGGAAGCCGGGGCCCCACCCCAGCGCCACTCCGAAGCGCGGGCCAACCAAAATCCAACCCCGCCGGCGTTCCAGGCGCGGGGGCCCGGGAAGCCGGGGCCCCACCCCAGCGCCACTCCGAAGCGCGGGCCAACCAAAATCCAACCCCGCCGGCGTTCCAGGCGCGCGGGCCCGGGAATCCCGGGGCCCCCCCAGCGCCACTCCGAAGCGCGGGCCAACCAAATCCAACCCCGCCGGCGTTTGAGGCGCGGGCCAACCAAAATCCAGCCCCGCCGGCGTTTGAGGCGCGGGGGTCCGGGGGCAGAGCCCCCGACAGCCCCGCGCAGCGGCTCCATCTCAGTCCCCCGTACCGCAGAAAGGCGGACACCGTGCAGCAGGACGACCTCCTCACACGGGCCAGGACCTGGCTCGCCGAGGACCCGGACCCCGAGACCCGCGCGGAGCTCGCCGGACTCATCGACGCGGGGAACCTCGCCGCCCTGGAGGACCGCTTCGCGGGCACGCTCCAGTTCGGCACCGCCGGCCTGCGCGGCGAGATCGGCGCCGGCCCGATGCGCATGAACCGCTCAGTCGTCATCCGCGCGGCCGCCGGACTCGCGGCGTACCTGAAGGCGCAGGGCCACTCCGGCGGGCTCGTCGTCATCGGCTACGACGCCCGCTACAAGTCGGCCGACTTCGCCCGCGACACCGCGGCGGTGATGACCGGCGCGGGCCTGCGCGCGGCCGTACTGCCCCGCCCCCTGCCGACCCCCGTCCTCGCGTACGCCATACGGCATCTGGGAGCCGTCGCGGGCGTGGAGGTCACGGCCAGCCACAACCCGCCGCGCGACAACGGCTACAAGGTCTACCTCGGAGACGGCTCGCAGATCGTGCCCCCGGCCGACACGGAGATCGCCGCCGCGATCACGGCGGTCGGCCCCCTCGACGGCGTACCGCGCCCGGAGTCCGGCTGGGAGACCCTCGGCGAGGAGGTCCTGGCCGCCTACCTCGCCCGCACGGACGCCGTCCTGAGCCCCGGCTCCCCCCGCACCGCCCGCACGGTCTACACGGCGATGCACGGCGTAGGCACCTCCGTCCTGACGGCGGCCTTCGCGCGGGCAGGCTTCCCCGAGCCCGTACTCGTGGCCGAACAGGCGGACCCCGACCCCGCGTTCCCCACCGTCGCCTTCCCCAACCCGGAAGAGCCCGGCGCCATGGATCTCGCCTTCGCGACCGCGCGCCGGACACAGCCCGACCTGATCATCGCCAACGACCCGGACGCCGACCGCTGCGCCGCCGCCGTGCCGGACCCCTCGGCAGACGGCGGCTGGCGGATGCTGCGCGGCGACGAGGTCGGTGCGCTGCTCGCCGCCCACCTGGTGGACCGGGGCGTCACGGGCGTCTTCGCCGAGTCGATCGTCTCCTCGTCCCTGCTCGGCCGCATCGCCGAGAAGGCCGGCCTCGGCTACGAGGAGACGCTGACGGGCTTCAAGTGGATCGCCCGCGTCGACGGCCTGCGCTACGGCTACGAGGAGGCCCTCGGCTACTGCGTGGACCCGGAGGGCGTACGCGACAAGGACGGCATCACGGCGGCACTGCTGATCGCCGAACTGGCCTCCGCGCTCAAGGAGAAGGGCCGCACCCTCCTCGACCTCCTGGACGACCTCGCGCTCGCCCACGGCCTGCACGCCACGGACCAGCTGTCGGTACGGGTCGAGGACCTGACGGTCATCGCGAACGCCATGCAGCGCCTGCGCGAGACGCCCCCGGCCGCCCTGGCGGGCCTCCCCGTCACCTCGGCCGAGGACCTGTCGCAGGGCACGGCCACGCTGCCGCCCACGGACGGCCTGCGCTACCACCTCACCGGCGCCAGGGTCATCGTCCGCCCGAGCGGCACCGAGCCGAAGCTCAAGTGCTACCTGGAGGTCGTCATCCCGGTCACCGACGCGGCCGGGCTCCCGGAGGCGAGGCGGCGGGCGACGGACCTGCTGGCCGACATCAAGCGCGACCTGGCAGCGGCGGCGGGTATCTGAGGTCTGCCCTGCGGTGGGCCACCAGCAAGCTTGCGACGTCCGGTCGGTGGGCCCGTCGTGATGCGCGCCCAGGTGCAGCACTTGCTCCAGGTGGCCGAGAACATGCCCGACGTGACGCTGCGAGTGCTGCCCCACGACCGGGGGGCGCACGGGGCGATGAACGGCGGCTTCACGCTCCTGGACCCTGGACCCCCCGGCAAAAGGGTGAGTTCGACGCAGCCGGCTGACACTACGATGCGGTCGTGACGATCACGTACGAGTGGCGGGGCGACTTCGACGACGAGGCGGTCAACGCTCTCCACGAGCAGAGCTTCGAGCACCCACCCGAGGCGATCGACTGGCTCGCACGAGTGCACAGTCACAGCCTGGGATGGGTCTGCGCTCGACTGGACCGCCGGCTCGTCGGCTTCCTCAACGTCGCGTGGGACGGCGGCATCCATGCCTTCCTCCTGGACACCATGGTGGCCGAGGGCCATCGCGGGTCCGGGATCGGTACCGGACTCGTGACCGCTGCCGCCGAAGGCGCCCGCTCGGCAGGATGCGAATGGCTGCACGTCGACTTCGAGAGTCCCCTGCGGGCGTTCTACTTCGACTCCTGCGGCTTCGAACCGACCGACGCGGGCCTGCTCGCGCTCTCGTAGCCCGGTGCTGGGCCGGGCTGTCGTCGGCAGGCTCACGAGGTCGGTTGCCCATGGGCGGTGACACAAGTCGCTGGGCAGTTACGGACAGACAGGGCACCGCTATGCCCGATATGGGTGTCCGTAACCGCCCAAACACCCGGACCGATGGCTCGGCGTCAACACCCAACGACGAAGCATTACCGGCAGGAGCCGTTCACTGTGGCGTAGTCCGTGTATCCCTCCGCGCCACCAGCGAAGTGGGTCTCGGGGTTGCCGGTGGCGAGAGGGTGGCCGTGGGTGAATCGATCGACGAGGTCTGGATTGGCGATGAAGGGGGCGCCGAAGGAAACCACGTCGGCCAGTCGCCGTTCGAGCAGCTCGTTGCCGCGCGCTTGCGTGAAGCCGAGGTTGGCGATGACGGCGCCGTGGTAGTGGGCGCGGTAGCGGGTGAATGCGGTGAGGGTGTCGGTGCCTGTGTCGGGTTCCGGGCCGAGGAGGTGGAGGTAGGCCAGGTTGCTTTCGTTGAGGCGCTTGAGGAGCTGGTCGTACTCGTCCAGCGTCTCGGCGTCTGCGGTGAAGGCAGGCCCGTGATTCCAGTAGGGCGAGAGTTTGATCCCGATGCGGTCGCTGCCCCACACGCCGGTGACGGCGTCCACGATGTCGAGGAGGAACTGGGCCCGCTTTTCACTGGTGCCGCCGTAGGCGTCGGTGCGTTGGTTGAGCCGTGGGTTGAGGAACTGGGCCACGAGGTGGGACACCTGCGCGTGGATCTCCAGGCCGTCGAATCCGGCGCGCAGGGCGTTGGCGGCTGCCTGCCGGTAGGTGCCGATCGTGGTGGCGATCTCTGCGGCGCTCAGGGCGCGTGGGGTGAGGGAGTCCTTCGGGCCGTCGGGGGTGTAGGACATCTCGTGGGGATTGATCGCTGAAGGGCCGGCGGGGAGCCTGCCGCCGTGGTGAGCCGGGTGGGAGGCGGCGCCGGCGTGGCCGAGCTGCGAGACGATCCTGCCTCCCGCGGAGTGCACAGCTTCGGTGACCTTGGTCCAGCCGGCGGTCTGGGCGTCGGTGTAGATGCCTGGGACGTTGACGAAGCCGATCGCGTCCCTGCTGACCCAGGTCCCTTCGCTGATGATCAGGCCGGCGCCGGCGCGCTGCCTGTAGTAGGTGGCGTGCAGGGCGGTGGGGGCCAGTTCCGTGTTGTCGGCCCGGGAGCGCGTCATGGGAGCCATGACGACGCGGTTGGGCAGCTTGAGCGCGCCCAGTTGAACAGGCCGCAGGAGGGGCTGGGTGCCGGGTACCGAGGCCAGGTCGGACATGGACATCTCTTCCGTGAGGGGAGGCGGCTCCGCGCGGATACGAGGAGCACAAGCGGGTGGGTGGGATCAGTCCTGCTTGAGGGCGTGGAGGGCGGACAGGGGACCGCCGAGCTGGATGAGGCGTCCTCCCTCGCGCAGCGTTCCGAGGTCGACGGGGGCGAAGCCGAACTCGGAGGTCAGCCCTCTCACGGTGTTCTTGGCATCGGAGTCGTCGCCGGCGAGGAACAGCACCTGACGTCCCGCCTCGTGGCGGGGATCGGCTGCGATGAACTGCCCGTGGAGGGCGTTGAATGCCTTGACCACGCGTGCGCCGGGGAGCAGGGAGGCCACGTATTCGCTGCCGGTGAGGTCGCCCAGGTCGGCGATCTCCGGCTTCGGGGAAAGGGTGGCGAACTGGTTGGTGGCGTCGATGACGATGGTTCTGTCCAGGCGGGGGAGCCCGGCGACGGCGTCAGGGATCTGCGGCCAGGGGACCGCGAGCACGACGAGGTCCGCGGCGGCGGCCTCCGCAGGAGGCGCGGCTGCTGCGAGCGCGCCGAGGTCCTTGACCAGCGGGACCAGGGAGGCAGGTCCCCGGCTGTTGCTGAGCACGACCTCGTGTCCGTGACGGATCGCATGCCGGGCGATGGCCTGGGCGATTGCTCCGGCTCCGAGCATTCCGATCTTCATCAGGCGGCCCCGTGTCCGGAGTCGGCCGTCCGCCGTGTGGTGAGCAGGACGGTTCCGCTCTTGGCCGGGCGGCGGGCGTGCTCGATGGCCGCCTTGAAGTCGGCGAGGTCGTAGCAGGCCGCGACGTCGAGCAGGTCCGGCGTGTTCTGCGCCAGGTCCCGGGCGAAGGCGACGTCCTCGGCCCGCTCCCTGGGGGTGCGGCTCATCCAGTGCAGTATCGACACTCCCCGCACCGTCAGTTCCCGCGCTATGAGTGGCAGCGCCTCCCACGATGTCGTACCGGAACTCAGATGTCCGTAGGAGATCAGAGTGCCGCCGTCGGCGAGCAGTTCGGCGAGGTCCTGGGCCATGGCACCGCCGACACAGTCGAGGACCACCTGGACGCCCCGCTCGCCGGCATGGCGGCGGGCTTGTTCCCGCCAGTCGTCGTCGCATGTCGCGATCGTGGGCTGGGAGGGGTACGACTTCCGCATCTTCTCGGCACCGGCGGTGCTGCGTACGAGGTTGATCAACCGCAGGTCGTGGCGGACCGCGGCTGCGCTGACCAACCTGCCGATGGACGAGCCGGCGGCGGTCTGGAGAACCGGACCCGTCTGCCCGCGCAGGGCCTTCTCCATCGCGCGGTACAGCATGCCCAGCGTCAGCGGGTTGACCAGCATCAGGGCCGCGGTCTCGTCGCTGACCCCGTCCGGCACCGGCACTGCCAGATCGGCTGGGACCACGACGAAGTCGCTCCACGTTCCCGGCGCCGGGAAGACCGCCACCCGCTGACCTGGGCGCAGTGTGCGGACGTCCGTTCCGACGTTCGTGACGACGCCCATCCCCTCCACTCCCGGAGTCCGGGCCCCCGACTGCTGTTCGGGCTGCCCCGGCAGACCCTCCACACCGACCAGGTCCCCCGGGTGGACGGGCCGGACCAGCATGCGGACCAGAACCTCTCCGCTGCCGGGAGTCGGCCGGCGGGCGTCCTCCCTCAGCGTCAGTACCTGCGCGGCTTCCCCTTGCCGCGTGTACTCCACGGTGCGCATAGGCGCCTCCACTCGCTCTTTGATGATGCTCATCATCAAAAAGAATGATGAGGGGTAACATCGAAAACGTCAAACACTGCCGACACAGGAGGGCGGCCATGCCGCGGATCACCAGGGAAGACAAGGCCAGGAACCGGCAGAACATCGTCGAGGCAGCCGGGCGCATGTTTCGCTCGCAGGGCGTCGACGCCGTAGGCATCGCCGAACTGATGAAGGAAGCGGGTCTGACCCACGGCGGCTTCTACAACCACTTCGCGTCCAAAGGCGATCTGGCCGCCGAGGCGTGCGGCGCCTCGTTCGAAGCCTCTCTGGGCGCCCTGCAGCACATCCTCGAGGAAGGCGCCGATCTCACGGGTCCACCGCTGAAGCGAGTGGTGGACATCTATCTTTCGGCCGCCCACCGCGATGCCCCGGACGGCGGCTGCCCCTCCGCCTCCCTGGTCATCGACGCCGGACGGCACAGCGACACGATCCAGAGCGCCTACGCGGCCGGCGTGGAGGGGTACCTCACCGGCTTCGCCGAGGAGTTCACCCGGGAGCACGAGGGAGAGATCACCTCACAGGAGGCGCGGGAGCGCGCGGTGCTGCTGCTCAGCCGACTCGTAGGGGCGATGGCCCTCGCCCGCGCCGTGAGCCACGTCCAGCCCGAACTGTCCGACGAGATTCTGCGGACCTGCCGCGCCCACCCTCTCGACTGACCGGCTTCGCACCCGCCGGCCCTGCGTCGTCCCGTCCGGCGGCAAGCCACCCGGTCACGACAGCTTGCCGGGACCTCGTTCTCCTGACCCCATCCGAGTCGGCGGCGGGCGGATGGATCAAGCTGCGCCCCGTGATCGTTCTCAGCGGACACCGCTGTACCGATGCTCCCCGGGGCCGGACTTCCCGCCGCTCCACGGCTCGGCACCGCCCCTCGGAGCCGTTCCGATCTCCTGGAGCATGGGTCGCCACCACTCGGTCGATCCCGTCGAAGAGATCGGCGACGGATCCCCGGCCAGGGCACAGAGGCGACCTGACCGGCAGCGACCCCTTCTCCTGCCCGCCCCACGGCGAGCGCCATCAGGCGGGCCAGTCGCTCCGCACGGTCAGCGCGTCACCAGCGGGACGCCCGAGGTCCAGCACCCACGGCCTGGCCGTCCGGCCCTGGGCGCGGCCCCGTACCGGGCCCCGGCGTCGACGGCCATCAGCGCCGCCTCCACCGCCTCAGCCGATCGCGAGCAGCACCACCAGCAGCACCGCGCCGACCACGGCCGGGGCGATCACCTCGTAGGCCCAGCGGACCGACGCGGTGGTCGTGCCCTGTTCCTTGCGGGCGGCGGCGCGCTCGGCGAGCTCCCTCAGGTCGCTCACCGTCTGATCGGCGGCGGCCGCGCGGGCCTGGCTGTCGCGGACGTCGGCGTGCACGGAGGTCCGGCCGTACGGGTCGTCGTGCGCCTGCTGGGTGGCCTTCCTGGCCGCCCGCTTGCGCTCGCGCAGCGAGACGGGGACCGCCCACAGCTGGTACTTGTCGCCGCCGTGGGTGAAGACCTCGCTCGAATACGCGGCGCGCACGGTGGACACGTCCGTCCACGGCAGGACGACCGTGCGGAACGGGTTACGGATCCGGAGCCGTTCCTCGTCGGCGAACACGGCCGGGCGCAGCGTGAAGGCCACGATGAGCGGGATGACCGTCAGCAGCGCGGCCAGCGACAGCCACGGCACCCATCCCTTGCCCTGGACCACCGCGTCGCCGCCGATCCAGCCGACCAGCAGGATCAGCAGCACGCCGCTGACCAGCCCGGCGCCCGACCGGTAGGTCCGGTCGGCGTGGGCGGGCTCGGCGGGGGGTGTGGGGCTCGTCATGCTCCCGATTCTGCCTGACGGGATCCGGCGGGGTGCCCGGAGGCCTCGTACGGCCGGGGAGAGGCGCGGAAAGGGGGAGGCCCCTGTACAGGTCGCTACGCGCGTAGATATGCTCAGGTGGTGACCATGCCCACCACTGCTCCGGCATTCTCCGACGCGACGGCGTCCGACAGTGCGCTGCGCCGCTTCCTGCACGGGCTGCCCGGCGTCGACACCGTCGGCCTCGAAGCCCGTGCCGCCTCCCTCGGCACCCGATCGATCAAGACGACGGCCAAGGCGTACGCCATCGATCTCGCCATCTCGATGATCGACCTGACGACGCTGGAAGGCGCGGACACCCCGGGCAAGGTCCGGGCGCTCGCCGCCAAGGCCGTCAACCCCGATCCCACGGACCGCACGACGCCGCGCACCGCGGCCGTCTGCGTGTACCCCGACATGGCGGCGACCGCCGTCGCCGCGCTGGCCGGCTCCGGGGTGAAGGTGGCGTCCGTCGCGACGGCCTTCCCCGCCGGCCGCGCCGCGCTGGACGTCAAGCTCGCGGACGTCCGCGACGCCGTGGCGGCCGGGGCCGACGAGATCGACATGGTGATCGACCGCGGCGCCTTCCTCTCCGGCCGCTATCTCAAGGTGTACGAGGAGATCGTCGCCGTGAAGGCCGAGTGCGGCTCCGCACGGCTGAAGGTGATCTTCGAGACGGGTGAGCTGTCCACGTACGACAACATCCGCCGGGCCTCCTGGCTCGGGATGCTGGCCGGCGCGGACTTCATCAAGACGTCGACCGGCAAGGTCGGCACGAACGCCACTCCCGCGAACACGCTGCTGATGCTGGAGGCGGTACGCGACTTCCGCGAGCAGACGGGCGTCCAGATCGGCGTGAAGCCCGCGGGCGGCATCCGCACGACCAAGGACGCGGTCAAGTTCCTCGTCCTGGTGAACGAGACCGCGGGCGAGGACTGGCTGGACAACCACTGGTTCCGCTTCGGCGCCTCCAGCCTGCTGAACGACCTGCTGATGCAGCGCCAGAAGCTCAGCACCGGCCGTTACTCCGGCCCCGATTACGTGACGGTGGACTGATACGCCATGGCATCCGCATTCGATTACGCACCGGCACCGGAGTCCCGCTCCGTCGTCGACATCGCCCCCTCGTACGGCCTGTTCATCGACGGCGAGTTCGCCGATGCGGCCGACGGCAGGGTCCTCAAGACGGTCAGCCCGTCCACCGAGGAGGTGCTCTCCGAGGTCGCACGGGCAGGCGCCGAAGACGTGGACCGGGCCGTGAAGGCGGCCCGCAGGGCGTTCGAGAAGTGGTCGGCGCTGCCCGGCTCCGAGCGCGCCAAGTACCTCTTCCGCATCGCCCGGATCATCCAGGAGCGCTCCCGCGAGCTCGCCGTCCTGGAGACCCTGGACAACGGCAAGCCGATCAGGGAGACCCGCGACGCGGACCTCCCGCTGGTCGCCGCGCACTTCTTCTACTACGCGGGCTGGGCCGACAAGCTGGACCACGCCGGCTACGGGGCGAACCCGCGCCCGCTGGGTGTGGCCGGCCAGATCATCCCGTGGAACTTCCCGCTCCTGATGCTGGCCTGGAAGATCGCCCCGGCGCTCGCCACGGGCAACACGGTGGTGCTGAAGCCGGCCGAGACGACCCCGCTGTCGGCACTGTTCTTCGCCGACATCTGCCGCCAGGCCGGGCTGCCCAAGGGTGTCGTCAACATCCTGACCGGGTACGGCGACGCGGGTTCCGCCCTCGTCGAGCACCCGGACGTGAACAAGGTCGCCTTCACCGGCTCGACCGCGGTCGGCAAGGCCATCGCACGGCAGATCGCGGGCACGGACAAGAAGGCCACACTCGAACTGGGCGGCAAGGGCGCCAACATCGTCTTCGACGACGCCCCGGTCGACCAGGCCGTCGAGGGCATCGTCACCGGCATCTTCTTCAACCAGGGTCAGGTCTGCTGCGCGGGCTCCCGGCTCCTCGTACAGGAGTCCGTGCACGACGAGGTGCTGCACGCCCTCAAGCGCCGGCTGTCCACGCTCAGGCTCGGTGATCCGCTGGACAAGAACACCGACATCGGTGCGATCAACTCCGCCGAGCAGCTCTCCCGGATCAGCGCGCTCGTCGAGACGGGCGAGGCGGAGGGCGCCGAGCGCTGGTCGGCGCCGTGCGAGCTCCCGTCCGCCGGTTACTGGTTCGCGCCGACCCTCTTCACGGGTGTCACCCAGGCGCACACCGTCGCCCGCGACGAGATCTTCGGCCCGGTGCTGTCGGTGCTGACCTTCCGTACGCCGGACGAGGCGGTCGCGAAGGCCAACAACAGCCAGTACGGCCTCTCGGCGGGCATCTGGACGGAGAAGGGCTCCCGCATCCTCGCGGTGGCGAACAAGCTCCGGGCCGGGGTCGTCTGGGCCAACACGTTCAACAAGTTCGACCCGACCTCGCCGTTCGGCGGATACAAGGAGTCGGGCTACGGCCGCGAGGGCGGCCGTCACGGTCTGGAGGCCTACCTCGATGTCTGACGGGCGACTGAGTGTCTTCAAGACCTACAAGCTGTACGTCGGGGGCAAGTTCCCCCGCTCCGAGAGCGGCCGGGTGTACGAGGTGACGGACTCGAAGGGCAAGTGGCTGGCGAACGCCCCGCAGTCCTCCCGCAAGGACGCGCGTGACGCGGTCGTGGCCGCGCGCAAGGCGTTCGGCGGCTGGTCGGGCGCGACCGCGTACAACCGCGGTCAGGTCCTCTACCGCGTCGCGGAGATGCTGGAGGGCCGCCGGGAGCAGTTCGTACGGGAGGTGGCGGACGCCGAGGGGCTGTCGAAGTCCAAGGCGGCGGCCGTCGTGGACGCGGCGGCCGACCGCTGGGTCTGGTACGCCGGCTGGACGGACAAGATCGGCCAGGTCGTGGGCGGGGCGAACCCGGTCGCGGGCCCGTTCTTCAACCTGTCCACCCCGGAACCGACGGGTGTGGTCGCGGTCCTGGCTCCCCAGGAGTCCTCGTTCCTCGGCCTGGTGTCGGTGGTCGCCCCGGTGATCGCCACGGGGAACACGGCGGTCGTCATCGCCTCGGCCGACGCGCCGCTGCCCGCGCTCTCGCTGGGCGAGGTCCTGGCGACCTCCGACCTGCCGGGCGGCGTGGTGAACATCCTGTCGGGGAGGACGGCGGAGCTGGCCGCTCCCCTGGCCTCGCACCAGGACGTCAACGCCATCGACCTCGCGGGGGCCGACGCCGCTCTGGCGAAGGAGCTGGAGACCGCGGCGGCGGACAACCTGAAGCGGGTGCGCCGTCCACAGGCTGTGGACTGGGCGGCGGATCCCGGCACGCACCGCCTGACGGCCTTCCTGGAGACCAAGACGGTCTGGCACCCGACGGGCGCCCTGGGAGCCTCGGGCTCCTCGTACTGACCTCTGCCCATGTGTGGGGGGCCGCTTCCGGGCGGCCCCCCACACATGCGTACGCCGGATCAGCCGGTGATCAGACCGGTCACCTCTCCGACCACGGGCAGGTCGCCGAGCGCGGCGCCGCTGGTCAGCGGGTCCGTGACCACCGCTGTCGTCACGGGCTTGAAGTCGGCGATCTGGGTCCCCACCGCGTTGTCCAGCGGGTCCACGCCCGTCCCGGCCAGCGGGTCGAGCTGCAGGTCGGTGATGGGCTTGACGGCGCCCACGATCCCGTATCCGAGCACGCTGTTCAGGGCGGGCTCCGCCGCGGCGTTGACCGCCCCCAGGGTGCTGTCCGCCGTGTCCGCGCCGGTCGCGGGCGGTGCGGGCAGCGGCGCCGCCTGGGCCGTCGCGCCTCCGGCGCCGAGCGCCGCGCCCAGCGCGGTGAGGGTCAGACCGGCGCGCAGCAGTGTGCGTTTCCGGGGCTTGGACAGTGCATGACGTGCCATGTTTTCCCACCTGATCGGGACGTGTCGGGTAATCATCCGTGCGCGCAGAGTAGTTGAGGTGTGATGCTCGATACCAACAGGACCTCCCGGGGATCCCCTACGCGGGTCAATGCCTCACACTTCTGTTCTGTGAGTTCCCAACCGATCCCCACGCGCGTCGTACTGCTCGCCGGTCCGTCCGGCTCCGGCAAGTCGTCCCTCGCGGCCCGCAGCGGTCTCCCGGTGCTACGCCTGGACGACTTCTACAAGGAGGCCAACGATCCGACACTGCCGCGGGTCACCGGCAGCTCGGACATCGACTGGGACTCGGCCCTCTCCTGGGACGCGGACGGCGCGGTCGCGGCCATAGCGGAACTGTGCCGCACGGGGCGCACGTCCGTACCTCTGTACGACATCGCCACCAGCTCACGGACGGGCCGCGAGACGCTCGACATCGAGCGCACGCCCCTCTTCGTCGCGGAGGGCATCTTCGCCGCGGACATCGTGGAGCGCTGCCAGGAACTGGGCCTGCTCGCGGACGCGCTGTGCCTGCGAGGCCGGCCGTCGACGACGTTCCGCCGGCGCCTGGTGCGGGATCTGCGGGAGGGCCGCAAGTCGGTGCCGTTCCTGCTGCGGCGCGGATGGCGGCTGATGCGGGCCGAACGGGGCATCGTGGCCCGGCAGAAGGCCCTGGGCGCGTACCCCTGCGCCAGGCAGGAGGCCCTGGGCCGCCTGGCCGCGGCAGCGGCGGGACGCTGCCGCACCCCGCGCAGCCGTGTGCCGAACTGAGCCCTGTCAGGGCAACGCGGCGGGGGCGGACAGGACCCCCCGGCCTGTCCGCCCCCGCTGCGCGCTGCCCCCGTGCCGCCGCCTCCCCCGAAGCCGCGGCCTTTCCCCCGTGTCCCCCGTACCCCGTGCCCCCCGTAGACCTCAGGCCACCAGCTCGCCGAAGGACTCCTCCTCGTCACGGCCGAAGCTGAGGACCTCGTCCTCGCGCAGCCGGCGGAGCGACCGCCAGATGCTCGACTTCACCGTGCCGACACTGATGTCGAGGATGGACGCGATCTCCGGGTCCGTGCGGCCCTCGTAGTAGCGCAGCACCAGCATCGTGCGCTGGAGTTCCGGCAGCCGCGCGAGCGCCTGCCAGAGCACCGCCCGCAGCTCCGTGCCGCGCATCGCGTCCGTGTCGCCCACCGTCTCCGGCAGCTCCTCGGTCGGGTATTCGTTCAGCTTGCGCCTGCGCCATGCGCTGATGTGCAGGTTGGTCATGGTGCGGCGGAGATATCCGCCGACGGCCGCCTTGTCGCTGATCCTGTCCCACGCCCGGTACGTGGAGAAGAGGGCGCTCTGCAGCAGGTCCTCAGCCTCGAACCGGTCGCCGGTCAGGTGGTAGGCGGTCGCGTACAGGGAGGCGCGGCGCTCCTGGACGTAGGCGGTGAACGCCGCTTCGGCGTCCTCCGCCCGCGCCGGGGGCTTCCGCTCCCCCGAGCCCTCCCCGTACGCGCTTCCCCCGTTCTCCCCCGTGGTCGCGTCAACCATCGTCAGGTACGACGAGTGCTGACGCCCGGTGCCCCGTACACGCCCCCGTGTTCCGGCACCGGACTTCTCCGGGCTCCGCCCGACGTCGTGAAGGCGCGTGACAACTGCGCTTGAGGTGGTGCTGTGCAGTGCGTTCATCTGGCGCCCCCCATCGGTGGAGTCCGTTCGTTCCGTACGCCAACGAGCTTGCCGGGGCAGTTTCATGGCCCTGTCCCCCGACTGTCACAGACCTGTCACAGGGCATGTCGGGGCCCAAGTCGGCGGATCAAGTCGGGGGGATTGTCGAAACGTGGCACCGCCATGGGCCAGAATGGCCCCCGTGCCTTTCCTGTTGCTGATCGAGGACGATGACGCCATCCGCACGGCCCTCGAACTCTCACTGTCACGCCAGGGCCACCGTGTGGCCACCGCGGCGACGGGAGAGGACGGCCTGGAGCTGCTCCGGGAGCAGCGGCCGGACCTGGTTGTGCTGGATGTGATGCTGCCCGGGATCGACGGTTTCGAGGTGTGCCGGCGTATCCGGCGTACCGACCAGCTGCCGATCATTCTGCTGACCGCGCGCAGCGACGACATCGACGTCGTGGTGGGACTGGAGTCCGGCGCGGACGACTATGTCGTGAAACCCGTGCAGGGCCGGGTGCTCGACGCCCGTATCCGCGCGGTCCTGCGCCGCGGGGAGAGGGAGTCCACCGACTCGGCGACCTTCGGGAGCGTGGTCATCGACCGTTCGGCGATGACCGTCACGAAGAACGGGGAGGATCTGCAGCTCACGCCGACCGAGCTGCGGCTCCTGCTGGAACTGAGCCGACGCCCCGGACAGGCCCTGTCCCGCCAGCAGTTGCTGCGTCTCGTCTGGGAGCACGACTATCTCGGGGACTCGCGGCTGGTGGACGCCTGTGTGCAGCGGCTGCGGGCGAAGGTGGAGGACGTGCCGTCCTCACCGACCCTGATCCGTACCGTGCGGGGTGTGGGCTACCGGCTGGACACGCCTCAGTGAGCGATACCGCGAAGCGTTCCATACTCGCGGGTCTTCGCTGGACCAGCCTGCGGCTCCGGCTCCTGATCGTGTTCGCGCTGGTGGCCCTGACGGCGGCGGTGTCCGCCTCGGGCATCGCCTACTGGCTCAACCGTGAGGCCGTCCTGACGCGCACGCAGGACACGGCGCTCGGCGACTTCCGCCGCCAGATGCAGAACCGCGCGGCCTCGCTGCCGCTGGAGCCCACGTCGGCCGAACTGCGGGACGCCGCCGAGCAGATGGCCACCAGCGGCCCTGGCTACCACGTGCTGCTGATAGGGACGAACGACGGCAAACCGGTCACCGGTTCATCCGACCTCGACTCCTTCACCAAGGCCGACGTGCCCGCCTCACTGCAGAAGCAGGTGAACAAGAAGCAGCCGTTGACGTCGGCCAACACCTTTGAGTACCACCTGTTCTGGCAGCGCACGACCGTCGGCAGCACCCCGTACCTGGTGGCCGGAACGAAGATCATCGGCGGTGGCCCCGCCGGTTACATGCTGAAGTCGCTCGACCAGGAGCGCGAGGACCTCAACTCACTGGCGTGGTCCCTGGGGATCGCCACCGCGCTGGCCCTCGTCGGCTCGGCGCTCCTCGCCCAGGCCGCGGCGACGACCGTACTGCGCCCGGTGCAGCGTCTCGGCGACGCGGCCCGCAAACTCGGCGAGGGCAAGCTCGACACCCGTCTCGTGGTCTCCGGCACCGACGAACTCGCCGACCTCTCCCATACGTTCAACAAGGCCGCGAGCTCCCTGGAGAAGAAGGTCGCGGACATGAGCGCCCGGGAGGAGTCGAGCCGCAGGTTCGTCGCCGACATGTCGCACGAGCTGCGCACCCCGCTGACCGCGATCACGGCGGTCGCCGAGGTGCTGGAGGACGAGGCGGACAGCCTGGACCCGATGATCGCTCCGGCCGTGCACCTGGTGGTGAGCGAGACACGGCGGCTGAACGACCTGGTCGAGAACCTCATGGAGGTCACCCGCTTCGACGCCGGTACGGCCCGCCTGGTGCTGGACACGGTCGACGTGGCCGACCAGGTGACCGCCTGCATCGACGCCCGCGCCTGGCTGGACGCGGTGGACCTGGACGCGGAGCGCGGCATCATGGTGCGGCTGGACCCGCGCCGGCTGGACGTGATCCTGGCGAATCTGATCGGCAACGCCCTCAAGCACGGCGGATCACCCGTGCGGGTCTCCGTGCGGACCGACGAGGACGATCTGGTCATCGAGGTACGCGACCACGGCCCCGGCATCCCCGAAGAGGTCCTGCCGCACGTGTTCGACCGCTTCTACAAGGCCAGCGCCTCCCGACCGCGCTCCGAGGGCAGCGGTCTCGGCCTCTCCATCGCGGTGGAGAACGCGCACATCCACGGCGGCGACATCACGGCCTCCAATCTGCCGGACGGCGAGGGTGCGGTGTTCGTGCTGCGGCTCCCCAGGGACGCGGAGCGGCTGACGGGGCCGGACGAACCGGACCCGAACGAGAAGGGCGACGCCACGTGACGCGCAGCGAGCAGGCCCACGGCGCACCGCGCAGGGGCCGCCGGGCCGCCGCCGCGCTGGCCGCCGTCGCGGCCTGGGCGGCACTGGCCGCGGGCTGCGGCATCCGCAGCACCTCGGTGCCGGTCGACGCGGGGGCGGCACCGTCCCGGATGCCGTGCCGTACGGCACCGGCGGACACGACCGCGCCACCGCAGGGGAGTGTCTCCGTACGGGTGTACCTGGTCTGCGCCTCGCAGCTGGTGACGGTCGAGCGCACGGTCGAGGTCGACGAGTCGCGCTCCGGCGCCCTCCTGGTCGCCCAGGCGCTCCTGAGCGAGCTCCAGCGGGACCCGGACGCCGATGAGCGGCGTGCCGGCTTCTCCACCGGCGTCCCGGCGGGTCTGCGGGTCACCGAGGCCCACAAGGGGGACCCGAAGGGCACGCTGCGCCTCAGTGAACAGCCGGACGACCTGCCGGCGGAGGCGCTCGCGCAGCTGGTGTGCACGTACGCGGAGAGCGAGTCGCTGGGTTCCGGGGGCCCGGTGCCACTGGGCGGCCCGGGCAACTACCCCCCGCGCAAGTACCTGTGCACATCGGAGACAAAAACCCTCCCCCCCGAGGTCCCCACCGCGGGCACGTGAGCCGTCGGCCGGTCGTTGGGAAGCCGGAGACAGCAGGACGCCCGGTTTGACCCAGTACGGCCGTCCCCAACTTCCCGACGACCGGACGGGGGCGGGGGGTGCCGGGGGTCACAGGGGTGGGGTGGGGGGTGGGGGAACCGATTGCGGGGGTGGGGGCGTCTTGGGGGGCGTGCGTCACAGTTCGGACGGCATGGCCGTCATCCGCTTCCGTGCGGCGGGGGTAACCCTCCTCCTCGCGCATCTTCTGTTCGTCGGCTGGCTGACGCTGCGCCCGCTGGACGTGCCCTGGATGACGGCCGCGAACTTCCAGCCGTTCGCCGGCATCAGGGCGGACCTGGCCCTCGGCACGGCCGAGGCGGTCCGCCGCATCGGTGAGGGCCTGCTGCTGCTGGCGCCGCTGGGCATACTGCTCCCGATGGCCGGCGGCAGGCTGCTCGTCTCCCCGTGGGCCTCGCTGGCCCGTACGGTCGCGGCGGGCGCGCTGATCTCGATGGCCATCGAACTGGCGCAGACGGGGGTGCCCGGTCAGGTCGTCGACGTCGACTCGCTGCTGCTCAACACCACGGGCGTCGCGCTGGCCCATCTGCTGGTCGTCCCGCTGTCACGGTCACGGCTGCGCCGGGGCAACCGGGCGGGCGCGGGTGACCTGTCCCGGATCGGGAACGGGACCCGGTCGTCCCGGGGCGAGGCCCCTCAGGGGTCCACCCCGACGATTACCAGGGTCGGTATCGCACCGTAGAGCGATGCTTTGTCCCCCTCCTCGGAGTCACTATGGAGGTACCGGGAGCACGACGGAGCTGCTCCCCGAAACGGTTCGCGAAGGAGTCACCATGGCCGCACTTGTCCGCCCCCGTGAGGGACGCATGATCGGTGGGGTGTGCGCGGCGCTGGCCCGGCGCTTCGGCACCTCCGCAGGAACGATGCGCGTCATCTTCCTGGTGTCGTGCCTGCTCCCCGGCCCACAGTTCCTGCTCTACCTGGCGCTGTGGGCACTGCTGCCGTCGGAGAAGAGCCCGGCCGCGACGGCCTGGTGACCGCGAAGATCACGGGGACCACGGGGATCACGGGGATAAAGCTGTGGGGGGGGGCCCCCCCCCCGGGGGGGGCCCCCCCCCCGGGGGGGGGGGGGGCCCCCCGGCGGGGGGGGGGGGGGGGGGGGGCCCGGGGGGGGACCGGCGGTGGGAGTGGGGGGGGGGGGGGGGTTGGACGGGGGGGCCC
>NZ_JBFBLO010000022.1:0-127888 GCF_040686735.1 Streptomyces sp. NPDC079167 | reverse complement strand
GACAGTTCCAAGCCCGGATCAGCCACTACAAACGACGCGGCCACACACCACCAGAAACTGCCCACACATCAGAACAAAGACCGTTGCAGTACTAGGGCATCCTGTTCGTGCTGACCACTGGGATCTCCTGGGAGCACCTGCCGCAGGAACTCGGCTTCGGGTCGGGGATGACTCGCTGGCGGCGCCTGGCCGAGTGGACCGAGGCCGGCGTGTGGTCCCGGCTGCACGAGGTTCTCCTCGCCAAGCTCCGCAGCGCAAACGCCCTGGACTTCTCCCGGGCGGCCGTCGACGGCTCCCCCATCCGCGCGTTAAAGGGGGACCCAAGACCGGACGAAGCCCCGCTGACCGGGGCAGGACGGGCAGCAAGCACCACCTGATCACCGATGCCACCGGCATCCCGCTCGCCGCCACCCTCACCGGCGGCAACCGTAACGACGTCACCCAGCTGATCCCACTGCTCCAGGCGGTGCCGCCGGCGAGGGGCAAACGCGGCCGACCCCGGCCCCACTCGGATGCGGTCCTCGCGGACCGCGGCTACGACCACGACAAGTACCGCCGTCTGGTCTGGGACCTCGGGGTGAAACCACTGATCGCCCGCCGCGGCACCGAACACGGCTCCGGTCTGGGCACCCAGCGCTGGGTCGTGGAACGCGCCTTCGCTCAACTGCGCTGGTTCCGCCGCCTACGGATCCGCTTGGAGATCCGCGACGACATCCACGAAGCATTCCTCACCCTGGGACCGCATAGACCATGAACTGAAGAGGCTGGGTCAATGCACGCGTTCACCGCACTCTGCTGGGAACAGAACAGCGCCGGTTGCACGAGCGGTTCCTGCGCGGGTTCACCCGGCCGAAGCCGCGTAAGCCGGCGCTCTCGTATTCCCTTCCCGAGCATCACCGGCACACCGCCGGTGGTGCTCGGCGCGGAGGGCTTACCCCTCCGTAGGGGATGTGGAGTGCCTCTTGCGCATGAGGGCGTTGACCTGGTCGGTCACTGAGCCGATACCGAGCATCAGTTCCAGGGCGGTGCGGGCCATCTGTTCCTTCGAGGAGCCGGCAGCAACGGCTCGATCAGCGGGCACAGTTCGTCCGAGACGATTCACGGACGAGACTCCCTCTTGCCCACGGACGGACCAACGACCAACCCGGTCGATAGTCGCGCCTACGGCACTTCTGATTGCACCTCTTCAGCCTCGGTGAACCGGTTGCCTACGAGCGGGGGCCAGGATGTCGGCCAGCTCGTCAGCCTGCTTCCTGAGCTGGTGTGCCTCTGTGGATTCCATCGGATCGAGCACAGTGGCGTGCCCGGACCTGAGCCACTGGCGGGCGAGGATTGGCGTGCCGTAGCGCGCCAGATGGCGCTCGACCTCGCGGTCGTAGTCGTCAACCGGGGCGCCGGTGGCTGAGAGGTCCGCATTCACCAGAACTACACCGGAGCAGTTGGCGACGATCTTGCCGGACAGCTCGCGTTCGTGCCACCGTGCTGCGGCCAGGTCCGGGCTCAGTGCGAGGGTCGTACCAGCAGGGCCAGCGACGTGCCGTTCGTAGGAGCGTGACCGGTTGATGACGAGCGTCTGATCCGTGCACGACGACAGGTCGGCCTCCATGTACCGGGTCGCATCCACCGCGATAATTCGCTCGCAGCGCTTACGAGCCTCCTGGACCGCGTCCCTTACGTCACTTCGGATCCCGTCGACCTCTACGCGCCACAGCTCACCCGGAAACGGTGTGAGGCGGCTACGGTGCCACCGTACCGCGGGCTCTTCACCGCGATACGGCAGTGTCGTCACTCTCTTACCCCAACGACGGTTGCTGACATATACGTCGCAGAACGTCGAATGCTCATCGGCCAAGATCACCGCTACGCGGTATCCGTCAGCGGCCCAGGCCGCTGCAGTCTGCACGGCGAAGCCCTCCGCATCCCCATAGTCCAGTGCCAGCGCATTCACAGATCGGACGCCGACAACAACATGGTCGGCAGAGCGCCGCACCTTTCGAACGCGAGGCGCGTTGGGGTGGCTCGTGGGCTGCTCACCAAGCGCGAGCAGTGCACGGCGGCTCGATGCACTTGCGCTGTGCGCCGCGTGACGGCTCGTGATGAGAAGGCTGCCGACTGATGTGTTCTGGCCGTAGTTGCGGAGAACATAGGCGGCTGTGCACTCCGTGGCCGTGCACGTGTGGTGGACGTGCCTGAGTCCGGGGCCGACGAGCGGATCTGTCAGGATCGCGTGGAGCCGCGCGTCGTGGAGGGGCGCTTCCGGGGACATGGTGCGGCTGACGGTCCACTCGAGTCCGTGGTCGACCATGGCTGGCTGGACGGTTAGGCTCTGCTGCCCCGCCAGTGAGTCCCACAGGTGTGAGCGTCGTAGGAGGCTGCTGGCCAATCCGCCGGCGGCGTGCTGCTCCGCGATGCAACGCTCGATGGGCGGACGGCGGCCGGGCACGTGGAGCGCGATGCTCGGGCTCCATACGGGGGTGCCACCCGCCGAAGTGACCTGCACTGAGCCTCTGCCAACCTGAACCCGCAGGTCAAGGGGCTGGTGTGACCGGTTCCTGGGGTACTCGTGCTGGTCGTGGGCGGGAGTCTACGGAGAAGATCATCAGTCAACGGTTGATTTCGAGGTTCGTCAGGACGAGCAGGGCGCGCAGGAGCTGGGTGGCGCGGGCGGGGTCGGTGCGGAGCTTGGTGAGGATTCGCCAGTTCTTGAGGTGGGCGAAGCCGTGTTCGACCGGTGCACGTCCCACGGCGAGGACGCGGTTGGCCTCCTTCTCCCCGCGAGTGAGCTTGTGGGTCCGGGTGGCGATGTAGCCGGTGACGATCACCGGGTCGAGCAGGTTGTTGTCCAGGCCACGGAAGCCGAGATCGGCCAGCGCTCCGAGGCCGGCGGCGCGCAGGTGGGCCAGGATGTGGTCGTGGCGGGCGGCGGTGTTGTCGTGGGTGCGGCCGGTCCGGGCGGCGGATATCCAGATCATGCGCCCGTTCTCATCGGTCAGGGCGAGGAAGTGCAGGCCGTGGCTGCGGTGTTTACCGGAGTAGTTCCGCCGGTCGGCCTTGCCTGTACGGCGCTGGGTACGGATGAGAGTGCCGTCGATCAGAACCATCTCCCCGCCCTGCCTGGAGATCTTCTTCAGAGCGCGGTCCAGGCGCGGCGCCTGGGCGGCGAGCAGCCCGATCAGCTCGTCGCGCCAGCGGCGCACGGTGGACTCGGACACGTCGTTGCCGCCGGCCATGTCGGCCAGGCGCTGGTCGTGCCGCAGTAGGGCCAGGACGATCACCGCGATCTTGCCCGGTGGCAGGATCCGCCACCTGGACCGAATCGCCTTGAGATGGCGCCTGAGCAGGTCGGCGAGGTGGTTGACGGTGCGCGTGGACAACGGCAGGCGGCACTGGTAGACAAGCGGGCAGGTGTCCTCGGCGTGCTCTTCGGTATTCGTCACACAATTCCAACGACCGCCGGGGGCGCCCCGGTTACGCCCGTGCCGAGCCGCTCCAAGCGGCGGTGCCCTGGTCACAGGCGGGTGGTAAACCGGCCGTCGGGCAGCTTCCGGAGCCAGCCGCGATCGACGAGTCTGACCAGTTTGCTGCGCAGCGGTTCCAGCTTGGACCGCACACTGACATCCACCCCCACCATCTCGCCGACCTCGCGGGCCATGACCGGCCCGCTGGCCTGGCGCACGGCAGCGAGGATGCGCTGATAGTCCGACGGGAGCACGCTCTCCTCCGCATCCGGCGTACGGTGCGGGATCAGCATCACCGCCCGACCGCCCACCTGCCCCAGCGCCGGAGCAACCGAGGCGCGTTCGTCAGCGAGCTGCTCGCTCATCCGGTCAAGGACACGTTCGGCGACGGCGAGCTCGTCCCGCTCGGCCCGCACCTCCGCCAACTGCTTGGCTAGCTGCTCTTCGAGTTCGTCCAGTTCCGCACGACGCGCGGTGATTCTCTCCAGCAGTTCGGGATCCAGCATGCATGGGATCGTAGAAGGCCGTCCGACCGCCACGCGAAGGAACCAGCGAACCGACCGCGACCGTTACTCACGCGCTCATCGCACCGAGCGTTCCAGCGCACCCCGGTGATCGGAAACCCACTGATAAGCCGCCCGAACGTGTCTTACCGCCCCTGCGTCACGGAGCCGGGCCATGGCGACATCACCGGCATCAGCCTGGGACTCGATGCCCCGCCAGCACCGGCCCTGCCACCACAAGATCGTGGACACGAGACGTTGCCGGTCCGCCAACTCGTAGCTGTCAGCGATCAGCCACAACCGCCGGGCAGCCTCCTCGACATCGGTGACCGAAGGGCCCAGTTCGACGTACTGCCAGCAGACATGAGCGATGTCATGGATCCGCGCGCCCGGTGCCGCAAGGTCCCAGTCGATGAATGCCGCCGGCCGAAGCTCTCCCCCGCACAGCTGATAGACCGTGTTCTTGGGCGACAGGTCGTTGTGGCACACGACCTCTTGGTCACCGGCCAGCGGGGTGCCGGCTGTCAGGTCGTGGAACTCACGCACGAGTCGGGCGACCGTCGCCAGACTCTCGTCGGATGAGACAGCAGAAGGTTGACACGGCTCCCATGCCACATGCCCCTCGAGGTAACTGAGGACTTCACGACCCTCGTCGTCCATACCGAGATACCGCGGAGCACCACTCCAGCCACGGGCTTCAAGCAACCTCAGCAGATCACCCACGAACCTCGTGCGAGCCGAGGGTGGACGGCGCACCGTGTCCCCGACACGAACGACCGCATTGACGAAACCTCCGGGCAAGGGCGACTCAGACATCCGTCCACCCTGCCCGATCGTTACCTTGAACTGCCATTGACTTGTCCTGGCGCTTGATCCGCCTCGGCACAACTCCGCCAGATGATCTACTCCGCAGACAGTTGTCTATGACCAGCATGAGCACCTCGAGATCCGGTCACACCAGTCTGTTGACCTGCGGCTTCAGGTTGGCGGAGGCTCACTGTCAACTCGTCCAAGAGCTGGGCACTACAGGTGGCGCCGAGCAGTTGGACGTGGACCCCTGCCGTGAGGTGCCGGTTGCCGGAATAGAGGGGGTGTGGACTCGGCGCGCCACGCAAGCTCAGGAGGACGTCTTTGCCAACGGCCTCAGCGCTCAGCTCCCGAACTCCGCGCCGCGTGCCGCGGCGGGCTCTGACCGGGAGCATCCCCAGGATGGCCTTAACCGCGGACACGTCCTCGACGCGGAGTCGGAGACGATTTTCGTCGAGCCGGGCCTCATGGACGCCGAGCATTCGACGCCGGTTCTCGGAGCCGGGACGGCCGAGTGCGCTCAAGACCAGGGACTCCAAGAGCGCCTGCTGTACGCCGGCGTCAGGGATGAGACCTGTATAGGTGTCAGAACCGTGAAGACGCTGGCGTGCGTGGGTGAGTCGTTCTCCGCTGAGCTGCGAGGCTGCCGTGGCTGCGCGGTCGAGTCCGTCGCATCCAGCGAGGGGCATATTCATCGTGTGCTCCTGAGCACGCCAGCGCCCGTTGCGTCCGACCCTGCGCCAGCGCAGTGCATCACGATTCGAGAAGAGGTTTAGCTCTCGGAGAGCACCAGTGTGCCCGCACTGCGACGTGGATTCTCGTGCTCGGACCGTCAGGGTCGGTGGGCGGTCCGGCAGAGCTGGCCGCGTCAGAAGCCAGTTCCAGGACTATGCCGCACGGTGACGCCGCCACGCAACATTACGATCCGTCCGTGGGCGTGCCCCGTTGTTCGGTTGACCTGGTGGCGTTGCCGGGCACGGCATATGCCCCACAGATCCGGGGGTGGCCAGGGCGGCGGCAGCGGGTGCCGAAGTGGATGAAGGCACCGGCTGAGGTGAGACGAAGCCTCAACTGCAATCGGCCGCACGATATGAAATGGCGCCGACGTGCTGCGGCTCGTTCAAGGCGACCTTCGTCGGCCGACCGCAAACGGAATATTTGGCGTGCTTGTTCGATTGGCCTCCTTGCAGAGGCAGAGATCGAGAGGGGGGCCGGTGGCCGAGCTGATGTTGTTCCGGCGGGGCGCGGACGGGCGGGACGTCGAGCTGTCCGGTTCGACGGTGGCACTGGAGGTGGAGCTGCAGCGGCGGGTCGAGGCCGGGCTGGAGCAGATGCTGGGCATCCGGTTCGTGGCGTCGGAGTACGCGACCGGTCCGTGGCACCGGGGCCGGATCGACACGCTGGGGCTGGACGAGAACGGCAGCCCGGTGGTGATCGAGTTCAAGAAGGGCTCGGACAGCGGGGTGCTGTCGCAGGCCGTCTCGTATCTGACCTGGCTGCGCTCGGCGCAGCACGAGTTCGAGGCTCTCGTGCGGAAGGTGCTGGGCGCGGAGGTGGCCGACTCGATCGACTGGCGGCGTCCGCGGATGATCTGTATCGCGGCCGGCTTCTCCCACCACGACCGGGTGGCCGTGCAGCGGCTGCCCGAGCGAATCGACCTGGTGCGCTACCGGATCTTCGAGGGCGGCCTGCTGAGTCTGCTGCTCGTCGACTCCTCGCCCGGCTCACCGAGCGCCGCTTCGTCCCGGCCGAGTCGGGGGCGGGGCGCCGTGGTCGACCGTGTGCCGGCGGCACCAGCGGCTTTCCCGCCGACGGGTGCCGACCTCGTACCAGAGTGCTTGCGGGACCTGTACGGGGAGCTGGACGAGGCGCTCACGGCGTGGGGCGAGGTCGAGGTCGCGGCCCTGCGGCACTACATCGCCTACCGGCGACTGGTGAACGTGGCGTCGGTGATCTTCCGCCCGAAGCATGAGGCGATCCTGGTCTATCTCAGACTCGACCCGGACTCGGTCGAGCTGGAGGAGGGCTTCACCCGGGACATGCGCGGCATCGGTCACCTGGGGACCGGTGACCTGGAGGTTCGCTTTGTCTCGGCGGCCAGCCTGGAGAAGGCGGCACCGCTTATCCGGCGGGCCTTCGAGGCAGCTTGAGGCAATGAGAAGGGCGGCTGGTGTATCGACTACTCGATGCGCCAGCCGCCCTTCGGCGTTCTATGTCCGGTCGGTTCCGGGCCCTCCGTTCTCATGCTCATGCCTCCGGCCCGGCCAGCTCGAAGTCGTCCTTTGTCAGCTCGGCGCGCAGCCGCTGCTCGGCGACGTCGGCGTAGTGCGAGGAAAGTTCGATTCCCACGAAGCGGCGTCCTTCGCGCAGGGCCGCGACCCCGGTGGAGCCGCTGCCGGTGAACGGGTCGAGGACGGTGCCGTCCTCGGGGCAGACCTGTACGAGCTGCTGCATGATCTCGACGGGCTTCTGGGTGATGTGGACTCGGCCCTTGCGGGGCTGGGAGGCGATGTAGTGGCCTGGGAGGTAGAGGTCTCGGGTGTTGTCGAGGGATCCCTTGACGCCCCACAGGATGAACTCGGAGTCCTGCTTCGGTCCGCCCTTGCGAGGCCGGCTGGCGGGTTTGATCCACGGGATGGTGCCGCTCCAGGTCCACCCCGCCATCTGCAGGGCGTCGGAGGTGGTCGGCTCCTGGCGCCAGTCGGTGAAGACCATGACGACTGCGTGTTCGGTCGAGGCCCGGTAGGACTCGGTGAGCAGTTCGGTGAGCCAGGAGCGGTAGGAGCGCTGGTCGCGGTTCTCGCCGGGGAAGTTGGCGAGGTCGTGGGCGCTGTTGCTGGTGACGTACTTGGCTCGGGCGGTGCGACCGGTGCGGTCCGCGCTGGTGCGTCCGCCGGAGTTGTACGGGGGGTCAGTGATGACCGCGTTGACGCTCTCGTCCGGGAGGGACTTCAGGACGGTCAGGGCATCGCCTCGGTGCAGCGTGTAGCTCATGGGCAGGGCCTCTTTCAGGCACGTCGGATCTGGACCTACTCCGGACAGTGCTCAACGGCGCTCGTCTCGGGCTGGGTTGCACCGGAGGTTAACGGCGTTTTCCGGCCGCGCCTAACGAGGTGACGCCCGCCGGGGGCCCGCGGCAGGAGTCGTTTGGTGCGGCCGGAATCCCGGTCTACTGTCTCGCCGTGTCACCGGGCAGGAGCTTCACTCCACCACCGCTGACCTGTGCTTATCCGTGCTGTCGCGTCCAGGCGAGCGGCACGGGAAGCATGCCGCCCACACGATTTCCCTGATACCTGGAGGCCCCGTGCACTGCCTGAGATTAGGAGCGCGGCTGGCTGCCGCGTATGTCCTGAAACCGGCGTCCGGGAGCTACCAACTCCCCTGGCCGGGCCCGCCCGAGGGCGGATGCACATCGGCGCGGTGCCGACGGCTTTGCACGAGAAGTCGGCACCGCGTCTCCTACGAACACCGAGGAGCCGCTGCGATGCAGCACGCCCTGGAACGCCCGCACCCTGATCCTCCGTCGCCGTCGTCCGGTCGGCACCGCCGCATCGGTGAACGGCGGCGGCGATGAAGAAGACCACTGGAGCCCTTGTCGGTCTGTGCGCGACCGGACCGCTGCTGCTGGCCGTTCCGATCCTCGCCCTCGGCGCCGGAACCGCCTCTGCTTCCTGCTCGACCGACGGTGCACACGGTGTGGACAGCGCCGCCGTCGCCACCCAGGTGAAGGCCATCCTGGACAGCGGCGACAAGGGCTCGGTCTCCGTGCCGGGCCTGGACGACCCGGCCGATCAGGTGCCCAACGCCAAGACGATCCAGGCCACCGGCGTCGCGATGAACATCCCGCCCCGAGGGCAGGTCGTGGCCCTGGCGACCGCCCTGCAGGAGAGCGGCCTGCGGAACCTGACCTACGGCGACCGCGACTCGCTGGGGCTCTTCCAGCAGCGCCCTTCGCAGGGCTGGGGCACGGCGAACCAGATCCTCGACCCCGTGCACGCCAGCACCAAGTTCTACGAGGGGCTCAAGAAGGTCTCGGGCTGGCAGTCCCTGTCCGTCACTCAGGCCGCACAGGCGGTGCAGCGCTCGGGCTTCCCGGAGGCGTACGCCAAGTGGGAGCCGCTGGCCACCGCTCTGCAGGAGGCCATCGAGCCGCTGCTGCAGAAGGCCGGCGATGAGTCGCCGAGTCCCTCGCCGTCCGGCTCTGCCGACATCGGCCGTCCCTCCCCCGATTCCGCGGGCGGATGTTCGGCGGATGGGGACGGGACCGTCTTCGGCTCCATCCCAGCCGGCGCGCTGCCGGACGAGTACAAGATCCCCGCCACTGCTCCGCGAGAGGTGCAGACGGCGATCCGGTGGGCGCTGGGTCAGCTCGGTACGCCGTACCAGTGGGGCGGCAGCTGCACCGACTCCCACGGCAAGAACCCGATGGGCCGGTGCGACTGCTCGTCCTTGATGCAGCAGGCGTACACGGCCGCCGGGGTCTCTCTGACACGGACCACGTACACGCAGGTCAAGGACGGCAAAGCGGTATCGGTCGACGCCCTGCGGCCGGGCGACCTTCTCTTCACGGAAGGTACGGCCGCCGTGCCCGAGCACGTCGGGATGGCCATCGGGCAGGGTCTGATCGTCCACGCCCCGCACACAGGCGACGTGGTCCGCATCACGACCCTCGCCTCCTGGAAACCGCAGATTCTCGCGGCCCGCCGAATCGTCTGACCGGCGCTCTTCTCTCCCCTTCTTCTTTCTCCGCCGCTTCGCCTCCTACGGGCTTTGACGTGCGCTCAACCGAACTGGAGTTCGTGAATGCATCTCGCCGACCAGGTCATCCAGCTCGCCTACGATCCCGGGATCAAGCCCAACGAGGGCGGACTGCCGGGCCTCTCCGTCCTCAAGCAGGTGATGGGCTCCATCAACCTGTTCGGACTCGTCGCCGTGGTCGGCGCCCTCGCCGTCAGCGCGGGCGTGTGGGCCTGGGGCCACCACTCCGGCGGTCACCAGGCAGAGGCGAACGGCAAGAAGGGCGTACTGGTCAGTGCCGGCGCGGCCCTTCTGCTCGGCGCGGCGAACGGCGTGGTGGCGTTCTTCAGCACGCTGGGAACGCAGGTCCACTGATGGCTCAGCGCTCCCCCCGTCCCGGCGGCGCATCTCGCGTGCGCCGCCGGGCGCTGCTCGGCACCGTCGTCCTGGTGGCCCTCGTCGCTCTCGCCGGCCTGGCCGCCTACCTCACCCGCGACAGCACGAGCCCCTCCGAGACCCCCGCTCCACCACCGAGTTCATCCACGGCTTCCTCCTCCCCCGCGGTACCCACTGGGCCGCCCACGTCGGGCACCCATTCCGGTGCTCTCCCGGTCCCGCCGAAGACCCGCGACCCGATCGAGTTCGGGAAGGCAGCAGCAGTAGCGCTGTGGTCCTACGACACCCGTGCGTACTCGCAGACCGAGCTGCGAACGGTCCTGCGCGAGTGGCTAACGAGGGAGGCGAAGTACGCCGACCCGGCCTCGGTCGACAAGGTCGTTCCCTCGCCCGTGCTGTGGAAGGAAATGGCCGCCAACGGCCAGTTCGCCACCGCCGAGGTGAACGAGGGGCACTTCCCGAACGCGTTCACCCGGGCCCTTCAGGAAGACCCCGGCGCGATCACCCAGGCGTACGTGTACGCCGTCACGGTCTCCGGCAAGCAGACCATCGCCTGGAAGGGCTCGCCCGCCGGCGGTGCGGAGAGCCGTTCCACCACCCTGGCCGTGCAGTGCCGGCCCGACCATCCCTGCGCCCTGGTCGGTGTCCTGCCGTCCGTCGCGCCCTGATCCCCGCATAAGGAAGGAGGTACCGCCATGGGAGTCTGTGACTTCCCGCTGATGGACAAGGTGTGCGGCGCCGTCGATTTCGCCACCAACCCTGCCGGAGCTGTCACCGACGGCATCGGCGCGTGGATCGCGAAGTCGGCGGGCGAACTGGCCGCGAGCGCAGCGGATCTTGCCGCCAAGGCCGTCAACGCGACCACTGCCATCGATCTCGATGCCGGGTGGTTTCGGGACAACTACGAGCTGCTGCTGCCCATCGGGCTCATCCTGACCGTCGGCACGTTCTGCATCCAGTTGATGTTCGCGGCCTGGCGGAGGGATGAACGCGCCCTGGCGCAAGCAGTGATCGGCACCATGACCGGTGTCCTGTTCAGCTTCTGTGCCATCGCGTTCACGTCCGTCGCCATCACCGTGGTCGACGCGTTGTCCGACGGCCTGTTCCAAGCGGCCAACACATCGGTCGACGACGCGATCCGCCGTGTGGTGAAGGTCAACCAGATCGGGGCGATGTACGGCCTGGGCTGGGGGGTTCCAGCTCTGGTCGCCTTCGGGTGCGCGATCGGCGCGTTCCTGTACTGGGGTGTGATGGTCGCGCGTAAGGTCGGCGTCCTGGTCATGGTCGCCCTCGCGGTCTTCGCCGGGGCCGGCGGCGGCTGGGAGGTGGCGAAGCGTTGGCGGCGCGGGTGGATCGAGGCCACCGCGACCCTGATCGTCTCCAAGCTCCTGATGACCGTCGTGTTCCTGATCGGCGTCTCGGCGATGGGCAAGTCGGATGCCACGGACGGCATGTCGGCCCTGTCCGACGCGATGGCGGGCATCGTCGTGATGGTGCTGGTCCTGCTGTGCCCGTACGCGACGTACATGTTCGTGCACTGGGCCAGTGACGGCGGTGGCCACGACGACCTTCACCGCACCAGCGTCGCCGGTATGGCGGTCGCCGCCGGGGCGGCGAAGACCGCAGGCAGCATGGCGATGCGCGTCGGCACCGGAAGCCCCGCCCCACAAGGGCCGGGCCAGGTCCCCGGGGCGAATGCCGACGGGGTCGCCTCCGGCATCAACCCCACCGGCGGCACCCTCAGCAAGGAAGGTATCGACGCCGGTCCGCCCAAGCCGCAGACCAGCTTCCGCTACGGCGAAGACCCCAACGCCGCCGGCGACAAGGGACGGGCCCTGATCCAGCGCCCGGGGATCCCGCCGCTGATCACCCGCCCCGGCGAGGACGAACCAGAAGGGCCCGGGGTGACTGCCCAGGGTGCCACGGGCGGATCCGATCATCTCGCCGGCGCTTCGGCTACCGGCGGCAACCTCTCCTCCATGCCGCTTGTCGGTCCGGTGGCCTTGGCCTCCGGCCCCCCGGCCGTGCCGCCGTCCCCCGCCGGACCGTCGGCTGCCAGTTCTTCGACGCCGACCCACTGGGTGGTCCCCACCCAGCCTCCGTCGGGTTCCTAACCCACCACGCCCAGGGGCGGGCTGCACTCTTCAGCCCGCCCCCGCCCCGCCAGCAGAAAGGGTTCGTCATGACCTCCAGAAGAGCGCCGCACGCCCCGTCCTCCTCCCGCTCCCACCGTCTGGAACCACCATGTCCGGCAAGCACCAGGCCGAAGCCACGGCCACCGTCAAGTTCCCCCACCGCAGCAGGCGCGGCGTGCTGCTCGGTCTGACCGTCCCGCAGTTGACCGTCGTCGGCCTCACCGGCCTGCTCCTTCTCGGCGTGATTCTGACCCGAGGCGTAGTCGGCGCCCTACAGCTCATTCCGCTGTGGGCCGTCATTGCCATGCTCGTCTTCGTTCGCCACCGGGGCCGTGCCCTGGCGGACTGGGCTCCGATCGTCAGCCGGTACGCCGTGCGCCGGATGCGCGGCCAGCTCCTCTGGCTCACCCGGCCTTCCCGCCGGCCGACCCGCGAAGGGCTGCTTCAGCTTCCCGGCACCGCTGCCAGTCTGCGCGTGGTCTCTGCTCCCGACGGCGGGTACGGTGCGGTCCACGATCCGCACAGCGGCACGCTGACCGCGGTCGTCAAGGTCTCCTCCCGTGCTTACGCGTTGCTCGACCCGGGCACCCAGCAGGCCAACGTCAGCGGGTGGGGACGCGCGCTGGCCGCGCTCGCCCGCACCGGGCAGATCGCCCGCATCCAGGTGATCGAGCGCACCGTCCCCGACTCCGGCGATGCGCTGCGCCGCTACTGGGAAGAGCACGGCCAGCCGGACGCCCCCATGGCCGGAGCGGTCTACAACGAGCTGATCCAGAGCGCCGGCCCCGCAGCCGCCCCGCACGAGGCGTACGTCGCGGTGGCCCTGGACGCCAAGGCGGCGCGGCGGCTGATCAACCAGGCCGGTGGCGGCCTGACCGGGGCCTTCAGTGTCCTGGCGCAGCTCACCTCTACTTTCGATCAGGCCGCGCGGACCGCCGGACTCACCCCGGCCGGCTGGCTTACCGCCCGCGAGATCGCCGCCGTGGTGCGCACCGCGTACGACCCCAAGGCTCTTCCGACGCTGGACCGGTGGTCGACCACCGGCCGTCCCGAAGTCGAGCCCGCCGCCGCCGGGCCTGTCGTGGTCGTCGAGAAGGCGGACCACATCGCCACCGACTCCGCCGTCCACGCCACGTACTGGGTGGAGAACTGGCCGCGCACCGAGACCAGCGCCGGCTTCCTGCACCAGCTTCTGTTCACCGGCGGGGTGAGGCGCACGCTGTCGCTGTCCTACGAGCCGAAGGGCCTGGACGCCGCCCTGCGCGACGTGCAGCGCAAGAAGTCCAGCGTGATCGCCGATGCCGCCGAACGGGCCCGGCGCGGACAGGTCGACTCCGAGGCGGACTCGATCGAGTACCAGGACATCAAGTCGCGCGAGCGCCAGCTCATCGCCGGGCACGCGGATGTCGCCCTGACCGGGCTGCTGACTGTCTCGGCCGATTCCGAGGACGAACTGCGGACCGCCTGCGCGGTGGTGGGGACCGCGGCCGTCGGTGCCCAGCTCGACCTCCGGCCGCTGACCTGGCAGCAGGCCGAGGCGTTCACCGCCGCCGCCCTGCCGCTCGCGCTCACAGCCTGACCTCCCACTTCGGAAGAGCACCCTCATGTCCCGCACCGCCAGCCCGACCGCGCAGGATTTCGTGCCTTTCGCCAGCGCGGCGCTCGACTTCCACCGCGCACTCAACATCCCCGGCGGCCTGCTCGTCACCAGCCGCGCCGAGCTGGACACCCTGCACGCGCACCTCGTCTCGCTGTACGGGCTGCTCGACGCCCACGCAGCCCGAACTGGTCAGCTCCTTGCGGCCGAGGGCGACCAGCTCCGCACCGCCCGCATCCGGATCTGGCAGGCCGCCGAACACCTCCACGCCGCCTACCACGCGGCACCCCGACCCGACTCGGGCGAGCTGCCCGAACCCGAGGCGTGCCGGGCCGGCCTGCCCGAAGGGGCACCGGAGCTGACCATCTGCCAGCGCCACCAGCGCACCGCGCACCTGGTACGGCGCCGCACCACCCCGGCCGACCTGCACGCGCCGTTCACCGGCCTCATCCGCCGCTGACCTGTCACCTGTCTGGAGAAACGTTCATGCCTCGCACCCGCGCCAGCGCCTCTCCCCTGTTCGTGCCCCGCAAGACCTCGCGCGCCGAGCAGAGGGCCGCCCGAGCCGGCTTCGCCGAGGCCCGCCACAAGGCCCGCCTCGCCGGAACCCCGCCCAAGCACCGCGCCGAGCAGACCCTCGACCCGGAAATGCGACCCGCCTACCCGCCGTCCGGTCGCCCCTGCCCGGCCTCGGCCCGCGGCGGCAAGCTCCGCCTGCCCGCCCACCGGATGACCACCGCCACCGCCAGCGGCGCCTACCCCTTCGTGGCCGAGGGCGGCCTGGGCGCGGAAGGCGTCTTCATCGGCCGCGATGTCCACGCCGAGGCCGCCTTCTGCTTCGACCCGTTCTCGCTGTACAGCAGCGGCCGGATCGAGGGCTTCACGAATCCGAACGTGGTCCTGGCCGGGATCATCGGCATGGGCAAGTCGGCGCTGGCGAAGTCCATCGCGACCAGGTCGATCGCCCATGGTTACCGGATCTACATCCCTTGCGATCCCAAGGGAGAGTGGACGTCCGTCGCGCAGGCCCTCGGCGGCTACAGCATCGCCCTGGGCCCGGGGCTGCCGGGCAGGTTGAACCCGCTGGACGCCCCGGCCCGGCCCGCCTCCGTCAGCGAGGAGGACTGGTCGACCGAGGTCCGAAAGCGCCGCCTGCTTCTCCTGGCCGGCCTGGCCCGCACCGTGCTGAAGCGCGATCTGCTGCCGATGGAGCACACCGCCCTGGATCTCGCCCTCGACCTGGTCGTCGCTGACGCTGCCGCCCGTGGCACGGTGCCCCTGCTCGGCGAGATCGCGCACGCTCTCGGCTCTCCGGAACACCTCGACCGGGCCTTCGGCCGCCAGTCGGGACACCTCGGATCTGCCGCTCAGGACCTCGCGCACGCCCTGCGCCGCCTGGTGCACGGCGACCTCAGCGGCATGTTCGACGCCCCCTCAACGGTGGCCTTCGACCCGTCCACGCCGATGCTGTCCATCGATCTCTCCCAGCTCGGAGGGAGCGGCGACGACACCGCGCTGGTTCTCGCGATGACCTGCGCTTCAGCGTGGATGGAGTCCGCCCTCGCCGACCCCGACGGCGGTAGGCGCTGGGTGATCTACGACGAAGCATGGCGGCTGATGCGGCACGTCGGCCTGCTGGAACGCATGCAGAGCCAGTGGAAGCTCTCCCGAGGACTCGGCATCGCGAACCTCATGGTCATCCACCGCCTCAGCGACCTGCTCAGCGCGGGTGACGCCGGCTCACGCGGCCGAGTGCTGGCCGAGGGACTCTTGGCCGACTGCTCCACCCGCATCATCTACCGCCAGGAGCCCGACCAGCTCGCCGCCGCCGCTTCCCTGCTCGGCCTGACCGGCGTAGAGACCCAGGCGGTATCGGCCCTGACCAAGGGCCGGGGCCTGTGGAAGGTCGCCGGTCGCTCCTTCATCACCCAGCACATCCTGCACCCGGCCGAACGCGAACTGTTCGACACCGACGCCCGCATGTCGGCCAAGGTCCGTGAGTTCACGAATACCGACGTCCTGATCCCCGTGAACCGAAGGGTGGACCCCCACCGACCTGCACCTGCAGGTCACCACAGCGTGCCTCCGGGGAGCGAACCTGCGGGAGTAGAGACATAGCCCAACGACCGGCACAGGAACAAGGATCGATCATGTCTGCTTCCTCCACTTCTCCCGCCTCCGGCGGAAACCAGCCGCCCACGGCCAACGATCCCCTGGCGTGGCGGCGGCACCTCCCGGCGCTGGCCTCAGCCGCCGCCGGCATCAATGAGGCGTGCGACGCCTGGGACGCGGTCTCGGACTCCCTCTGCGACGCGGACGGCTGGCCGCTGGACGACGAGGTGTACGCGGACGGCAAGGTCAAGCGAGACGCCGCAGCGTGGAAGCACGCCGAGGTGTTCCTCGACCACGGGCCCGAGGTGCTGGCCGGGGTCCGCGCCGCCACCGACGGCCCCGACTACGTCGAGGGACCGATCAGCGACGACCTGCGCCGACTGCGCGGAATCGACACCACCCTGGCCCGAGCGCATCAGCTTCGGCATGAGTGGGACCAGATCATGGCGCTCATGGACGGTTCACAGCCGAGCGTGCTCCACCTCTACCAGGAGCGCGCCGAGGAGCACCGCAACAGCGAGGGCTGGCACTACGCGCACGAGCTGTCCTACCAGGGCCCGGCACTCGTACGGGCCGGCGAGTACCTGGTCGGCCGGGCGGAGGCGGAACGGCCCGCGCAGACCGAACGGGCGCGCGTGGCCCTGACCCGGTCCACGCCCGGCGCCCGCAGTATTCCGCCCGCTTCGCCTCCCACTCCCCCGGTGGCCAATCCGGCGGCCCCCGCTCACCACCGCGGACGCTCCTAGCACCGAGTTACGGCAGCGCCAAACCGGCTCACCGCCGGATCCTCATGGACCACCCCCTTTCCAGCCCCCGGGCCTGCGGCTCACGCCACGGCCCCGGGCATCCGGCAACGGAGAAACCCCATGCAATCCGACAATGTCCTGGTCACCTTCGAGCGGGAGGGCTCGCACATCCGCGCGTGGATCAGCGCATCGTCCTCCCCGCCTGCGGCTTCCGAACAGGACCACCGGTACGCCACCCTCACCGCTGCCCTACGGCAGCGCGGCTTGAAGTGCACCGTCGAGTACGGGCTCAGCGACTACATCGTCCACGCCGAACTCCCAGACGGCAGTTCACTGATCATCTCGCCACCCCAGGAACCGCCCTCCGAGAACCCCGAGATCCCCGAGAGCTGGATGGCGACCCGTCACCGGTCCGCCGAGCCCGCAGTGTACGAAGTGATCTACGACTCCGAGCCCGACGGCCCCGACGCCCGGCACGGCGGCAGCGTCCCTGATCTCCTCTCCGCCGTCGACGCCCGCCTGGACCGGCTCGGCGTGCCCCCGCGCCAGGAGCGGGGGCACGCCGAGGAGCACGCCGCCGGCGCCGTGCTCCAC
Source organism: Streptomyces sp. NPDC079167 (assembly GCF_040686735.1). Classification (NCBI taxonomy): domain Bacteria; kingdom Bacillati; phylum Actinomycetota; class Actinomycetes; order Kitasatosporales; family Streptomycetaceae; genus Streptomyces; species Streptomyces sp. NPDC079167. The sequence continues at coordinate 110,803 of NZ_JBFBLO010000022.1, read as the reverse complement.
CGCGCCGGCTTCGTCCCTGCCGCGGCGGTCGGCGGTGCGCACTATTACCGGCTGCCCTCTGCCATGACCGACCCGGCCGAACAGCGACTGGCGGCGACCCGGGCCTTCGACATGCTGCAGACCGAGGGCTTCCGGGCCCAGACACAGACGGGCAGGACCTTTCCTCCGACCTCTGTCTCGTCACGGGTGAGTGCCGCTCTCGCCTCTTCGCCGTCGGCCGGACAGCATGCGCTCCCGGCCGGTCCGCCGGCGGAGCCGTCCGCAGGCGCCGCGCCGCCACCCACACGTCCCTCGTCCACCCCCGGTCGCTGACCATCCACCGTCTCGGAGACCTTCGTGTACCGCACCGGCAGAAGCGAACCGTCCCCCGCCCACCACTGCACCCGAGCCCACCCCGGATGGATCCGTCATGCCCAGCCACTACGACGTGTTGCCCGATCTCGCCTTCGGCCACCACCCCGTCTACGGCATCGTCGCCGCGAACCCGAAGAACCTCGCGGCCAGCACGTGGATGCTGAAAGGGTTCGATTTCCACCCCATTCCGGACCAGCCGACGCTGTACGCGCTGGCCCATCAGGAACGTGACGGGCACGGCCGTACGAGCCGAGCAGTCGAGCTGCTGCGCAAGGCCGGCTACCGAGTCGACGTGGACGCCGCGCTCGATCCCTCCTTGGCACCCGAAGCAGCACCTGCCCGCAGCCGGGGCCCGCAGGGCGAGCCCGATGTCGCCTTCGCCGAACATCCGCAGCTCGGCATCGTCGCGGCCATCGACGACCGTGCCTCCGGCCTCAGCGGACTTGCCTTGGCGGAGCACGGCTGGCGGCACAACCCGATCCTGGACATCTACACGTTGCCCGTCACCACCGGCCGTGACGAGACGCTGGGGAAAGTCGCCGACGCCACACTGGCCCTGCACCGGTCCGGCGTTCAGGTCGCAGTGCACCCTTGCCTCGCCCAGGAGGTAGCAGCACGCCCCCGACCTGTCGCCGCAACGGCCGCTTCCCCTGTTCGCGGCCAGGACGCCCCCCGTGCATCTCCGGTCAGTGCCGCCGCGCTCGCTGCCAGCCCGGCCCGCGCCGGTCTCCCGGGCAAGGCGCCGGTCCCCGCCCCCGCCGCTCCCACAGCGGCGGTTCGGCCGGTCGACCCCCGTATCGCGTTCTCCCGCGACCGCTGACCCAACCTCCGTGAGGAGAAGGCCTCATGGCCGTTGCTGGCACTTCCGCCTATTACAACTTGCGGAATGCTGCCCGCCAGCCTGCCCTGGAGGTGCTCCAGAGATCTACTTCACCACCATGAAGTCCCTGCGATCTGCGTCGGGCCGCCAGCGCGGCAAGGATATTCTCCCGCGTTCGGCGATCTTTCCTCTCGCAGATAGGCGCATGAAGACATCAGCTGCGCTTAAGACGGCCTCGAACGGCGAGCACGGCGAGGCCGAGGAGTACCGGTTCGACGACCCGACTGATCATTTCGGTGTAGGTACCCCATGCCGTCAGGTTCTGCCCGCTGGAGCGGAATATGGCGGAATTCAAGACTATTCTCAGGGATTTGTCCAGCCGTTCCACACTGAAGCGCCGTCCCATCGGTAGCGTTAGCACCGGATCCGGGTTCTCGACTCGGAGCTCGATACGGCCCGCAGGTGTCGTAGTTTCGGTGACTATAGGTCGGGGTGTCGAATTCGGCAGACCGATGACCATTATCAGGACGACGGTGACGGCTACTGTGGCTGCGAACCAAACCACGGCACGAGACGCTCGCATCCCGTAACCAGAGAGGGCCCAGTAGAGGTGCAGAAGCAGGCGCTCGCCGTGGGGGATGGTAGCGCTATGGCGGCGCATCTCCATCTCGCCGTAGTAGAAGTCGGCCGCGCCGGGCTCGTCCTTGCAGTCCTCAAGGTTCTTGCGGAGCTGACGGTAGATGGAGGTGAGGGTGGCCAGGCCCGGAGGCTCGCCGCCCGGCGGGGCTGACCAGCCCCGCCGGGCGGCGGCTGGGCGGCTGGGCAGCGCGCGCCAAGCGCATTCCTCCGCGATCACAGTTCGGTGGGACCACCAGAGAGGCAGGCCGGACCGCCAGTACAGCCCTGCGGGCGGGCTGGCAAATTCCCATCGGCCCTCGCGACGCAACTGGTCGAGGTGGTGCGCTCCGGTGAACCGGCATTCGCTCATGTCGACGTCAGACAGAAGGAGTTTGGCGGCGTCGATGCCGCTCAGTGACATGATCTTGGCCATGGGCTCGTGTCGTGCGGTCATAATCTCCTGCAGTTGAAGGCCGTCCCGCTGGTACCGCTCAGTGCGCACAGTGAACGGCTGGACAAATTCCGCTTCGGATAGGTCGACCCGGGCGTGCCGGACCCCAAGCGTTATTGGCCCTTCGAAGCGGGCTCGTTTGCAACTAATCTCCGCCGCAGAGATCACCAGGGTCGCTTGCAAGGAGAAATTCGCACGGAAAAGGCTCACCCTCTCCAAACAGGTCAAGGGGCCCAGGCGCTGGGTACCTCGGAAGGCGGCAGATCCGAAGTCCAGCTCACTCGCGAAGACGGCACCGTGGGACAGGACGTCTCCTGCGAATTCGGTGGTGATGAAGTTGGCCTTGCCGTCGAAACGCGCATCCACGAGCTGGAGGTCGCCGCCGAAATTCGCACCGCTGAACGTTGCCAGTCCAGCGAAGAGAGCCTCATTGAAATAAGAATGGCTATCGAACGACGCTCCTCGAAAGGTAGTTTCGCCTTCGAACTTTCCTCGGGAGAAGTTTGCCGCGGCACGGAATCGTACTTGCCTGAAATTCACCCCGCCCGTAAATATTGCGCCGTTACACAGAGCTTGCCCAACCACAGAGATGCCATCCGCAGGGTCCCGTAGAGCGTCCAACAGCTCGGTCAGCAGTTGCTCCGTAACGGAGACGGCACGCAAGTCGAGGTCTGCGCCTGGCGCTAAGGCTGCCAGGTAGGCGGCGCGCTCTGCATCGTCCAGATGTGCGAGACAGGCGCTTCGATTCTCAGCACGGACGCCACGACATCCCACTGAATCGCTGGCTGAGGTACCCCTGCCGCAGTAGGGCCATTGAGGAGGTGCGGCGTCGGGTTCGGCGTCGGTCATGGGAAGAATCATGTACGAACAGCCGTACGCACGTAGCCACTTCGGATAACCGGGCAGGTCCGCCTCGCCGCGGATATCGAGCTGTCCACGCCTCGACCGCCGCGATCCATCTGCTTTACCCCGAGACCTCGGGCACGCTCACCCACTCCGTTGTATCGGCCCTCCCTCATGATCGTCCATCGCTCCTCCCAACAGGACGACCTCACCGAGCTGATCCAGGCCGCCACCGAGGCTGACCGGCCGAGCGAAAACCCCTACTTCTGACCGACCGGGCGCCCCGCTGCGGCGGGGCACCCGGTCTCCTTCCGCTGCCGGCGCGCTGGGGGCTCCGAGTGGCCTGCGGTCTTTACCAGCGATCTCCGGCCGGACCAAATCCCGGATTCGCTGGATTCTCTCCCTGTCGGCCCGACCATCCGGGTCCCTCTCCGTCGATCCCCTTCGAGGTAGCCGCCGTGATCGCCCATCTACAGCACGCCAGCGACACCCCCGACCTGCTTGCGTACCTGTATGGGCCGGGTGAGCGCGGCAACCACACCGGCCCCCGGTTGATCGCGGGTGACGTTCACGGAGCCCCGATCGAGCTGCTCGCCGAGCCCAGCTCGCTGCCCTACCTGGCCCATGCGCTCGACGCGCCTGTCGAGCGCCTCGGAAGCCGCGCCCCTGCACAGCCGACCTGGTCCTGTTCGGTCCGTTCCGATCCGATCCGCGTCAGCCCGATCTCACCGACACGCAGTGGGCCACCGTCGCCCGCCGCCTGGTGTCCGCCGTCGGGCTCGCCCCGGAAGAAGACCCTGACGCCTGCCGGTGGATCGCCCTGCGCAACCAGCCCCGACAGGTACACATCGTGGCCACCCTCGCCCGCGAGGACGGTGGTCTCCACACCACCTACCGCGACATCTTCCACGTGCAGACCGAGTGCCGGCGTATCGCCGCCGAGCTGGGACATCTGCCCCCCGTTCCCGACCCAGGCCCCCCGCACCAAGGAGACTCCCGTGCCTGCCCGTTCGATCACCATCACGTCCGAGTTCAGCGGCAGCGTCGTCGCCAAGGGCGCCACCGATGACCTCTCCGCCCAGCTCCTCAAGCACGCCGGCTTCCAGCAGATCGACGACTGGCACGGCCGGCGTCATCGCCTTCCCACCACCACTCCTATCGCCGACAAGGTCGCCATCGCCACCCACGCGGCTGAGATGCTCCGCGCCGCCCGCTATGACGTCGAGCTTTCTCCCTCGCTCGATACGGCTCGCACAAGCCCTCCAGTACACCCCCTCGGGCCCTACATCGCCGGAGCGGAACTCCTCCAGATCACCGACCGGATCGGGGCAGCCCAGAACGGAGCCGACCTTCAGCATGCGGTCGACCACCTCCTTCACCCCGAGCACGGTGCCCTGGAGCGCGTCCGGGAAGCGCTGGAGGCAGCGGGGGAACAGGTCAACGACCTGGATGAGGAGGCGTACGCGCTCGCCGACCGGTTCGCCTTCGCTTCGGAGTTCGTCAGCTCGGCGCAGTCCGAACTCGTCGGCTCCGAGGCCGAGCTGCGCCGTGTCGGCACCGCGTCCGAGTCCCACACCAAGGCACGGACGCGGTCCTCGGCTCTGCCCGACCACCGAGATGCTGCCCTGGCCACGTCCCCCGCAGCGGCCAAGGCCAAGGTCGCCTCGTTCCCCGGCGCCGAGGCGACGAACTCCACCACGGCCGCGCGCCCGCCACACACCTCTGGTCCGCGGCGGACTGGCTGACCCTGTCGGTCACGCCGTGAATCCGCCGCTGCTTCCTTCCCTTGCCAGATTGAGCAGTTCCCGCAGGTGGGAGCAGGCAGTGCGCGTGCTCCCACCTGGCTCGCCCCAGGACAACCACCGAGGAGGAATCGTGCCCGAGTACTACTCCAGCATCGGCGAGGCCGTCGGCGCCGCCATGCAGCACAACATCCGGCTCGCCCACCGCAACGTGGCACCCAGCTCTGACACGCCGCTGCAGGTCCGGCACCTGCCCAGCGCTTCCTCCGACCCGTACTCCGTCCGCGGGATGATCGCCCGCCTTACCGAGGACGCGACGCCCGACGAGGTGGCCGGGATCCTTGAGGAGGTCAACGGTGCGCTGGTCGGGGCTTTGCCTCAGTTGACCGAACTGGTCGCCGCTGCCGCCGACTGGACCCGCGTTCGCCTGTCGTTCGAGGATCCACATCGCAATCCCACCTTCGAGACCTGGACGCGGCTGGCTGCCGCATACGGGATGCTCCAGGACGTCTGGGAGCAGTTGGAGGTCGCCGAGGATGGGGTTGCCGCGTGCCCGGCCGAGCGGACCGATCCCTGGTACCACAAGAGGGTCAACGTCCTGCGGACCCGGGATCTGCTCGACGATGTCTTCGGCGCCAGCCCGGTCGCCGCAGCGCCTTCCGCCCAGGATCCGGACGCCGACCGCCAACGTGCCGCCCGCGCCTCCCCGCCGCCCGGCACCGCAGAAGCCCCGGCCAACCTCGTCGTCCACTCCGTCGGCGAGAACGTCGATTCCGAGACCCGGCGGCAGGCCGCCGCCCGCCAGGTCTCACCCGTCGCGGCCAAGGCCAAACCCGACACCACCGCCCCCTCGCCCGTCGCGCCACCCCCACCTGTGGCACGCCCCGCCACCCATCAGCGCTGAAACGTCCCCGTTCGACCGCCAAGGAGGAGACCGGTGAACTGCACAAGAGCCGAGCGCGCTCCGCCCCTGCCCGTTCGCACACCCTAGGAACCGCCGTGCCCTCCCCGCGTACCAGCGCGCCGTCGACCACCACCGGCTCCGACGCGCTCCTCTACCTCCTGTTCGGCGTCATCGGCGCCGCTATGGTCTTCGGCTCCCTCGCCTGGCTGACCGGCAACTTCACCAACACCCTCGTCGGCAACGGATCGTGGGCTGCGTTTCGCGCCACCGAGGCCCTGCTACACCCCGAGATGATGTGGCCGGCCCTGAGCACCACCGCGCTGCTGGTCGGCGCCCGCGTCGTGCCCGGCCTGCTCACCCTGGCCCTGATCACCACCGGCCTGGTGCTGTGGATGCGCTGGCGTTCCGGCTCCAAGTCGGGTCTCGCCCGCAAGGCCGACCTGGCACCTCTGCTGGACAAGGAGATCACCGCCAAGGCGAAGAGCCTGCGCCCGTCCCTGGGCGGCCGGGAGGGTAAAAGAGGTCGCGCCTGCTGACCGCGGCATCCTGCTCGGCACCCTCGACCCCGGTCGGGTGGAGGTCCGCGCATCCTGGGAGGACGTGATCGTCGCGATCATGGCCCCGCGTTCCGGCAAGACGTCCGGGCTGGCGATCCCCGCGATCCTATCGGCGCCCGGTCCGGTCCTGCTGACCAGTAACAAGGCTGCGAACGACGCCTTCACCGCGACGGTGGACGCCCGTGCCGAGGTCGGCACGCTCTGGACCCTGGACCCCCAGCAGATCGCCCACCACCCGCGCGAGATGTGGTGGGACATCCTGGCCGACGCCCGCGATCTCGCCGGGGCGAAACGTCTGGCCGGGCACTTCGTCACCGCGAGCGTGGACGAATCGAGCGGCTCCGACTTCTGGTCCACCGCCGCGTCCAACACCCTCGGCGCCCTGTTCCTGGCCGCCGCCAGCCACCGACGGCCGATCACCGACGTCCTGGCCTGGCTCGCCATGCCGGCCGATCGCACCCCGGTGGACCTGCTCACCGACGCCGGCCACGACGCGGTCGCCGCCCAACTCCAGGGCACCGTCTCCGGCGCGACCGAAACACGTGACGGCATCTACGAGACGGCGCGGCAGTACGCGAGCTGCCTGCTCGACCCGGACGTCGCCGCCTGGGTCACCCCGAACGAGGACCTCCCCGAGTTCCAGCCGTTCGCGTTCGCCACGTCCCGCGACACCCTGTATCTGCTGAGCAAGGACGGCGGCGGCAGCGCGAGCGCGATCATCGCGGCGGCGGCCGACGCCGTGATGCGCGCGGCCGTGATCGTCGCCGAGCGCTCCGGCGGGCGGCTCGACCCGCCTGCCTTGTGCGTCCTCGACGAGGCCGCGAACGTGTGCCGCATCTCGGATCTCCCGGACCTGTACAGCCACCTGGGCAGCCGGGGCGTCATCCCCATGACGATCCTGCAGTCCTACCGGCAGGGCCAGCGGTGCTGGGGTGAGGCCGGCATGGACGCCCTGTACTCCGCCGCCACCATCAAGATCATCGGATCGGGCATCGATGACGCGGACTTCGCTGACCGGCTCAGCCGTCAGGTCGGTGACCACGACGTCCAGACCACCTCGGTGTCCACCAGCGAGAGCGGCAAGTCCACCTCGGTCAGCATGCGCACCGAGCGGATCCTGCCGCCGGACGCGATCCGCGCCCTGCCCAAGGGGAAGGTGCTGCTGCTGGCTACCGGCATCCGGGTCGCCATGCTCAATCTCAAGCCCTGGTACAAGGAGCCCTTTGCCAAGGTGGTCGGCCCGGCCTCCGCCCGCGCCACGAAGGCGATCACCGAGCGGGCCCTCGCGAAGAGCATCGGCCAAGAGGACTTCGGGCTGTCGGCATGAGCGCGCCCACGCCGCGTCCCGGGCGACTGCCGCGCTCGCCGGTCGTGCTGCGTGACGGTCAGTGGTGGTTGGTCAGCGGGGCCGGGTCGATCCTCGCCACCGATCCCGCGTTCACCAGCAGGCTGGACGCCTTCGCCACGGCGGTAGCCGCCGCCGACCAAGCAGTCGCCGATCTCCACGCCCGGCAGAACACCCCCTCCAGTTCCGACGCAGGAGGTGCGCGATGAACCCGCTGCTGGGTGCGGAGCAGGCACTCCTCGGCGCCGTGCTCCTCGACCCGGGTCAGCTCTCGCACCTGGACTGGCTCGCACCGGATCACTTCTACCGTCCGGTTCACCAGGCGCTGTTCGCCGCGCTGCGCAAGCTCCGAAGCGACGGCCACCCGGCGGTCGGAGCTGACGGGCCGGTGCCCCTGTCATGGGTGACCGACGCGGCCAAAGAGGCCGCCCTGCACGTTCGAGGGCTGACCCCGGTCTACCCCCACACCCTGATCCAGGCATGTCCGCGACCCGAACATGCCCCGGTGTACGGCCGTATGGTGCTGGAGGGGGCGATCCATCGCACCGTGGCCCAGCACGCGATCCGACTCCACCAGGTGGCTCGGGCCGACGCGTTGCAGGGGGAGGTCGAGGGGGCGCTGCGCTCGGCGGATGTCCTGACCGGGGTGCTCACCGATCTTGCACGGCGTTGGGGAACCGACCCTCGCCCGGTCGTGCCAGCCTCTGCACCGGCCACTGCCCCGGCCGCCTCGCCGCCCCTTCAGGCCGACCAGGTCGCCGAGGACGAGCGGCTCCTCCTGGCCGTCCTCGCCGAGCAGCCAAGGGCCATGGACGAGGTCGTGGCCTGGCTGCGGCCGGAGGACTTCGTCGACCCGACCCACGGGCGCCTCTACCGGTGCCTCGGTGCGCTGCACCACCGGGGCGAGCCCATTGACCGGATCACCCTGCTCTGGGAAGCCCAGCGGCGTGGTCTGCTGGCCGACGGCACCCTGTCGGGCGAGCGGCTGACCGCCCTCTGCGACGGCGTGGGTGCCGGCAGCGCCGAATGGCTCGGGGAACGGGTGATGCGCTCCTCCCTCACTCGTACCGCAGCCGCCTCCGCGCGTGCGGTGCGCGCTCTGGCCGAGGACGAAGCCCTGGTACCTGGCCGGTTGATCAACTACGCCCTGCACGCCCTCGGCCCGCTCGACGAGGTGCGCGTCCGCTGGGAGACCGCGAACGGCAACCCGGCACCGAAGACACCGTCTTCGGCGCGCGTGCCGGACGGGCCACTACCGGCCCGGGTGCGCGCCGCCCTCGCCCGGAGCACGCCGCGCCCAGTCCCGGCGTCCTCGGTCCGTCCCGGCTCCGCACCCACCCCCTCCGCCCCCAGGCCGCCCTCGCGCGGTCACAACTGACAACTCCTTGCTCTCCTTCTGGACATCACATGAACAGCACCCCCAGCTCTGACATCCGTGCCATGCGCGCCACGGCGTCGGCCCTCGACGCCCAGCGTGGCAAGCTTCCCGTTCTCGAAGATCCTCATCACTCGCCCGACGTGGTCGACGTTGCCAGGCAGATCTCCGAACTCGGTGAGCTGATCACCGATCTGGGCAACGAGGTGCGCTTCAGTGCCTCCCAGGAACCCGAAGCCCACACCGCCAAGGTCATCACCGGCTTCGCTGCCACAGTGCGGCCCACCGGTCAGGCGGCGTCCGCCCTCGGCGAGGTCGCCCGCCAGCTCTCCTTCCTGGACCGGACCGAGCACCTGCGCAACCAGCCCGACGCCGACGACGCGCGGGAGGCCGCAGTGCACGTGATCAACGACTCGCTCAACACGGCAGACATGGCGCTGCGCGAAGCCGCCGACTCTCTTCGTGCCGCGTCGGCAACCGTTTCGCCTCCGTCCGTGCGGCTCCGCGCTGCTCTCAGCCGGTCCGCGGCTGCCCCTTCTGTCGCGGCACCGCCTCCCGCCGCACAGACGGCAGCAGTTCCTGCGGGCGTGGTCCGACGGAGCCGGTGACATGCCCCCCCACGTCGTGCGCCCTCCGCTGATCGGCTCGCTCTGCTCCGGGTACGGCGGGCTGGACCTCGGTGTGCAGTCCGCTCTCGGCGGCACGCTGGCCTGGCACGCCGAGGTGGACCCGAACGCCTCGCGCATCCTGGCCCGCCACTGGCCCGGCGTCCCCAACCTGGGCGACATCACCACCGTCGACTGGTCCGCGGTCCCCCGGGTGTGCGTCCTGACGGCGGGCTTCCCCTGTCAAAGACGTCTCGGTCGCCGGCCGTCGCGCCGGACTCAACGCCCAGACCCGCTCCGGGCTGTGGCTGCACGTGGCCCGTGCGGTCGAGGCCCTCCGACCCTGCCTGGTTGTGATCGAGAATGTGCGCGGCCTCCTCACCTCCCCCGCCGGTTCCCCTGGCGACGTGGAACCCTGCCCGTGGTGTCTGGGAGACACCCCAGGCCAGCCTCCTCTGCGGGCACTCGGTGCCGTACTCGGATCCCTGGCCGACCTCGGGTACGACGCGAAGTGGCTCGTGCTTCGCGCCTCCGACATCGGGGCCCCACACCGACGCGAGCGGACCTTCCTCGCCGCCTGGCCCGCCGGAGACCCTGCTCAAGACGCCGACCAGCAACATCGGCAAGAACGGCGGCTCGCAACACCCGTCGAAGCGGAAAAGCGGGGGACACGGGCCGAACCTCGCCGACGAGGTGGAGTGGCTGCTGCCAACCCCGAAGGCGTCGGACGGGACCAAGGGCTCGCCGAACCAGCGGCACGGCAACGGGGACATGACCCTGCCCAGCGCGGCGGCATCGCTGCTGCCCACGCCCAAGGCCAGCGACACGAGCACCCCGGGCTGCCGCCCGGGGAAGGGGTGGCGTCCTCCCTTGTCGGCAGTGGTCCTGCCGCTCTGGACGGAGGAGTCGCCGGAGGCCGAGGAGCGGACCGGCGATGGGGGCCGTACGCAGCCGCGATCACCCGATGGGAGAGGCTCACCCGTCCCGCGCCCGCGCCCACCGATGCGGCCGGGCGGCTGCGCGCCGGTTTCGTGGAGTGGATGCAGGGTCTGGCCCCGGGCTGGGTCACCGCCACCCCGGGACTCGGGCGGCCGGCGCAGCTCACCGCTCTCGGCAACGGCGTCGTCCCACAACAGGCGGCTCAGGCTCTGCAGTTGCTTGCACCACCCTTCCCGCGCTGTCCTCGCTGCGCGGGCGGGTAGCGCTCCACTACCGGATTTTCCCAGCCGGGCCAAGCCGCTGTTTCTCCGGATCCTCTCGGATATGTCGCCGTCTCACAGATGGAGCACGCCTTCATGTCCGACACCAGCCCGACCACCGCCCCCGGCCCCGAGCCGTTCCGCGTCACCGACGAAAACCTCGATGACCTCGCCAGCACCCTCGCCAAGACCATGGCCGAGGTCAGGCAGCACGGCGTCATCCTCGACCGCCTCGGCTCCGAGCCCGAACTCCTACCCCCTGCTAACCAGCAGGCGGACGGTGCTCCGGAAGCCGGGGCGGCCGGCCCCGAGCAGGCCGACGGCCCCGCCTCGGTGTTCATCGTCGCTCTGGGCGGCGAGACGTACGCCACCGAACTCGCCGCCCTCAGCGACTGGGTGAACTACCTCTTCCTCCCGATCTACGGCCGGGAGATCAGCACGAGTCGTCCGTGGTGCGCGCAGTGGCACGAGCACCCCGAGGCGGTCGCCCGGCTCCACGCGCTCTGGCTCGCCTGGCAGCAGTTCACCGACACGGAGGCCGGTCTGTCCGGCCCGTCGACCTGGCACCGCGACCATCTGGACCAGACGCTGGCGCACCTGCGTGCCCCCGACGGGCCCTTCGCGGCGTGCACGACGAACCCGAACCGCCCCAACCATCGCGTGCTGGCCACCCCGGCACCCGAGCAGACAGGGCCGGCGGCATGAGCGACGTACTCGACTTCCATCTTGACGATCTCGCACCGTCGGACGCTAGTTCCGAGTTCGCGGAGCGAGACTTCTGGGCCGGCGACGTTACGGTCCTGGCTGAACACCACACCCCTCCCGATGGCTCCCACAGTTTCGTCGTCGCTCACGACGGATCGGTCGCCTGGGGTGCACCGGGTGAACCGCAAGTAGCAGCGATCAAGGTCGGGCGGGACCTCAGCCTGCACACGTTCACCTTCGAGCTGACCTATCACGCCACAGTGGCCTTCGCCCAGAACTGGTTGATCAAGCGCGGGTGCCCGCCCGAGCAGATCAACCAGACCGGTGGGACCCTCCTGAAGCCTGCCGATGACCTCACTCTCCAGGTCGAACACCAGATCCGGGAGTCGGGAACTCGGTATGAAGTGCTCGGCAGCCAAACCTCGGACTTCAACCCGTGTGAGGCGTGGACGCTCACCCGGAACTCCGCCGCCGATCAGGCACCGATCCGTGTCTTCCTCGAAGAGGGCAACTTCAGCACCCACACGTACACGATGCGCGAGGGCGCCTACGCCGACATCGGTGCAGCCCAGACCTGGCTGGATGAGCGCAGCGGTCCGCTGCCCGAACCGCCGGAGTACAGCGATCACAACGGCGCCGTGGTCCGGGCCCGCATCGCTCAGATCGCCCTCGCTCGGTCGTCCGGTGCCTCCACGACACCGAAGACGGATCCCGACGGCCCCCGCACCAGCCCAGTGCAGCGCCCGGTACAGGGGAGGCTGCTGTGAGCCGCGCCCGCTTCGCCTTCGCCGCACACCCCGACGCCATCGCCGACCTGCGGGAACTCCCCGACACGATCCGTGATCTGGCACTGCTGGAACTGCAGAACCTGGTGCACGGCAGCGACGACTGCCTGCCGTTGAAAGGCCGCCTCGCCGGCTTCCACAAGGTCTATGTCGACCCTTCCGTCGCCTATCGGATGGTCATCCAGTTCCGCCCGGCCCCGCCGACCTCGGCCCACAAGCGCGAGGTCTATCTCGTCGCCGCCGGCAGCCGGCAGGACTACGCGGTCTACCGCTCAGCCCACCTGCGCACCGGCCCTCAGCAAAGCATCGAGACCGACGCTGCGACCCAGGCCCGCGTACAGGCCGCCCGGTCCCGGTCGACGCTCAGCGTCGACCGGCCGACAGCGGGCCCGGCAACTGCTCCAACACCAGCCCCAGCCCCGGCAGCCGCTCCCCGAAAGGCCCCCCAGCGATGACCACTGACCGCGCACCCCTGACCTGTACCGAGCTGGCGGATCTTCTCACCGATGCCGCGCAGAGCGTCTCCGGCATCCTCACCGCCGAGTACCCCACCGCCGCCGGCTGCTCCTACCTGCACCCCGTGCTGGGCCCGCTGTCCGCCGGCCCCCGGGTGGTGGGCGAGCTGAACGACCGGCTCGAAGGGTTCGTCGCCGCCGAGCCACGCCCCGCCACACCGGCGGGCCTGTTCACCCTGGCCTCCTACGCCTCCGCGCTGGGGTGGCTCGTCGAGTCCTTCGCCGAGCTGACCGTCTCGGTCGACCAGATCTGCACCCGGGTGGGTCTCCCCACCAAGTCCCCTGGTCCGGTCGTCGCCGCCTCCGGTGGCGCCGAGCAGGACGACACGTTCGACTTCGCGTTCAGCGCGCTGGAGCTGGCGGCGATCCGCACCGCGGCCCAGGCCGCCGGCCTCGCCCCGGGCGACTACGTCGAGGTCCTGTCCCAGTCGCTGCTCGCCGCCTCCCGGTTCACCGACGCCTGCATGGAGATCTCCAGCGGCCTGCTCGAAGACGCCGCCTACGTCCTTGACGAGGCAACCGACCACGCCTGGATCGGCGACGGACCGGACAGCCTGCCCACCCTGGTCCGCTCCCTGCTCGCCCGGATGGAGACGCCCCGGTGAACCCCTACGACCCGAACATGCACCCCGGCACCCACCTCGTCTCCGAGACACTCGGCGTCTCGGAATTCAGCGCGCTCAACACTACGCATCACCACGGCGGTCCGCTGCACCAGGCCACAACGCGGATGGTCGGAGCCGCATACGAACTTGACAAGTGGCATGACCGGGTGACGGTCACGGCCAAGGACGCTCTCCGGCTACTCGAACCCGTCGGGCGCGGTGAACTCGGCGGTGCTCGCGTCTCATACGCGATCCTGCGGACCACAGTTCCGAAGCTCGGAGAACTCCTCACCCAGCAGGATCGGGCCTACGACCAGCTCTTCGAAGCCATCTCCGCTTACCAACTCCTTCTGCCCAGCACCGAGCGCTCGGCGGCGAAGACCCCCGAGCCGAACCGAGAACAGGGTTTCAGCCGGGACGACGGCTGGGCCATCGCGGGTGATCGCCAGCTCACGGCTCTTCAAGCCGTCGAGGCCGGCGGCCTTCGGGTCCGCCTGACCGGGATCGGTGACGACCCCTACCTCTCGGACGGCACGGACCGGCGCCCCCAGCCGCTGGCCGCGACCATCCAGCGGCTGGTCGCCGACGGACTGCTGCACCAGGACACCAGCGAGAACCCCTACCGGCCCGGCCAGCTCCTCTCGCTCACACCGCAGGGCGAGACCGCCCTCCGTGACGCGCGTACGGCGCCGCCACGCGTGTCGGCCGCCCTCCGCCGCAGCAACAATCCCGCGGGCCCCGGCCCCCTCGCCGACTCAACCGCCGCGCCCGTCGCCACGGCGCTCGGCCAGCCCTCCCGCACCCGCTGACCCCCTTCCAGAAAGGACGCGCTCCCATGCCTGACCCTGTACAGCCTCCCGTCTTCTCCATCGGCTCGATCGATGCTCAGCGGGTCGAAGACGCGCTTTCCCTGATCGGGCCGAAGTGGACCGCCTGGTCCGCGATGACCCTGGCCCAGGAGAGCCGCCCCATGCGGGTACGCGACGTCGCCGCCCGGCTCCCGTTCATCAGCGAGCAGTTCGTCAGCAAGCGACTGGCCACGATGCACGCTGACGGGCTGGTCACACGGCCCGACGACCGTCGAGGTGCCCCGTACCAGCTCAGCGCCCTTGGCACGTCGCTGGCTCCTGTCCACCGCACCATCTCGGACTGGTCCCATGCCTACCTGTCGCTCGGACAGATGGCCGAAGCCGAACGTGTTGAGGACGCCCTGCGCCGTCTGCATCTTCGGCAGTCGACCGCCGTGAGCCAGGTCCTCGACGCGGGCGGTCCGATGCGGTTCGTCCACATTGCCGAGGAGGCCGGCCTGGACAACAGCTACGCCCGGCAGCGTCTCCTGCGGTTGCAGGCCGACGGCCTGGTCACCCGCACAGGTCCGCGTCACGGCGACCCCTACGTGCTGACCGACGCCGGCCAGGCGCTGGGAGCCGTCTACGCGAGCGTCGAGCACTGGAGCAGCCCCATCGCCGAGCGGAGGACCTCATCGTCTCCGCGTCCCGTCGCGGCGGCCGTGCGCACCTACCCCAACGTCCCGCTGTCGGTGGACGGTGCCCGGACCGCTGCGGCCCTGCGCCGCAGCACTGCCGCGCCGAACGCCCTGTTCAGCCACGCACCGCAGCCACAGCCGCGGGTGCCGGCGGCCGTAACCATCCAGCCGGCACCGGGCCGGGGTCGGTGACCAAGGTGGTGAGAGCCAGAACCGTTTCGCCGCTGCCCCGGCGTCCACGTGCGCGCCAGTCATCCGTTCTGCTGCGCAGGCGGGCGCGTTCCCCTCCCCCACTTCCGGAGCCTCGCCCATGCACGCCCCTGATGTCCCGTACCTCTACCAGGAGGTACTGGTCAGTCCTATGTACCTGGCCGGGACCGGCGGGGCCGGAGACGCCGGCTTCGCACCGGTTACTCACTGGCCGCACCACGCTCTCGGCGACACTCCTTGCCAACTTCTCGTCACCAGCCCCGACCACCGCATCCGGATCGGCTGGTTCGGCGACGACTTCGAACTGTGGAAGATCAACGCATCTGAGGACGCCCTCTCCGCACCCCGCTGGAGGGCCACCTTCAACCACCTCAC
Organism: Streptomyces sp. NPDC079167; assembly: GCF_040686735.1. Taxonomy (NCBI): domain Bacteria; kingdom Bacillati; phylum Actinomycetota; class Actinomycetes; order Kitasatosporales; family Streptomycetaceae; genus Streptomyces; species Streptomyces sp. NPDC079167. The sequence continues at coordinate 95,309 of NZ_JBFBLO010000022.1, read as the reverse complement.
CCCGCCCGAGATCGTCGCCGGCCTCACCACCGCTCTGGCCCGCGACTACGCCGAAGCAGACGCCTATGACGACAACGCCCCTTTCCTCGCCGCCCCGTCGCTCTACTGGGCCGACGCCGTCCGGCCGCTGACCGACGCCGGCTGGACACGCGACGGCGGTGCCGAACGTGGCACCGTCGAGATCATCTCCCCTGACCGGCAGGCGGGTGTCCTGATCGACAACCGTCTCTCCGGCTGGGACGAGGAGACCGTCACCCTGTGGGCCGGTCCGCTGGGCTGGGGCACTCGGGCGGAGGCGGTCTTCACAGCTCGCACCCCCTCCCACCTGATCGCCGCGACGGCGGCCGTCATGGCGGATTCGGGCCCGGTGATCCGTGAACGCCACCAGATCGACCGCAGGTTGGAGCACCTGGTCACGCTGGCCCCGGTCGGCCCGACCGCCGGCCCTCAGGTATCCCGCGCTCCGACCCCTCTCGACGTGCGTCGCACGGCGGTCACCCAGGCCGTCCACCGCGCCACGAGCGCCCCGCGCACCGCAGCCGACCTCCGGGTCATGGCCGCGCGCAGCCGCACTGCGTCTTCGGCACAGAGCGGGCCGAGCAGCCTCGCGCCCGCAACCGCCGCCCGGCCCCCGGCCAGCTCGCCGGCGCTACGACACGGCCGCTGACCCCGCCCCGCACCTCTCCGGGACCGCCCACCCAATCGAAACCGTCCTTGTGCAAAGGGAGTTCCGCCATGCCCACCGCCACCATGCTCGACCAGGCCACAGCCATGATCGAGAAAGCCTGGGGCCAGCCCATCGAAGTCCTGGAAGTCCTGGCGGTCCGCCGTCCTTGCGAGGACTCGCTTCTGCGCGCGGCCATGCACACCCGTACAGCCCTGGCCGTCACCGACAACGCGGTGGCCGTTCACCAGGACCGTCTACACGCCCTGACCCGGCGCGGGTACGTTCCGGCTTTCTACGAACTGGACCGGATCACCGAATCGGCAGTCAAACTCCGCGTCGCCCACTCGGAGAGTCATACGTACGTCCAGGCGATCAGGCGCGTGGTCGAAGCCCGTGAGGCTGCCGCGCCTGCGTACCGGGCGCCGGCGGATCGCCTGGCCCAGGCCGCTGTCGCCCGCTCCGGGCACGCGCCCAACACCCCGGGCCAGATACCCGACCCGCCCGCTCCTTCGACCGTCGTCGGGCCGCCGACGCCCGCTGCGGGGCCGCGTCGCTGAACGGTCAGGCGAGATCGTCGCGGTGGGCGTCCTCGGTACGGGGGCCCACCGCGCGGGCCAGCTCCTCCAGCGTCAGCTCGACACGCAGGCCGTCCGTTGTTCGGCGCTCCACCACCGTCTCCTCCTCCAGCCACCTGTCGGGCTGTGCGCCGACGCCCCACTGGCCGTCGGCGACCATCGCTATGTCGCCCACGGTCCACGGCCGCCCGGCAGCGCGGATCTTGCGCTCCAGCCCGGATCCGTCCCAGTGGCTGCTCGCCTCGGCCATCCCTGCTCCCCCTTCGGTCCTGTGCGGCCCGCCGCCGCAACCCAGGTACGACAACCGTGTTCACCTATCCATTCCCCCGGCCTGCGGCCACCCGCTGGCGATCTCCAATTCGCCCACGGCAGACGTTTCACCCGGGGAAACGACTACGCACTTCGGCATGGTGCATGTCAACGTACGGGGGTCGGGAAAAACCGCAGGTCAACGAAGGAATCATCCAACCGTGAACACCTCCGCCACCCTCCTGCCCGCCGTCGTCCGCCCCGCTGTGGAAGACCGCCACTGGCTCTCCGCCGACCACTGCGCCGCCCCGGTGCTCGACCTCCTCGACGGCCTCGGCTGGGTGATCGTCGATACCCCGGAGGCCAACGTCCACGCGACCAGCCCCGACGGCCGCGTCTACGTCGGCTGGCTCCCGGAGGACACCACCGCCTGGAAGCGCGGCATCGTCTGGCACGTCCGAGTACAGCCCGCCCATGGCGACGCCTGGGTCCAGGAATTCGGCATCCACACTCCCTCCGAGGCCGTCGCCGGATTCCTCGCCGCCCTCGTCGCCCATTCCTCCCGCTGATCGCTGAACCACTGGGGCGGCCGGTACCGGCCGCCCCGTTCACCGGCGTGCTCGTCCGCCCGACAGGGGGTTTCGTCCCGTGAGCATGCTCCTGGCCACCCGCCCCGGCTTACGCCGTAAATGCACTTACGCCCGCCGCTGCTCCTGCTACTACCTGCCCGGCCAGTACGGCCGCCGCACCAAGACCATCCGCCGCCGTGCCCCCCGCCGCGCCGAAGCGCGCCTGTGGCGGCGCGACCTCACTGAATGACCGTGTGCCCCACCCCACCCACTAGGAGCTGCCCACCATGTCTTCCGCGCCCCGCTCACCAACCACCACGCCGACGACACTCTCTGCCCGGCAGACCACAAGCACACCAGCTCCGGCAAGCCGCTCCACCCCGACTGCCCCGGCCGTGCGTATACCAAGGCCGTCTGCTCGTGCGGCGACTGAGAGAAGAAGGATTGCGGCAAGGGCTACGTCAACGAATGCCGCAAGCGGCATCTCGCCGACCACGCCCAAGGGCCGGACGTCCTCCGCGACCTGCCCCGCCTCGACGCCTTCTGACGCGCCGCTGTCGGCCCGGCCCCGTCTTCCCGTACCGCTCTCGGAGGTTCCCATGCCCCAGTACCTGACCGTCGGCCACCTGCTCCGCCAGCTCCAGGGGCTCGACCCCAACCTGCCGGTTCGCCTCGCCGTCAACCCAGACTTCCCCTTCGCCCACTACGTGGGAGCCGACGTCGTCGTCCGGGACGGCACGGCGTTCATCGCCGAGAACGGCCAGGAGGGCTATCTCCCGGCTGGGGCCCGCGATGCCCTCGCCTGGGCCTGACCAGTTCCCTCAACACCACGGAGGCTTCCATCCCGTCGCGATCCCACCCTTCGCCCGTCCTTCCGCTGCACAGCCTCGCCGTGCGCCCCATGCCGGACGGCGTGCACGGCGCTCTGGTCCGGCGTGTATCCGCCCGGCCCGACGGCCCGCTCGACATCACGTGGCTCGCCACCGGAACACACAGACTCCCCCTCGGCCGTATCCGTCTGCACTGGGATCCCGCCCCCCTCACCGGCTGGGACGTCACCGCCCACCTGGGCTTGGCCACCACCGAGGTGCTCCTCGCCTCCTGGCCCGCCGCCCCGGACGACTGGCCACGCCTGGTCCGTCCGACCCTCCATGAGGTGACCGGCCTGTGCGCCGCCCTCACGTTCGCCACCAACGCCCTCGACCTCTCGAACCATCTCGCCGAGGTCTGACCGAGAACCGCAAAAGGCCGCCCCATGCCGAGGCGGTTTCTAGGGGTCGTTGCAACACGTGGTCGTGTTGGTCAGGCCGCGAGCAGTTTGTGCAGGCGCTCGGCTGGGGTTTCCCAGCCGAGCGTTTTGCGTGGGCGGCGGTTGAGCTGGTCGGCGACGGCGGCCAAGTGCCCGGGATCGTGGACGGACAGGTCGGTGCCCTTGGGGTAGTACTGCCGCAACAGACCGTTGGGTGTTCTCGTTCGAGCCTCTCTGCCAGGGACTGGCTGGGTCGCAAAAGTAGACCGGGATGTTGGTGGCGAGGGTGAACTCGCCATGCCGTGCCATCTCGCTGCCCTGGTCCCAGGTCAGTGACCGCTTCAGCTGGACGGGCAGAGTCTGAGCGGTCGATGTCAGGGCGGCGAGGACGGCTTCGGCGCCGTGGTCACCCGGCAGGTGCAGGAGCATGACGTAGCGGGTGGCGCATTCGACCAGAGTGCCGATCGCGGACTTCCCGTCCTTGCCGATGATCAGATCGCCCTCCCAGTGGCCAGGCAGGGCCCGGTCCTCGATCTCAGCGGGCCGTTGGCTGATCATGACCATCGGGGTGGTGAAGCGGGGCTGGCGGCAGTTGGCCTGCCGTTGGGGCCGACGACGGGCCCGCCCCGAGCGCAGGGCTCCGGCGAGCTCGCGTCGCAGTTGGCCTCGGCCTTGGACGTAGAGCGCCTGGTAGACGGTCTCGTGGACCACGTGCATCTCCGGCCGGTCGGGAAACTTCTGCCGCAGAGCCTGGCATATCTGCTCCGGGCTCCACTTCTCGTCCAGCATCGCCTGGACGGCGTCCCTCAGCTCCGGGTTCTGGCTGATCTTGCGTGGCTTGGGGCGGGGCCGGCGGGCGTCCGCGCGGGCCTGTGCCGCGTGCGGGCGGTAGTGCCACTGGTCGCGTGTGCCGTCGGTGCGGTTGCGGCGGATCTCGCGGCTGATCATGGACAGGCTGCGGCCCAGCTCGGCGGCGATCGCCCGCACGGTGGCCTTCTCCCGCAGGCGGTCCGCGATGTGAATGCGTTCTTCCTGGCGCAAGTACCGCGAGGACGCAGAGGGCGGCACCACCGTGGTGATCGGTGGTGCCGCCCCGCTCTTGCCGGACGGGTTGCGTCCGTTACTCCATCGCTGGCCGGTGCGTCGGTTGACCCCGAGGATCCGGCAAGCCTCCCGACCGCTCACACCCTGCTGCATGAGCTGGAAGTATGCCGCCCGCAATGCCATCGAGTCGGTCCACAGTGACGCGGCCTCTGTGGAGGAGGCGATCCTGCACGCAACGGGTCCACGGCTGGTACGAGGGCCACATCCAGGGTGAGGACGAGTGCCCTGGCTGTTCCTTTCGGGGCGAGCTGCCGAAGAACACCAAGCGCGGCTCACACATCTGAAACGCCGAGGAGCGCCACCGGTTCGTCGGTGGCGCTCCTCGGCGTTTGATTCCTTGCTCCTCTACTTCAGGTAGGTGCCGGCGAAGGAGCCGTCGAATCCGAGCGCGATCAGGCATTGCTCGATGGTGGGATAGTTCGTGACGTCCGGGCTGTCGATCAGGGCGTCGAAGTCGGCGCGGCTGATCTCGGGTTCGAGCCACTGGTTGCCGCACCGGCAGCGGATCCAGACGTTGCGGCCGTGGTTGATGAGCAGCCAGTCGCGTCGGGCCCGGCAGGCCGAGCACATCGCCGGGATGCCGCCGAGGGCCAGCTCGTGCGGGTGGCTGAGGCAGCGGGTCGCGTTGGGACCGGTTTGCTGCCGTGTCTCGTACTGGAGTTGCAGCAGGGGGTCGGTTCCGGCGGGGAGGACGGTCGGTACGGGGGCCGGCTTCGTGGTGTGGTCGGTGGTTCTGGGCACGAGCGTCATCTCCCGGTCGGGGGCTTCCTGTTTTCATCCGTAACAGCCAGTGGGTACGGCTGTCCAGGCATTTCGTGGCGTCCGGACGGTCGATGGCCGGCCTTCCGGAGGCGCTGGTCAACGGCGCGGTGGGCGGCTGCGCGGGTCGGGGGCCGCAGGGCGCGGTGGCGCTGCGGGGGTGTTCCGTTGGTTGGTGCGGTTGGCCGAGGTCTTCGCCGGGCGGATGCCGGCCGGCGGGCGACGGGGAGCTTCGCCGGGGTGGGCGGGGAGCTGGGCGAGGCGGCGAAGGCGCCACACCAGGACGTCGTTCACGTCCTCGGCAGTGTCGAGTTCTCGCATGGCGATGGCCTGCCGCAGGAGCGCCTCGGGGTCGTGGCCTGCCTGCTCGGCCTGGGCGAGGGTAGCGACCAAGGCGTCGGTCCTTGCCGGCGTGCCCTCTGCTTGTACGCCCGGTTTCGGCAGAACCGCACGGAGGGTGGCCTCGTGCGTCCGGCGTTGGGCCTCGGGGAGGGCACGGCCCTGGTCGTGCAGCACGCGCATCGGCGTGGCGGCGGCCTGGTGGTAGGCGGTTCGCAGGTGCGTGGCGGCCTGTCGGGAGGCGTGGGCCTGCTGGGCGTGGCCGCGGGCGGAGTGCCAGTGGGCGGCGGCGAGGGTGACCAGGACCAGGGTGGAGAGGAGCATGGCGGTGGTGCCGCCGTCCTCTCCCCGGCCGAGCGCGCCGCCGGCCTGGACGATGCCCCGGGCGGCCGAGCGGAGCGCCCGGGTGTCGGCGCGTTCGGCGCGGACGTGGCTGCGGGTTGCCCGCTCGAAGGCTCGGGCTGCGGCAGCCAGCTCGGCGCGGGTGGCGGCCGGGGAGGTCTGGGCGACCGCGTCCAGGAGTTCTCCGACGCCCACGAGCTGGGCGGCGGCATTGTCGTCGCCGTCGTCGAGGAGGCCGGCGGCACGCTCGGCGATGCCGGTGGCGCTGCGTCGCTCGCGGGCGGGCGGGGACCAGTCCGCCCGCCCGTCGGCGGCCGGAGGCGCTGCCTGCTCGACGGTACCGTCGGCCAGCCGGAGGCGGATCTTCGGCAAGGAGAGGTCGGGGGACAGTTTGGAACCCGGGTACCAGACCGGCTCGCCATGGCGGTTGCGGTCGCCGGGGAGGGCCACGTTGTAGCCGAGGGCGTCGCCGGACGGGGCGTGGCGCACTTTGACCCGCAGGCCCGCTTCGTGCAGCCGGGTGAAGAACTCCTTCTCGTCGTCGGCTCCGGCGAGGGCCTGGCGGACGGCTTCGCGGAGCGTCTCGCGGGAGGTTTCGGGTCGGCCGGTGCGTTCGGCCTTGAACTTTTCGGCGCTGGTGGGCTTCTTCGCTGCGGTGCCGTCGCCGGCGTTGAGTCGGCGCAGGCCCATCTCCTTCTCGATGCGGCGGCATTCGGCCTGGGCCTTGTTGAAGTCGTAGTTGAGACGTGGGTTGCGCAGGTCGCCGCGTACGAGGGTGGCGACGATGTGGATGTGGTCTTCCGCGTGGCGGACGGCGATCCACCGGCAGCCGTCGGGGTCCCCGTCCGGGGCGATGCCGGTGGCGTGAACGATGCGCTGGGCGACGGCGTTCCACTCCTCGTCGCCGAGCCACCGGTCGCCGGGGGCGGTGCGGACCGAGCAGTGCCAGACGTGCTTGGCGGGCGCGCGGTCGCCGGCCTGCTTGACCCGGAGGTCCAGGGCGGCGGTGAGCCGGGCGAGGGTGACCTTCGGGTCGGGGTCGGGGCTGGTGTCGCGGCCGGGGTCGGGGGCGAAGCCGTCCCAGGAGCCGACGAGGTGTGCGTCGGTGTGCTCCTCTCGTCGTCCGGGGCCGTACAGGTAGATGAGGAGGCCGTGGGTGCGGGAGCCGCGTCCGATGTCGGGAACCATCACAGTCGCCGGGTCACCAGGTCGTTCGCCGCGTCGTCGATACGGGCGAGAAGTCCGGTCAGCGTGCCCATCGCGTGTTCGAGTTCGCCGGCGCGCGGGTGGCCGCCGCTGTTGAGGACGAAGGCGATCTGGTTGATGTTGTTGCCGATGCGGGCCAGCGCGGTGCGCAGGGCGGCGAGTTCGTCGATGGCTGTGTCGAACTGGTCGTTGCTGTGCACGGCAGCACGTCCACGGGCGGCGGTCAGACCGGCGGTGGCGAGGAAGCGGGCGACGGTGACGCCGCGCTTGGTGGCGGCGTCGGTGATCTCGGCCTTCTCGGTGTCGGAGAGGCGGGTGGTCGTCTTACGGGTGCGCTGGCTCGGGTTGCGGCTGCGGCGGCGGCGCGGTGCGCGGTCGGGGAAAGCGGGCGTGCTCGGGCTCGGCGGCTCGTGGTGATCGTCGCGGTCGGCTTCTCCCCCGGTGACCGGCGCCCCCTGGTGCCGGTTGCCCGGCTGGTCCCCGTGCGCCCTCGCTCGGGGACCAGCCGGGCTTCCCCCGCCACCCTGGGCGGGGGCAAGTGCGTACGACGGGCCGTAGGACCGTCGTACGCGATAGCTTGCTCCGCCAGGAGCCGTCGTGGGGTCGCGCTGCTGTCCGGCCGTGGTGGCCACCGGGTCGTTGGCGGTCACCGGTGCGTCTCCGGGTTCTGCTGACGGATTTCGCGGACGAGTTCCTCGATCCAGTCCATGGCCAGGACCGGGTGGTGCAGAGTCCAGGGGCGAGTGTCCCGGGTTCGTTGCACGGTCCAGGTGTTGTCGGCGCCGGTTTGGGCGTGGTAGAGGTGGCCTCGCTGGTGCAGGACGGTCAGCAAGGAATCGACCTCGGCAGATGTGGCCGGGTGGGTGCGCATGCGGGGGCTCTCCGGTTCGCTTCGGAAGGATTTGGGGAGCGGGTGACCGGTCGGGGTTGCCGGTTCGGTCACCCGCTTTGTGGTGGCCGGTCAGTTCCGGGAGGAGGCGACCGGCTGTCCGTGCTGCTCGCGGAGCTGGGCCATCAGGGCGGTCAAGGTGTCGCTGGACAGCGGTATCTGCTGACCTCGGATCGCCTGGGCGACCACCTTGCGGGTCAGCTTGTCCTCGGCCCTGACCGCTGACCGGGCGATCTTCAGCAGCTCCTCGGTGTCCGGGTCCGGGCGTCGGTCACCGGCTGTCCGAGTGCCCCGGTCGGTGACCGCCTCGTTGCGGGCCGGTCGGTCTGTGACCGGCGGCACCGTGTCCGACTGTCCGGGCAGGTCAGCGGCCTTGTGCGGCGTCTCATGGTGCCCGGTGACCGGGTTGCCGCTGCCCGCCGGTGCCCTGTCCCCGGTCAGTGGCCGAGGGGTCGGGGTCTGCTTGTCCAGCGACAGTCGCGGCCGGTCGGTCAGGGCAGTGACCGGCTTCCCCGCCCTGACCTGACCGGACTCCCGCCGCTCCTGACCGGGCTGGTCAGTCCGGGTGACCGCGATGCCCTCGGGTCGGTCAGCCTGACCGACATGACCGCGCTGACCGGCGGTCTGCCGGTCGCTGACCTTGACCGGCCTCCGGGCGATGAGGATGTAGAGGTGGACCGCCCCGGCCAGGGCGAGCGGGGCGATGGTGGACAGCACCGCGACCACCGTGTCGCCGAGCCGGAGCCCGGTGCCGGTGACCGTCTCTTCGTTGAGCCTGACCGCGTGGAGGGCGTTGGCCCAGATGCTGGCGGCGGTGGCCGTGCCGAAGAGGGCCCAGACGTAGAGCCGGGCGCGCAGCGGTGCGTCGCGCAGGACCAGGAGTGCTCGGACGCCGTAGGCGATGAACCCGTCGATTACTAGGGGGAAGAGGTAGGTCAGGAAACCGCGGACGTGGATGGCGCCGGCCATCTGCTGGAGGGCGTCGTAGGACAGGGCGCATCCCGCGCCGCCCAGGGCGATGACGACCGCGCGGTCCCAGCCGGAGATGTGCGCCGCCTTCGGCGCGCTCGTGGCGCTCATGCCGCCGTCCCGAAGTCGTCGCGGTCCAGGCGTTTACCGTCGGTCGCGGGTGACGGGATGGTCTCCGCGTTCTGCGGCAGGTCTCGGTTGCGCAGGGCGCGGCGGATCTCCCGGTACAGCTTCTGGGCGTGCTCCTCGGTGATCTTCAGGAGCCAGGCCAGGCGCTGCTCGGTCACTCCGTGGCGGTAGGCGGCGTGAACGACTGCGCGCCGCTCCGCCGTGGTGAGGTGGACGTCGCGCCCGGCGATGGTGGCGTTGACGCGACTGTAGTCGAAGCGGTGGGCGAGCTTCTTGTGCAGCGGCTTGCGTTCCTCCTCGGTCAGTCCGCCCCGGATGCCGTCCGTGTCGCCGCCTTCCAGCGCGGCGTCCAGGCAAGCTCGGCGCACCGGGCACTGGCCGCACAACGACTTCGCGGCGGTGATCTTGTTGGTCTCGTCGGGCTCGGGGAAGAAAATCTCGGGGTCCACCGGGTTGTACTCGGTGCTCTGGCAGACAGCCTCGTTATGCCAGTTGTGGTCGCCAAGGACGCGGTGGGGGGCAGTGGCGATCTTCGTGGTGGTCACGCGGGGTGCTCCGATCGCTCTCCGCGCGCAGGGGCGTCGGCGGAGAGGTGCGCTGGGTCGGGAAGGTGCTCGGGGCGGCGCGCGCTGGGCGCGCCCGGCGGGGCGGCCTGCGGCGGGTCAGGCGGCGGCGCGGTAGCGTCTGCGGTCGACGTCTTCGAACTCGACCCGGGTGGTCATCTGTGCGAGCCGGGACGCGACCCTGTCGCCGAGGTAGGCCCGGAAGTCGCTGATGCGCAGGTTGGTAGTGATCAGGGTCGGGAGCTCGTAGTTGTACCGGCGGTTGATCAACCGATAGGTGATCTCCTCGGTCCACTCGCTGGCCTTGGCCGCGCCGAGGTCGTCGATGATCAGCAGTGGGCAGCGGCTGACAGCCGCCAGTTCCCGCTCGCTGTCGACCCCGGGCCGAGGGCGCAGGTCGGCGTACAGGTCGGCGGCGGTGGTCGCGCGCCAGCGCACGCCGACTCCGCCCTGCACCAGCAGCCGGACCGCGCCGTACGCCTGGTGAGTCTTGCCCGCGCCGACGACCCCCGCCATCAGCAGGCTGGGCCCGGTGGCGACCTGCCGCCGGGCACCTCGGCTGGGGACGACGGCCGCCTCGGCGACCTCCCGGACCCAGGCCAGGACCAGGGGGTGGTCGGCGATGGCAGCCCGGTAGCGCGGGGGCATGCCGGCGGACAGGGCGTCCAGCGGGGAGAAGGGCTCGGGCTCGTCGGGCGGCTCGGCGGCCGGGTCGATGTTGCGGGCAGCCAGGATCCGGGCCATACGGTCCAGGGTTCCCTCGTTGGCGAGGGTCTGCGGTTCGCGGGTACGGGTGCGCATCACAGCTCCTCGGCGTAGGCGGTGGCAGCGTTGGCCGGGTTGGTCCACGCCTGGTGGGCGGGCACGTTAGGCCGGATTCCCGGCCGGGCCAAACCGCCGGAGCGGACGTTCATGGCCTCGTTGACCATGCTGGTCAGCACGCTGGGGTGCTTGGGGTTGGCCGCGAAGTTCTGCAGCCCGGCCCGGATGTGCTCCGGCGCGATGCCCTCGCCCAGCAGCTTCTTGGTGATCCGCCCGAGGTGCCCGATCACGTCACTCGGGGGGCGCTCGTCGCACCCGGCGACGTACGCCCCGACGAGGTCCTTGGCGGAGACGCCGGCTGCGGGCGCTGTGCGCCCCGTAGGGATAAGAGATCCAGGATCCAAGATCCTAGATCCAGGCGCCGAGCCTTCGGAGAGGCTTCGGGGAAAGTTCGGGGAGTCCTCAGGGAATGCCCTCTGACCTGCGATTTTCGCGTCTTGGCGACTAGGGACGCCGACCATGTCGTCGAAGGCACCCTGCTGAACCGCAGGTGCCTGCTCGGCGTGGCCGCGAGGTGTCGCGGCGGGCTGCGCGGGCAGCTCGAGGGCTCGGGGAGGGTTCGGCGAAGCCTCGGCGAACCCTCGGGTAGGGATGAGCGACTCCTCGACCCGCTTGGTGCAGGTCCCCCTGCAGGTCCCGCACCGGTCGGCACAGTGGTGCTGCGGGCAGGAGGGCAGGCGGGACTGGCTCGGCTTGTCGATCTTCTGGTGCGCCGACCAGGTCACGATGTGGAGGTAGCGGCGGCCGTCGCAGCCGGTGTACCGGCAGATCAGACCGGCGGTGGCGAGCTGGTGAAGGTCGTCCTCGACGTGGACCGAGGTGTGCTCGGCGCGCAGCGGCCAGAGCAGCCCAGCGATGATCGCGGCGTTGTCCCGGTGGCGACCGTGGTCGTCGGCTTGGGTCAGCAGGCCGAAGAAGGTGCGCTCTGCCTCGACGCTCACTTCGGCGAGCGACTCGGAGACAAACGCCTCCGGCTTGATGGTGCGTATCCGCGCCATGTCAGCGGCTCCTACCGTCGGCGACCAGGTCGCTGCAAGTGAATGCGACGCGCTGGATGTCGAAGGTGTGCGGCCAGGTCCAGTCCGCGTCCGGCCAGACCCGCAGTATCCAGCGGGCTGCGACTGTCGCCGTCGTCCGGCTCACCTCCAGGGCCTTCCCGCCCTCGTCCCGGATAGCGGCACGCGGGTGGGGCCACGCCCGGCTCGGGTCGGTAAGGCTGACTCGGATCGTGACCGCGCCCGGGATCATCTCTGCGAGCTGAGAAGCGAGACGGTGCTGTCGTTGGGTATCCGGGCAGGCCGGGTTGACGCTCGGCGTGGCGAGCATGCGATACTCCGTCGTTCGTAGGAATGTTGGTGCGGCGGTTCTCGTGCAAAAGCCCCGCCGCCCGCGAGATGTGAATCGATGCCCCTCGGGGTGTCGGTCCGGTGCCCTGGGAGTTGGTAGCTCCCGGGCGCCGGTCTCCTTCACCCGTGCGCGTTCATGGCTCGTCTGGGCACATCGCCCCTCCTCTCTGGCTCGTGGTCCGTTTGTGCGGGACCAGGACCATATGGCGACCTCTGTCACAAGTCCAGCCTCTTCATACGCCCTGACCTGGGGTTGAACACCACACTGGATGAACTTGAGTGCCAACGTACACCGCAGTTGCGCCTCCTCGTCAACTGCGATGGCGGTAGCGCGACGCCGCCGACCATGATCACCACTGAAGTGGATACGATGGTGGTCATGACGAAGGGCTGGAGATGACCGAGGGGAACGAGCGCACCTTTGCGGAGCTGCTCGACTACTTGTTCCGAACGGTGCACCCCAAGGGGCGCAGTCCGTATACGTACGCGGAGGTATCGCAGGGCATCCGCGACACATCAGGCGTAGCCATCTCCGCAAGCGCCATCCAGCAGCTTCGAACCGGGACCAACACGAACCCGAAAATGCAGACCATCCGGGCGCTGGCCGGGTTTTTCGGGGTGAGTCCGGGCTACTTCTTCGATGAGGCGGAGGCCGAACGCCAACGTGCAGAGATCCAGGTGGTTGCCGCCATGCTCGATCACGGCGTGCGCCGGGTCGCCTTGCGCGCCAATGGGCTCAGCGCGTCCAGCCTGAGCATGCTGAACACCGTGATCGACCAAGCCCGCCGCCTCGAAGGCATGCCGGACGAGGCTGATGAATCAGGCCTGCTCGACGACGAGTGAGCACTCACGTACCTCTCCCGCAGGGCAGATTCCCCCTGCCGATCAGGAGCGGGCACTCTCTCTGTCGACCTCCATCAGCACGACCACCCGGAGGCGGTCGCTACGCATGGGCCGTAAGGCGACGATGCGAACCGCGACCTCCCGGCCTTGGTGATACGGAAGTCTGAGCCGGCGCAAGTCGCCGTGCGAATGCTCGGTCATCTCGCGACGCCCCCACATCTCCCGCACCTCCGGAGATTGCCCCAGGATGTCGCGCTCCAGTTCTCGCAAAGCCGCGTCCTCCGGGTGATGCGCGCGCTCATACCGAATCTGCCCCAGGAAGGGGCGCGCCCAGTCCTGTTCCCAGTCCACGAGTTGTTCGCGCGCCTCTGGCTCCAGAAGCGCCCACTTCATCTGATTGGCCTGACGGGCAACCCAGGGGAACCAGTCAGCCAAGGGTCCGTTGTAGCCAATCACGTTCCACGCGAGATCCGTGGCGAATGCGGGGTTGGGGACCTGAGCGTCTAAGAACCGCTGAAGTAACTCCTCGTCCACCTCCGTCGCCCGGCCCGCCTCCGGCGCGACGGCAACGGCCGGAGGGTGGCCGAGAGCCCTCAGGTACAGCGCCCGACGCTCCGCGGGACTCAACTCAAGAACCGATGCAAGCCGATCAAGGAAGTCGGACGAGTACTGGGCTTCATTGCCGCGCTCCAGCTCGCGATACCAACGCTCACTCACCCCTGTCAGGCGGGCAACGTCACGCTGCGTCAGCCCTTCACTCCGGCGCCCCACGGACACCAGGCCTGGAATGCGTCGAGGGTTTGCGCGCTTCCGCCACGCCCGCAGGAGCTCGGGCAGGGACTCCCCGGCGGGTTCACCGCCCTCGACCGGCCCACCCCGAGAGTCCATGACGTGAAACTAGAGGCCGCCACGGGTGATGTACACCACGACGTGCCCAGAATTCTCAGCAAATGATCACGGTCAGTCATTCAGCGTAGTCAGACATAACGGGTAGTCAATTCTTCAATTATTCATTGCGGCGCACTCCGCACCCCGAGATCGCGAGCGGAAAACCCCTTCGATGGAGCCCGAGAGGTAGACCCCCCGCACCTCCGAAGCACTGCGCGCCTCACCCTTTGTGACCGGAATTCCGAGTTCCGGGAAGTGTGAGTTCCGCCTTCCGCTTGGCATCCTCATCGCTGTCACTCATGAGTGAGTTGGCGCACCGCCGAGGTTGAAGGGGAACTTCCATGCCCTTGTCAGAAATCGACGTGAGTCGACTTCGCGCATCATGTGAGGAGCAGGTTGACCTTCTGCCCCTGCCACACCGCTTCAGCACCCGCGATTTGCGTGACGCGATAGCTGATCTCCGCGGCAAGCCGATCATCCTGGCGCCGTTGCGTACGCTCGGCGCAGTCGATGCGCCCTGCGGGATAAGGATCGAAACCCCGTCGGTCGACCTCCTCTATTACGAGGAAGGCACGTCAGTCCACCATCAGCGGCATATCCTGACCCACGAGCTGTGCCATGTGTTCTACGACCACCCAGGGAGTCTGGAGGTCGACACGAACACGGCACGGATCCTCGGTGTGAACCCCACGCTCGTCACACGCATGTCCGGGCGTACGAGCTACTCGACGGCAGACGAACGTGAAGCGGAGATGATGGCGACAGTCATCCGCCAGCGCATCTACCGCGAGCGCGAATCCCCTTCTCTACGGCCCAAACAGGGACCGGACAGCTGGGACGCACTTTTCGCCCAGCCCATCAGGAAAGGGCGGTTCCGCTCCCGATGAATGCTGTCTTCCTCGGCGTGGCTTGCCTGCTCGCAGCGGCTGCCGGCTACTGGGTGCTCGGGCGAGGCACTCCTCGTCCGACCGGCACGTGGGCCATGGGTGCGCTCCTCGGATCGTTCGCCTTGGCCTTCGCCTCCTACGCCCCGCTGTTCGAGGACGCTGCCGAGTCGGTCGTGCCGCACGTCGCACGGTTGCTCAGCAACAGCGCCTCGGTGGCGGCAGCCACGGCAGTTCTGGCCGTATCGTTCCAGCTGAACCTTGAACCTGCAGAGGCCCAGCGTCGTATTCGCCTGCGTCTGTTTCTCCTCACCGGGGCAGTCTTCGGCATGACCATCCTGTTCGCTTACGAACAGATGGCCCACCGCTCTCCGCGGGCGTACGCGCTCTATCTGCTCCTGTACATCTCCTACCTAGGCTTCGCCGTCGTGGACTTCTTGGTGCAGTCCGTGCGTCAGTCGAAGACAACGCGTCGCAGCAGCGTGCGCATCGGCCTTCGGTTGGCAGCAGCGGGCTGTGGATTCGCGCTCGTCTACTCGGCATACAAGCTGACGCGGCTCGTCGATCTCGGCCTGGGCCTACACCTCATCCCCGCCCACTCGGAATGCTCGTCGCTCTTCACGATGCCGTGTGTCTTCAGCGTGACATCGCCGGCACTCGCCGTTCTGCTGATCTGTCTCGGCCTCACCTTGCCCGCTGTGGTCTACCCGCTCAGCCAGACCCGCCGACGTCGCTGGGAGGCGCAGTCCTTCGAGGCGCTCGGTTCCCTCTGGCAGGATCTTTCGGCTGCGATGCCCGAGATCGTCCTGAGCACCGCGAACGACGCCCAGGGCTCTTCGAGCGACTCGGACTTCTTGCTTCAGCGGCGGGTCATCGAGATCAGTGACGGCAGCCTCGCCCTGCGGGCATACCGACCCCGTGCTGTGCAACAGGCGGCTCAGGATGCCTTCGGCACTGGGACGGAAGAACGTGCCGCAGCAGTCGAGGCGGCCGTCATGAAGGCGGCGCTGGCCGGATTGCAGTCGGGCCGACTCGCTGAAGATGTCGCCCCGCCGGCTGCGGAGGCCGCCTCCCGAAAGGATCTGCAGGCGGCCACGGAGTGGTTTCTCCTGGTAGCCGATGCCTACGTCAACCGTGTCGGGCGTGTCAGAGACGATGGCCGGCCAGAACTAGTTGGAGCCTGAGAGCATGACCGACCCGACTCGGGATCCCCGCTTTCTCCAGGATCCGTATCCCACGTACGCAGCCATGCGGTCCACGTGTCCAGTGCAGTCCGTGCACGCAGGCTCCGACGGGCGGACCAGTTACCTGGTCACCGGCTATGCGGAAGCCCGGGAGGCCCTCACTCACGCTGGGCTCTCGAAGGACACAGCGGTCTTCTTCGAAGGCAAGGAGTCACAGCGTCGGCTGCATCCTGCGGTGGCGCACACCATGCTGGCCAGCGACCCGCCCCAGCACACCCGGCTGCGCAAGCTGGTGACCAAGGCTTTCACGACTGGAGCCGTTGCAGAGCTCCGTCCATTCATTGCCCAGGTCACCGAAGAGCTGCTGCATCAGTGGCCCGTCGGCGAATGCTTCGACTTCGTGGCCGACCTCGCGGTACCGCTGCCGGTCATAGTGATCTGCGAGCTGCTCGGAGTTCCGGAGGAAGACCGGACCCATATCCAACGATGGTCCGGAGAGCTGTTCGCTGCAGGAAAGCCGGACGTCATCGACACGGCCTCCCACGCCGTGGCGGACTACATGACGGGCCTCATCGCCGCCAAGCGCCTGAACCCCGGCAGCTCTCTTCTCGACCGGCTCATTTCGGCTCGTGACGGAGACGATCAGTTGAGCGAGGAGGAACTAGTCTCTCTGGCAGTGCTGCTGCTCGTGGCCGGACACGAGACCACTACCAACTTCCTCGGGAACGCCGCCCTGGCGCTACTTCAACGCCCAGCTGCACTCGATCGCCTTCGGGAAAATCCGGACGAAGTCCCGGCTGTGTTGGACGAGCTGCTTCGGTTCGATTCCCCCGTCAGTACAGCGACCTTCCGGTTCACCACGGAGGCCATCATGCTCGGCGATACCCATATCCCCGCTGGCGTCCCGGTGCTGGTCGCTCTTGGAGCCGCGAACCGAGACCCGGAGCAGTTCTTGTCGCCGGATCTGCTCGACTTGGACCGGGACGCCGCTGCCCATCTCAGCTTCGGCCACGGCATCCACCGGTGTGTCGGCGCCCCGCTGGCCAAGGCCGAGGCGGAGATCGCTCTGCGGATGGTCTTGACGCGGTTCCCCGAAATGCGGCTTGCTGCACCGTCTGATCGACTGGAGTGGCGGCAGACCCGTCTCGTTCGAGGGCTGGCATCGCTTCCCGTCCTGGTATAGCCGCTCCGAGAAGCACGCAGGAGCAGCCACCCGATAAGCCATCGGCGCATACGCCGACGTGAGCCGTCTCGAACTGCGCCAGCATCGCCCTCGCCACTCAGTAGACCCGCCTCCTCGCTCGGCGCGCAGAAGTCATGCGTCTGAGCGCCGGGCGAGGAGAGTGCCTGCTCGCGAACAAATCCAGCGAGATGGGCCGGGCAAAGGTACGGCCCGCCGCTCCCGGCCTGCTTCGTACGACGTGGTTACGCAGTGGCCCAGTCGTCCTCGACGATCGCGTGCACCACCGAGTCGCGCCACTTTCCGGCTCTCTCGATGTGCTGCCGGATGATGCCCTCCTCTACCATGCCCGCCTTCGCCATGGTCCTTGCCGACGCCTCGTTCAGAGGCGATCGTGCACCCCAAATGCGGTGAAACTTCAGATCCTCGAAGCCAAGCCCGAGGAGGAGGCGTACCGATTCAACCCCGTACCCGATTCCCCAGACCTTGGCGTTCAGCGCGAAGCCGAAGGTGGCGCCGCGGGGCTGGTGTGGATCGGTCGCTATGCGGCCGAACCCAATCAGGTCACCGCTCTGGCTCTCGACGATTGCGAGGGCGTACTCAATGCGAGGTGACGCGCTGGCCGAGGCGACGGAGCGAGCGACAATCTGACCTACCTGTGCTCGCGTCCGCGGCTCGAACGACATGTGCTTCGTCGTCTCGCGGTCTCCGTAGATCGCGAGAATGGCGTCCACGTCATCGATGGTGAGTTCGCGAAGTTCCAGGCGCTCGCTGGAACGGCTGATCGGGTGCATGCAGGGACTGTATCCCGGCACTACCGAGGCAGAGCAGGGCGAGAGGGCTCAAACATCCCGATCTCGGTGCGCAGGTCGCTCGCCAGTGGTGTGGTGCCCATGGAGTTGCGGCCGAGCGCGCCCCTCACCCGCTCGGCGGACCTGACGATCCCGTTGTTCCTCAGGCCCGGGGCCAGGTCGAGGACAGGCCGGATCGCCGCTGCTGCACCGTCCAGGTCCTCGGCGTACAGCCGGACGAGAGCCAGGTTGCACTGCGAGCCGGCGAGATCGCCGAAGGCCCAGTGCGACTGCTCGCGATCGCTGAAGCCGCGCACTGCCTCCTCAGCCCGCGCCGCGAGTTGGGTGTCGCCGTGGCCGAGGAGCACTTCGGACTCGACCACGTAGTAGAGCTGCTTCAGCTCCGGGTAGGTGAGCAGGCCTCCCAGTGCGTCCAGGTCATCGGGCACCACCTGTTCGCGAAGAATCTCTGCCCTCTGGTTGGCTGCGCGTACGGCCTCTTCGTCGCCGAGGAGCGCCGCGGCGCGGGCCTCGAGTCCGGGGAGCCACACGCTGACCGTGCCCCTCTGGCTGGGGGCATGGGTCGCCCCCTGCCGGGCGTAGTGCAGGGCGTCGTCGGGCCGGCCTGCCCAGTAGGAGATGAGGGACTTGAGCCCGTCAACCACGGACATCAGGCCCGTGTGCTCGGTCTCCTTCGCGCAGAACGCGGCGACGCGGGCCTGCTGCAGGGCGACCTTGGACTCACCCATGTCGTGGGAGCCCTTCGCCATCAGGAAGGTGAGCACCGTAGCCATGAAGTGCAGGTCCCTGAGCTGGGAGGGGCGAGCTCGTCCGCCTTCGAGGATCCGGAAAGTGTCCTCCTGTGCGTTGGCCAGGTCCTCCCAGATCTCCGACAGGGGGATGCGGGGGTACAGCTCCACGATCCGGGCGACCTCGTCCTGGAGGAAGCCGAGAGCTTCGTCGCCTACCTGGTTGCGTTCCGCACCCAGGGCGAAATCCATTGCGCGTCGTGCTGCCATTACGCCCGTCCTTTTCATCTCGTGCATGGCCAAGCCGGTTTCGGCCGGACTTTCTGCGCGTGACGTGCCGAACAGCGGGGAGAGCTCCGGCACCGTACCGTCCGAGACTTCGGTCCACAGCTGGTCGATGCTGTAGCCCAGGAGGCGTACCAACACCCTCCGGGCCTCCCGTTGGGGTCTGCGGGTGCCGTAGTACCAGCCCTCGAAGGTTGCCTTCGCCGGGGTGAGAGTCGCGATGGCGGGGTTTTCTTCGAACGCCGCCAGCTCACGCGCAGCCTTCTTGAAGTAGGGCAGAAACGCTGCGAGGTCGCGGATCTCACGCTGGTCAAGCAGGTACCGGAGCAGCGTTGGCATGGTCTCCCTCATCTCCTGCTCGTTTTGCATGTCACTGACGTCGACGATAGAGCGCCGCCCTCAACAAATTGCCCTGGAACCAACGTACTTAGCGGCACCGAGGTAGGTCCGAGGAACGTGCGAGGTTCGGCGTCAACCTGCGTGCGCCTTCCGAGGGAGAGACGGGGCTAGGTATGGAAGCCGGGCGTCGTCAGGCTCGTACTCGTCCTTGCTGACAGTGCCGGTACGAATCATTCGCGTAATCAGGGAGTCCCTGTGTCCATCGAGACCGCACGGCCGCCAGCGCACCCGGACGGTGCGGCGGATCGCTGCTTACCGGTTGGCAGCCGACCGACGCCTTCGTCGGACCCCTTGCCCAGCTCCCCAGTCGATCGCGAGTGGAGCAGGGTGTTCCGGCTCGAACCCGGTGCAGCACTACTGGCGCGCCTACACGCCCGGACCCGACTGACGATGCTCCGATGGCCGGGGAACCGCGAGTCCGCCACGCAGGTCGTCGGCATCCTCATCGGTAATGCCGTCAAGCATGCCGACCTGGGCGCGCCGCACGATGAGCGGCTCCTGCGGCTGAGACTCGCCATTGCGGAAGACCACGCCCTTCTGATCGATGTCGAGGACTCTCTCCCCGAGTTCCGTCACTTTGAGCGGGCGCAGGCCGGCGAGATCGGTTGCGGGCTTTGGACGGTGCGCCGTCTTGGGGGTGCTCTTTCCTGGCACCTGCGCGAGGACGGTGGCAAAGCTGTCCGTGTACGCCTCGTCCCGGGCCTGGTGCAGCCGTGATTACCTCGACCGTTCCGCCGGCCCAGATCGCCGTCGCGATGATGCAGCACCTGGTCGAGTCCAGCGGGCCGGCCCGCGAGCCGACTGCCGATATGGCGGACCTCGCCGAAGTGATCCGGACACTCCTAGCGGTGGAGGCCAGGCGCGATGCGCGCGTGCGTCTCGGCGGCAACCTATTCGATGTCGTCATCACCGGTTTCAGTCCCCGGGCCCGCGCAGTCATCGACCGCATGGACGAGCAGCAGAACGGCTGTGGGCCGGTCATCGAGGACCCCGACGCCGAATGGCTGTACTGGCTGGTCCCGCCCGGATCCTCCGCCCGCTGGGAGCCCCACGAGTACGCCGTGTGCCTGGGCGCACCGCACACGATCACCCTGCCTTCCCTGAGCCGCGCCTCACCTCCAGGCCCGTACTGGCTCCGCCCGTCCGCGAGCGACCGCCTTGTGCCTCTCCAACCTCTCCGGAACGCCCTCGACGTGTGCCGCCCTGAGCCAACACCGCACGCCGCACTCGCGGCACAACTCGGCTTGACCCCCTGAACTCCGTGCTCGCCGACGCCGTCCCCCTGGACGTGGGCGAGCACGGACCCCCGCCCTGGTGCCGGCCCCCGAACCGGCTCCGGCACCAGGGCCCGCCCTGTGCAGAGCTGCACCGGAGGATGCTGTGCTGGAGATCGTCCCCGCCGACGAGATCGACGACGACTGGCCCCACTACGACCGCGAGGTACCCCGTCGACGCTTGAGTGCCGGCAGCCGACTCGCAGCCCTGCGCCGCAGCTTCTTCGAGAGCGCCGTCTCCACAATCGCACCGCACCGCCCCATCAGGGTCTCCACGTACGTGCTGGCCGCGCCCGGCATCGACATCGACGCCGAGCACGCTCTCCTCGGTGAGTTCGCTGCGGGCCGGAACTGGCGAGTGCACCGCGAACGCTTCACCGACCGAACACCTGGCGGCCCGACGCCGACCGACATACGGCCCGAGTTCAACCGGGCCTGCCGCCACGCGGGAGCCGGCTTCGTGGACGGCATCCTCACGACCAGCCGCCAGGCCATGCCCACCGCAGACGTCGCCTACGAGCACTTTCTGCACTGGTTGCACGACCGGCGCGCCTTCATCGCCTACGGAGAACTGACACTCGGGAGGAACCGTGAACATGCCAGCAACGGCTGACAGCATGCTTCCGGCCCGGGACCGGGTTCAGTACTACTGGAACGGCCTACACGTCCCGTTCGTCGCCCCGTGGAGCCATGAAACGGCCCTCCACCCCCAGGTGATCCGCGCCTCTTACCGCGGGGTGTGGGGCATCGGCTACCTCGACGAGCTGGAGGTCGCCGACCGGCGGCACGGCGCGCTGTGGGTGCGCCGGGCAGTCGCGCGCGGGAAGGGGATGCCGGCACTCGCCGGTGTGCACCCGATGCGCCAGCGCCAGGCGATGGCGCACCTGCTGTGCCAGGTCTGCGGCAACAGCACGTTCGACGAGCGCTGGCAGCTCTGGGGCGAGCGGCACCTGTTCCTCATGCGTGCTCTCGACCCTGGGCAGGTCATATTGGAGGCGGAAACGACAGACTCACCCCCCGTCTGCCTCCCGTGCGCGCTGGAGTCCACCGAGGCGTGCACGCACATCCGGCAGGGATGGACTGCCGCGCTGGTCAAGGACGCCCGGCCGTGGGGAGTCGCCGGTGTCCTGCACGATCCGGCAACGCTCGAACCGAAGCTCGACCCCCAGAAACGGCTGATCGAGCGGCCATTCGGCCACAAGGAATACGCGTGGATCAACGCCGCCCGCGAACTTGTACGGCTCGAAGGCGTCACGCCCGTCGACCTCCACGAACTCGCCGCAGAGACGGCGTCCGCAGGTATCAAGATCACCACTGCGGGCACGGACGAAGGCTGACGCGATGACCACCGGCGAAGACTTGGATCGGGTGCCGCTCGATCCGGTCTCCATCGTGCGGTACGCGGCCAACCTGATTGCCACCGGTCGAGTACCGCCGTCTTGTGGGTGCCTGGACTACGAGGTTGCACCCGAGCTGCAGGCCAGGGTCCTGGCCCTGCCGTCGGACACCGGCGGGGACGACTACATCAGTCGGTCGAGCTGCCCGTTGCCCCCGAACCACTGCGGCCCGCACTACGCGTGCCTTCGATACCTCGGCGGGGATCAGGTCGCGTGGCTCAAATGGCTCGGCCCCCTGAGCGCTGTCGTTGTCCTGGCCGACTGCGCGCAGTCACCCGAACCCGACTGTGCTTGCCCGCTGTTCGCCGGGCACCACGGCCCCTGCCCTGTTGTCCCCCCGGAGCCTGACGTGCGGCTGCCACCGCCGTGGTGACCGATGGGTCAGTACCCCGCCGGCCGCGCTGCCGAGATTCGAGGAGCCCATGTTCCGACGCGCATGCCAAATAGCAGTCTTCCTGACTGCCGTCGTCCTCATCATCACCGCAGCGTCCATCAAGCCCGTATAGCTTCCGGCACCTTCGAGTCTCCTGGAGGACGAATGCTCACATCTGATCTAACGGCCTTTGCCAGACGGGTGGCCGCGCTCAACGGACAGCACGAACCCGGTGGCCTGGCGCCCACGGCGCCGGTGCTGGCCCTGGGGACCTTCGAGCGCGTCGGTTCGAACTGGCTGTCCGACTCGTTACGCGCAGAGATGCCCCAGCACAACGAACCGTTCCGACAGCAGCTGAGCAGAAAGCACCCGACGTCCCCGCACAACCGCGTCCCGCTTGAACTGACAGGGGGCGCCTGGCTCGGTGAGCTCGAGCTGCACCACTTGGCCTGTGCACTGAGCGATCTCTACGGGTATCCACGGCACCTGGTCAAGGAGACCAACCTCTTCTTCTCCACGGACACCACGCTCACGCTCTTGCCATACTCTCCGGTGCTGGTCCTCACCCGTGCTCCGGTTGGGGTGGCGTCCAGTTTTGCCCGCGGACGCCTCTGGAAGCGCTGGGGCTACAGCGAGCGATACGCCCAGGTCGCAGTAACCGCACGCACTGCGCGGTGGCGCAAGGAGTTCGAAACGCTGCTGCCGCAGGACGACCCCGAGGAACCCGTAGCGCTGGGGCGCCTCATGGCCGTGAACGCGTTGCTGCTCGCCCGCGCTCTGAACGGACGCGAGTACACCGTCGTCTCGTACGAGCAGCACGTCAAGGACTCCACGGGGGCTCTGGGCCGGATCGCCGACCTGATGAACGTCGACCTGCCGGCCAATGAGCAGGTGCGGCCCACCGGCCCCACCGCCGCGGACTCCACGTTCGCAACCAACAACCACAAGAACGAACTCATCGCCAGCCTGGACCGTCACACTGCGGAACTGGTGAGCAAACACGCCAGCGACGCCCTCAGCCGGGCAGCACAGACTCTCGACCCGCAGGTCACCGCGACTGCTGCCGAATGGCTGGCTGGAGACGACCTGTACGAGCTGCACGAACCGGTCGCGCGCCCCCGCCAGGCTGCACGGCCAGCCGCAGCCGGGCAGAAGGTACCGCCCCCCAGCTACTGCCCGATGGCCGGTGTGTCCTGGCGGAACACACTGGTCACCAAC
Source organism: Streptomyces sp. NPDC079167 (assembly GCF_040686735.1). NCBI lineage: Bacteria > Bacillati > Actinomycetota > Actinomycetes > Kitasatosporales > Streptomycetaceae > Streptomyces > Streptomyces sp. NPDC079167. The sequence goes on along the minus strand of NZ_JBFBLO010000022.1, from coordinate 72,067 downwards.
AGTGAAATGGCTGACCTGCTCACCATGCTGCACGCAGCCGGGATGCCGAACACCCAGTGCGGTACAAACCTCCTGCTGTGCCCGATGCCGCACGGGCGCGGGAGCCGGCTGCGCTTCGACTCCAAGGGGCGGCGATGGCTGGTAAGTCCCGGCTTCGAGGCGCACCCGGCGTACTGGGTCACGTGGGTGGGAGCAGCCGTCATGGCCGCCTGGTCCGGGGCACGCCTGCCCACACGAGCTGAAGCGCTGGAGGCCAGCCTAGGAGCGCCGCCGGCACGGAACAGCGACTACGCGATCGGGGATGCGTCCTGCGTCGTCGAGCCTGGCCTCGGCGCCGGTCAGGTCCACCACCTGGTGGGGAACCTTCAGATCTGGTGCAGTGACGGCCCTGCCCAGGACGCAGACCTCCCCGAGCAGCGCTTTCTGTTCGGCGCGGCATGGAACACCCCGGGCACCAGGGCAGCGGTCACGGCGGAGCGGTCGAGGTACCTGCTGGGCTCCTCGCGTGGTGTCGGTATCCGCCTCGTGCGTGACCACGACACCACTCAGGCAACCGGGCTCGGCGCCTGGGAGCTGGCGCACCGCCTCAACGACTGGATTGACGACCTCGGCGGTCCAGCTCGCTCCCTGGGGGAACTGGACCACCGTTTGGTCACCGCACTGACTGCGACCGCGCCAATCTCATAGGCCGATTGCGGACTTGGGGCCCATGTACGAGCCGGCCCCAGGAAAGTTCTCCTGGCACAGCTTCACGAACATCTCGCTGAACCCCACGCCAGGCAGGTCGTCGAGCTTGACGAAGGCGACCTGCCGGATGGGGCGTGTATCCGCGCCCTCGGTAACGACCCCGATCTGCCCGCCGATCCGCCGGGCCTCGAAAGTGACGTGAACGACATGAGCCTTGACGTTGTCGCACAGGTACAGCAGCCGCCCGACCTCGACCTCGACGCCGGTTTCTTCTCGCATCTCTCGAACCAAGGCTTCGGCCAAAGTCTCGCCCTCTTCGACCTTGCCGCCCGGCAGGCTCCACGACCGCTTGCTGTCCGTGTCCTGGTCCAGGAGCAGGATCTCGTTGTCCTCGATGACGACGCCCGTCACACGTGTATGCATCCCCAGACCGTAGCGCCTGCCCACAAGGGCAAAGGGGATCTCCGATGAATGAACGACCCACCGCGGTTGTCATCGCTGCCGGAGGTCTCGGCACCCGCGTGTCGGGCTGGTCTCCATTTCTGCCCAAGGAACTACGCCCGGTCCAGGGGCGCCCCGGCCTCCTTCACGTGCTCGAGGAGGCCGCCAGACTCGGGGCCGATCGCGCGGTGGTCGTGCACCACCCGTACTACGCCCCGCTCATCGACTGGACCAGGCAGGTCCTCGCCCCTGGCGCCCAGGCCCGATACCGCCAACTCGCGCACCAACCGGCCGGCCATCACCCGCTCACCGAACGCATGCAGGTCGACTTCATTGCTCAGCACGGCCGCTACGCCGACATCACCTCCGCCCTCAATGGTGCCGAACACCTGCACGCCGGAGACATCTGCTTGGCCTTCGCTGACAACGTCGACCCCAGCCACTTGGCCCTCTCGGCACTCATGGCCGCCGCTTCCCCGGGCGCCCCGGCGGTGCTCGCTGGTCCGTTCAACCTTCAGGACGCCAGCAGTCACGGGGTGATCATCTGCACCGGCACAGGACCGGAACGAACCATGACGGCGCTGGTCGAGAAACCTGATCCCGTCCGCGCCGCGCAACTTGTCGCCGAGCATGGGCCGGAGAACCTCCGCCTGCTTCAGGGCCGCGCCCGACTCACTCCCGAGCTGCTGCGCTACCTGACCGCATCAGTGCGGCACACGGCCTCGGAGCCGAAACTGTCCCTCGCTCTCGCCGACTACGCCCGCCATGACGCGGTGGGTGTAATCACCAACACCAGAACCATGATCGATCTCGGCATCCCCTGACGCCGTCGAACTGGCACGTAACAGTAGGTCGAAGCCCTGCCCCTTAGGTGTTCTGTACGGCCACGTTGTCGCCTTCCGTCTGTGGACACGCATCGCACCCTTCGACGGTGCGGAGGAACGCGAGAAGAGCACCGTTGAACCGGTCCGGCCGTTCCCAGGGGATGGCGTGGCCCGCGTCCGGCACACTCACGTATTCGGCGCGTGGCAGCCTGGAAGCCGCCAACTCCATCAGCGGGGCCGGCACCAGCAGGTCGGCCCCGCCGCCCATCACAAGAGCCGGGGCCCGCAGTTCGCTCAGGGCGGCCCAGTTGATCTTGCTGACGGTGGGTTGCAGATGGAGTCCCTTGGGGCGCGCCGACTGCGCTATCCGGCGCCATGCCTCGACGCCCGAGGGATCCTCGGCGCGGTAGCTCGGCCCGAGCTCGAGGATTTCCGGCGGGAGCTCCGCCGAGTGCGGCACGCCGACGCGGGCCAGCGCCGCACGCCACGGCTCGTCGGAGACGCCGAGGATGCTTGCCGCCACGGTCAGCGAGCGGACCAGGTCCGGGAAGGCCAGTGCGAAGTCGACGGCGTAGATGCCGCCTCCGGCGGCGCCGACGAGGTGGATGCGGCTGAGCCCGAGGGCGTCGACCAGTGCTTTCAGGTCTTCGGCCGCCGGCACCGGGTGGTCGCGGTCCGCAGGCGTGGACCCGAGGTGGCCGCGCCGGGTGTAGGCGATGGCGCGGAAACCGGCGTCAGCCAGGGCCTGGCGCTGCGGGGACCACGTCTCCGCCGTTCCGGTCGCGGGATGGAGCAGGACGACGGCCGGCCCCGGCCCGCCGGTGTCCCAGTAGGCGAGCTCGCCGTTCGGGATCACGGCGACGTCGTCCGTGCCGGCCGCCGCGGCTTCGATCGGCCTCACTCAGCGTCCCCGAGGAGACCGGGCCAGCCGAGGAAGGTGGTCTCGGCGTCGCCGGCGAGATGGATGTCGAACTCGTAGCCGTCGTCAGCGGGGCGGGCGAGCATCGTGGCGCGCTGCTGTGGCGACAGCCGCACGAGCAGCTCGTCGCTGTCGTTGGCCTCGTCCGGGAAGTAGAGGCAGGTCACCGCCGGCCGGATCATGCTGCCGACGGTGACCAGCAGCGTCAGGTGCGGCGCTCGACCGGACGGGACCACCGGCTTCACGGTGGTGATCGAGTACGCGCCGTCCAGGCCGGTGAAGGTCCGCGTCAGGCCCTCCGGCTGATTGGTCTCGATCATCGACATCGGAGCCGGCCTGCCCTGCCCGTCGAGCACGCGCCCTCTGAGGGTGAAGCGGACGCGGTCGTCGTCGGGCTCCACCGCAGAGCACAGCGGCATACCCAGCGTGAAGTACGGGCCGAGAATGGTGCGCGGGGTGCGGACGAGCCGGTCCGTCGTGGGAACCTCCGAGCGGTTCCCGGCATCTGCAGTCGTGGTCATCTCAGTGCTCCGCAGGGGTCGCGTGCATACCGCCGAGGACGATGTCGAACCGGTAGGCGAGGGCGATTTCAGGGATGGCGGCCTCCCAGTCGAGGCGGGAGATGAGCCGCTCGCGAGCCTTCTCGTCGGGAATGGTGCTGACGACCGGATCGCGGCCGATGAGAGGGTCGCCGGGGAACAGCATCTGCGTGACGTGACGCTCGGTCAGGCCACCGCCGGACAGGGAGAGATGGAGGTGCTGCGCACGCCATGCCTCCCGATGGCTCGCCCAGGGATAGGCGCCCGGCTTAATGGTCTTGAACGAGTACGCGCCGTTCGCGTCGGTGAGCGTACGGCCCGCGCCCGTGAAGTTCGGGTCGAGCGGCTTCGGGGTCCGGTCGTGGTCGTGGACGTACTTGCCCGCGGCGTTCGCCTGCCACATCTCGATGAGCATGTCACGTACGGGACGCCCCCAGCTGTCGGTGACCCGGCCGTGGACAATGATCTGCTCGCCCATGGGCACACCGTCGTGCTGCGACAGGAGGTCGTTGTCACCCGCCTCGACCTTGCCGTAGCCGTAGACGGGCGCCGAAGCGTCGATCAGCCGCGAGGGGACGATGGCCAGTGGCTTCCTGGGCGTCCAGATCTCCGCTTGCTGCTGAAGTTCGGGCACCGAGAACTCATCCGGCATCTTGAAGTTCCATGGCTCGGTATACACGCGCTCACGCGCTCCTTCCTGCTCCGTCAGGCCGACGGGTGCCCGTCGGTTCCAGGAACTGGGACCAACGAGGTTGATGGGGTGAATGGTTGTGTCAAGGGGGCTGGCTGGACCCGTGTCTGGGTCTCCTCCTGGACCGGTTTCGCTTCGGCTGGCCGTGTAAGTCCACCTTTGCCGATCTACCTGAGACCCAACTGAAATGAACAGTGGCCCGGAGGGTGCGGTCGGCAGCTCCCGGTTCCGTGCCCGGGGGCAGGGAAGTCCACAGGGGGCCCGTACTTCTCTTCCCGACCCGGCCACGTCACATGTGGACGACAGGGGCGGCGTCCGGGTCCTGCACCGGGGCGCCGCGCCGGAAGAGCAGGCCGCAGATGACCGCCCCGGCGACGAAGAGGACGGCGGACCACAGGTAGGCGGTGGAGTAGCTCTCCAGGGCGGACTGTCCGATCACCTCAGGGGTGACCTCCTTCCCAGCGAGGTAGTCACTGGCAGCGCTCGCCGCGAGGGAGCTGAGCAGGGCGGTACCGATGGATCCGCCGACCTGCTGCATGGTGTTGACGCTCGCCGAGCCGACACCGGCGTCAGCCGGGTCGATGCCTGAAGTGGCGGCACTCATGCACGGGGCGAGCACCAGGCCGAGGCCGAGAGCGAAGACCAGCAGCGGAGGCAGGACGTGTGCGGCGTAGGTGGAGCCGGCGTCCAGTCCGGTGAGCCAGATGAGACCGACAGCCGCCAGGACCATTCCGACGGGGACCATCGGCTTGGGACCGATGCGGGGGTTCAGGACGCTGGTTGCCACGGTCGAGACCACCATGAGCACCCCGACCATCGGCAGGAACGCCAGACCGGTCTTCAGCGGCGAGTAGTGCAGCGTCTGCTGGAGGTAGTACGTGAGGAACAGGTTCACCCCGAACATGCCTGCCGCGGAGATGAAGATTCCGACGGAGGCGGCACCCCGGTCGCGGTCCAGAAGGACCCGCAGGGGCAGCAGCGGGTGCGCGACCCGCGCCTGCAGCCAGGCGAACGCCGCGATCAGCAGGACACCGACCACCAGGAAGCCCCAGGTGCCGGTGGCACCCCAGCCATCCGTCTCCGCGTTGGCGAACCCGTAGACCAGTGCGAAGAGGCCGACGGTCACCGTGAGGGTGCCGGGCACATCGATCTTCACGCCCCGCTCCCGGCGGTGGCGCGGCAGCAGCACCATGGCACCGACGAAGGCGACGGCGGCGAAGGCCAGGTTCACGTAGAGGCACCAGCGCCAGCTGAGGCTGTCGGTCAGCACGCCGCCCAGCAGAAGACCGACACCACCGCCCGCACCGGCGACCGCACCGAAGATGCCGAACGCCTTGGCCCGCTCCGCGGCGGTGGTGAACGTCGTCGTCAGCAGCGCCAGCGCCGTCGGGGCCAGCAGCGCACCGAAGACACCCTGCAACGCGCGCCCGGTCACCAGGACGCCGAAGCCCGTCGCCGCGCCGGCCAGGGCGGACGCTGCGGCGAAGCCGGCCAGACCGATCAGCAGGGTCATCTTGCGGCCGATGAGGTCAGCTATCCGTCCGCCGAGCAGCAGCAGGCTGCCGAAGGCCAGGGAGTAGGCGGTGACGATCCACTGCCGGTTCTCGTTCGAGAAGCCGAGGTCCTGCTGGGCGGACGGCAGCGCGATGTTCACGATCGTGGCATCCAGGACCACCATCAGCTGGGCGATCGCGATGACCGCCAGGATCAGCCAGCGCCGCCCGTGGTGTGGACCGGCGGCCCGATGTTCGGCCTTCGGCGGGCCTGTATCTGTCGAAAGGACACTCACAACGTCTCCGAACACGAGGAAACCAAAATGGAGAATTTTCTCCAGTTACAGATTCCAGGGTAGCAGTATGCGGAGACCCCATCTCCGGTTAGCGAGTAGAGTGGGGCCATGAGCCGCAGTGACGCCCCCGTTCAGCCCGCCGGGAGTCCGTCCCGCGCCCGCCCCCTCCGGGCCGACGCGGAACGCAACCGGCAGCGCCTCATCGCCGCCGCCCATCAGGTTTTCGCCGAAAGGGGGCTGGAGGTCACTCTCGATGACATCGCCCGCCACGCGGGCGTCGGCGTCGGCACCGCCTACCGGCGCTTCGCCGACCGCGAGGCTCTGATCGAGGCCGTCTTCGACAGCGAGGTACAGCGCATCGTCACGATCGCCGAACAGGCACTGCGCCACGAAGACGCCTGGGGCGGCCTGGTCGAATTCCTCACTGCCGCCGGCCGGGATTTCGCCGAGGACCGCGGACTGAGAGAGGTGCTCCTCGAAGGCACGCACGGTGCGAAGCGAGTCGCCGCCTCACGGAATCAACTCACACCCGCAGTCGGCGCCCTGATCACCCGCGCCCAGCGGGACGGCTCGCTCCGCGACGACTTCGAGGCGACCGACCTCCCTCTCATCCAGCTCATGATCGGGGCCGCAGCCCAACAGACCCAGGCCATGACGCCGGGCATCTGGCAGCGGTACCTCACCCTCATCCTTGACGGTCTGCGCACCGAGAGGAACGCCCCGAGCCCTCTGCCGCACCGCGCGCTGACGCAGGACGAGTTCGACCAGTCCGTACCCAGGACGATCCAGCCCCGGCCGCCGGCCGCCGCCACCCCGGCAGAACCACCGGCCGGCCACGGTGCGCGAAACCCGAACCGCGACGGACAGACACCTCCGGCACCGGAGAGGTGAGGGGGCCCGACGTCAGCCACAGTGTGACCGCTGAGACCAATCCAGCGATTACGCCCCCGTACCGACGTTTGAGACGTAAGGGCACCAGACGTAAATAACTGAGCAAATGGGCGGTCACCGTACGCTTGGGAGAGTTGCATGATCACCGTGCCTCACGGAGGTGCTGGGCAGGGCGGCACCATCCGCGTGCTGATCGTCGATGACGAGCCGGAACTGTCGGAGGTGTTGGCTGTCTCCGTCGCCGATGCGGGATGGCAGCCTTTCACCGCGGAGGACGGGCATGGTGCCGTACGGCTCGCGCGCGAGTGTGACCCGCACGTCGTGGTCCTCGACTGGATGCTGCCCGACCTCGACGGCCTGAGCGTCCTGCGGCGGCTGCGGTACGAGAACGCGGAGTTGCCCGTTCTCATGCTCACGGCCCGGGACGCGCTCGGGCATCGCCTGGAGGGCCTGTCCGCGGGTGCGGACGACTATGTGACCAAGCCCTTCGCCCTCGAGGAAGTGCTGCTGCGGCTACGCGGACTGCTGCGTCGCTCAGGGGCGGGCAACAAGATGCCATTTGCCGACGGTTCCGTGCGGAGGCTGGGCGATCTGGTGATGTCCGAACGAAGCCGTGAGGTGTGGCGGGGTGCGACACCTGTCTCGCTCACAGCCAAGGAGTTCGACCTGCTGTGGTTCCTGATGGGCTCTCCCCGACGGGTGTTCAGCAAGGCGCAGCTCCTCGAACACGTCTGGAACAGCTCGTTCGACGGTGCGGGAAACCTCGTCGAGGTGTACATCTACGGCCTGCGCTCGAAGATCGACAAGGGCCGGACCCCGATGATCCGGACAGTGCGCGGAGTCGGTTACGTGATCCGGGGAGCGGACGACGGGTCATGCTGACGTGGCTCGGCCGGCGAGCGAAAACCCGCACACGTGGCAGAACCCTACGGACGCGCCTGGTCCTCTCGATGTCCGCGCTGTTGGCCACCGTGTGCGCCGCCATGTCGTTCACGACGGTGTTCACGCAGAGTGAGTATTGGCGCGCAGATCTCGACCAGCGTGTCACCGAAGCCGCCGAACGGCACCAGGCGGCCTTGCGCCTGCGGACGGGCGGTCTCACGTATCTGGGTTTCCTCGGGCTGCCCGGCCAACCGGTCGGAACTCTCGGGGCCCGGATCGACTCCTCGAAGCATGTGCCCGCCGCCGGTGTGGTGACTGGCGAAGGCAGCCTGCGCAAGCTCTCCACCGCGCAGCAGGAGGCTCTGAGTGGGATCGCTGTGGACGGCTCTCTGCATACCCGCGTGGTTCCCGGCCTCGGTGAGTACCGGCTGACCGCGGTGGGCGACGACGGGGCTTCGGTGATCACGGGGCTTCCCACAGCCGACGTACAGCGCATGACGGGCCGCCTGGTGGTGGCCGAGGCGGTGATCGCCGGGCTCGGGCTCGCAGTTGCGGGCTGTGTCTGCGCGGTGGTGGTGCGGCGTCAGCTGCGCCCCCTCGGCAGGGTCGCCGCCACCGCCGCAGAGGCCGCCCGGGTGCCCCTGGACCGGGGGGAGGTCACGGGGCTCAGCCGCGTTCCCGCACACGACACCGATCCGGGTACGGAAGCCGGTCAGGTCGGCGTCGCACTCAATCACCTGATCGACCACGTGGAGACGTCGGTCGCAGAAAGACAGCGTACCGAGGAGCTCATGCGCCGCCTCCTCGCGGACGCCAGCCATGAGCTCCGTACCCCGCTGGCCTCTATCGCCGGGTACGCCCAGCTCATGTCGGCCGGGACCGGGAAACTCGACCCCGCACTGGCCTGGCGTCGGGTCTCCGCGCAGTCGGCGCGCATGACGGCGCTGGTGGAGGACCTGCTTCTGCTCGCTCGCCTCGACGAAGGCCGTCCCTTGCACAGGGGCGACGTGAACGTGGCGACCCTGGTCGCCGAGGCGGTGTGGGACGCCCGGGCCGCAGGAAGCGATCACCTGTGGCAGGTGGTCCTCCGCCTCGACGCCTCCGTGACGGTCGACGGCGACCAGGCCCGCCTGCAGCAGGTACTGGCCAATCTGCTGACCAACGCACGGGTGCACACCCCAGCCCGGACGAAAGTTACGGTCACCGCGGAGGCCACCGCCACTCGGTGCGTCATCCGCGTCCATGACGACGGCCCCGGCATCCCCACCGCGGACCTGCCCTCCATTTTCGGACGCTTCACCCGAGCCGACGACTCCCGCGCTCGCACTGCCGACCGGAAGGGCGGGACCGGTCTCGGGCTCGCCATCGCCTCCGCGATCACCGGGGCGCACGGCGGCCGGATCGAGGTACGCAGCGAACAGGGCGACACCGAGTTCACCGTACTGCTGCCGCTGACCCGGCAACCGCCGCAGTAGGACGACACAGAAGGAGGCGGTCCCAGGACCCCGGCGTCAGCCGAACAAGGCGCCCCGGAGCAGAGTCCGTTTCAGTTACGCCTCAGGTGGGTCCGCAATAGTGAGCGTCCACGGCCGGTCGAAGCGAACCAGCCCAAGCCGAAAGGATCCGTCGAGGATGACCCAGGACGGTGCGCGGCACAAGAGGAACACGTCACGTCGACAGGTGCTCGTCGCCGGAGGAGCCGCGATCGCAGTGGCCGGCGCGGGCGGCGTGCTGGCCACGAATGCTCTCGCCGGGGAGGAAACACCGGTCGAGGTGAAGGGATCGAAGCCTTCAGCCGGGGAAACCTGCTACCGGCTGAACACCGAAGCCATCGAAGGCCCCTATTACATCGATGCCGACAAGATCCGGACGGACGTCACCGAGGACAAGGAAGGCGTTCCGCTGACCCTGGTCATCAAGGTGATCGACGCCGAGACATGCAAGCCGCTGCGGAACGCGGCGGTCGACATCTGGCACTGCGACGCGCTCGGCATCTACTCCGGGTACGAGAGCATGGGTTCCGCCCTGCCCCCCGGCATGTCCCCCGACAACCCGCCCGCGTCCGGTGACCTGCACCTGGAACCCACCGACAACGAACGGTACCTGCGTGGCACCCTGCGTACCGACCACACGGGCAAGGTCCGGTTCACCAGCATCTTCCCCGGCTGGTACGAGGGCCGTGCCGCACACATCCACACCAAGGTGCACACGGACGGAACGTGGACCAAGGGCGGCTACGAGGGTGGCCGCACCTGCCACACCGGCCAGCTCTACTTCGAGGAGAAGGCTGTCCTGGCCGTCGCCGAGGTGAAGCCCTACTCGACCAGCACCGTCGACCGCGTCACCCTCACCGAGGACACGGTCTACGACGACAGCGGCGCCACGGGCGGCCTGCTCACCCTTCGCTACGACAAGAAGCGGATCACGAAGGGCGTCACCGCGTCGATCACCGTGGGCGTGGACCCGGAAGCCACCAACGACGGGGACATCCCCCTTTCGCCCCCCTCGGCGTAGGACGTGTTGCGGCGTGACCCGGCGGGCCTCATGGTCCGCTGAAGGCAGCCAGGATCCGCACGGGGCGGGCACAGGAACCGACCGGCCGCGAACCGACCGGACCGCCTGCGCCCGCCCTCCCGCATACGCCCCGAGCCGAGCAGCGCCCCGCCGAGGTCACGCTCCCGACGCGGCGGGGCCATCCGCCCTCCCGACTCCTTCCGCAGGGACATGACCAAGTACCACGACGAGCAGCTCGCCGACATCGCCGTATCCGCTCTGACTGATCAGCTGACCCTCGCCCCGAAGCCCGGGCTGGCGGACCCCCGTGATCTCGCTGCACGCACCACCCGCAAGGACCACCGAGCTCTGCTCTGGACGGCGAAGGCGCTGACGCCCGGGCTCGCGGCGATGGCTGCCGCAGCCCGCCGCACCGGAGAGCCGACGCCTCTGCTGCGCGAGGAGCTGGGCGCTGTCGGACGGTGCACCGAGCACTCGGCGGATCTGGCCGGGGGTGGCCACCGGGGTGCCCTGTGGACGCTCGGCCTGCTCGTCGCGGGCGCCGCGCTCCTCCCTTCCGCGACGGGAACCGAGGTCACCGCAGCCGCCAAGCGCATCGCCGCGCACCCTGACCGGAAGTCCCCCCGTCGGCCCTCGCACGGTTCGGCTGTGTCGGTGAAGTACGGGGCGGCGGGCGCCCGGGGCGAGGCACGCGCCGGCTTTCCCCACGTGCTCCGTGCGCTCCAGGCACTTGACGCCTCCCGGAAGGCGGGCGCCACCGAGACGCACGCACGGCTCGACGCCTTGCTGACCGTGATGTCGACCCTGCGCGACAGCGAACTCCTCTACACCGCCGGGCCCGGGGGCCTGCGCCACGTCCACGCGGGTGCACGCGCTGTCATCGACGCGGGCGGCACCGCCGCCCCCGCCGGCGCCGAGGCACTCGCGGCCCTGGACGCCGATTTGCACGCACGGGGCTGGAGCCCGCGCGGCAGCGCGGCACTTCTGACCGGAGCCCTGTTCCTGGACGCTCTGCCCTCCCTGACCCGGACGAGGAACGCACCCCCTCGGGGCTGACCACGTTGCCCGCCGCCGGGCAGGACGGCCGACGCAGGCCGCCCCGGCGCCGTGAACCCCGCCCGGGCACACGCGCGCGACCTCCCCGGAGCCCGATCCGTCCCCCTCCCCCGGCGCACCCATGGGCTCGATCTGAATCGCCGCCGAACCTGCAAACCGGGCTGAACCCACCCGGATGGCAGTAATACCGCTGCCCTGTCCGCGCTCAGGGGCCCCTGCTCCGGCCTCTGTGAGACCACCCCCGAAGATCACTTGATTCCTCAAGTAAACACGGCACATTTTCGCTTGACGCTTCAAGTGACTCGTTCTATTGTTACTTGAAAGCTCAAGCAATCACGGAGGCCCGTCCCCATGAACGTCACTCTCTGGATCATCGCGAGCGTCCTGGCCGTCGCGTTCCTCCTCGCCGGCTTGATGAAGGCGGGCCAGCCGAAGGAGAAACTGGCAGCCTCCGGCATGGCCTGGGTGGGCGACTTCTCGTCCGGCGCAGTGAAGGCCATCGGTGCGGTGGAGGTACTCGGAGCCCTGGGCCTGATCCTGCCCGCGGCCCTGAACATCGCCCCGGTCCTGGTGCCGCTGGCGGCCACCGGGCTGGCGATCACCATGCTCGGCGCCGCGGTCGTCCACGCCCGCCGCAAGGAGAACCAGATGATCGGCGCAAACGTCGTGCTGCTGATCCTGGCCGCCATCGTGGCGTGGGGAAGGTTCGGGCCCTACGCCTTCTAAGGTCGCCACAAACCACCCGTAACACCCAGATCCATGGAGCCTGTCATGCGCGCATTCAACGTTCCCGAGTCCGGCGCCCAGCCCGTCGTCTCCGACCTGCCCGTGCCTGAGGTCACCGATGGCGCCGTCCTGGTACGAGTGAAGAGCGCCGCCCTCAACGCCATCGACAAGACCCTGGTCGCAGGCATGATGGCCGAGATGATGCCCCACCTCTACCCGCTGGTGGTGGGACGGGACGCCGCTGGAGTCGTCGAGGCGGTCGGGGCAGGCGTCGACCACGTAGCGGTGGGTGACGAGGTCATCGGACACGTCCTGCTCGCCCCGCCGATCCAGGCAGGCAGCATCGCCGAGTACGCACTGATCCCGGCCGCCGCGGTAGCGGCCAAGCCGGCCGGCCTGGATTTCGACACGGCTGCGGCACTGCCGCTCGCCGGCACTGCCGCCCTCGCGTCCGTGGACGCAGTCGAGGCCGCGGAGGGCCAGGCGGTCCTGGTGGTCGGGGCCACCGGGGGCGTGGGCTCGTACGCCGTACAGCTGCTCGCCGCCCGCGGCGTCACCGTCGTCGCCACCGGAAGGGCCGCCGACAGCGACCGGCTCATCGGCCTCGGTGCGGCGACGGTGGTGGACCACAGGTCCGGGACGCCGATCGCCGATCAGGTGACCGCCGCCTATCCGGGCGGGGTCGACGCCCTCATCGACCTGGTCGCCTCCAGCCCCGACGCCCTGCCCCTGAGCGCCGTGCGCAAGGGCGGCAAGGTCACCAGCACCCTGGGTGCCGCAGACGAACAAGTCCTCGCAGCGGCCGGGCTGACGGGCAGCAACATCATGGCTTCTCCCCTCCGGGAAGCCTTCGAGCCGCTGGCCGCCCTGGCCGCGGCGGGCACCTTGCAGGTCGACATCACCAAGGTGTTCCCCCTGGAACAGGCCGCGGACGGCCTCGCGGCCCTCAGCGCGGGCGGCACACGCGGCAAGATCGTCATCCACGTCGCCGACTGAACCGTCCCGACACCACCCCGTCCGCCTCCGGGCGGAGCGGTCGGCGCTAGCCGGCCGAAGAACCGAAGTAAGGAATACCCATGATCGTCGTCACCGGTGCCACCGGCCAACTCGGCCGCCTCGTCGTGGAAGACCTCCTCACCCGGGTCCCCGCCGAGCAGATCGTCGCGGCCGTCCGCACCCCCGCGAAGGCCGCCGACCTCGCCGAGCGAGGCGTCCAGGTCCGCGAGGCCGACTACGACCGCCCCGAAACGCTGACGAACGCCTTCGAGGGCGCGGACAAGATCCTCCTGATCTCGGGCAGCGAAGTCGGCCGCCGCATTCCGCAGCACCAGGCCGTCGTCGACGCCGCCAAGAACGCCGGCGTCAGTCTGCTCGCCTACACCAGCGTCCTGCACGCCGACACCTCCACGCTGCCCGTCGCCCCTGAGCACAAGGTCACCGAGGAAGCGATCAAGGCCAGCGGACTCACCTACAGCCTGCTGCGCAACGGCTGGTACAACGAGAACTACGTCCCCACCGCCGAGCAGGGCGTGGCCACCGGCACCATCATCGGCAGCGCCCACGGCGGCCGCGTCGCCGCCGCCTCGCGCGCCGACTACGCCGCCGCGGCGGCCGTCGTCCTCACCGGTGACGGCCACGACAACACCGTCTACGAACTGTCCGGCGACACCGCCTGGACCATGGACGACCTCGCCGCCGAAATCACCGCAGCCACCGGAACGAAGGTCGTCTACCAGGACCTTCCGGCCGAGGAGCATGCCAAGGCCCTGGCCGGAGCCGGCCTGCCCGAGCCCGTCGTGGAGATGCTCGTATCGATCGACGCGGGTACCGCCGACGGCCAGCTGGCCGACACCACCGGCGACCTGGCCCGCCTCGCCGGCCGGCCCACCACCCCGGTGCGCACCACCATCGCCGCAGCGACGGGCAACTGAGCGCGTCACGCGGCATTTTCCGCCCGTCCTGGAGACGCCTGGATCAGGACGGGCAGCCCGGCCCGGGCGATCGCCTGCCGGTGCCTCTCATCCATCAGGCGGACCATGGGGCGAGCACGACCGCCCGCCCCCTCATCCAAGGAGCTTCCCTGTGTCCACGTCATCTTCACTTCCCCCAGCGTCCACGGTTCCCGTCCGCACCCAGCCGGGGCCGGCCGCTGTCGCCGGGTGGCTGATCGCGGGCATCGTGGCCGCAAGCGTCCTCAACGAGGTGATCGCTCTCCTCTCGGTCGCAGCCGGGGCGTCGGAGGACTTCCAGCCCCTCCAGCCGGGGTCGTTCATCTCGTTCACCTTCCTCGGCGTCCTCATAGGCGCGGCAGGCTGGGCCGTGGTCCGGCGGCGGTCAGCCGATCCCCGCGCCCTGTTGTCCCGCCTGGTCCCCGCGGTCGTGGTCATCTCCTTCATTCCCGACCTGATGATGTTCTTCAGCGACTACAAGGCGCACGCCGACGCCGCCGGGATCATCGGCCTGATCGTGATGCACATCGCGGTCGCCGCGGTGGCGGTGCCCGCGTACCACCGCGCTCTGCCTCTGAACGCCGCACCCCGAGGCTGAACCGCGGCCCCCGACCCCCGCTCGCCGGCGGGGAGTCTCCAGCACAGATCCGCCCATCCGCGGATTCGGAGGTACGCCGATGAACGACGCATCCGCCATAGGATTTGAAGCAGCAAATTATCGTGGGGGTATGGACACCGACGAACCTCGATGGCTGGACGATGACGAACAACAGACCTGGCTCGCCATGGTCACCATGCTCGTCAGCCTCCCCGCCGCGCTGGACGCTCAGCTGCAGCGCGACGCCGGCATCTCCCACTTCGAATACCAGGTCCTCGCCGGCCTCTCCATGTCACCCGAACACACGTTGCGGATGAGCGATCTGGCCGACTTCGCCGAAGCTTCCCTCTCCCGCCTCTCCCACACCGCGAAGCGTCTGGAGAACAAGGGCTGGCTCACGCGCAGCCCCGACCCCGCGGATGGCCGCTTCACTCTCGCCACCCTCACCGACGCCGGCTGGGACAAGGTCACCGCCACCGCTCCCGGGCACGTCGAGGAAGTACGCCGCCTGCTCATCGACCCCCTGACCAAGGCGCAGTCCAAGCAGTTGCGTGAGATCAGCCGACGCGTCACCGACGCCATCGACCCCCAGCGCACCTGTCCCCGGATGCCCACCACCTGACCGGCCCCGGCCTGCGGCGCACGGCTCACCCACCGACACCCCGACGACACACCCGCATCCGCGCCCGACCCGGAGGCCGATCATGCCCGACGTGCTGAATCCCGAGATACCCGCAGGCGCATTCGACGCCTTCCTGCCCGACGCCCTGACCCGGGCCGCCACCCAGCGGCCCTGGACTCCCGCCGACGGCCCCCTGCCGGCCCTCTACATCAGCCACGGCGCTCCGCCGCTCCTCGACGACGGTCAGTGGCTCCGCCAGCTGTTCGACTGGACGCAGTCCCTGCCGCAACCCAAGGCCGTCGTGATCGTCTCCGCGCACTGGGAGGACGCGCCGCTCATGCTGTCCGCCCCCGCGGCCAGGACCCCACTGGTGTACGACTTCGGCGGCTTCGCGCCCCGCTACTACGAGATGCAGTACGCCACCCCGGACGCTACGGGGCTCACCGCCCGCATCGCCGCGATGATGCCCGACAACGAGCCGCTCTACCAGCACCCTTCCCGAGGGCTGGACCACGGTGCATGGATCCCGCTGATGGCCATGTACCCGCTCGCCGACGTCCCGGTCCTGCAGATGTCCATGCCCACCCACGACCCCGATCGCCTGCTCGAACTCGGCCGCCGTCTGGCACCTCTGCGCAACGAGGGCATCCTCGTCGTGGGCTCCGGCTTCATGGTTCACGGACTGCCGTACATCACGCGCGAGATGATGGCCCACGGCACCGTGCCCGGTTGGTCCTCCGACTTCGACATGTGGGCCGCCGACGCCCTCGCCCGCGGCGACGTCGGCGAACTCGCCGCCTATGCCGGCCGCGCACCCGGGATGCCCTATGCCCACCCCACCCCGGACCACTTCCTCCCCATCTTCATCACGTTGGGCAGTGCGGAGAACCCCGAACAGCCGGCCCGGACAGTCATCGACGGTTACATGGCGGGTCTGGCGAAGCGCTCCTTCGAGATCAGGTGAGCCCACCCGGTCCCGGGAACGGCGGAGCGGCGCTCAGTCCAGGTCCGGCTCCCGGCCGGCCAACAGCGGCGGGTAGACAATGACGCGGGTGCCGTTCTCCTTCCACTGGTTGAAGACGGGCTGAGCGCCCTTGATGGATCCGTCCTTGTAAGCGATTCCGTCCGGCGCGGTCGGCAGGTAGTGGTAGGCGCTCCCGGGCGCGATACGAACCCGGGACATGGCCGCGTTGACGTCCTGCGGGCGGGCCGAACCCGCCTCCTCCAGCGCCGCCTGCACGATCCGCGCCGTCTGGGCGCCGATCACGAAGTGCTGGTCGAGCGGAACGTCGGTCCTGCCTTTCGCCTCGGCGAGCAGCTTCTGCAGACCCGGCAGGCCGGCCGACGGGTTGAACAAGGACTCGCTGACCGTCCGGTGGGCCAGTGTCGCCCGGGCGGCCCGTGGGCCGAGCGCCTCCCACACGCCCGGATCGTCACAGCCGCCGATGCCGCACAGGAAGACGGGTTTGTCGTACTGCAGGTTGTACCGGGCCTGGTGGAACAGGATCCCGTCGCGGTCGTACAGCGCGGACACCACGACGTCAGGGTCGGCCGCCCTCACCCGCAGCATGGTCGGGGTGTAGTCGTCGGTCTGCGGATCGACCGCGATGGAGTCCTTCACCACGTAGCCGAGCGCCGTCAGCCTCTTGTCCGCCGCCGCCGACGCGGCCTTGCCGTAGTCGTTCTGCGGATAGGTGATCACGACCGTTTCGAGATCTTCGCCCTGGTCGTCGACGAGGTGGTCCACGAAGTCGCCGTAGGCGGCCCCCATCTGGGTCGCCTCCACGCTCACGATGTAGAACGACCGGTCGCCGTAGACGCCGGTCGTCTCCATGGCGATCACCGGCATGCGCGCCCGTTCGGTGACCGCGGCCGTGGCGCTGGCCTCGGTCGAGCTGATCGGGCCGAGGATCGCCGACACACCCTCCTTGTCGATCATGCGGCGGGCCTCGTGGGCGGCGTCGTTCGGCTTGCTGGCGGAGTCGCCGACGACGAGTTCGATCCGGCGTCCGCCGAGACTGCGGATTCCACCCGAGGCGTTGATGTCGTCGACGACCATCTCGATGCCCGCCACGGCGCCGTTCCCGTACGCGGCCAGCGCGCCGCTGCGCGGCACGACCACGCCGATCTTCACCGGGCCGTCACTGTCGGTGTAGCCCGCCGCGGTGCACCCGGCAGCCAGCGCCATGGCAGTCAGGGCGGCAAGGCCGTTACGCAGCGCGCGCAGGGCGGGGCGCGGCACAGTGGTCTTCATAATTTCCTCCCTGGATACGGGCGGGGGCGTCACGCCGCCCCCTGGGACGCGGTACGGGCCGTGGCGCGTCCGCGCACGGTGCGCCATGCCTTGCGGAGGACGTCCAGAAGTCCCTCACGGGCGAGGACGATGACCAGGACGACAGCGGATCCGTAGACGAAGGTGTGGGAGCCCGGCGGGAGAACGCCCCCGAACTCCTCCCTCAGCACGTTGCCCAGCAGCACGAGCACGGCGGCGCCGAGTGCCGGCCCCCAGAGGGTGCCCATGCCGCCGACTGCGGCGAACAGGATGACCTCGATCATGATCTCGGGGCCGGCCAGCTCCTGCGGATCGATGAACCCCAGATACAGAGCATAGGCACTGCCTATGAGCGAGGTCAGCGCCGCGCTGATCATCATGGAGTGGAGCTTGACCCGGAGCGTGGAGATGCCGATGGCCGAGGCAGCCCGTTCGTTGTCGCGTACGCACCGGTACGTGTAACCGGAGCGGGTGACCATGAGGGTCAGGGCCACGCCCAGGCACAGCAGGGTGAAGAGGAGGACGAGCATGTAGTAGCCGGTGTAACTGAGCTGGAGCATCCAGAAGCTCTCGCCCCCGGTGAAAGGAATCGGGAACCCGGCCGGTCCGCCCAACCGGTCCGAGGCCAGCACGCACAGGAGGCCGATCTCGCTGAAGGCCAGCGTGATGAGCGCGAACGCCAGACGCGGCAACTGGAAGCGGGCGGCGGTCCAGGCGATGGCGAGGCCCAGCACCACCGAGAGCGCGCAGCCGATCGCCATGCCCAGGAAGGGCGAGATCCCGTTCACCGAACAGACCGCCGCGGCGTAGGCGCCGCAGCCGATGTAGATGCTGTGCGTGAACGCGAACTGGCCGGCCATCCCGCCGACGATGTTCCAGGCCGTGCACACGCCGACGAAGAACAGGATCTCGATGCCCTGGCTGATCACGTAGTTGCTGGGAAAGACCAGAGGGAAGGCCAGGCCGACCACGGCGACCAGTACGAGTACGACCAGGTCGGTTCGTTTGACACGGTTCACGCGCGGGCACCCCCCGCGGCGATTCCGAGCAGTCCCTGCGGGCGCCAGAGCACGACGGCGACGAAGACGAGGAACGGCAGCATCAGCGCGAGTGACCCGGACAGGTAGACCTGCCCGCAGGCGGTCGCCACGCCTATGAGCACGCCGCTGACGAAGTTTCCCATGAAGTTGCCCATCCCTCCGAGGATCATGATCAGGAACGTAGTGAGGGTGTACTGCAGTCCGCTCGACGGCATGAAGGGCGATGTCGAGGCCAGCGCGACACCCGCGATGCCCACGATCGCGATGCCGACCGCGAAGGTGCGTGCCTCGACCTTGCGGATGCTGATGCCCATCGCGGCGGCGGCAGTGCCGTTCTGGTGCACGGCCCTGACGCTCCGGCCGAAGTCGGTCCGCGCCAGCAGCAGGAAGAAGCCGACCGCGAGTACCACGGACAGGAGCGCCGCCACCACCACGGCAGCGGGCAGACGAATCACGCCGATCTGGACCGTACGGTCGGACAGGAACGAGTCGACGCGTTTGACACTGCCGCCGAACACGACCAGCAGCAGGCCCTGGAGGGCGAAGGACAGGCCGAGCGTGAGCTGGGCGACGACCAGGACGTGTTTTCCTTTCAGTGGCCGGATGAGGATGCGGTGGGTGGCCAGTCCGATCAGGTACATCGCGGATACGACGGCGAACAGCGCCACGTAGGGGTCGAGGGAGAGCCATGACTGCAGGGCGAAGGCGAGGTACATCGCTGCGACGAGGAAGTGGCCGTGCGCGAAGTTCACCACACCGGAGACGCTGTAGATGACGTTCGCGCCGAGTGCGACCAGTCCGTAGGTGGCACCCAGAAGGACGCCCTGGGCCAGTGCCTGGATGAGGAGTTCCATATGCAGTGCCTCCGTCAGGAAATGCCGAGGTAGGCGGCGGTGACGCGGTCGTCCCGGGCGAGACTCGCGGAGTCCGCGTCGAACACCACGCGCCCGCGTTCTAGGACGTAGCCACGCTCGGCGTGAGCGAGCGACACCTTGAGGTTCTGCTCGATCACGAGGATCGCCAGGCCCTGCCGGTGCAGTTCGGTGAGGGCGGCGAAGACCGTCTGGACGATCTTGGGCGAAAGGCCCAGCGAGGGCTCGTCGAGGATCAGGAGCCGGGGTCCGGCCATCAGACCGCAGGCGATGGCGAGCATCTGCTGCTCGCCGCCGGAGAGGGTGCCGGCGCGCTGCCGGGTGCGCTCCTCGAGCCGGGGGAACAGTTCCATGACGCGTGCGGTCGTCTGTTTCCGATCCGTCCCCTTGCACACGGCGCCACCGACCATGAGGTTCTCGGCAACCGTCATCTCCGGGAACAGTTGGTGCCCTTCGGGAACCTGCACCATCCCGTGGCGGGCGAGTTCGCGCGTCGAGCTCCGGGTGACGTCCTCGCCCCGCCAGTGCTTGGTGCCCGAGCGCAGCGGCACCAGACCGGTGAGCGCGTTGACGAGTGTGCTCTTGCCGGCGTTGTTGGAACCGACCAGGGCGACGAATTCGCCTTCTCCCACAGTGAGTGACACGTCATCGAGCACGGTGGTCCCGCCATAACCGGCGGTCAGTCCCTCAACTTTCAGCACCGGAGCCCCCCAGATAAGAGTTCTTGACACGCTCGTCACGCAGGACCTCGCCGGGGTCACCGGAGGCGATGAAGCTGCCGAAGTCGAGCACGACCAGGCGGTCGGCCAGCCGTGTGACCACTGGCATGACGTGCTCGATCAGGATGAAGGTGACGCCCCCGCGCCGCAGTGACTCGATGGCGGTGATGGGTGTTTCGACTTCGGCCATGGTGAGCCCGGCCATCACCTCGTCCAGCAGCATCACCGAGGGGCGCATGACTATGCACCGGGCGATCTCCAGGAGCTTCCGGTCCGGGAGGGACAGCTGGTCGGGGCGCAGGGCCGCGCGTGGACCGAGCCCGAGTTCATCGATCACCCGGGCCGCCTCCTGCTCCGCCCTGCGGAGCTTTTCACGGCTCAGCGCCGCGGCTGTCAGTGTCTCCGCGACGGTGAGGCCCGGGAAGGACTGGCTGTCCTGGAAGCTGCGCACGAGTCCGGATCGGGCCAGCGCGTCGGGTGGGCTGGCGAGAATGGATCTGCCCTGGTAGATCACGTCGCCGCTGGTGGGCGGCAGGAAGCCGCTCATGATGTTGAGCAACGTGGTCTTTCCGGCGCCGTTGGGACCGATCACCCCGAGGATCTCGCCCTCGTCCACGGTGAAGGAGACGTCGGTCAGGGCCCGCAGTCCTCCGAAGTCACGGGAGACCCCGTCGACGCGCAGGACCGGCGCCGCTGGTCGTGCTGGTGCTTGTGCGGTCATCACCTGTCCGTCCTGTGAGGGCACCACCGCCGGAGCGGGTGCCGACGCCGGGCCGTCGGGAAGCGCGGCCCGACAGTTTGATGGACCATCCGGTACACAGATTAGGCATGGGAACGGTGCCAGTGCCCGATCAGGTGGTCAAGGGGTTGCGCCATCCGAATTGCCCACCAGGGCCCGACCAGAGGGGCGGCGGGTGACAAAGCGCCCACCTTGCGGACCGAGAGCTTGACACCTGACAGCAGATGCGATTCTTTGGACTGATCGTTATGTAAAACCCTGGGAGGTTCACGTGCAGGCGTTGCGATGGCACGGGCGCGGAGACCTGCGTCTGGAAGAGGTCGGCGAGCCGGGTGAACCGCCCGCCGGCTACGCGGTGGTCGAGGTCGCCTTCTGCGGAATCTGCGGTACCGACCTGCACGAGATCAGCCACGGGCCGAACATGATCCGCACCGGGAAGCACCCGCTGACCGGGCAGGCCCCGCCGGTGACGATGGGCCATGAGATGAGCGGCCGTGTTGTCGCCCTGGGCGGCGAACGCCCCGGCGTCGGGATCGGGACACGGGTCGCCGTGGACCCGTGCGTGGCGTGCGGCGAATGCCGCTGGTGCCTGCACGGCGAGTACCACATCTGCGCCAAGGGGGGCTCTGTCGGTCTGGCCTCCGACGGCGGTTTCGCCCGCTACGCCACCGTCCCGCTGCGCGGTCTGCACCCGGTCCCGGACGGGGTGAGCGACGAGCTGGCCGCCCTGGCGGAGCCGCTCGCCGTCGGTCTGCACGCCGCCACCCGGGCCGACGTCGGCCCGGGTGACATGGTGCTGGTGCTCGGCGCGGGCCCCATCGGCATCGCTGCGATCCTCGGCGCCCGGATGGCGGGTGCCGGAGCGGTCTACGTCAGCGAGCCGGCCACTGCCCGGCACGCGTCAGCGCTCGCCGCGGGCGCCACCGAGGTGTTCGACCCCACCACCACCGACGTGCGGCGCGAGGTGTTCATCCGCACCGGCCGCGTCGGCCCGGACGTCGCGATCGACGCCACCGGCCGTCCCGACGCCGTCGACCTCGGTCTGCGCAGTCTGCGCCGCGGGGGGCGGATGGCGGTGGCCGGCATCACCGAGGCCGCGCTCTCCATCGACGTGCGCCAACTCGTGCTCTACGAACGGAGCTTGTGCGGCTCCCTCGGCTACAACTTCGACATTCCCCGCGTTCTCGCTCTCATGGCCGACGGCCGGCTCGACGCCTCCTGCCTCCTGACCGGCGTACGCCCGCTCTCCGAGGGCGTCGCGGTCCTCGACGAGCTGGCCGGGCGGAACCACGACCACCTGAAGGTACTACTGACCCCCCTCACGAGCTGACGGAGCCCTCGCTGGTTCGACGGCCCGCGCTCCGCCCCTGCCCTCCTGCCGCTGCCGACCGCACCGGGGCAGCAGGAGCAACGACAACGACCCCGGGCTCCACCCCTGCCCGGGGTCGTTGTCGTTGTCGCCGTCGTGTCGTTTCTGTCGCCACCACCACGCGCCGAACGCGCGGCCCGAGCGACACGGGCGGTCAGTCCGCGGTGAGAGCACCGCGGACTTCTGCCACGCTTTGCTCCAGCTTCTCCAGCGCCTCGCGGTCTGTGGCGAGTCCACCGAAGAAGGTGCGGCAGTACTCACCCGAGAGGTGGGCGGCGGTCCAAGCGGGTCCTCTGGTACCGGCCCACTGGTATGTGTGGTTGTGCAGGTTGAGGAACTGCAGGGCCGCCAGGCGGGGGTCGGTGCGGCGCAGAGCGCCCTCCTCTATGGCCTCCTCCAGAAGACCCTGAAGGAGCCATTCGAACTCACGGCGCTGACGAACCAGCCGCTTGCGGTTGGTCCCGGTGAGGTGACGGTAGTCGTGCTCGTAGACCCAGATGTGGTCGAGCCGGGACAGGATCGCCTCGAGGAGCGCCTCGGACAGCAGCCGCAGACGGACCAGCGACGGTGCGTCGAGGGCGTCGATGACCCGGGCCCGCTGCAGAAGGGGCTGCAGGACCCGGTCCTGGATCTCCACCAGCAGCTGTTCCTTCGAACCGATGTAGTGGTAGAGGGCGCCCTTGCCCAGGCCCACGGCCTCACCCAGCTCGGCGATTCCAGTGGCCGTATAACCCTTCTTCGCGAACAGACTCGCGGCCTGGTCGATGATCTCCTGACGCCGGCCCTCGAAAGCCGGGCCATGGCCCGGGGGCCTCGCCATGCTGGTCCTCTCCTGCGGTCGATTCCTCAGGGGTCAGTGTAGGCGCTGCTCACTCGAACTCGGCGTGCCCCGGACCGTGCTCAAGGAAGGAGCGCATTCCCCGGGCCCGGTCCTCGGTGGCGAACAGCCCTGCCAGCAGGGTGCGTTCGAGGGCGAGCCCCGTGGAGGTGGCACCGGCGGCCTCGTCGACGGCTTGCTTGACCGCGCGGATCGCGAGCCGCGGGCCCCGGGCGAGCCCACGGGCGTAGTCCGTCGCACGGGCATGGACCTCCGCTGAGGGCAGAACCTCGTCCACGATGCCCAGTTCCAGCGCTTCGGCGGCCCGGACCCGGCGGCCCGTCATCATCAGTTCCTTGGCCCGGCTGCGGCCGACGATCTCCGTCAGCCGCTGGGTGCCGCCGGAACCGGGCATGATGCCCAGCTGCACCTCGGGGAGGCCGACGACCGCGTCCTCGGCGGCGACGCGGTAGTCGGCACATAGGGCGAGCTCCAGTCCCCCGCCGAGCGCGTATCCGCGCAGCGCGGCGATCACCGGCTGGGGCAGCTCGGCGATGGAGGTGAACACGCGCTGCAGGCGCGCGTTCCACTCCAGGATCTCCGGGTAGTCCATGGCGGCCAGGCCGGCGATGTCCGCGCCGGCGGCGAAGGCACGCTCGCCGCCGGCGAGGACGACCGCGCGTACCGTCGGGTCCGCGGCGATGTCCGCGACGGCGGCGGCGAGGGCCTCGCGCAGTCCGGTGTCGATGGGGTTGAGCGGCGGCGCGTCCAGCCACACCGTGGTCACGGCTCCGTCGCGCTCCACACGCACCGGTGTACGGGAATTCATGGACGCCTTCCTTCCAGGAGATCGACCAGGGCGTCGAGCGCGGCCACCACCGTGTGACGGTCGGCGTCCGGCCCTCCCTCGTACGCGAGTGCCGCGACAGTACGCACGGCCATGACGTGCCCGCCCGCTCCGTCGGGCAGAGCGGTCACGGCAGGCCGCGCGGCGCCCAGGGTGAGCACTCCGCGCCCTGGCGGCCCCTCGCCTCCCGCCAAGGAGGTGACCCGGCTGTCCGACAGGTCGACGAGGGAGAGCACGTCCGTACCCCGCGGTCCGGCTTCCGGGTCGCCGAGCCGGGCGTACACGCCGTCGGCCGACAGGGTTCCGGGGTCGGCGATGGTGTCGGCGTGATCTCCGTGGACGACCCGGAGCAGGCTGGAGTCACTCATCAGCCCTGCGTGCCGCCACACGCGTACCAGCGCCTCGGCCACACATGCCGTACGCCGCAGGGAGTCCGCGCCGGTCCGGGAGGTGAGCGACGTGAGGTCCACCTGGGCAGCGGCGTGCAGCGGTGGCGAGGTGGGCGGAGCCTCCGGTACGTCCGGGGTCCGCAGTGCGTCCAGGTCCGCCGTGGTGATCCGGCGTCCGCGCGTCTCCGGCCCGTCCAGCCGGATTCCGCGCTCCGCTGCCAGCCGCCGGACCCATGGGGTGGCGACCGCGCGGTGGGCGATACCTTCGGCCGGAGGGGCCTCGGGCTGGTGTGCCGCGGCCGGCGCGCGCTGCTCGGTCATCGGGACTCTCCCCCGGCCACTCGTCGCAGCGCCCCGGCGATCGCGTCCTGATCCGGCAGCCACTCCTTCTCCAGGGGCGGCGAATACGGCGCGGGCATGGCGGGCGGGGCGACACGCACCACGGGGGCGTCCAAGTGCCAGAAGCCCTCGTTGGCGGCGAGCGCGGCCAGCTCGGCACCCACTCCGAAGTCCTGCACGCCCTCGTGGGCGACGACCAGCCGATGGGTGCGGCGCAGCGAGTCCAGGACCGTGGCCCGGTCCAGCGGTGCCACCGTCCGCAGGTCGATCACCTCCACGTCGATGCCCTCGGCGGCAACCACCTCGGCTGCGGCCAGCGCCTCGATCAGCATCCGGGAGTAGCTGACCAGGGTGATGTCCTTGCCGGGCCGCACCACGCGGGCCTTGCCGATCGGTACCAGGTGGTCCGGGGCGGGGCGGGGGCCCTTCTTCCCGTACAGCAGCCGGTTCTCCACGAAGACGACCGGATTGGGGTCGCGGATGGCCGCCCGCAGCAGCCCGTAGGTGTCCGCGGGGTTCGAGGGCATCACCACGGTGAGCCCCGGGACGTGGGCGAGCATCGCCTCGAGGCTCTGGGAGTGCTGGCTTCCCGAGGAGCGTCCGGCACCGAACTGGGTTCGCACGACCAGCGGCATGGAGGCCCTGCCACCGGTCATGAAGCGCAGCTTGGCGGCCTGGTTGACGAGCATGTCCATGCATACGGTGATGAAGTCCATGTACATCACCTCCACCACCGGCCGCATGCCGGCCATCGCGGCGCCGACCGCGGTGCCGACGATCGCCGACTCGGAGATCGGAGTGTCCCGCACCCGGCCGGGGAATTCGTCGGCCAACCCGCGGAAGAGCCCGAAGACGTTGCCGCCCTCACCGACGTCGATACCCGCGACGAACACGTCCCCGTCGTGGGTGAGTTCGTAACTGACCGCCTCGCGCACCGCGTCCATGGTGCGGAAGACGGGGCCATCCGCCGGGGCGGGTTCGGGCAGTTCGGGCCGCTCCGCCCACACGTGGTCGTGGAGGCTGCCCGGCTCGGGGTACGGAGCCTTGCGTGCGCTGGTGACGGCCTCCTCGATCTCGCGAGCGATCTCGGCGTCCACCTCGTCGGCGGCCCGGGCTTCGATCCCGGCCTCGGCCATCCGGGCGCGGGCCAGGATCAGCGGATCGCGCCGCTTCCACTCGACGAGTTCGTCCTCGGTCCTGTACCGCTGCGGGTCGCCCTCGTAGTGGCCGTGCCAGCGGTAGGTCTCGGCCTCGACGAGAACGGGACCGTCACCCTGGCGCAGCCCCGCTGTCAGGCCCTCCATCAGTTCGGCCACGGCGATGACGTCGTTGCC
Source organism: Streptomyces sp. NPDC079167 (assembly GCF_040686735.1). Taxonomy (NCBI): domain Bacteria; kingdom Bacillati; phylum Actinomycetota; class Actinomycetes; order Kitasatosporales; family Streptomycetaceae; genus Streptomyces; species Streptomyces sp. NPDC079167. The sequence goes on along the minus strand of NZ_JBFBLO010000022.1, from coordinate 46,202 downwards.
GTCGACGTGCGCGTAGCGGATGCCGTAGCCGGCGGCACGGGCGGCGAGGCCGGCCCGGTGCTGGTCGGCGGCGCGGGAGAACTCGGAGTAGTTGTTGTTCTCGCAGAAGAACACGATGGGCAGGTCCCATACGGCGGCCAGGTTGACCGCCTCGTGGAACATGCCCTGGGCGACGGCGCCGTCTCCGAAGAACGACAGGGCAACCTGCCCCTCGCCGCGCATCTGTGCGGCGGTCGCGGCCCCCACGGCGATGGGGATGCCGGCTCCGACGATGCCGTTGGCGCCGAAGACTCCGCGCTGCGGGTCGGCGATGTGCATGGAACCACCGCGACCCCGGCAGGTGCCGGCGTCGCGGCCCATCAGCTCTGCGAACATGGGCTCCACGTCGAGCCCCTTGGCCAGGCAGTGCCCGTGGCCGCGGTGGGTCGAGGTGATCGCGTCGTCGTCGCGCAGATGCCAGCAGGCGCCGACCGCGGTTGCCTCCTGCCCGATGGACAGGTGGACGAAGCCGGGGATCTCTGTGTCCTTGTACAGCTTCGAAGCCGCCTGCTCGAACTGCCGGATGCGTGCCATCCGCCGGTACATCTCAAGGCGCTCGTCGTTGCTCACCATGCGGTCCATCCCCCGTCGACGGTCAGTGTGGAGCCGGTCGTGTAGCGGGAGGCGTCACTCATGAGGAACACCACCGCCCCGCTGAGTTCGTCCGGGTCACCGGTGCGGGCCATGGGGATCGCGGACTTGACGCGCTCGGCCCAGGTGTTGTTGCTCATCAGAGGCTTGCTCAGTTCGGTGTCGAAGTAGCCGGGGGCGAGTGTGTTCACACGGACGCCGCGCTCGGCCCACTCCACGGCGAGGGTGCGGGTAAGTGCCTCCACGGCCCCCTTGCTCGCGGAGTAGGCGGCGAGCCGCCCGAAACCCGCGGTGGCGTGCACGGAGCTGACGTTGACGATCGACCCACCGCCCTGCCCGAGCATGATCCGTCCGGCCTCACGGCAGCAGTAGAAGGTGCCCGACAGGTTGACGTCGAGAATCCGGGACCAGGTGGCGTCATCGAGCTGCTCGCTGCGGGTGAAGTCGGGACTGATACCGGCGCAGTTGACGAGCCCGTCGAGGCGTCCGGCCCGCTCGACGACGGCGTCCGCGGTGGTGCGGACGGCGTCGGGATCGGCGACGGAGAGCGGATGCACGTCGATCAGCCCGCCATCGGCCTCGAGTTCGGCGGCCAGGCCGTCGAGGTCGTCAGCCGTACGGGAGGACACGGCGACCCGGGCGCCGGCCCGGCTCAGCGCCACAGCCATGGCGCGGCCCAGTCCCTTTCCCGCGCCGGTGACCCATACGACGCGACCGGTCAGGTCAAAGGGGTGTTCGGTCATGCCTGGTCCTCGTTCCGGCGCAGCTGGCGCTTCAGCACCTTGCCCGAGGGGGTGCGGGGCAGCTCCTCGATCAAGGTGACGTGCTTGGGAACCTTGAATTTGGCGAGCCGTCCGGCGCAGAACTCGGCGACGTCGGCCGCTGTGAGCGTGGCACCGGCGCGCAGCACCAGGAAGGCGTGGGGCACCTCGCCCCACCGCTCGTCCGAGCGGCCGACGACCGCCGCCTCGACGACGTCCTCGTGCTCGTACAGCACGCGTTCGATCTCGGGGGTGGCGATGTTCTCGCCGCCGGAGACGATCATGTCTTTCTTGCGGTCCTCGATGTAGAGGAAGCCGTCGGCGTCGAAGCGGCCCATGTCGCCCGTGCGGAACCAGCCGTTGACGAACGACCTCTTGTTGGCCTCGTCGTCACGCCAGTAACCCGAGAAGACCTTCGGGCCGCGTACCAGGACCTCGCCGATCGTGTCGGTCGGAACGGGTTCGCCGCGCTCGTCGGCGACTCTCACCTGGTTGTGCGGGAGCGGCCGGCCGACCGAGCCGAGTTTGTCGTGCATATGGGCGTACGGCACGAAGGTGTCGCTGGAGACGGTCTCGGTCAGTCCGTAGGCGTCGGCGAACCACACCCCGGGAAAGCGCTCGAGGACCGTGCGCAGCCGCGCCTCGGGCATCTTCTCGCCGCCGGACAGGATCAGGCGGATCGAGCTGACGTCCTTGCGGGCGAGCTCGTCGGGCAGTTGCAGCACGGAGTTGACCATGGCCGGCGCCATCCAGACGCTGGTGGCGCGGTGCTCTTCCACCATCCCGAGAAGGCCGGCCGCGTCGAACTTGCGCTGGAGCACGAGGCTGCCGCCGGCGTGCAGCGTTGCCAGGCCGCCCATGTCCAGGGCTCCCACGTGGTACAAGGGGCCCGCGACGACGGTGATCTCCTGGTCGGTGAGGCCGAACTGCACCATGAGCCCGAGGTTCTTCCAGGCCAAGTTGCGGTGGCTGATGCACACTCCCTTGGGCCGGGATGTGGTGCCCGAGGTGTACATGAGCCGCTGCAGGGCGTCCCCCGGCACGTCGGCGACCGGTACGCCCTCGCCACGGTGTGCGGTGACCAGCGCCTCGTACGGGAGCCACGGCGAGGCAGGTGACTCGGCCGCCGTCGTCAGGCGGGCTCGGACCGCCGGGAGCCGCAGCCCGTCGAGCGCGGCGGTGAACTCCGGGTCGGCGATGAGCACCTTGGCCTCGCTGTCGGCCAGGATGTATTCCCACTCGGCGGGTGCCAGCCGGTAGTTGAGCGGCAGGAAGGCCGCCCCGAGCCGGTTGACGGCGTACACGAGTTCCAGGAACTCCGGGCAGTTGTACAGCAGCATTCCCACGATGTCGCCGCGGCGGACGCCCAGGTCACGCAGTCCTGCCGCCAGCGCGTTCACACGCTCGTGCAGGGCCGTGTTGGTCAGGGTGCGGGCGCCGTATGTGAGCACGACCTTGTCGGGCCGGTGCTCGGCCTGATGGTCGAGCGTGCTGGCGAAATTCTCCATCTCGCTCCTCGTCGGTCATGCGGAGACCCGGCACGTTTAATGGACCGATTGGTCAACAGAACCGTAAGGTGAAGCCGAGCTTCTGGCAAGAGTCGTTCCACTGCGCGAAGCGCAACGTTGGCGGCACTCCCGATTTCGGCCGACCGTTATCGTGTACCAATCGGTCCACCATAACGGGACCAGGCACCCCACCGAACGCGAGGTGCCTGGCACGAATGGAGCCGCCGACCGGTCCGTCACACGGCGGGATCAGCAGCGGGCGCCCTCCGGGAACCGGGCACCCGCCAGGAACTGCAGGATCTTGCGGTTGAAGGCGCTCGGCCGCTCCCAGTGAGGGGTATGACCGACCTCGGAGAACGTGAGCGAACAGGCGTTGGGCAGGTGCTTGAGCACCTGCTTCATCATGGGTGGCGGCATGTACAGATCCGCGTCACCCGCCGTGAGCAGAGTTCTCGTCCTGAGGGTCCTCAGCATGTCCCAGGTGACCCCGTGGGCCAGGACCGGCAGCGGTAGCGCCAGGCCGGGGCGGGAGCGCTCGGTGATCTCCTCCCACATGCGGAGACCTTCCGGGTTGACCGCGCGGTAGGCCGGGCTGAGCTCCTTGAAGGAATGCGGAAGGGCGCCGAACTCCGGCGGCCGTAGCCGGGTGAGAGTGTCGGCGAAATCGGGCTCCTCGATGCCCATCTGACTGTTGGCCAGCACCAGACTGAGCAGCCGCTCCGGGTAGGAAAGCGCGAAATCCGTGGCGACGAAACCACCAAGTGCCGCACCGACCAGATGGAACCTGTCCACCCCGAGGTGGTCGGCCAGCATCCTCAGGTCATCCGCGGCCGACGGATCCGCGGTGGCCGCGTCCGACGACCGGTAGTGCCCACGCCGCGAGTAGGCGATCACCCGGTGTCCGGCCCTGGTCAGCGCGGGCTGCTGGTAGGGCCACGCCAGTGCGCTCCCGGTGCCCGCATGGGAGAGGATGACGGGCGATCCCTTGCCGCCGGTGTCCCAGTACCAGAGCGCTCCGCCGGGGACCTCCACGAACCCCTCGGTCACCGGCAGCTGTTCCGGGATCGGCTCGGGACCCTCCGGGTCACCGTGCCCGCCTCGTTCAGCGGTGGCCGCCGACGCGGCCGGTGCCAGGGCCCCGGCCGATGCCGCCACCCCGGTGGCCAGCATCGCGCCCTTGAGGACGAGGCGTCTGCCCGGAATCTCCCCTGAATCCAATTCTGGCATCTTTCTGCTCCTTCGCTGTGAGATCGGGAGGCCGCATCGGCCGTGAACCCGGCATTTCCCCCGGGCGGCTGCCGGCCCGACACGGCCGGGCCGATGCACGCCGGGGCCGGTCAGCTTGCGGCGTCGACAACCTCGGCGTGCCGTCCGCCCTGCCTCTCCAGCAACTGCCGGCGTTCGGCACGCCGGGCTCGCTGGGCAGCCGGGTCGGCCACGGGCGCGGCCATCAGGAGCCGCTGGGTGTAGGCATGCTGCGGATCCCCCGTGACCTGGGCCGCCGGGCCCAGTTCGACGATTTCCCCGTGCAGCAGCACGGCTATCCGGTGACTGATGGCACGCACCACGGCAAGATCGTGGGTGATGAACAGATAGGCGACCCCCGTCGCCTCCTGGATCTCCTTGAACAGCGTCAGAATCGTCGCCTGGGTCGACATGTCGAGCGCGCTCGTCGGCTCGTCACAGACGACCAGCTTGGGGTCCAGTACCAGGGCTCGGGCAATCGCGATCCGCTGGCGCTGGCCGCCCGAGAACTCGCGGGCCAAACGTCGCCCCGCGTCGTGCGGGAGGTGGACCTGGTCGAGCAGACGCCTGACGACGTCGCGTCCGGCCTTCTCCCCGTCGGCCAGCAGTGGCTCCGTCAGAATGTCCTCGATCGTCATGGCGGGGTTCAGTGACGAGTAGGGATCCTGGAACACCACCTGGAGGTCCCTCGCCCGACGGCGTCGTTCGGTGCGGGAGAGCGTCGAGATGTCCCGCCCCTCGAAGACCACCCGGCCACCGGTCACGGGAGCGAGGCCGAGCAGCGCCCGCCCCAGTGTGGTCTTGCCGGACCCGGACTCCCCGACCAGGCCCACCGTCTCGTGCTGACGGATGTCGAGGGACACTCCGTTGAGGATCGTCACCGGCGGCGAACGAAACCCCTTGGTCGGATAGCTGACGTGAAGGTCCTGGACCGACAGGAGCGGTGCGGGACCGGCGACGGAGTTGTTCACACCTCGCTCCCGACCGCGAGCGGCTTCCGCATCTCGGCACCGTCGAGAGTGGAGCTCAACAGCATCTGTGTGTACTCGTGCTCCGGAGACGTGAACAAGTCATTGGCAGGGCCGCACTCCACGATCCGTCCCGACTGCATCACGCTGACCTTGTCACAGATGTCAGCCACGACACCGAGGTTGTGCGTCACGATCACCATGCCGAGCTCCCGCTCCTGCTGTAGGTTCCGCAGCAGGTCGAGAACGTCGGCCTGCACCGTTACGTCAAGGGCTGTTGTCGGCTCGTCCGCGATGATCAGCTCCGGGTCGCCGGCCAGCGCCCCGGCGATCAGCACACGCTGCGCCATTCCGCCCGATACCTGATGGGGATAGAGGTCGAAGACACGGGCGCAATTCCTGATTCCCACGCTGTCCAGGAGTTCCAGCAGCTGCTCCCTGGCGTCGCGCCGGGACACGTCCTTGACCGCCCGAAGGCCGTACGTCAGCTGCTGCCCGATCGTGAAGGCGGGATCAAGGTTGCTCAGCGGCTCCTGGGGCACGTAGCCGATCCGGCGCCCTCGAACCGCCCTCACTCGCTTCGGCGCTGCCAGGAGGTCCTCTCCCTGGAACTCGATCGCTCCGCGGAAAGTTACCGCCTCCGGCGGGAGGATGCCGAGAATGGACAGGGCGACCTGTGACTTCCCGGATCCTGACTCCCCCACGAGCCCGTGGATCTCACCGCGTTCGACCGTCAGGTCGACTCCGTGCACGACGGCCTTCGCCGTCGTCGTCGAGTCGGGGTAGCCGACGGCCAGGTCGCGCACCCGCAGGAGCGGGGGCCGGCCGCCCTCCACCGCTTCCGCCGGTGACTCCGAACCGCTGACCTGCTCGGCACGCAGTCGCCGGACCACCGAGGGGGCGAGAGCGGTGGGCCTGTTCGCGGAGGACTGCAGGGCGTCACGAACGACGTTGCCCAGCAGGACGAGGCACAGCGTGCTCACACCGATCAGAAGCACGGGCCACACCACCGCGACCTGGTTCAGGTAGATGTTGGTGAACGCGTCCTGGAGCATTCCGCCCAGGGAGGGCTTGGACGGATCGCCCAGGCCCAGGAACTCGAGTGCCGACTGAATGCCGATCCCCGACGCCACGACGAAGGAGCTGTGGACGATGATGGGGCCCCGGACGGCCCGGAGGATGTGGCGGGCGACGATACGCCCGTCGGAGAGGCCGGCGACCCGTGCCGCGTCGACATAGAGCTCGTTCCGAATGCTCTTGACCGACGACCGGACCAGCCGGAAGTACGACGGCGCGAGCAGAACCCCGTAGACCGCCATGGCGACCATGATGTTCGGTCCGATGACGGTGTACAGCACGATCAGCAGGACGATGCCCGGCAGCGCCAGGAAGACGTTGGACACCCAGTCGGCGAAATCGTCGAGTCGGCCGCCGAAGTAGCCGGCGAGCAGGCCGGTGATCCCGCCCAGGACCGAACTCACGACGAGCACCACGAGGCACGCCAGAATGGTGCTGCGGGTGGCGAACATGAGCCGGCTCAGGATGTCCCGCCCCGTGCTGTCACCACCGAGGAGGAAGTCCCCCCGGAAGGGCCCGTCGTTCGTCACCTCCAGCCGCAGAAGATTCGGGTCGAAGGGTGCCAGCCAGGGTGCCGCCAGCCCGAACACCAGGGCCAGGACAAGGATCAGGACCGTCACGAAGCCCACGGGGCTGCTCAGCACCCGGCGCCAGAGCGCGCGCCCGGCCACGCGGTCGTCCGATTGCGGAGCAACCTGATTGGACATGGCGTCACTCATGACAGCCTCACCTTCGGATTGATCCAGGCGTTCAGGACATCTGCCACTATGTTCACGACGAGGACGAGCAGAGTTCCGAAGACGACGACGCCCATCACGGACGGCAAATCACCGGCGAGGGACGACGTTATGGTGAACTGGCCGACGCCGGACAACGCGAAGACCTGCTCGATGACCACCGCTCCTCCGACCAGGCCGATGGTCTGCACCGACAGAATCGTCAGTCCGGGTGCCGCGGCGTTTCGCAACGCGTGCCGGAGCACCACCGCTCGCTCGGACAGACCGCGCGAGCGCAGGGTCCGGATGTAGTCCTGCTTCAGGGTGTCCACCATCGCCCCACGGAACTGCTGGGCCGAGCTGGCGACCATGTGGATCACCAGGGCGGAGACGGGTAGAACCAGTGACGCCGCCCAGCCTTCGGGACTGACGCTGAAGGGCATGTAGCCCGTCGCCGGGAAAACGGGAAGTGCGATGGCGAACAGGAACATGAGCGCGATGGCCACGAGAAAGCTGGGCAGGGCCACCGCGCTGCCGGCGATGAACTGCAGCGCGCGGTCGATCCACCCTCCCTTGACCGCGGAGAGGACGCCGATACTGACACTGAGAAGCGACGTGAACAGCAGTGCGAGAAATATGATCGAGAGGGTGACGGTTACGCGCGAACCGAGGAGGGTCACCACCTCCTCGCCGGAATTGAAGCTCTCGCCCAGGCTTCCGGTCAGCAGGTCGCCGAGCCACTTGACGTACTGGGTGAGAACCGGCTGATCCAGATTCAGTTGAGCTACCCGGCGTGCCACCTGCTCATCGGTGGCCAGCTCACCGAGGTTGTTGCGCACGGACTGTTCCCCGTTCGAGAAGACGAGGACAAAGGTCACCAGAGTGACGGTAATGAACAGGACCAGCCCAGAGACGAGTTTTCGCCCCACATACATCAGCATTGCGACCTCGCGGCAATCTTCGAACGAGCGGTACGGACCATGTCACCCTGTGAGGAGCCGAGCGGGGCTGCCGGCCGGCGCGACCTGTGGGTCCTGTCGGCCGGCCGCACGGCTTTGCTACTTGAAGGCGAAGAGCGGGGGCGTCGTGCCCAGCGTCCCGGTGATGGTGGTGGAGCCGTTGAAGGCCCAGGGCGAGTCCGGGTTACCGAAAGGCGCGAACCACGCGTTCTCGACCAAGAAGCGGTTGATCTGCTTGTAGATGTCCGCCGCCTCGTCCCCGTCGGCGACTTTCCATTTCTCCAGCAGTTTGGTCAGCCCTGGATCCGCACTGTGGTAGGGGTTGAAAGCACCCTTCGGGCCCAATACGTTCGAGACCTGCTCCGCCTCGGGGTTCACAGGCATCTTGTAGACGAACATGGGAAACTCGCCGCCAAGGATGCGGGGGATGGACTCCTGCCGCGGCACGGAAACTACTTTGGCGCGAATATTCAGCTCGGCGAGTTGCTGCACCGCGATGGCACTGTATTCGTCATTGTAGTGATCAACCTCCGGCAGTACGACGCTGAAACCATCGGCATAGCCGGCTTCCTTCATCAGCTTTCGCGCGGCCTCGATGTCGTACGGGTAATACTTGAGGAGGTCCTCCTGATACGCAACACTGGGAGGACCGTAGGTTTGGCTGTTTGCTTTGCCATTACCGTTCCAGATGCCCTCAGCAATCGCCGGCCGATCGAACACCATGTTGATTGCTTTCCGCACCCGCACATCCCCGAGGGCGGGAATCTTCGCGCCGGCCCGGTCCAGGAAGAACAGCCCGCTCCAGAGATTTTGGAAGCTCTTGACATGCAGGCCCGACGACTTCGCCCGCTCGATACTTCCGAGTGAAATCTCGGCACCGTCGATCTGCCCGGTCGACAACGCATTGAGCTGCGCCGTCTCGTCCGCCATGACGAGGAATTCCAGCTTGTCGTAAGCGAAGTCGCCAGGGTTCCAGTAGTCCGGGTTCCGGTTGAAGACGAGCTTGCTCCCGGTCACCGTCTCCCGGGTGTTCAGCACATACGGGCCGCTGCCGACCGGCTTGGTCGCCAAGGTCGGGGAATCCATCGACGCCGGGCTCACCAGCTGGCCCGAGGACCCTCCGAGGTAGCTGATCAGGGCCGGATTCGCCGCCGGCAACGTGAGGGTGAGCGTCAGATCGTCCACCACTCGCACCTTGACACCGCCCAGCCGGAGCGAGTCCGACCCGCCCCCGTCGCGGAAGCCTTCCAGGCTGAGCTTCGCGGCCTTCGCGTCGACAGGCGCTCCGTCTGTGAACTTCATGCCCTCACGCAACTTCAGCGTGAGCAGCGTCTTGTCATCGTTGTAGGAGTATTTCTCCGCGGCATTGGGTGTGACAGTTCCGTCGCTCTGCGTCCGCAACAGAGTGTCGTAGACCGGTCGCCATTCGAGACCGGTGTGCCCGGCACTGATTTGTTTCCTCCAGTCCCATCCTGGAAGCGTGTTCTCGAGCGCCAGCCTCAGAACACCGTCGGATCCGCCCCCGGAGCTGCCGACGTTACTGCTGCCACCCCCTCCGCATGCAGAGAGAAAAAATAGCCCGCCTACGACCAGCCCGGCCGTCCCACGCAAACCGCGCGTAGGTGACGATGCGGGGAACCACCAATTGCGCGGCACGCGCCCACCTCCATGAGTCACGGTGAGAGCGTGCACTACTGCCTGCTCTCCGATGGAGCCAACCATCCAGTTGATGAATGCGTCAATGGAGGGCGACAGGTCTGTTACATTCACGTTATCCCTTAGGCCGGGTAACGATCAGAAGCGGCGCCTCAAGGTCGCGGCGCCCTGAATCTTGATGACCCTGCCACCTCGCGGGTCTTCCATGGCGATGCATCAGGGATCGTTCCCGCAATTCGACAGACAGACCATCGAGGCCGCAGGCTGCCACCGAGACCTGGGATGCGGACGAACCGATGACGTCCAGGAATGTACCGGCCGGTACAAGCGAGGCACTCCTAGCGCCCGTCGGGGGGTGTCCCGGCCCTCGGCGCAACGGGCGCTCCCGCTGCGAGGCGCAGCATCGTCGCTGGAGGGTGCGGAACCGAGCCGTGACGCTGGAGCCGGCGGCCACGGGACCGCTCGTCGGCCGCCCTTCAGCCATCGCTCGGGCTGGATGCCGCGGACCTTGCCGTCCCGGCCGCCCGGCACCGGTTTCCTCTTGGCTCACCGCAGCCCGGGTCACGGCCGGGAGCCCCGCACCTCCAGCTCCTCAGGAACGGGGCGGGGGTGTGCCCGGGGCTCCCAGCGCTCAGGGCCGTGGCATGGCCAGCAGCGCAGAGCACACCGCCGGTTCCTCGAGGATCAGATGATGGTGTGTACGAGGGACCGAGACCATCACATAGGGGGCCGACGACTCCTCGGAGATGTGCTGAGCTGCCTCCTCGTGAAGGTACTCACTGTGCTGGCTGAAGATCCACGTCGTGGGAGAGGGGACCCGGGAGACCACCCGGTCGAGGACCGGATCCTTCCAGTCGCCCCGCACGGCGGGGTCGCTGCGCCAGGTCCAGCCGCTCGGGGTCTCCGTCATACCGGCGTCGAGCAGCAGCCGGGTGAGCTCCGGCGCCGGCAGGCTCTGCTCCGGCGCCAGCCGGAATCGCGCGGCCAGCTCCTCGCGGTACCGGTAGTACCGCCGCGGCTGCGGTGGCCGACGCAGGGGGGCACGCGTACGCAGTCCCTGCGGGTAGGCGTCGAACACCACGAGATGGTCCACGAGTTGCGGATAGGAGGCAGCCATGACCGACGCCACCACTCCGCCCATGCTGTGCCCCACCACGGTCGCGGGGGGACCGGCACGGCGGACCACGGCTGCCACCTCGTCGGCCCAGGTCTGCCAGGTGTAGCGGCTGCGGTGATCGCTGCGGCCGTGACCGGAGAGTTCGACCAGGACCACATGCCGGTCCCTCGCGAGGAACGGAACCATGCCCGCCCACCAGGCATGGTTCGCCCTGCTGCCATGGACGAGAACCAGGGTGCTCGCCTCCGGGTCACCCGCCGTCCACACGGCGACCCGCGCCCCGGCGACGTCCTCGAACGACAGGCGGAGCCCGTCCACGGCTCCGCCCGGTGCCCTCCACGTGACGCCGACGCCGGCGCTCGCGTCGATGTCGGTCACTCAGCCGGCCGAGCGGTCGCCGGGTGAGGGGATCGGCTCTTTCCACGGCCGGGTCTGGTGCTCGACGACCGCGGGCCCCAGACGGAAGTGCTGGGCTTCCTCATGGGTCTCGACGAGCGGCAGATTGGCGTCGTAGTACTGCTCCGGGGACAGCGGAAGGGGACCGGCCTTCGACACGTGCCCGGGGGACAGCCTGCCCAGTACACCGTCGAGCTTGTGGACGAACCCGATCAGACGGTCGAGGTCGACCCCGGTCCGGATGCCCATGGCGGTGCACATCATGACGACGTCCTCGGTCGCCGCCATGCCGGTCGCCCGGCCGTTGCCGCAGTAGGGGCAGCCGCCGATGCCTCCGGCCGTCACATCGAAGCTGACGTCGAAGGTCTCGTCCAGGGCGTTGATCGTCGCATACGTGCTCGGCAGTGCCATGCCGCGTCCGTCGTGCAGGTGCTGGGTGACACGCCGGATCTCGGGCCATTCCGCACGGACCGCGGCGATGGTCTCCTCGACCCAGTGCGGCATGCACCAGCTCATCGGGTCGGCGAACGCGACCGCCGTGACACGGATGCCCGCCGCCTGCCAGGCGTCATGCTGCCGCCGGAGCATCGTCATCCGCTGCTCGGTGGTGAAACGGCCTTCGAAGTTGGATCCCCAAGCGGCCCCGATCGATATCCGGCCCTCCGAAGCTCCCGCGTCCACGGCGCGCTTGATGGTCCGCTCCCAGCCGGCGATCTCGTCGTCCTGGCTCCGGTTCGCGTTGCGCCGGATGAACGTGTCGCACAGGTGCGCGCCGGTCGAGAACCCGGTCTTGCCGGGCAGATCCAGCCAGGGGAACTCGGCCGCTCGGTCCAGCCCACGCTGGTTCATCGCCAGACAGTAGTAGCTGGGGCCTTCCACCGGCTCGAAACGCCGCAGGACCTCCTCGATCCTGGCCATCTGAGGCGTGTAGCGAGGGCTCACGAAGGAGCCCACGTTGATGGCCGGCAGGCCGCACTCGGCGAGTTCCTGCAGGAGTTCGGCCTTCACGTCGACGGGGATGTCCACCGACTCGATCTGCATCCCTTCGCGCATGACTTCTTCGCGAAGCTGTACACGTGGGTATCCCATGTTCTTGTTCTCCTCGTACTGATTCGCCTGCGTCACTCTTCGTCGACGTGCGGTCGTACCTTGTCCAGTACGTCCTTCACGTCCACCGCGATTTCGCGGTACACACCTGCCTGGACGAGCGAGTCGAGGTCCAGAGGACGCGGCGGCTGGACTCCCAGCGGTGCGTCGACCACCACCGCCTCGCGTCTCAGCGTCTCGATCTCGGCCGCAGGCATACCCAGCGAGCTGAGCACGGTCTCGTTGTCCTCACCGAACAGCGGCGCACGGGCGCGGCTCATGACCGTGGAGGAGCCGGCCCAGACGAATGGTGTCCCGGGGAGAGGCAACGTCTCGCCTCTGACGTCCACCCAGTCGAAGAACTCCCGGTGCCGGAACTGCCCGTCGAGCAGCAGGTCGCGGACCGCGGCCACCGCCGATGCCGCGACGCCGTGGCTCTGAAGGGTCTCCGCCGCCTCGTCCGGCGTCTGCGTCATCGCCCACGTGGCCAGACCGCGGCCGAGTTCCGCCAGGCCGGGATCGTCGTCGGAGAGATGGTCACGCACGATGCCGGCCACCCGCAGCCGGGCTGCGTCGTCCTCGACGGCCACCGCCACCCACGCGTCGTCACCGCGGCAGGCATAGACGTCGGACAGGAGCGTGTCCGCCTCGGCGTTGCCCTCACACGTCGGCTGTTCGGTGCCGGCCTGTGCGGCGATGAGCGCCTCGGGAATGACAGCGGGCCCGAGTTGGTACATCGCCAGGTCGATCCACTGGCCCTTCCCTGAGTCATGACGCTCTTCGAGTGCCGCGAGAATCGCGTAGAGGCCGGTCCACGCCGCCAGGAAGTCCGGGTAGGACTGCCCGACCTTCCGCGGCTTCTCACCCGGGTAGCCGGAGTACGCCGTGAGCCCCATGGTCGATTCCAGCGAGGTGCCCTGCGCCTTGAAGCCCGACCACGGCCCTGAGGCGCCGTACCCCGTGTTGGACAGCATGATGAGCCCAGGGTTGCTGGTCGCCAGGTCGGCGTGGGTCATATCCCACCCGCGCATCACGCGTGGTGTGAAGTTCTCGACGAGGATGTCGGCCGTGTCCACCAGCCGGCGGAGCACCGACCTGCCCGCCTCCTGCTTGAGATCCAGGACGAGCGAACGCTTGCCGCGGTTGAGACTGTGGAATGTGCCGGACCAGTTCCAGCCATCGTCACCGGGCTCGTTGCGGAGGTAACGGCCAAAGCCGCCGCCTCGGGTCTGGTCCAGCTTCGACGGCGGCTCGATCTTGATCACTTCGGCGCCGAAGTCGCTGAGGATCCCGCACATGTAGGGCGCGGCGAACACCGCCGAAAGATCGACGACGCGGAGCCCTTCCAGCGGTCCGGGAGCGTCTGATCCCACTGCTTCGCGGCTCACAGGACACCTGCCTTGGGACGGGAGACGAGTTCCTCGTTGTGCTCCCCGACCTGGGGTGCTTCGCGCCGGACGGTCGTGCCCGTGTGCGAGAGGGAGGCGAGGGTCGCGGGCATCCGCCAGGGGCGGCCGTCGAGCGTTCCCGGCATGGCCCGGAACACCTCCCGGGCACCGAGGTGCGGGCATTCGAGGAGCTGGTCGGCCGTCTGTACGAAGCCGGCGAGCAGTCCTTGGGCCGAGGCCCGCTCGAAGAACTCGCGCGGCTGCTCGTTCTCCAGTGCCGACCGGAAGATCTCTCCGACGGCCGCCGCCCGTGTCGCGCGCCCTTCGGACGTCTCGTACTGCGGCTCGGCCAGGCGCTGGTCACCGATGAAGTCCGCGAAGACACTGATCGGGGTGAGGGAATTGACCTGCGCGCTGACGTACCCGGATCCGGCGGGGAGGGGATCGCCCGAAAGAGGATCGACGACGGTGGGACGGCGGGTGGAGACGGCCCCCAGGAAGGTGTACTCCGGGATCGTCATCACCAGCTCCGAGGCGACGCACTCGACCATGGATATGTCGATGACGGTTCCGCGGTGCTGCCGTGCGCCCAGGAGGGCCGCCTCGGCGACGTATGCGCCGGTGAGGCCCGCCTGGAAGGTGCTCTGCCGGAGCCCGCGCCTGAGCGGGGAGCGCTCCGCGTTGCCGCTGAAGGACAGCAGGCCGCCCGCGGCTTGCAGGACCAGGTCCGTCGCCTTCCAGTGCGCCTTGGGTCCGGTGATGCCGAACGGTGTGAGCGTCTCGATCACCAGGCTGGGATGGACCTCGTGCAGCGAACCCACGTCGATGCCCCAGGTGGCCAGCTGATCTATGTCATCACCGATCAGGAGTATGTCCGCCGTCGACAAGAGGTCATCGAGCACGCCTTGGTCCGTACCCGGATCCAGCGACACCCCCCACTTGTTGTAGTTCAGATACTCGAAGAGGGCGCCCCGCTCCTCGCCGTCATCGGTGCGGTAGTACGGAGCCTCCGAACGGGTCGGATCCCCTTCCGGTGTCTCCACCTTGATCACTTCCGCCCCGAGGTCCCCGAGCAGCCGGGCCGCCAGCGGGGTCGCGAGGCCGACGCCCAGCTCGACGACACGCACGTCGTCGAGCGGGGCCTTGCGCGTACTCATGACGCGGGGAACGGGTACGGAACCGCCGGACCGCCCTGAAGGGGCAGGACGACGGTGGCCGAGCCCGGGGTGCTCTGCCGGCCCTCTTCGTTCCGTATGCCGATCTCGAGCTTCGCCGTGCCGTAGCCGTCCTGCTCCGTGAGGTCCGTGACCCGGCCCCATGCGTGCAGGGTCGACCCGACGACGTCCATGGCGCGGAACTGGAAGCTGATGCTGCGCAGCCACCCCTCCGGTTCGGCCCACTGACGCACGGCCTGGACCAGGAAGTGCTGCTTCCAGCTGCCGTTGATCAGCAGGTCGGGAAGCTTGTCGTGCTCGACGGTGAACCGCTGGTCGTAGTGGATCCGGTGCCAGTTCTCGATGCTGGCGGACCAGCGCATCAGGTGCGGCTCGCGCAGGGGCCCACGTACGAGTTCGGGTATCTCGTCGCCGACGGTGAGCTTCTCGAACACCACGGGTGCCGAATTCGTCATCGTTCCTCCTGTCATCGGTAGATCAGCGAACTCGTGGTGACGGTCAGAACGTCGCCGTCCTGGTTCGTGTAGGTGGTCTGGACACGAACGATCACCATGGGGTCTCCGCTCCGCGACTCACGTTCGGTGAGGCCGGCGTACTTGGAGCGCACGGTGATGACGTCGCCGATCCTCGCGAGCCGGAAGAACTCCGCCTCCGTGCCTCCGTTCAGCAGGCGCTTGAAGGGGAGGTTCAGAGGGGGCAGACCGTTCTGACGGCCGCCCTGGGTGCCGTCGCCCTCCGGATCTTCCTGGAAGCTGTCGAACGGGTCGGGCCCGCCCGGCGGACGCCGCAAGCCGTGCATGGGGAAGAGCGGGGGTGCCACCACCTCGCCGTACTTCGACGCGGCTGCCGACTCGGGGTCCCAGTGCACGGGGTCCGGCTCCATGACGCCGTGCACGAAGCGACGGAGCATCTCCTCGGACAGCGGCAGCGCCGCGGTGCGGGGCTCGGACTCGACGCCGATGAGGGCGCGCATCTCGTCGGTGATAACTGTCATCACAGACCACTTCCTTCTCGAACGTCCACAGACTCGGTACGGCGGCTCATCGCACGTGCCGCTGGAGGAATTCGACCGCGCGGGACCACGCGAGCTGTGCGGCCTCGGGGTCGTACGTGCCGATGAGGTTCTCGTCGTTCAGGAAGGCATGGCCGGCCTGGTAGACGTGCATCTCGGCCGGTGCGTCGCCGACGGCCTGGAGCTGCTTGAACAGGCCCTCCACGGCCTCGACCGGGATGCTCCCGTCCTGCGCGCCGTAGTGGCCCTGGACCGCGCACGAGATGGAGGAAGCGATCGCGGCGTCCTTGGGCATGCCGTAGAAGGGCACGGCCGCCGCCACGCGGTCGGCCCGCTCGGCGGCCAGACCGAGAGCGAACCCACCACCCATGCAGAAGCCGATCACCCCGGCCTTCTCCGACGTCACGGAGTCCTGCTCGAGCAGGAAGTCCACGGCACCGGACAGGTCTCGGGTGGCACGCTCGACGGGCAGGGAGATCAGCATCTCCTTGGCCTCGGCGGCGTCGTGCGTCGTCGGCCCGCCGTACAGGTCCGGAGCCAGGGCGACGAAGCCCTCCCGGGCGAGCCGGTCGCAGATGTCCGCGATGTGGGTGGTGAGCCCCCACCACTCCTGGATGACGATGACCCCGGGTCCGGACCCGCTTTCGGGGACCCGGAGGTAGCCGTGAGCCGTGTTCCCGTTGCTGGGAAACGTTACGTTCTGTACAGACTGTCCCACTGTGCTCAGGCCTCCCAGACCGACTTGCCCTGCTTGAACAGCGCGCGCGCCATCAAGATCCTCTGAATCTCATCGGTGCCACCGCCGATGCGGCCGTGGCGAAGTTCGCGGTAGAAGGTGGAGATCGGCATCTCGAGGGTCTCGCCGATCCCGCCCAGGACCTGCATGATCTTGTCCATGGAGCGGTGTCCCCAGTT
Source organism: Streptomyces sp. NPDC079167 (assembly GCF_040686735.1). Classification (NCBI taxonomy): domain Bacteria; kingdom Bacillati; phylum Actinomycetota; class Actinomycetes; order Kitasatosporales; family Streptomycetaceae; genus Streptomyces; species Streptomyces sp. NPDC079167. Next base: position 29,593 of record NZ_JBFBLO010000022.1, on the reverse strand, counting down.
GCCGCCCATGTACTTGGCCATGGCGGCGAGGTGCCGGACCTCTTCGCCGGCGTCGTAGCGGGTGGCGGTCTCGTAGGAGATGGCCCGGATGCTCTTGAGGTCCATGAACACGTCGACCAACATCCACTGGATGGCCTGCCGTTCGCTCAGAGGCGCACCGAACGTCTCGCGCGACTTGGCCCATTCGGTGGCGATGTCCAGCCCACGTGCGAGGCGGCCGCAGGCCAGGGACCCCCGGGTGAGACGGTCCTGGATGGCGAGCCATTCCTGGCCCAGGCCGAAGCCGTAGCCGACCTCGCCGAGGACGCGCCCGGCGGGCACGTAGACGTCGTCGAACCAGACGTGGTGCTGGTGGCCCTTGCGCACGAGCCAGGTCTCGATCGGGCTCGTGGAGATGCCCTCCGCGTTCCTGTCGACGATGAACATCGTCATGCCGCCCCGCTGCCGCTTCTCCGGGTCGGTCACGGCCAGCACCAGCAGGTAGTCGCAGTTCTCGACGCCGCTGATCCACATCTTCTCGCCGTTGATCCGCCAGCCGTCGCCGTCCGGCTTGGCGGTGGTGCGCATGGAGTTGCCCGGGTCCGATCCGGCCCCCGGCTCCGACTGTGCGAAGCAGAAGCGCTTCTCACCGCGGATGGACGGCAGGAGGAATTCCTCCTTCTGCGCTTCGGTGCCGCGCATCAGGGGCAGCATCGCGTTGGAGCGGGGGAGCTTGACCACGCTGCGGTTGAGCTGCTCCGCGACCACGACCTCGCCGAGGGCGCCGTACCCTCCGCCGCCGTACTCCTCGGGGAGTCCGATCGCGTAGAGACCCGCGTCCTGGGAGACCTTCTTGAGGTGGGCCCAGTCTTCTGCCGGCAGGGAGCCGTCGGTCTGGCCCTCGGTGGCGCCTTCCTTGCGCACCCCCTCGTCCAGCCACTTGTTGGAGAGGAACTTCGCTTCGAGCGGGAAACACTCACGCTCGACGATGTTCTTGGCGTGCTCCTTCAGCTCGATGAGCTCGGGCGGCAGCAGGAAGGGTGCTGCCGGAGCGGAATACTTGACTGGCATGGTTCCTCCGGTAGGGGCTTGCTGACGGTGGAGTGGCTGTGTGCGTCACGGCGTCGACCGCGTCGGTGGCGAGGCCCAGGGCTGTCTCCTCGCACGGTGGACCACTGCGTTCGAGTCCTTGGCGAGCGCACCGACTCGGCGGGGGCTCTGCCCACGGGACAAGGTCCCGGCATCGTGCTGATCGCCCTGGAAGGAAGAGTTCGGTCTGTGCCGGCACCCCCACCAGGAGAGTCGTCGCGGGAGATTTTCGGCCGTACGGCCTCCCTCGGCTCGCAATCTTCGACCAACTAGTTGGTTAAGTCAATGTCCTGTCGATTCCGCGGAGGGCACTGGACCGTTGAGGCGCGGAACTATCTGTTCATCGCTCCGAGGGGGCGAAGCGGACCAGTGCGGTCCCCTCCCCCGTGTCGTCGAACACCGCGCGTACCCGGAGCCCGATCCGTACGGACTCGGGGCTGCAGCCGACGATGTTCGTCATGACGCGCGGCCCCTCGTCCAGCTCGACGTAGGCGAGAACGAACGGGTTGGCCTCGCGGTAGTCGCCTTCACCGCGCCTGCTGATGGAGAAGGTGTAGATCTCCCCTTCTCCGGATGCCTCGGTCCATCCGATGTCGAGCGATCCGCACCCCGTGCAGATGCCCTTCGGATACCAGATGATCGTGGCGCAGGCGGCGCACTGCGGCAGCAGGAGCGTGCCTTTCGCAGTTGCCGCCCAGAACTGCTCGGTCTCGGGAACGACCGTCGGTGGTGGGGCCGGAAGGTGCGGATAGCTGCCTTCACTCACTGGTCGACCTTCCTGGTACGGGCGCTCTCCGGCAGGGATGTGCGCGTCGGAACGCCGGTCGACGGGGGAACCGGCAGGTACGGCCCGGCAGGACGCTTCATGCGTCCTCCCGCCCGAGGATGAGTGTGGAGCTCCCCATACGGGACGAGATGCGCCCGCCGGAACCGTGGGCGAGAGCAATCTCGCAGTCCGGAACCTGCACTTCGGGGTTGGCCTCGCCACGAAGCTGGCGCACGGCCTCGATGACCTTCGTCATCCCGCCCTGGTTCACGGGATGGTTGTTGGACAGCCCGCCGCCGTCGGTGTTGAACGGCAGCCGCCCGGTGGGCGAGATCAACCCGCCGTCCATGACGAAGTTGCCTCCTTTGCCCTTCTCACAGAAGCCGAGGTCCTCGATGGTCTCCAGCACCGTGATCGTGAACGAGTCGTAGATGGAGGCGTAGTCGATGTCGGCGGGTGTCACGCCCGCTTCCGCGAAGGCCTTCGGCCCGGACCACACCGCTCCCGTGTACGTGACGTCCACGCGCCCGTTCATCGTGTGCTTGGGCGCCTCACCTTGGCCGAGGACCTTGACGCAGGACCGGTCCAGGGTCTTCGCGATCTCCGGGCTCACGACCACGAGGGCTCCGCCGCCGTCGGTCATGACGCAGCAGTCCAGGCGGTGGAGCGGATCGGCCACCATCGGGGATGCCAGGACCTCCTCGACACTGACCTTGTCCCGCAGACGCGCGTTCGGGTTGAACTGCGCGTGGTGCGAGGCCGCTACCTTGATCTCCGCCAGCTGCTCGCTCGTCGTCCCGAACTCGTACATGTGACGGCGTGCCGCCAGCGCGTAGTTGTTGGCCGTGGTGACGCCGTACACCTCTTCGAAGGCGCCGTGCGGCGTAGCCCCCGCACGCGACGGAAAGCGCATGCCCGGAGCGGGCCTGGCGTGACCGCCCAGCGTGATCAGCGCGACATTGCACTTGCCGGCGGCGATCGCGGCGGCGGCGTGACCCACGTGGACGAGGTAGGAGGAGCCTCCCGTCAGGGTGGAGTCGATGTAGGAGACGTTCAGACCGAGGTATTCGGCGAGTGTGATGGCACCGAGCCCGTGCGGCTCGACGGTGAAGTAACCGTCCACGTCACCGAGCGTCAGCCCGGCGTCCGCGAGGGCGCCGACGGCGACCTCCGCGTGGATCTGTGCCACCGACCGGTCGGGGATCTTGCGTCTGGGGTGCTCGTAAGCCCCCGCGATGAAGGCTTTTCCTCGAATGCTCATCGCAGGTCCGTTCCCTCCTGTTGTGCCTTCGCCGACTGCTGCGTCTTCGCCGACGAGGAGTTTTTGGCCAGGACCCCTCTCGTCATCCGCTGCTCGCACCACTGGACGATCTCGTCGCTGCCCTTCGCCGACGAGCACGTCCGCAGGAAGGCTCGCGCGTCGTCGAGCACCTGCGCGGGGAGCTCGGCCAGCCCGTCGAGGAGCGCCACAGCGGCGTCCTCGGCCGCGCCGGCAGCGGCGGTGTGCGTCACGAGTCCGGAAGCGAACGCGTCGTCGAGCGAAGCCCGTCGTCCCGACAGCGCCAGGTCGACGACGGCCCCCGGCCGCATGCGCTCCACCAGGTACGGCACGACGCCGAGAGGGAAGAAGCCCAGGCCGGCTTCGGGGAGCCGGTACCGCGACTCGGCCGCGCCGACGGCGTACGTCGCTGCCCCGACGAGGCCGAGACCGAGGCCCACGGCCCAGCCCTCGACCGCCGCCACGACGGTGGTGTCGCAGTCCTTGACCGTCCGCAGCATGACCGCGGACGGGTTGTCGGAGTAGGTCCACCCTTCAGCAGTGGTGTCGCTCGGGTCACTGAGGTCCGCTCCGGCACAGAAGGTGCCGCCCGCCCCCGAGAGGACGATCCCCGTGCAGGATCCGTCCGCGTCGAACCCGCGGATCCCCTTGGTGATGTCGGCGGCCATGGCCGAGTCGATGGCGTTCCTCTTGGCCGGGCGCTCGATCCTGATCAGCCCGATGCTGCCGACCCGGCTGATCGAGACCCCGTCAGCCATCGCGCTGCCCGGCCGCGCCCGCCGGAGCCAGGCCGAGCTCCGCGAGGATCTCTTCGGTGTGCTCACCCAGGCGGGGAGGCTTCTTCGAGAAGGTCTCGTCCACGGAGGGAATCGGCGAGCCGGGGACGGGGAACTCGCCCTCGCCGGACAGGTCCGGGACGGTGCGTAGCATGTTCCGGACCTCGAGGTGCGGATCGGCCACCACCTCGTCCATCGTGTGGACCGCGCTGCTGGCGACTCCCACGGCCCGCATCTGCTCGACGACGTCGGAGACCGTGTGCTTCGAGGTCCACCCCTCGATGAGCGCGTCCAGCATGTCCCGGTGCTGCAGCCGGTTGTCGGACTCCGGGGTGTCCCCCATGTAGTCCAGCAGCTCCGGCTTCCCGATGGCCCGTGAGACCCCCTGCCACATGCGGGCGGTGAGGGGGGCGAGATAGACGTACCCGTCGCTTGCCCGGTACGTGCTCGCGTACGACCCACGGACCCTGCTGCCGATTCGGGTCAGCGTCTTGCCCTCCTTCAGGACCTCACTGAATCCCGTGGCGTGGAAGGACATCAGGCAGTCGAGCATGCTGAGGTCGATGTACGAGCCGTGCCCCGTGTTGTGCCGCTTCAGCAGTGCGTTGTTCACGGCCAGGGCGGCCCACAGCCCGGTGAGGTGATCGGGAACGAAGACGCCCGAGAGCATCGGGGCACCGTCGGGTTCACCCGTCAGGTCCATCAGCCCGGACATCGCCTGGATCACCCCGTCGAAGGCGGGGATGTCGCGATAGGGGCTGTCCTGCCCGAAGCCGGTGATGTGGGCGTAGACCAGGCGCGGATTGATCTGCGACAGGCGGTCGTAGTCGAACCCCAGACGGGCGGGCACGCCGGCTCCGAGATTCGTGACGAAGACGTCGGCCGTCTCGATCAGGGCATGGAGCGTCTCGATGCCCTTCTCCGACTTGAGATCGACGACGATACTGCGCTTGTTCCGGTTGAGCGTGGGGAAATAGCCGCCTCGGTTCGATCCGGCGGGGCTCTCCACCCTGATGACATCGGCACCCTGATCGCCCAGGAGCTGCGTGCAGAACGGGCCCGCGATGAAATGCTCGACGGTCACGACGCGCAGGCCCGGCATGGAGGCGTTCTGCTGGGACATCAGTTTCCCCCTCGCTTGGCTGCGCTTTCCGGACGAAGTTCTCCGACCCAGCCCTTGAACGCCTCGACGAAATCGGGCATCTCCTGATTCGGATAGTGAGCGATTCCGTCGATGCTCTGGAACCGGGCGCCCGGGATCTGATCGGCCGTGGCCTTCAGCCCTTCACCGAACGAGTCGCCTCCGGAGATCACATACGTAGGGCAGCTGATGTCCGGCAGCCGTGACCACAGATCGTGCTTGCCCCAGCCGATGAGGTCGGAGCGGGTGACGTGCCAGTCCTCGCGGCAGTGCATCGTCGCGATCATCTCGGCCGTCGCGGCCGGCACATCGCTGCCGATGAGCGCGAGGTTGGAGAAGTACGTCTGGTCACGCACGCTCGGCGTGCTGGAGTCCTCCGGCGTACGCCACTTGCTGCGGCTGACGGGAGAGACGGGGCACTCCATGGCCACGACCGCCTCCAGGGATTCCGAGGCCTTCGCAGCCATCTCCAGCACGATGCGGCCACCGATCGAGCACCCGAGGAGGTACTTGCGTCCGGCCCCCAGCTCGTCGAGGACCCGCAGACACCAGTCCGCGTAGTACGGAATGGAGGTGATGGGCCCGTCGACCGCAGGCTCGGACCTGCCGTGCCCGGGCAGGTCCACGACGACGACGCGGTATCCGAGCGCAGCCAGACCGTCGATGTTGTTCCTGTACTGGACACCGCTCTGTCCAGCCGTGTGGACGCAGAGGAGTGTGTCGTCGCCGTCACCGGCGACCTCCACGTATCCGAGTCGCCCGTCGATGTTGAGGTAGCCGGCCTTATGCACGTGACGCCTCCTTGGCGACAGCGAGTTGCGCCTCATCGACCATCAGCATGACGGCCTTGAAGATCCTCAAGTACTGGAAGTTGTTCCCTGTGGACCTGAACTGGTTGCTCTGCGTCCGCTTGACGAAGTCGTTCTGCGACGACGAGAGCAGATCGGTCCACGCACGCTCACTGCCGCCGACCGTGAAGGTCGGACCGTCCAGCGACTTCTTGGCGACCTCGACGATCGAGCCCCGGTAGATGCGGAACTCCACCTGCTCCTCGCCGGCCCGGACGCCGACGGCCCCGTCGAAGGTCTGAACCGCGGAGGCGAAGGCCTCATTGGCCGCCAGACCGGCGGCGAGGTGTTTGCCCCAGGCCACGGTGCCGACGTCCCAGGCGACACGGGAAGCCGAGTCGTCGTCCTGCACCTCGGTCCCGGCCGGCGCGTCCCACACGACGGACGCGCTCTCGACCACCTGACCGTCGGCATCCAGCAGCCGGACGTCCTGATGCACCCGGCCGCGCCCGCGCTTGCGGGCCGGCTTCCACCGCGTCACGGTCCTTTCGACGCGGGCACCTTCCGATCGGGGCCGGGCCCCCTGCTCCCACTGCACACCGGTCAGCACCGCGTCGCGGACGGGAGGTGCCTGGTTGATCGCCGGCAGCAGCTGGGGCAGCGCCCCGCCGGATTCCGGCGAGAAGGCGGCCTCCGACACCATGCCGACCCGGATGTCCTCGAAGCCACGGGCACCCTGCTGGGCCCCCTTCTCGGCGGCATTCTCAAACGCGCTCACCGACGCCACCCCTTTCCACACTCATGACGTTCCTCACCGAGCGGAGACTCCTCGCGTACCGACTCATAGCTGGTTTCACCATTCCCGGACGGCTCCGGCCGGAGCACGCGTCCGCCGCTGTCTGCCCGTATCGGAGCGAACAGCCTTCCTTGCAGGCATCCACGCCGATTCCTCGGTTCGTTCGGCGCGAACCCTGTTATGCCGCTGGGCAACACAGGCGTTGGTGTTGCGCGGATCACTCTTTCAACCAACCATCTAGTTGGTAATTCGTCAATATGGTCGGCGGAGTGAATGACGGCGGCATGCGGGGCGAGGGCAGCAGCCAACAGCACGCCCATGGACGGCAGATGACAAGCTGCCCCGACAGGCGGGAAACGGTCGCGGGGAAGCACCCGGGCGGGCACCACCACCCGCGCTCACCCGCACCCGGGCGGGGGCGCCGGCCCACAGGGCGCTGACGCGTACGCGCCGCGTCTCAGGCCGACCGCCTCATACCGTCACCTCATCGACGCCTGAGCCGCATCCGGCGTCCTGGGCCACTCCGAAGTCGTCTGTCCGGAGAAGATCTTCGGGCTGGGCTCCGCCCGCGTGCCGACCGTCGTGGGGCGGCCGCATGCCCGCGAGCTGCCCGTCGCTCGGCAAGGCCATGCTCGCCCTCAGCGGCCGGGGAGGCCCTTGGCTGCGCCTCTTCGGCTCAGAGCTGGTCCGGCGGGCACCACGCGCCCGCACGGCGCCCGAGGGCTCCTCGCTGAACTCCGCAAAGCGCGCGCCGAGTACGTCGGCACGACAATGAGGAGGAACTGAGCGGACTGATCGGCGCCGCATCCCCAGCCCTCAAGGAGGGGCAGACGACCGATGCCGTCTCTTTACCTGGCCCCCTGGACAGAGCAATCTGTTTGTTGCGTGCACCGCCAAACGCCGCACCGCGGCAGCTGTCACGCGGTCAGCACCTGAGCCGGTACCGGCCCGATGCCCCTCGGGTCGTCGGGTCGTCGGGTCGTCGGACGGGACGAGGAAGGCGCCACCGCGGTCGGCCCTCGCGGTGACGCCTTTCTTTGTGCCGCAGGTTGCTGCGGGGCAGCGGGCTCAGCCGCTGACGGACTCCCCCACCGCTTCGTACGCGTCCACCATGTCGGCGAGCATCCCGTGGATGACGTCGGCGACCCGGCGCGTACCGGGCATCAGGCCGACGGCCTGGCCGACGTAGTAGGAGTCCAGCTCCTTCGCACGCTCGTTCCCCGCATCGGCTGCCCGGGAGATCTGCTCGAAGGCGTTCTCGCTGATCATCCCCTGGAAGGGCATCTGCAAGGGCTGGACCTCCGGGTGAGCGTCCCACTCGTTGTGCCAGGCGCTGCGGAGCTGGCGTGCCGGCTTACCGGTTCGGGTCTTGGACCGGAGCGTGTCGGAGGAAGACGCCTGCGCCATCTTGGCCTTGACCGTCTCGTCCACCTCGCTCTCGGCGGTCTGCAGCCACACGGATCCCGTCCAGACACCGGCGGCGCCGAGGGCGAGCGCGGCCACGACCTGCCGGCCCGTGGCGATGCCGCCGGCCGAGAGGACCGGTACGGGAGCGACCGCGGCGGCGACCTCGGCGGTCAGCACCATCGTGCCGACTTCACCGGTGTGACCCCCGGCCTCGTACCCCGTGGCAACGATGAAGTCGGCACCGGCCTCGATGTTCCGGCGTGCGTGCCGCACGGTCCCTGCGAGGGCTCCCACGATGATGTCCCGCTCCTTGCAGCGCGCCATCACCTCGGGCGCCGGCGGGCCGAGCGCGCTGACGAGGAGCCGGATCGGGTGCTGCAGGGCGACGTCGATGAGGGCTGCGACGTTCTCGGGCCGCGTGGCGGAGCCGCGCCAGTCGGCGACGTCGTAGCCGGACGAGTCGTCGGCGAGCACCTCGTACCGGTGCAGCATCTCGTCGACGAACTCCACGTGCGTGTCCGGAATGAGGGCGCGCAGCTCGTCAGGGGAGTGCTCCAGGCCCGACTGCTTGAAGGGCATGAGCAGGTCCACGCCGTACGGCTTGTCGCCCACCTGCTCATCGATCCAGGTGAGCTCCTTCTCGAGTTCCTCCGGGGAGAAGCGCGTTCCGCCGAAGACACCGACTCCGCCGGCGTTCGTCACCGCGGCGACGACGTCGCGGCAGTGACTGAAGGCGAAAATCGGCAACTCGACGCCGAACATTTCAGTGATGGCAGTACGCATGTTTGTTCCTCACAAACCAATCGCATGGAAGCCGGGGTCGAGCAGGTCGCGATCCCGGAAGAAGTCGGTGGGAGTGTGTTGTGGGAGCGCCGGAGTCAGGGGGGCTGGAGCATGCGGATGACGCCTCGGACCCGTGCCGCCTCACCGCCGGGCGGCCGCCGTCACGCGGCCGTGGGTGGCCTTGGTGCCGTCGGGCAGTTCGACCCAGATCTCGGCCTCCGGCGTGGCGCCGCCGGTGACGACGACGCCCCCGACGAGAAGACGGATGCCCGGCATGACCGATGTCGTCGTGCGGTAGGTCATCGTGTCGACCCGGCCCCAGGGCGCCACCCAGTCCGCGCACAGCCGCATCAGCCAGCTGCCCATGAGCGGCCCCTGGACGAGAACGTCGGAGTAGCCCTCGACCTCGCGCGCGTAGGGCGCGTCGTAGTGGATGCGGTGTGGGTTCCAGGTGATCGCCGAATAGCAGAACAGCTGGACGGTGTCGGGGGTGACCTCGAAGGAAGGCAGGAGATCGCCCGTTGCGACGGTCACATCACTCATCGAAGGATCCTCACGTAGCGCTCGCTGACCACCAGATCGCCCGTAGCCTCTCGGCGGTACTCGAGGTCGTAGCCCACGAAGACCAGCGGCCCCGAGCGTCCGCTCTTCTCCTCCATCGAGCCGATCCGCTTGGTGAGCCGGATCTCGTCACCGGCGAGGATCGGCTGGTGGAACGCGGTGGACGACTCCCCCGCCATCCGCCGCTGGGCGGCCACGGGAGGGGTCATGTCCTCGCTGCCGCCGTCCTCGGCCAGCTCCTGGAGCGGGATCAGGTTCGGGACGGAGTGCCGGATGACGAGATGGAAGCCCAGGGGTGCGACCACATCTGCGTGGCCGGCCTTGCGAGCGGCCTCCAGGTCGAAGTGGACCGGGTCGGTGATGCCGACCGTGTGGGCGTACTGGGCGATCTGCATCCGCGTGACCTGATAGAGCGGGAACGTCTGTTCACGCCCCAGCCAGGTGCGTGCCTCGTCGGTGAGCAAGGAATCCATCACGCCACCTTTCCCTTGCCGGCCGGTCGCCACCTGGGCTGTGGGCTGCCGTCAGGTGAGGGCTCGACGGACCACGCGAACTCGTCGCCGACGCGGAGACCGTCCGGTTCCGCGTCGAGGTGGCCCACGAGGCGGATCCGGGCGTCGGTGTACTCCAGCACGCCGACGGCGTACGGCACCTTGTCCTCGAAGCCGGGCAGCTTCGTGCGTGCCACTACAGTCCAGGTGTAGAGCGAGGCGGTGGGCGGCAGGCGCACCCAGTCGACCTCGAAGGAGCGGCAGTCGGCGCACGCCGGCCGCGGCGGCCACTGGTACCGGCCGCAGGGCGTGCAGTACTGGCCGCGCAGTTCGCCCTCGGCGAGCCCGTCCCGGTAGCCCTTCAAGTCTTCGCTCTGTGTCATCGGCTCCTCCTCAGGCCTTCGTCAGTACGGCGAGCGCGCCGTCGCCCATGTCGCCCCAGCCGGTCAGGGCGGCCACGCGGGCATCGGCGACCTGACGCTCGTCCGGCGCCTGGTGACGGAGCTGGCGTACGCACTCCACCAGGTGGTTCATACCGGTCAGGTGACCTTCGGACAGCAGACCGCCGTGGGTGTTGACCGGCAGGCTCCCGCCCGAGCCGATGTTCCCGTGGAGTACGAAATCGCCGCCCTCGCCACGACCGCAGAAGCCCGCCTCCTCGATCTGCTGGATGACCTCGAAGGTGAAGCAGTCGTAGATATAGGCGAGATCCACGTCCGCCGGCGTGATGCCTGCCTGTCCGAACGCCCGGGGTGCCGCCTTGGTCAGGCCGGTGTCGAAGATGTCCCACCGTCCGGCGATGTCGTCCGCCGAGTCCGGGTGTCCCTCGGCGATCCCCTCGATCCGCACGGCCGGTGCGCGGCAGTCCGCCATCCGGTCCTCGCGAGCGATGATCACGGCCGCGGCGCCGTCCGTCTCGAGGCAGCAGTCGTACTTGAGATAGGGGTCGGCGATCACCGGAGCACTCAGGTAGTCGTCCATCGAGAGCTTCCGGCCGTACATCTGGGCGCCCGGATTCCGCTGGGCGTTGTCCCGCATGGTCAGGGCGACGGTGCCGAGTGCCTCCCGCGTCGTGCCGAACTCGTGCATGTGGCGGCGGCAGGCGAGGGCGTACCACTGTGCGGGGGTGTTCATACCGTGCGGGTACTCGAGCTCGCGGCGGTACGCCTGGCCGGTGAGCTGGCGGACCCGCTGGTCGATGCGGGTGGCCGAGCTGCCGTTGCGTGCCACGAAGACCGCGACGTAGTCCGCCTGACCGCTCTCGACGGCGAGAGTCGCCAGCCGGAGCCCCGCCAGACTGCTGGCGCCGCCCATGTGCGACACGGCGGTGAAGCGCACATCCGCGCTGCCGAGGACCGGGATGACGTCCTCGGCCGTCACCGAGTCGGGGTACGGGACGAAACCGTCGATCAGCGACGGGGCGATTCCCGCGTCGTCGGCGGCGGCGGTCAGCGCCTCCAGCGCGAGACGGGTGATACTGCGGCCGCTGTTGCGGGAAAGCTCGGTCATACCGATCCCGACGACGCAAGCCTTGCCTGATCCGGATGCCATCGTGGCGCCTACCTCTCCGTCGTTCCGCGCAGCAGCTTGCGCGCGATGACGTTCTTCTGGATCTCGTTGGTGCCCTCGCCGATCTCAAGGATCTTGGCGTCGCTGTAGAACCGCGAGATCGGGGTCTCCCGCATGAAGCCGTAACCGCCGTGCAGCTGCAGGCTCGCACTGGCGACCTTGTTCGCCACCTCGGATGCGTGCAGCTTGGCCATCGCGGCGGCCATCGAGAAGTCCCTGCCCCTGTCCGCGAGCCATGCGGCCCGGTAGACCAGCAGTCGCGCCGTCTCCACCTGTGTGGCCATCTCCGCCAGGCGGTGGTGTGTCGCCTGGAAGTCGGCGATCCGCCGGCCGAACTGCTCGCGCTCGACGACGTACGCGAGAGCGAGTTCGAGGGAGGCTGCGGCGAGGGAGAGGGAGAGGGCCGCGACGCTGATCCGTCCGGGGTCGAGGACGGAGAGGAACTGGCGGAGGCCTGCTCCTTCATCACCGATGAGGTGCTCGTCCGAGACCCAGCAGTCGTCGAAGATCAGCTCGCGGGTGTCCATGGCATGCCAGCCGATCTTGCGCATCGGCTGGCCGACCTCGAAGCCCTCGGTGCCCTTGGGCACGAAGATCACTCCGTAGCGCTTGGAGCCGTCCGCGTTCTCCCCGGTGACCGCCAGCACGCTGACGCCGAGGCTGATCTCGGTGCCCGCGTTGGTGATGAAGATCTTGTTGCCGTTGAGCACCCATCCACCGTCCCGGCGCTCCGCACGCGTGCGGATCGAGGCGGCGTCCGAACCGGCGCCGGGCTCGGTCAGGCCGAAGGCACCGATGTGCGTACCCTCGGCGAGAGGCCGCAGCCAGTGCTCCTTCTGCTCGTGCGTGCCGAACTTGGCCAGGGGCAGCGTGGCGATGGTCGAGTGCGCGTTCCAGGAGGATGCCACCGACTGGTCGGCACGGCCGATCTCCTCCATGGCGGCCACGTAGGCGACCAGGCCGACGTCGATGCCGCCGTACTCCTCCTCGACGAGCATGCCCATCAGACCGAGGCTGCCGAGCTTCTGGAAGACCGGTGCGGGAAATTCCTCGAGTTCGGACCACCCCGCCGCATACGGGGCGATCTCCTTGGCCGCGAAGTCGCGGGCCAGCTTCTTGACGGCGAGAGCATCCTCGCTCAGGTCGAAGTCCATGTCAGTTCTCCTCGGACGAGAGCAGGATCTTGAGTTGCCGTGAACGCCGTCGGCCGGTTCGGAAAGGTCGCAACCGCGCCCGACAACGCGTGGGACGGTGAGCAGACAGCTCGGGCCCGGCCGGCCGGAGGCGATCGGGCCGACCATGCCGGCGTACCGAGACGCGGACGCGCGGCCCGCAGTCTGCGCGATCCCGGCCCGGGCACCGGCCTGGGTAGGCGGCGCAGGCCCGGTGCGGAACTCGCATCCGCCCTCCTCAGAGTTTAGTGAACCGGTCGGTCCAAAGAACTCCATAACCGTGGCCCTTGTCAAGCGGGTCGGCGCAACCTGCCGGAAGCACGTCGGTTCTGCGCTTCGGCACCGACCGCCCCAGTCCATGGGACGATCGGCTGCGACTTCGCCCGGCGACGGCGGACAGTCGTGCAGCATGACGGTGAAGGACCCACGCGGATCAGGTACGGCTCCGAACCCGCTCCACCTCCAGGAGGCATCACGAACGGGAGCGGCGCTCCGGCGGAAACGGTCGCGGTCGTCAGCGGTGGCACAGCATGCACCGGCGTGCGCCGGGTCGCCGTCTGCGATTTCGCCCAACTGCACGGCCTCGCCCGCGCCGAGCGCCGGGAGGCTGTGCAGCACCACGGTCGGCGCACCGCCGCCACCGTTCCAAAAAAGTCCGCCCCCGGAGCGTCCGCACACCGATGGTGGAGCGACCGCCACGACCTCCAACTCGAAGGCGTAGGCAAGATGCGCCCGGCCGACACCGCACACACCGCGATGGACCCCGACACCACCGACGGCTGCCCGTTTGTCGTGTTCACACACCAACTACGCGATCGGTGCCGTGGGCGCTCGGAAAGCTCACCATTCCGGAGACGAACGAGGGCTGTACGCAGCGGCGTTGACGCGTTTGCTCCAGCGAACTTGCCACTCAGCTGCGCTACCCCGCGAGGGAGCGCACCCACTTGCTGGGGAATGCGCTTCTCCACAGAATGCGGACATACTTTGAAGGCAGAAATGCCTTTGTACTACCTGAGCAGCCACACGGGAAGAGCAATGGCGGCCCATACAGCTGCCGGAGCCAGGACAACCATTACTCCAGCATACTTCATCAGGGACTTCTGGTACTTCGGCTGATGCGCCGGTTCCGCGGCGCCGAGGATCACGGCACCGTAGAAGGAGAACGGGCTGATGTCCACGACCGTCGCACTGATCGCGATGGCCGCCGCGATGAGCGTGGCCTGAATGCCACTCAGACCCAAAGGTTCCAGTACGGCCATTCCGATGGGGATTGCTATCGCAAGTGTTCCGATCGAGGATGCGAAGGTCGAGATGATGGCGCCCAGGTAGCAGACCAGCAGGAGTGCCACCAATCCGGACCCGACGGATTGCAGAGCGTCGGCAATGTAAGTCATGGTGCCCATGGCCTCCAGCACCGCAACGAACAGCAGCATTCCGCAGATGAGCGTCACCGCCGACCACGAGACCCTGTCCAGGGCGTCGGACCGCATCTTCGAGGGGTTCATGAGAGCCAGCGGAATCGCGATGAAGAGTGCGGTCATCGCGAGGTCCGTCTTGAAGAATCCCACGCAGGAAATGAAAACGACGATCCCGGCCAGTGAGATCAGATGGCTCGGAGTCGGCTTCAGGTTTCCGTTCCGAGTCCGCATCTCGACTGTCGAAGAAGAAGGCGTCGTCGTCGGCGCGGCAAGCGTGGCACTTCGGGAAGACGTGCTGAGTGGCGCGTCGCCGACCCCACCACGAACACTTCCGCCGGACGTCGACGTGTCGGCCGACTCACCCGTGTGCATCACACCTGCACCGTCCTCGCCTTCGGCTGCCGCCGGCTGATCGGCAGGGTGACCCTCGTCCGTGTGCCGCCGCTTCAGGAGTTCCTTTCCGCCGACCAGATAGAACCCGACTGCAGCGATGACCGTGTTACAGAGGAAGGCAGTACCGAACAGCTCCCAGGCGTCGTAGTTGTATCCCGCTTTCTCGACGATCCCCCTCACGATGGCGGAGTACGGCGTCACGGGCGAGAGCCCGCCGGCTTGCGTTCCGTGAACGATCATGATCCCGGACAGCAGAGGGCTTATGTGGTACCTCTTCACGAAGACTGCCCCCATGCCCGCAAGAAGCGGCAGCGCAGCCGGCCCCATGGAAGTCATCACCGCGGCCAGGACGAACAGCAACCAAGGGATGAGGGCGACCCGGCCCCTGACTCCGGCAATCGCCAGCCCGACGAACCAGTCGACAGTGCCATTCAGCCGGACGATGGCGAGGAGGAACATCAGAGAGACCACGAGGAGGAACATGTCCCCCGGGAAGAGCGCGGTCAGCTCTTCCGGGGGGAGGTCAGCGACCGTGATGCCGAGGATGAACGCGGCCGCAGCACCAAGAAGGCCGAGGTTCACGTTCATCGTGGTGCCGATGACGAAAACGCCGATCGCTGCGAAAATCGACCATAGCTCTGGGGACATGTGAGGTTCCTTTTCTCGGCAAAATGCCAGCAAAAAATGGAGCTCGTTCAGAGAAGCGCGAAGCGTTCGGCACCACCGCCCACGGCCTTGCCGAGATTTCGGAACTTTCTGCGGGACCGGGCCTGCCCGAGACATGGGCCGATCGAGGCGATCCGGAATCCGTCAGCGGCGTACGTGGACGAGGACGATCATGTGGGCGGAGGCGGTCTCCACCATGGACATCGAGGCCGGACTCCCAGGCCACCGATGATTTCGGTGATGTAGCGGTTGGGGATCGTGGTGCCCATATCGCCCTCGGCGCCTACCGGGCGCCTGGGTGACCGCAGGACAGAGGGGCGAGCAGTGCCTGCCAACCCCCGCCCAGGTGGCATTACTCTGTCCCACGCTCGCGAAGCCAGGCTCGCGGACGGACAAGTAGCCCAGGGTCGAGATGGGCGCAACGCCCTCGGAGACGTGGGCAAACAGCGTCCGGGCGCTGTGCGCGGCCCGACTACCCAGCCATGCCGGCAAGGTGGGACATGCCCACTGCATCGATCCACGGCCCGTTCCTCGGGCCTGAGTCAGCCGACGACGTCAAGGCGACGCCGGACGCTGTGAAGGGAGCAGGCAGTGGTGCGACCGTGCACCACGACGTGATCGAGCCCGTCCCTGTCGAAGTCGGCGACGTCCCGGTGATCGTTGCCGAGGACCTCGCGAAGGCGACGGTCTCGGCATCAAGGTCTTTGACCACATCACTAATACTCATGTCCGTTTCTCCCCCGGGCCTCACCGACTCGGCACCCGTGAAGCCCTGGCCTGATCTATCGGAGCGTTTCGCTGACCGACCGGTACATTGGCGCTAAATGTGAACGGACCCTGTTCGCTTTGTCAATGGCCTTGCGCCGCTGGGGCACGTAGACGCCAAAACCTCCCCGGGGCGGTGGCTTTACCGGGTCAGGCAACGCGCCGCCCGACCGGCCGTGCGCGGACACCGGCTCCATCAGGCAGTTCTTCACGCAGGTGCGGGGAGCTGCGGTCCACCTTCGACCTCACGTCCGGTCCGCGAGATGGCCTGGCGTCCGCACGAAATATGAGGGTGTCGCCGGAAGGCGGTCGCCCTGCGCGAAGCGGAGCACCGGCAGGTGAGGTTCTACGGGTGGAGGGAGTTCACATACCGCACCGTATCGGGAGCGGGCCCGCCCAGCTGCCCCCTTCAGCGGCTCGAGGCGCGTCCCGCCGCGCCGCCGGGTCGGCTCGGCAGGGAATGGCCGAATCGCTCCGGCCGAAGAGCAGTTGGCCGACGCCGCGTGGACACTTGCGACGATGACCGTGACACCGCCTGGTCAGACCTTCGCTGCTGGGACCGATCGATCTGTGCGCCGTAAGCCGACTGCCCGGCTCGAGCCTCATCGAGTAGTGCGCCCACGCACCGGACCGCTTGACAGAAGCGATATTCAAGAGTTTCTTGGACCAGTCAGTCTACTGAACGACGCATCGTGCTTAGCAGGCGCACGACGCGGGAGCGCATGGAGGACAACAGCATGACCGCGCCGGATGCCGCATCGCCCCAGGGGCGGGTCGAAACCGACTTCAGCCCACTGCTCGCACCGAAGTCGATCGCCGTGATCGGGGCGTCCGACAACCCGAAGAAGCTCTCGGGCCGGCCGATCGCGTACATGAAAAAGTTCGGGTACGCCGGACGCATCTACCCGGTGAACCCCACTCGCGAGATCGTTCAAGGACTGCCGTCTTACCCCGACGTCCGGGACATCACAGACGACGTCGACGTCGCGGTCATCGTCTCCCCTGCCGGCCTCGTGCTCGATGCCATCCGCGGCTGCGTGGAGAAGGGCGTCCGATTCGCGCTGATCACCGCGTCGGGCTTCGCCGAGGCAAGCGCCAACGGCGCGGCCCTGGAGCAGGAGCTGGTGCGACTCGTCGCCGGCAGCGACCTCCGGATGATCGGTCCGAACTGCCTCGGCATGATCGGGGTACGTGACGCGGCGGTGCCGACGTTCGCCTCCGTGTTCGAGGCCGACAACCCGCTCCGCCCCGGCGGTGTGGCCTTCGTGAGCCAGTCCGGCGCGTTCGGGACGTTCATCCTGGGCGACCTGCAGGCTTCGGCCATCGGCATGTCGCACTACTTCAACACAGGTAACGAACTGGACGTCACCGTCGGCGAGATCCTCTCCGGCCTTGTCAAGGACGAGCAGATCCACACGCTGCTCGCCTACTTCGAAGGCATCTCCCGCGGCGAAAACCTCCTCGAGGTCGCCCGGGACGCCCATCGCGGCGACAAGGCGATCCTGGCGGTCAAGAGCGGCCGGTCCGAGGCGGGCGCCCGGGCCGCCTCCTCCCATACCGCGTCCATGACCGGCGACGACAAGGTCTTCGATCAGCTGATGCGCGAGGTGGGGGTGATCCGCGTGCACAACCAGGAACAGCTGCAGGACGCCGCGCAGGTTTTCGACGCCCGTCGGAAGCCGCGCGGCCGTCGACTGACCGTCCTGTCGATGTCCGGCGGCGGCGCCGTCATGGCCGCCGACACAGCGAGCGACTTCGGCCTCGATGTGGCGCCGTGGGAGCCGGAGTGGCAGGAGAAGCTGGCCTCCCGGATCCCGGCGTTCGCCTCGCCGCGGAACCCGGTCGACCTGACCGGCTCGATGATCACCGATCCCAGCCTGCTGCGGACCGCGCTCGCGACAGCGATCGAGTACCCCGGCACCGACATGATCGTCATCGTGCTCGGCAACGCGGACGGCTTCGCGGATCCCGTCATCGAGGCCGTCTCCGAGCTGTACAGGACGACGGACCGGCCCATCGTGTTCTCGTGGACCGGAGGCACCGGCGAGCCGCGCCGCCGCCTGCGTGAGCTCGGAATTCCCTGCTTCACCGACCCGACCCGAGCGGTGGCCGCTCTGGGCGCTCTCGCCGACCACGCCCTGCGCCGCCGGCTCCCTCGTCCCGAGCGGCCCATCGGCATCGACGAGCAGGCCGCCCGGGCCGTCATCGCAGCGGTCCGCGCCGACGGACGCCGCACGCTCGACGAGGCGGAGGCCACCGCTCTCGTGGATGCCTACGGGATTCCGACCTCGCCGTCGGCCATCGCCACATCCGCCGCCGACGCAGCGGCTGCGGCCGCGTCGCTGGGCGGCCGTGTGGCGGTCAAGTTGCTCAGCAACACGATCACCCACAAAAGCGATGTGGGAGGCGTACGCCTGAGCCTCACCACTCCTGAAGACGTCGGCCAGGCGGCCGAAGAAATCCTGGAGTTGGGCCGCCGGCACGGCGAGCCCCAGCCACGGGTTCTCATCCAGCAGATGGCCAGCGGCGACGTCGAGCTGATGCTGGGCGCGCGGGTGGACCCTGCCTTCGGCCCGGTCGTCGTGGTCGGGCTCGGCGGCATCTTCGTCGAGGTGCTGGCCGACACCCGGATCGCGTCGGCCCCGTCCGACAGAGCGCACGTCGAGCACCTTCTCGGCTCCCTCCAGGGGGCAGCGCTGCTACGCGGCGTCCGCGGGCGCCCGGCCGTCGACACGGCCGCTGCCGCGGCGGCCGCGGAGCGGCTTTCGTGGCTGATCGCCGATCTGCGCGATGAGATCGCGGAGGTGGACATCAATCCCGTTCTGCTGCGTGCGTCGGGCGCTACGGCCGTCGACGCCCTCATCGTCCTGCGCTGACGTGCGGGCCTGTGCCGGTCGATGGCCAGTCCGGCAGTGTTGGTGGGCCGAAAGATCCGCTCCCATGGATGAGAAGAGAAGGATTTCGATGTAGTGCTCCAGTGCTCTTCGGGTGTGCTCATTCCTCGAAGCCGCCCGCGATGCCATGGCGAGCAGGGCGAAATCCTCCGCGGTCTCGCTCTCTTCGTCGTTCGCGGCTGTGTCGAGGATCCGGGGCGCGAGCATGCCCACGACCTGCGCACCGCCCGACCCCTAACCGTGCACGAGCTCGTAAAGGTTGTTGCGGAAGGGTGGGTATGGGCAGGTAATAGTGCTTTTTGGCTGTTTGACCTGGTGGTTCAGTCTGTCATGGCGAGGCTGAGCATTGTGGCGACGGCTTGGACGGCGTGGTGGAGGCCGTCGCCCCTTCTGGCGGCAGTCGCGGAGGATTCCAGTTCTTCATCCGGGCGAAGGTGTGCTCGACCCGGATGCGGCGTGAGGAGTGGGCCTTGCGCCGGCGCTCGTGCATCTCCTCGTACCAGCCCGGGGCATTCTTCTTGCATTTGCGGTGCGGGGGCGTCACGACGCGTCCGCCGGACTGGGCGCCGAGGCCTTGATAGCCGACGTCGGCAAGGATCTCGACCGCTGGACCGTCAGCCAGGAGCTTGTCCAGCCCTGACTCGCGGGCATGGGTGATGTCCGCGCAGCTTCCGGGCTTGGTCGGGTTGCAGAACAGCAGCCGCCCGTCCCCGTCGGTGAACACCATGGCCTTCACAGCGTTCTGTTTGTTCTTGCCGGCGATGAACTTGTCCCGGTCCTTGCGGTCGACGGCCGGGCGGCGAACTCGGATTTCGGTGCCGTCGATGATGCCGGTCTTCCCGGTCTCGCCGAGGTGGTCGACGACCTCTGCCAGGGTTCGCAGCCGCACGTCGGCGCTGATGGTGCGTCCTCGCTCGGCGAGCAGGGGCCTTGCCTCGCCGACGGCCCGGGTGAGAGTCGAGCGGTCCACGCCGAACCAGCAGGCCAGCACAACATGCGTGACCTCGTGACGAAAGTGCACGAGCGTGGCAAGGAGCCGGTCGATGAAGACCATGCGGTGCTTCGCACCAGCGGTTACCGCACGCTCCCGCGGCCGGGACGCAAGCCTGGCCTGGTGTCGCTCATGCCACAACGGTCCCACCTCGGCAACGAGTTCAGCGATCACCACGGCCGACAGACCCGTGATCCTTGGGTCGCTGATGATCGCTGTGCGCGTCACGTTCCCCACCACACGACCATGATCGACAATTCAGAGGTCGAGTCCCGCCGCTAACCGTGCACGAGCTCGTTAGACGCCGGCGGCGCCTCCTGTCCCTTCTCGGCCACGTCGGTGACCCGGCCCTCGGAGACACCTCTCGTCCTTCGACTCAGCCGTCACTCCATCGGTGGCCACTCCGAAACGCTCCGTGAGCCACGAGAGGTCGGGAGCGGTGCGTGGACAGAGATACACCTCTTCTCCCGATGTGGAACCGCCTTGGGTGCGCCGTTCATGGCCAAACGGGTCGGACACAGCTCCCCACCCGCGCGGCTCACTCGGGCGCATGCGGCTCTCCGAACGGCCTGTCTTGCGGAGCCACCACCACCGCTGGGGAGCCCCCTACCGCCGGACTCACGAAAGAGCGGGATAGCCATTACGGTCGGCTTCTCTCAACTGATAGGTTACTTTCGATTGCAGAGCACCTCCCTCCTACGCAACGCCACTTGCAGCCGCAACCACACCTCACAAGGAAGGCCCTCAACGTACCATTCAGAAAATGAGGGTAATACCCAAGTATCAAATCCCTTAGGAACACACACCACAGGGGTGACCAACCATAATGGAGAGTCTTACATGAAAAATTCTGAGGATGACCCGATCGGGCCTCGCCGCGACAGGATCTTGGCGGTTGCTGCAGAAGAGTTCGAAAAAAAGGGGTTTGCGGGGGCTCGCATCGACGAGATTGCACGCCGCTCCAACGTCAATAAGCAACTTATTTATTATTACTTCGAGAGCAAACGTGTTTTGCATTCCAAAGTTATGGAGCATGTCACTATCCGCGCACTCGAGGAGACCCACTACGAATCCGACGAATCATACGTGAAGTCAATCCAACGCTTGTGCGCGGCAAGCTTCTCAAGAATCCGAAATCGCTTGTACCGGTACTGGCTGTGGGAAGCAGTGGAAAGTTTCGATCAGGGCGGAATCGCACGTCGGGACGAACGCCAGAGCCACTACAAGAAAAGGGTCGACCATATCCGCAAGGGGCAAGTCGACGGAGAGATCGACCCGGATATCGACGCACGCTTCCTGCATCTCGCCATCACAGCGATCATCAGCTTCCCTCATATGACGCCTCACATCGCTTCCCTCGTCACCGGCCTGGAGTCTGACGATCCGGAGTTCAGGGAAGGCCAGCAGGAGTTCCTCGAGCAACTCATGCAGCGCCTGCGTCCCCCGAGCGCCTGACGAAACCCTGACGCTTGCGCCGGGTGACAAGATGACGGGTAGTTCGCCGTCAGAGGGACGGCGTAGTCGACCAGCTCGATGGACTCCTGCGACGGCTGGCCCTGAAGGCCGAGCTCTGCATCCTCGACGCCAGAGCATCTAGGCCTCAGCCAAGGTGTCCGCAGCCGGCCAGGACATATACGCGGGCAAGAAGACCGCGGGCCGCAAACGTCACATCGGCGTTGACACACTCGGCCTTCTCCTGGCCGTGCTCGTCACCGCCGCCAGCGCCTCCGACAATATCGAGGGCATCCACCTGCTTTCGCAGCATCCAAAGCGTGGCCGACACCGACTACTGCACCAATGTAATCGATCACGGCGCCTGCCTCGGAATTGACGTCGAAGTCACCCGCCGCGACCCGTACATTTGGGATTCAAGGTGGCTGCTGAGTCGTGGAGCGAACCTTGAGGAGCCGCAGGCTCACCCGAGAATCGACTCCGAACTGGAAGTTTTCATGGCCTCCGGGCGAGCACTGACCCGCGCCACCCTCGCCGCTCATCGCCTGGGGCACGCGGTCATCAATGACACGCGCCGCTTCTCGGAAATCCTATGGTCAGACTGCGACGTGCCGACTTACTGGACCCGCACAGCGTCTTGTTCATGACACCACGAACAAGACCAAACCCCTTCTTCGCAGGCCGTCGGCAGCACCGGCAACCGCCAGATCAGCAGTCCGCGCACATCGCACTCCCCACAGACGGATCCTCACACGCCGGCAGGGTCCGTCCCAAGGGACTGACATCACGCCCCGGCCAGGGCAAGGCACTGCGTAGAAACGGTTGAAGCCCTTGCCGAAAACCCAGAGGCGATGATCATGTTCCGGAAATCAACGTCCTCCACCCGTTTCACTATGGGCTGCCCCTCTAATACCTGATGGTTCAGCGCGCGGCATCAGATGCGGTGCATCGCAAGGCGGAGGGACGCCCGAATACTGGATGCATTCGAGCGTTCCGACAACGGTGGGGGTCCCCCCGTGCCGTTGAGGCTACGGGGGGGGGGAAGGCGCCGTAGCCGGCTGTTTGGTAAGGAGCCGGTTCGAGGGAGACGCGGTCGCTCTCGAGTGCGGCCCGTCGGGTTCAATGCGGTATGGGGAATGCTCTGTGGGACCGGCTCTCGGTCGAGGTGCGGGCGGAGGTGGACTGCCTAGTCTCGGGCGGGCGGAACGTGCAGGCCATCGCTGTGATGCGTGAGCGTGTCGGTCTGCCGACGCCGGGTCTGCATGAGTGTGTTGATCTGGTGAATCAGCGATTCAAGGTACTGCGGCAGGGGCCGACGAACTCGTGTTGAAGCCGTGCGCGGTGGTCATGCGTCGCGCCAGTTCAGGGTCGATTCGCGGGTGAGTCTGCGGCTCATGAGGTTGATCGTCGCGACCTTGATCATGACTTCGGAGCGGTGGGGGTGGCTCTCGTAGTCGCGGGCGAGGCGGTGGTGGTGGTGGTGGTGCATGAGTTAGTCGAAGGTCCGCTCGACAACCCAGCGCCGCGGAATCACCTTGAAGCCATTCTGGGCAGGGTCGCGGCGGGTTACTTCGACGTCGATGCCGAGGGTGGCACCGTGGTCGATGGCCTTGGTGCCGTAGCCGGTGTCGACCCACGCCTTCGTGACGCTGGGGTGGCCTTCGGCGATCTTCGAGAGCAGATGGATACCACCGACGTTGTCGGAGACGCTGGCGGCGGTGACCAGTACTGCCAGTAGCGAGCCGGCGGTGTCGACGCCGATGTGGCGTTTGTGGCGTGCAATTTTCTTGCCCGCGTCGATGCCCTGGCTGGCCGCAGGCACATTGGCCGAGGTCTTGACGCTCTGGGCATTGAGGACGCAGGCACTCGACTCGGCATCGCGGCCTTCGTCGGCGTTTCAGCTCGTCGTGACCCGGAGCGGCAGGTTTGTCCACCCGCGCAGGCGGCCGGCGGTTTCCGTACCCGGCCCCGCGAGGGCGATCTCCGTGGTCCGGGCCAGAAGTTCTTCCAGCGCCACTCGCATCTCCAGACGGGCCAAAGGAGCTCCGAGGCACTTGTGAATGCCGAAGCCGAACGCCATATGGTCGTTGCGCTGCCTGTCGATGATGCAGGCGCTCGGGTGCTCGAATGCCTCGGGGTCACGGTTGGCCGCACCGTAGTGGAGGTCGACCTTGTCGCCTGCAGCGATCGTGCGGCCGTGCAGTTCGACGTCTTCCGTGACCGTGCGGGCGATCGACTGCAGTGGGGTCTCGATGCGGAGGAACTCCTCGACCGCGCTCGGGATTTTCTCCGGGGTCTGGCGCAGGGCCACCTGGATGTCCGGGTTGGTCGCCAGTCGGTATATCGACGTGGCGAGCGCGTCCGCGGTGGTCGCGTGTCCCGCCACGAACAGCTGGACACCGATCTGGAGCACTGTGTCGTCGCTCAGCGGCTCACCGTCGACCTCTGCTGCCAGGACGCCGCTCAGCAGGTCGGTCTCGGGATCCAGAGGCCGGGCCCGCCGTTCTGCGATGACGTGAGTGATGTGCGCTGCGAAGACCTGCTCGATCACGGCGTTGACCTTCTCCGGGGCCCAGCCCATGCGTTCGAAGCCGGCGAACTGCTCGACCAGCTCGGTGTAGGCGGAGTCAGGCAGGTTCAGCAGAGCGGCGAGGGCCCGTGCCGGGAAGGGCTGGCAGAAGCCGGTGATGATGTCGCCTTCGCCTGTCTGGAGCAGAGGTTCGAGGTGCTCGACGGCGTATCCCCGTAGCGTCGGCTCCAAGCGGTCCATGGCATCTTTGGCGACGTAACGGTTCAGCATACGCCGGTACTTGGCGTGCTCAGGCGGATTGAGCGAGATGGGGATCTGGTCGGCGAAGTCGGGCCACTGGATGATCGGTGCCCCGGAGGCGTACGTGGCGGGCTTGCGGGCCGCCTCCCGGACGTCGGCGTACCGGGTCAGTGACCAGTAGCCGCCGTGGTCGTCGGTCCAGGCGACCGGGCACTGATCGTGCAGGCGCTGATACGCGGCGAGTCGCTGGACCGAACGACCTCCCCGGAGTTCCGAAGGGGCCCAGTCGGCGGCACGGCTCTGACTATCGTGCTTCTCTTCATCGGTCATGCCCGGATGCTAGGGGCGGTCAAGTGTGACGACTAGATGTTTGACACAGATAGTTGAAATCCGTCGGTGTGGTGGCTCGATCGCAGAGGAGGCCTCCTGGGGCGGCACACAGGAAGCGCCTCCCGTCCGGGCCCGCGGCAGGGCCCTCGATGAGGGATATCGCCCCAGCCAGGTGAACGTTTCCACCCACGCCTCAGCCCGCAACACCCCCTACAGGAGAAATACCCATATCGCAGCCTCGTGCCACACGTTCTAGCGCTCGATGATCTTGGTCGGCAGGGTGTCCGGCGTGCGTGCTGATCTTGTTCCTGATCACCTGTGGGAGCGGGTGGCCCCGCTGCTGCCACCCGCCCCTGAACGGCGCCACCGCCACCCGGGGCGACTGCGGATTCCCGACCGAGCGGCCTCGCCGGCGTCATGTACGTGCTGCGGACCGGTGTCGCGTGGCGCGATGTCCCCGCGGAGACCGTGAGCTGTTCCGGTGTGACGGCCTGGCGCCGGCTGCGGGACCGGACCGAGGCCGGCGTCCGGCCCCGCCTGCACGCCGCCCTGCTGACCGAACTGCGCCGCGCCAACCTGTTGGGCATGGACGACTGCTCCGTGGACGGATCACACGTCCGGGCCGTCAAAGGGGGCTCACGTCGGCCCCTCGCCCGTCGACCGTGCCCGCCCCGGCTCCCCCCGGCGCTTGTATGCGGACCGGGGCTACGACTTCGACAAGTACCGCCGCATGCTGTGGAAGCGGGGCATCCGGCCGCTGATCGCGCGGCGCGGGGTCGCTCACGGTTCCGGACTGGGCAAGGTGCGCTGGGTGGTCGAGCGCACCTTCGCCTGGCTGCACCAGTCCAAACGGCTCCACATCCGCTACGAGCGACGCGCCGATCTCCATCAGGGTCTGCTCGAACTGGCTTGCAGCCCCATATGATGCCTGCGGACCTCATCCTGAGACGATCAGCTACGCCGTGGAGCGCGAGGCCGCGGGTGAGCCTGCGCGAGTAGTCGACCGCGCCGCGCCGAGCGCGGTCCCGGCCGCCCCGCTCGACCTGCCCGCGTGGTGCCACATGACCGGCCACCACTACCTCGGCGCGGTCTTCGACCCAGACCGGTTTGTGCACGCCAGATCAGCCCAGGGCGAGCCAGCGGATGCCGAGCCGTTCGACCTGTGCGGCCTCCGCTGCGTCCAGCGACTCCCGGCCGGTGGCCTTGCGCAGGAAGTGGGGAGGGCTCCACTCCAGCTTGTCGGCCGCCGCGGCGTGCTCCGCGCCCAGGAGCAGCTCCGTCACGGCGTCACCGGCTGCGGGGGTGAGCCAGGCTTCGCGTCCGAGTGCGTCGGCCAGGTCGAGGCCGTGGACGGCGACTTCCACGACGCGGGTGAGGAGGAACTCCGACAGGAGCATGGCGTCGCCGTGGCGGGTCCGCACGGTCCGGCCGTCTGGTTGGGCCCGGCACAACCGGTCGACCCGCCGCCAGGTCGCGGCGAAGTCCTCGGCGAAGGCGGCACCGTGTGCCGGCCGTGCCGCACGGTCCTGAGCCAAGGCGATCCGCTTCCCGTTCGTCTGCGCCGAGAAGCGGTCGTCGGGGCGGTAGTACTCCACTGCGGAGATCTCCGCCTCGCCTGGTTCCGGCGCGTCCAGCATGGCCGGAAGCCAGTCGATCACCACGCATACGTGCCCGAGCAGGTCGCGCACGGTCCAGGGAGTGCAGCGCGTCGAGAGGTCCCACTCACCCTCGGACAGTCCGGCCACGGCGTCGCCGAGAGCTCCGCATTCGAGCTGAAACGCTTCGAGAACCTGGTCGTGACCCACGCCGTGTCGCCTTCCGTCCGTTCACTGTCCCACGCTCGCTTCGCCGTCCCGCCGGTTCGGCTCCGCACGCACTTCTCAGATCATCGACACGCGTGTCGAAGCGGTGCCGGTTGCAGACCGCAGGAAAAAGATCGCCGGCCAGCAGCCAGGCTGTTGCGCCGATCGCTTTCACGGGGCGTGCGATAGGTTCCCCAGTCATGACCGAATCCGGAACCTTCGTCTGGCCGTCGAGTTGTTCGCCTCGCCCGAGGTGGGCACCTACATCGGCGGCGCCCGGCCCCGCGACGAACTCGATCGCGCGATGCCCGAAGTGCCGGACCGACGTCCCGGCTGTTTCGTGGTCGAACGCGACGGAACGATGATCGGCATGATCACACTCGATCCCCGCGGTGCCGAGCGCCGGGGGCACGTCCGCCCCGAGGCCGGGGACGCCGAGCTCGGTTACCTGTTCCTGCCCTAGGCGTGGGGACATGGTTACGCCTTCGAGGCGTGCGCGGCGCCACTCGACTGGTGCACCAGCACGTGTCCTGGCGAACCCGTGGTGCTCTCCACCCAGAGCGCAGACGACCGGGCGATGCGCCTCGCGGCGAAGCTGGGCTTCACCGAGGTCGAGCGGGTCGAGGAGTACGGCGCCGAACAGTGGTTCGGCGTGCGGCCCCCGGCCACGCCGGCCGGATGAGGGGAGCCGCCATGACCGGGATCGCGCTGATGTCGGATCCGAAGGTCGTCGCCATACCCGTGGTCGAGTCCGGCGAACGCCTCGTGGACGTCCGTGTCGGCGGCCGTCTGCTCGTCGCCACCCGCAAACAGGACCCGGCGGACGCCCTCGCCCACCTGCGGGAAGGCGTGCTGGAACGGCTGCTTACCGCGCAGACGATGCTTCCGGCAGGCTTGCGGCTGCTGTTCGTCGAGGGCTACCGGCCGCCTTCCCTCCAGCGGGAGTACTTCGAGGAGTACGCCGGCCGACTGCGGGCCGCCCACCCTGGCTGGTCCTCCTATGAGCTCCACTCGGCGGCGAGCAGGTACGTGTCACCGCCCGACATCGCTCCGCACAGCGCCGGCGCGGCCGTCGACCTCACCCTCGCCGATGCCGACGGGCACGAGCTGGACCTGGGCACGCGCATGAACGCGGACCCGGAGGAGAGCGCCGGCGCCTGCTACACCCACGCCCCGAACATCAGCGAGAAGGCCCGCGCCAACCGGAAGCTGCTGGGCACCGTCCTCACGGCCGCGGGACTGGCCAACTACCCCACGGAGTGGTGTTCCCAGTCAAGTTCTTGTGTTCAAGCGTAGGAGGTCCTTCGGGGACCGCTACTGGGCCCTGCTCACAGGAAAGACCGAGGCCCTCTACGACCCCAAGGAACTCGGCTAGCCCAGCTGACCGGCCAGACCTCCTGTTCCGGCCCGGGCAGCACACCGGCGGCGAGCCGCCCGCCCCGGTCCGGCAAGAGGAATTGTCAAGACTCGTGAATGAGGAGTGGTTGCCTGCCGACAGGCGAAGGACTTGAGTCTCCCGTAGGGGGAGACACAAAGGTGGGGACATGAACGGCGACACGCTCTACTCGATCGGCGAGCTGGCTCGACGGACCGGTCTCACGGTCAAGACCATTCGGTTCTACTCCGATCGCGGAATCGTAGCGCCGACCGACCGCAGCCCGGCCGGCTACCGCCTCTACGGCATCGACGCCGTCGCACGCCTGGACCCTCGTGCGTACCCTGCGCGAGCTGGGACTGGACCTCCCCACGATCCGCAAGGTCAGGACCATGCGGCCGAGCAGCCCCGAAGCGACGTGACGGCCCCGCGCCGCGACATTGCCGCAGCCGTCCGTGACCAGGCCGGTACGGCCCTGGCCGCCGGCATCGACCCGGCCTCCCCCAGGCCGATCCCATCGTCGCGCAGTTCACGGCGTACTACGCGCACCTCCTCGGCCGCGACGACATCGGGCTTCGCCACCGGCTGGCGACTCGGCTGGAGAGCGTGAACGACCCCCGCAGGGAGCGATACCTCCAGCTGCTCGCAGTGGTCAACGGCTGGCCGACCCCGGAGAGTCTGGCTCCAGTGTTCGACTGGTCTGTCCAGGCTCTGCGCGCCCGGACACAGCAATGACGGGACGGTCACAAGGCGGCATGGGACGGACGCGGCCGGCGTCGGGTGAGAACGCCGCCACACATGATCGGCTGATGAGTGTCCCGGTCGTACTTCTGGTGGCCGCGTCGCCGGTCTTTCCCGCTCTCGTTCTTCGCCCCTGGCGCATGGAGGACGTCGCCGCATTGGTCGAGGTGAGCCGGGATCGGGCACTGCGCCGGTGGGTGAGCTCTGTCGTGGACACCGATGCCGACGGGACACTCTGGGTACAGGCTCAGCAGCTGGGCTGGGCAACGGGGGACCGGTTCGGCTTCGCCGTCCTTGAAGCACAACCCGGTTCAGTTCGCGAACAGTTGGTGGGCAACGTGGTCCTCAAGGGGGTCACCTCCGGCAAACCGGCGGCCGAAGTGGGCTACTGGACCGCGGCGCACGCTCGCGGGCGGAGGGTGGCCTCCCGCGCTCTGGAGGCACTCACCAACTGGGCCTTCGACACCTTCGAAGCCGACGGGCTGGAGCGTCTCGAACTCCTGCACCAGGTGGACAACCCAGCATCGTGCCGGGTTGCACAGAAGAGCCGCTATGACTTCGACACCATTTTGCCCGCCGCACCGCCCTCCTTCCCTCGCGATGGCCACCTGCACATACGGCGCGCGATTGCCTGAGATCCTCCCGGCTTCTGCGGATCGGCTGAGGCTGCTCACGCCGAGAGGGGCTCGGGACGTTCGACAAAGTGGCCGCGTTCGGAGCGCGCCCCAGCACGGACCAGCGGCTTTCCCGCCGAGCACTGTATTCATCTGTGGGGAGGGCGAGCCGGTCCTACCGAATGGCGGAATCCATCCGGCTTCTGTGGAGCGGTTGCCGCTGGGGTTCCAAGGGCGGGGTGAACATCCAGCCGTAGTGCTACTACGCGCGGTGTGGCCTGTTGACCGAGCCGGAACGCAGCAACGGAGGCCACCGTCTGTACGGCGAGGAGACCTCCGCACCGGCTCCGTTCGTAAGCAGGTGGCAGCAGTGGGGCCATCCGCTCCCCCAGGTCGTCAGGAACAAGGTCAGCACGCACGCCGGACACCCTGCCGATCAAGATCACCGAGTGCAAGACCTGCGAATCAACCCATTCTGAAACGATCAGTTGGACGCGGTCTCTCTCGCTCTCCACGAGGTCTGCGACAGCGATCCCGGCTTCGGCGTCTCAGAGCATGGCGCAGTCCTCGCTTGATCTCTTCGTGCGGAGGGTCGGGCCGTCCCGGTTCTCAGACCGATGTCTTCACCGACTCCAGGAGCAGCTGGGACACGTCGACGACCTGGATGGATTCCTTCGCCTGGCCGTCGTTCTTCTTGCCGTTGACCGAGTCGGTCAGCATGACGAGGCAGAACGGGCAGGCGGTGGAGACGATGTCCGGGTTGAGGGAGAGGGCTTCGTCGACGC
>NZ_JBFBLO010000021.1:0-130585 GCF_040686735.1 Streptomyces sp. NPDC079167 | reverse complement strand
GATCGCTCTGCCGCCGGGCTCGGTGGGGGACGCGCGGGGCCGGCGGAGCTTCCTGGAGACGGACGAGCTGCGGGATGTGGCGGTGTCGGGGTTCCGCCGGAAGGCGGGCGAGCTGGACGGCGAGGTGTGGGGGCGGGTGCGCGGGCTGGGGTGAGCGTGCGGGAGGCGCGGGACGGGGTCTCTTTCCCGTCCCGCGCCTCCTGGGGTGCGCGGCCGCCCGGTCGCCGGGCGGCTCGATGGCCCGTCAGGCCCAGAGCTGGCCGTGCAGGGTCTCGATGGCGGCTTCCGTCGTGGGGGCGGTGTAGACGCCGGTCGACAGGTACTTCCAGCCGCCGTCCGCGACGACGAACACGATGTCCGCGGACTCCCCCGCCTTGACGGCCTTGCGGCCGACGCCGATGGCGGCGTGGAGTGCGGCGCCGGTGGAGACGCCCGCGAAGATGCCCTCCTGCTGGAGGAGCTCCCGGGTGCGGGTGACGGCGTCGGCGGAGCCGACGGAGAAGCGGGTGGTGAGGACGGAGGCGTCGTAGAGCTCGGGGACGAAGCCCTCGTCGAGGTTGCGCAGGCCGTAGACGAGGTCGTCGTAGCGCGGTTCGGCGGCGACGATGCTGACGTCGGGCTTGTTCTCGCGGAGGTAGCGGCCGACGCCCATGAGGGTGCCGGTGGTGCCGAGGCCCGCCACGAAGTGCGTGAGGGACGGGAGGTCGGTGAGGATCTCGGGTCCGGTGGTGGCGTAGTGGGCGCCGGCGTTGTCCGGGTTGCCGTACTGGTAGAGCATGACCCAGTCGGGGTGCTCGGCGGAGAGCTCCTTGGCGACGCGTACGGCCGTGTTGGAGCCGCCCGCGGCGGGGGACGAGATGATCTCGGCGCCCCACATGGTGAGCAGGTCGCGCCGCTCCTGCGAGGTGTTCTCCGGCATGACGCAGACGATGCGGTAGCCCTTGAGCCTGGCGGCCATGGCGAGCGAGATGCCGGTGTTGCCGCTGGTGGGTTCGAGGATCGTGCAGCCGGGTGTCAGGCGGCCGTCCTTCTCCGCCTGCTCGACCATGTGGAGCGCGGGGCGGTCCTTGATCGAGCCGGTGGGGTTGCGGTCCTCCAGCTTGGCCCAGATCCGGACGTCCTCGGACGGGGACAGCCGCGGGAGGCGGACCAGGGGTGTGTTGCCCACGGCCGCCAGCGGGGAGTCGTACCGCATCAGCGCATGCCGCCGGCGACGGCCGGGAGGATGGTGACGTTGTCGCCGTCGGTGAGCTTCGTGGAGATGCCGTCGAGGAAGCGGACGTCCTCGTCGTTGAGGTAGACGTTCACGAAGCGGCGCAGCTGGTCGCCGTCGACGATGCGCTCACGGATGCCGTTGTGGCGGGTCTCCAGGTCGGCGAGGAGGTCGGCGAGGGTCTCCCCGCTGCCTTCGACGGCCTTGGCGCCGTCGGTGTAGGTGCGGAGGATGGTCGGGATGCGGACCTCGATGGCCATGGCGTGGGCTCCTGTCGAAAGCGTGGAGGTGGCGTGGGGCGCGCGTTCGCGCCCCCGCGCTGGGGTGGTGCGTACGTGGTTGCGCTCGGACCGCGGCTCAGGCCGTGCGGTTCACGGGCAGGCGGCAGCCGGACACATCGCGCTGGAGAGCCTGCACAGGTCGACGTGCAGCCGCGCGACGAGCAGCATGCCCGGCGTCTTGTCGCTCACGTCAGTGGGAACCATGCGCTCATCGTATCGATTCCCCACCCCGGACCCGGAGTGTGATCCCACATGGTGGATGGTGAGCGTTCGCCAGTCGGACACGCGGCGGGAGCCGGTGGTTCCGGAAGCGCCGCCGGACATCAGTCCGCCGGGGGGTACGCCTCGACGATCCGGACCTCTTCCTCGGTGATCTCGCCGTCCACGATGCGGTACGAGCGGAACTGGAAGGGGCCCGCGTCGTCGGTGTCGGCGGTGGAGACCAGCACGTAGTGGGCGCCGGGCTCGTTGGCGTAGGTGACGTCGGTGCGGGAGGGGTAGGCCTCGGTCGCGGTGTGGGAGTGGTAGATGATCACCGGCTCCTCGTCGCGGTCGTCCATCTCGCGGTAGAGCTTCAGCAGGTCCGTGGAGTCGAACTCGTAGAAGGTGGGTGAGCGCGCGGCGTTGAGCATGGGGATGAAGCGTTCGGCGCGGCCCGTTCCGGCGGGGCCGGCGACCACTCCGCAGGCTTCGTCGGGGTGGTCCGCGCGGGCGTGCGCGACGATCTGGTCGTGGAGCGCCTGGGTAAGGGTCAGCATGGCGCCAGGATAGACAGACGGGCCCTCGCGTACCGAAGGGTGGTACGCGAGGGCCCGGATGCCGGACAGGGCCGTTGGGGCGGCCGGTGTCCCGGGGCTGCCGTGGCGCGGTTCAGCGCTTGGCGAAGGCCTTGTTGTCGGGGTTGCGGGCCTTGAGCACGAGGTAGGAGACGCCGAGGATCAGGCCCCACACGGGTGCGCAGTAGAGCGAGATCCTGGCGTCCTTGTCGATGGCCATCATGATGATGACGAGGCCGATGAAGGCGAGGGCGAACCAGCTGCTGAAGGGCGCTCCGGGTGCCTTGAAGGTGGACTGGGGCAGTTCGCCCCGGTCGGCCTTGGCGCGGAAGCGGATCTGGCAGATGAGGATCATGATCCAGGCCCACATGCCGGAGATGGTCGCGAAGGAGACGACGTAGTTGAACGCGTCGCCGGGCCACTGGTAGTTGATCCACACGCCGACGAGCATCAGGGCGGCGGAGAACGTGGTGCCGACCAGCGGGAGGCCGTTCTTCGTCAGCTTGGTGAAGGCCCTGGGTCCCTGGCCGTTGAGCGCGAGGTCCCGCAGCATGCGTCCGGTGGAGTACATGCCGGAGTTGCAGGAGGAGAGTGCCGCGGTGAGCACGACGAAGTTGACGATCGCGGCGCCGATGCCGAGGCCCATCTCCTCGAACGCGGCGACGAACGGTGAGACGCCGGGCTTGAAGGTGCTCCAGGGGACGACGGAGAGGATCATGATCAGTGCGCCGACGTAGAAGACGGCGATGCGCCACGGCACGGTGTTGATGGCCTTGGGCAGGACGGTCTTCGGGTCCTTGGACTCGCCGGCGGTGACGCCGACGAGTTCGACGGCGAGGAACGCGAACATCACGATCTGGAGGGTCATCAGCGTGCCGCTGATGCCTTCGGGGAAGAAGCCGCCGTCGTTCCACAGGTTGGTGACGGTCGCGGTGTCACCGGCGTCGGAGAAGCCGATGGTGAGCACTCCGGCGCAGATGAGGATCATGCCGAGGATGGCGGTGACCTTGACCATCGAGAACCAGAACTCGAGCTCGCCGAAGAGCTTCACGGAGATCAGGTTGGCGCCGTAGAGAATGATGGTGAAGACCAGTGCGGACAGCCATTGCGGGATATCCCACCAGTACGTCATATAGGTGGCCGCGGCGGTGACTTCGGTGATTCCGGTGACGACCCAGAAGAGCCAGTACGTCCAGCCGGTGACGAATCCGAAGAAGGGGCCGAGGAATTCGCGCGCGTACTCCGAGAAGGAGCCCGACACCGGGCGGTACATGAGGAGTTCGCCCAGGGCGCGCATGATGAAGAAGATGACGAGGCCCGCGATGGCGTACGCCAGGATGAGACTGGGACCGGCTCTGTCGATGGCTTTGCCGGCGCCGAGGAAGAGTCCCGTGCCGATGGCTCCGCCGATGGCGATCATCTGGATCTGGCGGGCTCCCAGGCCACGCTGGTAGCCCTCGCCCGCCGGGGCGTCGCCGGCCTTCGGGCCGTCCGCCTGTCCGTTGTCGACCTGCGCCGATGTCATGGTGGTGCGCCTTTCTCCACGCCGATCCGCGCCTTCTGCGGCGTCGGATCAGGTCCTGATCCCCCCGGATATGGATGGAGTGCCGCCGGCGTTCGGCCGGCCTGTAGCGCCCCCGGGGACAGGGGTGGCGTCCCCGGGCGGTCGTGAAGATTTATCACGGGTACCCGGTGAGGCCACCGGTCAGCATGTGGCGTACACCACAAGAAAAAGCGGACAAGCGTTTCCAGGCACGGCAAAGAGAGCTGTCCGGGTGACAGGATCGTTATTCGGATTTGAGCATCCGTTGAGCGAACCCGTGAGGTCGGCCCGGATCAGTCGGGCATCAGCGTTTCGACGAGGGTTTCCTGCAGTGCGCCGAGCCAGAGGTACGCCATCACCATCGGCTTGCGCGGATCGCTGTCGGGGAGCCGGTAGAGCGACCCGTCCTGCCCCTCGTCCTCGTCGGAGACCTCCAGGCGGGTGCCGATGGTGAGCCGGAGGTCGTTGAGGGAGCCCAGCCAGTGGTGGCACTCGTCGGGGGTGAGGCTGAGCAGCGCGCCGCTGTCCCCCACGGGCGAGAGCGCGTCGAGCGACCGTACGACGGCGAGGGCGTCGTCGCGCTTGCGGGTGCGCAGGTCGTTCTCGGTGAAGCGGCGGAACTCGGCGGAGGCCTCGCGCAGCTCCTTGTCCTCGTCGCCGTACGCCTCGGGGAAGAGCCGGGCCAGGGCGGGGTCGGACGGGGGTTCGCTGGGCCCCTCGGCGAAGAGGGCGGCGAGCGGGTCCTCGCCCTCGACGGGCTCGTCGCCGGGGCCGATCAGTTCGAGCAGCTGGACGGCGAGGGAGCGCAGGATGGCGACCTCGACCTCGTCGAGCGCGACGGACGCGCCGCCGCCTGGGGTGGCCTGGAAGTGGCCGGCCATGAATTCTCCGATGGTGGGTCGGACGGAGGGCAGCGGTGGGGTCAGTTGCGGTCCTGGGTCAGCGTGGCCCAGAGCCCGTAGCCGTGCATGGCCTGGACGTCGCGCTCCATCTCCTCGCGGCTGCCGCTGGAGACGACCGCGCGGCCCTTCTGGTGGACGTCGAGCATCAGCTTGTGCGCCTTGTCCTTCGAGTAGCCGAAGTAGGCCTGGAAGACATACGTCACATAGCTCATGAGGTTGACCGGGTCGTTGTGCACCAGCGTCACCCAGGGGACATCGGGCTCAGGGACGGCGAAGGTCTCCTCGGCCGATTCGGGACGTTCGATCTCTACGGGGGCAGCAACGCTCACCTACCCCATGCTGCCACCAGAGAGGGCCTCACGCACAAACGGCGCCCCCATCTCGTCAGTTTGACGAATAGGGAGTAGCATCCCCGGTATGAACTCAGCGGACCTTGGGCGACGGGTCGGTGTGCCGTCGACCGCGCTCTTCACCGACCAGTACGAGCTCACGATGGTGCAGGCCGCACTGAAGGCCGGCACCGCGGACCGGCGCTCCGTCTTCGAGGCCTTCACCCGCCGGCTGCCCGAGGGCCGGCGCTACGGCGTCGTCGCGGGCACCGGCCGGGTGCTGGACGCGGTGGAGAACTTCCACTTCGACGACGAGATGCTCGCCTTCCTGCGCGACCAGCGCATCGTGGACGGGCCCACCGTCGACTGGCTGGCCGACTACCGCTTCAGCGGCGACATCTGGGGCTACCCGGAGGGGGAGGTCTACTTCCCGGGCTCGCCGCTCCTGCGGGTCGAGGGCTCCTTCGCGGAGTGCGTGCTGCTGGAGACCGTCATCCTGTCGATCCTCAACCACGACTCGGCGATCGCCGCCGCCGCGTCCCGGATGTCGGCCGCCGCACAGGGCCGCCGGCTCATCGAGATGGGCGCGCGGCGCACGCACGAGCTGTCGGCGGTGGCCTCCGCCCGTGCCGCGTACGTCGGCGGCTTCCACACCACCTCGGAC
The DNA here is from genome assembly GCF_040686735.1 of Streptomyces sp. NPDC079167. NCBI lineage: Bacteria > Bacillati > Actinomycetota > Actinomycetes > Kitasatosporales > Streptomycetaceae > Streptomyces > Streptomyces sp. NPDC079167. The sequence goes on along the minus strand of NZ_JBFBLO010000021.1, from coordinate 124,877 downwards.
CTGGCGGCCGGCTTCCGCTACAACATCCCGACCGTCGGGACGAGCGCGCACGCCTTCACACTCCTGCACGACAGCGAGCGGGACGCCTTCCAGGCGCAGGTGGACTCGCTGGGCCGGGGGACCTCGCTGCTCGTCGACACGTACGACGTGACCGAGGCCGTCCGTACGGCGGTGGAGATCGCGGGCCCGGAGCTCGGGGCCGTACGGATCGACTCGGGCGACCTGCTGCTCGTCGCGCACCGGGTGCGGCAGCAGCTGGACGAGCTGGGTGCCACGGAGACGAAGATCGTGGTGACGTCCGACCTGGACGAGTACGCGATCGCCTCGCTGGCCGCCGCACCCGTCGACGCCTACGGGGTCGGCACGCAGCTGGTCACCGGGAGCGGGCACCCGACGTGCTCCATGGTCTACAAGCTGGTGGCGCGCGCCCGGTCGGCCGATCCGGCCGATCCGTTGCTGCCGGTGGTGAAGAAGTCGCTGGGCGCGAAGTCCTCCCGCGGTGGCCGCAAGTGGGCGGCGCGCAGGCTGGACGGGACGGGAGTCGCCGAGGCCGAGGTGATCGGCACCGGAGAGGTTCCGGCCGGGCTGGCGGACCGGCAGATGCAGGTGGAGCTGGTCCGGGGCGGCGAGGTGCTCGGCCGGGAGCCGCTGGAGGCGGCGCGGGAGCGCCACATCGCGGCCCGGGCGGGGCTGCCGATGTCGGCGATGCAGCTGTCCCGGGGGGAGCCGGTGCTGCCCACGGAGTACGTATGAGGCCCCTGGGTACATGTGACACCGGCCCGCGCGTGCGCCCCCGGCCGCCGGAAGGGCCCCGGCGGGGCCGGACCGGGCTCCTCCGGAACCGGCCCCGCGGTGCCGGGCGCGCAGGGGAAGGAGAGCCGATGCGTGTGCCCCCTCCCGCAGGGTGCGCCGAGTCTCTAGGCTCGGTGGCATCCCCACCGCTCCGGTCCGCGGAATCCGCCGAGACCGCCGAGACCTCACCGACCCCACCGAAGGACAACCGTCATGCATCGCGCCTTGATCGTCGTTGACGTTCAGAACGACTTCTGCGAGGGCGGCAGCCTCGCGGTGGCGGGCGGCGCCGATGTCGCCGCCGCCATCACCGACCTGATCGGTGAGGCCCAGCCCGGTTACAGCCATGTGGTGGCCACCCGCGACCACCACATCGACCCCGGCGACCACTTCTCCGTCGCCCCCGACTTCGAGCACTCCTGGCCGCCCCACTGCGTCGCCGGCACGGAGGGCGTGGGCTTCCACCCGAATTTCGCCCCCGCCGTGGCCTCCGGCGCGATCGACACCGTCTTCGACAAGGGTGCGTACGCCGCGGCGTACAGCGGCTTCGAGGGCGTGGACGAGAACGGCACGGGGCTCGCCGAGTGGCTGCGGGACAGGTCCGTGACCGCTGTCGACGTCGTCGGCATCGCCACGGACCACTGCGTGCGGGCCACCGCCCTGGACGCGGCCCGTGAGGGCTTCGCCACGCACGTGCTGCTGGACCTCACCGCCGGTGTCGCGGAGGGGACCACGGAGCGTGCCCTGGAGGAGCTGCGGACCGCCGGCGTGGAGCTGTCCGGCAAGCCGGTCGTCTGACGCGGGCCGCCCCGGGTGCCGGCCGGCGGGGCTCAGGCCGCCGGGCGGGCCGGTCCCGCGTAGCCGGAGGAGCCCAGCAGCGCCCGTATCGGGTGCCAGAGCTCCTGGCCGGTCTGCGGCGCCGTGCGCCACAGCAGCCCGTCGGGGTGGTGCAGGACCGCCGTGACCTCGTCCGGGGTGGGCGGATGGGCGTTGCCCCTGAGGTAGACGGCCCGCAGGCCGAGGTTGCGCAGCCTGGTCAGGGCGCGCGCCCGGTTCGCCGCGTGCACCAGCACCCGCACGGGCTCTCCCGGCCCGGATCCCCCGGACGGGCCGTTCAGGGTCAGTGCCACCACCACAGTGCCGTTGGGCAACCTGCAGAAACCTCCGCCTGCCATGCTTCGCGCTCCCCCGTAAGACTTCGTGTCAATAAGGATCGGTAGGACGCACCTAAACACGACCGGCCGCCGCCCCGCTAGAGGGCGACGGCCGGTCGCACGTTGACCAGGTGTTTTTCGGACTACTTGCCCGAGGGGCCGACCTTCACGGTCATCGTCGAACCGCTGAGCGGCTCGTGCACGATGGAGATCCGGGTGTTGGTGTCAGTAACCTTGACACTTCCGGTCGGGTTCTCCTCGTACCAGTAGGTGCCCTTGCGGTCGTCGAAGACCGGGACGCCCAGCGACGGCTTGATCTTGAGCGGTACGTCCGCGTTGTGCAGCGTGAAGCCCTTGTTCGGGTACCAGCTGAACGGCGCGTCGAAGGGCTGGATCTTGTTGCGCAGGAGCGTGCCGTCCGTCCACTTCAGCGGCTTGGCGTGCGAGTCCACCGGCAGGATCAGGCCCTGTCCGTGGTGGACCGAGGTGTTGTTGTCCTTCTGGGAGGTGTCCCAGAGCCACACCATCAGACCGTTCTGGTACGCGTAGTGCTCGACCCAGTCGGGGCGGGTGGTGGAGAAGCCGAAGTTGTACGGGCCGACCTCGAGGGTCTTGTCGTACGAGACGTACTGGCGGTTCTCGGCGATGTAGTACTGCGGGTAGTCGTTGGTGAACGACTCACCGATCCGCGAGAAGCCCTTGGCGGTCCAGCCGTTGTCGTCGCCCTCGGCGTTGTCCGTGAAGAGCGCGGAGCCGTCGGCGGTGACCGTGATGGCGTCGGCCGCGAAGCCCTTGCCGCCCGCGCCGCCGTCCGTCTGGTAGCGGAAGCGCAGGTCGATCTTCTTGCCCGCGTAGGCGTCCAGCGGGAACGACAGCTTCTTGTACGCCCCGGAGACGTCCGTCAGGGCCGGCTTGTCACTGGCGTCGCGCGGGAGGGCCTTGCCGTCGGCCGTGCCGTCGAGCGCGGTCCAGCTGGTGCCGCCGTTCTCGGAGACCTCGGTGTAGAGGTAGTCGTAGTCGGCCTCGATGTCGTACCAGCCGGACAGGTCCAGCGTGGCGGACGACTTGCCGGTCAGGTCGACCGGGCGGCTCAGGGTGTTCGACAGGTCGTCACCCATGTCGCTCCACCACTGCTTGGAGCCCTCCGCGGGCTTCGTGACGGTGGTGGTGACGGCCTTCTCGGGCAGCTCGACGACGAGCGCCTGCTTGTTCTTGGTGTTGTACTCCGAGACCCCCAGCTTGTGGGTCGACTTCGTCGCGGCCTTCGCCGTGTCGTAGTCGAGCCAGCCGAGCTGGAGCTTGTCCCAGGCGGTCATGTCACCCGGGAGGTCGCCTATCTCGCCCTTGCCGGTGCCGAGCCAGGAGCCCGCCGACATCAGGGACCAGAAGCCGACCGAGTTCTCGCCGCCGCCGGAGGTGTCGTACAGGTCCGGGAGGCCGAGGTCGTGGGCGTACTCGTGGGCGAAGACGCCCAGGCCGCCGTTCTCGGGCTGCGCGGTGTAGTCGCCGACCCAGATGCCCGTGTCGCCGATCTCGGCGCCGCCGGCCTTGTTGCCCTCGGGGCCCGTCGCACCGGCGTTGGTGCCGTACGCGTACCAGCGGTGCGCCCAGATGGCGTTCGTGCCCTCGGTGCCGCCGCCCGCGGACTCGTCCTCGCCGGCGTGGACCAGCTGGAAGTGGTCGATGTAGCCGTCGGGCTCGTTGAAGTTGCCGTCGCCGTCGAAGTCGTAACGGTCCCACTCGTCGTACTGCGCGAGGTCGGCCTTGATCTCGTCCAGGGAGCGGCCCTTGGCCTTCTGGTCGGTCACCCAGGCGTTGACGCCGTCGCGGACGGTGTCCCAGACGTTGGCGCAGTTGGTCGAGCCGCAGTAGTTGGAGCCGTAACGGGCCTCGTTGTACGGGACCTTGACCCAGTCGGAGACCTCGCCGTCGACGGAGTAGCGCCCGGAGGACGTCTTCTCGTAGTAGGTCTTCAGCGATTCCTTGCCCTTGCCCTCACCGAAGTAGAGGTCCTGGAAGTGGGCCTGGTCGTAATCGGCCTGCCAGGCGGTGCTGTTGTCCTTCGCCGGGTCGGGCTCGGCTATCTCGTTGTGCAGCGGGCCGGGCGTGCCGCCGTACTTCTTGACGGGCGGCTTCGGGCCGTCACCGTCGGGGTCGAACATCGTGGTGTCGTCGACCTGGTCGCCGAACTCCACGAGGATGGTGAAGATCTTGTCGGTCTTCTCCCGGCCGAGCTCGACGTACTTGCTCTTGCCGAGCTTGACGACCTTGGAACCGCCCTTGGCGGTCACCTTCTTGTCGCCGGACAGGACCTGCTCCAGCGCGGCCTGGCGCTGTGCGTCCTGCTCCTTGCTGAAGGGGCCTTCCAGGTCGTGCTCGTGCGCCTTGGCCGGCGCGGGGTCGCGGCGGTCCACGTGGGAAACGCCCGAACCTGACGTCCTGTCGTCCGCCTGCGCCGTGGCGAAGGCGGATGCCGTCGCTGCGGTGGCGGCCAGGCACACGGCTACGGCGGTGGCGCGTAGCGCCCGTCTCTGAGTGGTCACTTGATGCAGTCCTCCCCGGCGTTCGCGTCCGCGGCCAGGGGGTGGTTTTCAGGGCCGCGCGCGTTCAACGCGTCACAAGTGACGACATTCGATCGGAGTTATGAGAGAAAAGACAGATCTTGACTTGCACATACCAAGTGCACTATGCGGGAGCCCTTTTCCGGTATCCGGACGCACCTCACAGCGGACCGGTCGGCCGACCGGCGCGTCGAGAGCTCGTACCGGCGTCGGTGTGACTCAGTGCGCCCCCCGTGCACCGGTACCGTGGGTTAGGTCGCGCTTACTACCCGTTCCTCCCGGGCATCCACCGTCGTAGAGTCGATTGACAGTGCGAACGTGTTGAGAGACTTCCCTATCCGACGCCCCGAGGACGGATACCGCCATGCCGCGTCCGACAGCCGCACAGTTCTCCTACGGTTCGGCCACCGTCGTCTTCTCCGCCCTCGCCCTGCTGCTGCTCTTCCGCACGGAGTCGGGCATCGGTGTCGCCGCCGTCTCCACCGTGGCGCTGGTCCTCGGCCTGCTGGTGGCCATGGCCCTGCCCGCGCGCACGAGGACGGCCCGGCGGACGACGCCACCGCCCAGTACCGCCCGCACGCACCGCACGATCGAGGACATAGAGCTCGCCGCCGCCCGGCGGGAGCACATCGGGGAGCACTCGCTGCACCGTTGAGAGTCCCGGAGTCCTCCGCCCGGACCGGGCCGGGCCCCCGCGAGCCCGGCGTGATCCGGACGAGGGGCCCTAAGCGGTGCTGACGACGACGGTCTTGCCCGCCTTGTCCTGCAGAGCCTGACGGTAGGGCTTGTCCGTGAACATCAGCACGATGTTGATGAGCCACCAGAGACACGGGCAGCACAGCAGCGCGGGGAGCCAGAGCACCACGGCCCGCATCAGCGAGGAGCTCGTGTCCGGGACCGAGCCGTCGTTGAGCATAGCGACGCGCATCTTCAGCAGCCGCTTGCCGAGCGTCCGGCCGTCCTTGTGGGTGAAGTACGTGTCGTACGCGACGTAGACCACCAGGCCGATCAGCGACCACACCAGCTGATGACCGGTGTAGGTGTTGCCGATGGCGTTCCCGAAGTCGTCGCTGCCGTCGTCCGACGAGACGTCGACCGCACCGCCGAAGGGCAGCGAGATCAGGTACAGCGGGATCGAGATGATGAGGAAGTCGATCAACCGCGCCAGGATCCGCTTGCCCGGTTCGGCGAGCGGCGGCATGCCGGCCAGCGGATCCGCGCCACCGTAGGGACCGCCGCCGCCGTACGGGTCACGCGGCGGCGGGGGCGGGGGCGGCCCGCTGTCGTAGGGCGAACCGCTCGACGGGGGCGGAGGCCCCTGCGGCGGCCGCTTCGAGAAGGGGTCGTCCTCGGGCGGCGGCGGAGGCGGTGGTTCGTTACTCATGGGGGCAGTGCACCCCGGCCCACGAAGGCCCGCAACGGCTGAGGTCCCTTCGGGGGACGGGGCGTCAGCACACGGGCGTACGGGCCGCTCCCGGCCCGCGGCCCGTGCGGGTCAGGCCGGGCTCTTCAGAGCGTAGAAGGCCATCGGGGAGTTCGGTTCGAAGCCGATGCGGGGGTAGACGGGCGCGCCGGCCGCGGTCGCGTGCAGCGTCGCACGGGTCAGGCCGGTGGCCCTCCCTCCCTCGTACAGCGCCTTGCGGGTCACCGCTTCGCCGTAACCGTTGCGCTCCCACGCCGGGGCCGTGGCGACGAGTACGACGAAGAGACGGCCCGCCACCTCCACCGTCGCCGCGCACGTCACCGGCTCACCGTCCCGCAGGCCCAGGTAGGCGTGCGCCCGGTCCTTCCACAGCACGGAGCCGACCAGGCCGTCGCGGCCGTCCTCCAGGGGGAAGCCGTAGGCCTGGGAGTTTAGATCGGCATAGGCCCTCAGGTGTTCGTCGGTGCTCACCCGTACGAACGTCAGATCGCGGTGCGCCGGTTCGGGGAGGGGCAGCAGGTCTCCGGCCATACCGGTGCCGGGAAAGGCGTGTTCGAGACCGGCCTCCCCGGCTGCCGCCCCGAGCGCCTCGCGTGCCTCGCCGGTCAGGAGGTCCTCGAAGACCCACAGGAATCCCGGCCGCTCCTTGGCGCGCATGATCTCCGCCGCCTGGCTCAGACGCTGCCGCACCAGCCCCGGGGCGGCGCCGACGTCGGTCAGCGTGACGCAGTTCCAGAAGGCGAACCGGGAGTCGGCCCACCGTACGGCGATGCCCGGGAGGTCGCGCACATCCGCGGCCGCGTCCCGGTCGAGCACCATCTCACGCCATCCCACGACAAGCTGCTCCATCGACTCGACGGCGTCCGCGAGGTCGTCCACCAGGGCTCCTGAGGGGCGTAGAACGAAGTGTGAACCGGACCGGAGCTCCCGGGAGCACCCTCAGCCCGCGACGAACGTACGGGCCGCCTTGTCGTGCCAGCACTGGCGCCACGGGCGGTCGACCAGGCACCAGAGCACGTTGAGCACCCCGACGACGACCAGGCCCAGCACCCCGTACACCAGCCAGCGGCGCAGGGCGGCGCCCAGGGTCGGCGCGTCGTGGGACTCGATGTCCCGCACCTCGAGACCGCACAGCTTCTTGCCCAGCGTGCGGCCCCACTTGGCGGTGGGCAGGGCCTCCAGGACGAAGCCGAGGACGAGGAACGCGGCGAGCACCCCTCCGAACAGCACGGCCGTGGTGGAGTCCAGGAGCCAGACGGTGACCGTCTCCCCGGAGAGCTTCGCCGCTTCGATCTTCTGGTCGATGTGGTCCGTCGCCCGGGTGACCAGCGGGAAGCCGACCGCGCCGACGAACACACCGAGGACGACCGTGTCGATGATCCGGGCGGCCAGCCGCTTGCCGAGTCCGGCGGGCCTGGCCGAGGCCTGGGACCGGACGAGCTGCTGGAACGGGTCCTCGGCCACGGGCTTCCAGGGCGTGACCGGCTGCTGCCCGGGCCCGGCGCCCTGCTGCTGCGGGGGCAGCGGGCTCTGCTGCTGGGGGCTCTGCTGCTGCGGGCGGGCCGTCTGCTCGGGCTGGGCGAGCTGGTGGACCTGCTGCGCCCAGGAAGCGGAACCGCCGCCGGGGCCCGGGGTCATGGGCGTGTTCAGGGGCGGCTGGGCCTGCGGTGGCGTGGGCGCCGGTGCGGGAGCGGGGGACTGCTGGGCGGGGCCGGGCGGCACGGCACGGATCGTCATCGTGCCGTCGGCGACGCCGGAGGCCGGGGCGGGGCCCTCCTCGCGCGGCCGCGGGGGACGGCCACCGGATCCCACCGCGCGGATCGTGACCGTGCCGTCGGTCGGCGGACGGCGGCCGGCGTCGCCGCTGCCGGGCCGGTCGGCGCGTACGGCGACGGTGCCATCGCTCACCTCGTCGTTGCCGTTCCGCATGCCGGGCAGGGCCCCGCGCGTCGGGTCCGGGGCCCCGGGCTGCCGAGGGTCGGCGGGCGCGTCCGGCGGGGTCGTACGGGCGGGAGCGGCGGGCGGCGCCGCCGTCCCGGATCCGGGCGTGTGCGCCTCGGGCGTACGCGGGTCCGGGCCGCCCCAGGAGACGCGGTGGTCGCGTTCACCGCCGAAGCCGGTCTGCCGGTTGGTGTCCGCCTGCCAGGCGATCGCCGGCCTGGGCCTGCCGGGGGCGTCGTCGGCCTCACCCGTGCCTGCCCCGGCGTCACCGCCGGGCGCATCCGAGGCATCGGCCTCGTCGAGGTACATCGGCCCGGTCTCGTCCACCGGGGCCTGCCGCTGCGGGGCGGCGCCGGCCGCCGGGGCGGGCGGCGCCGCCGGAGTCGTCTCGCCCTGCTGGGGCGCGGGCCGGCTGGTGCCGGGGACCCACGAAGCGCCGTTCCAGTACCGGACGTATCCGGGAATGGACGGGTCGGGGTAGTACCCCTCGCGGGGGCTTTCGTCACCGGGTGCCGGGGTTGGGGCGCTCATCACCGTGGTCCCGTATCTCTTCGAGGCCTCAGGCCGGCCGGCCGTCGGGGGTGGCCGACCTCAATACAAGGGTCCACATCTATCAGACCACCGAGCACCCCCGGGCCTGTCCTGTCGTTTGGACCACTTTCAGGGTCCGGGCAAGTTTTTCTGGGAAGTCGCGTCATAGACGTCCGTGAGGGCGCTCTCTCCTTGTGCGGACCGGTCACAGGACCGGACCCTACGAGCATCGGAAGGTCGTGCACCCTCATGCAGAACGCTGTGGAACGCGAACTGGAAGTGAAGCTGGTCCTGTCGCCCGAGCGGTCCGTCCCCGTGCCCGCGCGGCTGTCCTACTTCACCGACGACCCGTACGCCGTGCACATCACCTTCCACATCGGCTCCGAGTCGCCCGTGCACTGGACGTTCGCCCGTGAGCTGCTGGTGGAGGGGGTGTTCCGGCCGTGCGGGCACGGGGACGTACGGATCTGGCCGACCAGGGTCGAGGACCGGGGCGTCATCTGCGTCGCGCTCACCTCGCCCGACGGCAACGCCCTCCTGGAACTGCCGTCGGGTGCCGTGTCCGCGTGGGTGGAGCGCACCCTGCGGGTGGTCCCGCCGGGGACGGAGAGCACGCTGCTCGGACTGGACGGGGCCCTCGCCGAGCTGCTCACCCCGCTGCCGGCGGACGACCTGTGGCTGAGCGACCCCTGGTCCCAGGACGAGACGCAGGACGGGGACGTCTGAGCGGTGGCGTGGGCGGCCGTCAGAACAGCTTGCCGGGGTTGAGCAGCCCGAGCGGGTCGAAGGCGGCCTTGATGCCGCGCTGCAACTCGACTCCGACCTCGCCCAGTTCACGGGCGAGCCACTCCTTCTTCAGGACGCCGACCCCGTGTTCGCCGGTGATGGTGCCGCCCAGTTCGAGACCCAGCGCCATGATCTCGTCGAAGGACTCGCGGGCCCTGCGGGACTCGTCGGCGTCGGTGTGGTCGAAGCAGACGACGGGGTGGGTGTTGCCGTCGCCCGCGTGGGCGCACACCCCGATGGTGAGCCCGAACTTCTCGGCGATGGCGGCGGTGCCCTCGATCATCGCGCCGAGCCGCGAGCGCGGCACGCACACGTCGTCGATCATCGTGGCGGACCTGACGGTCTCCAGCGCGGGGAGGGACAGCCTGCGGGCCTTGAGCAGGAGTTCGGACTCGGCCGCGTCGTCGGCGGGCACGACCTCGGTGGCCCCGGCCGCCGTGCACAGTTCGCCGACGGCGGCGAGGTCGGCCGCCGGGTCGGGCGTGTCGAAGGCGCAGAGCAGCAGCGCCTCGGTGGTCTCGGGAAGGCCCATGGAGGCCATCGCGTTGACGGCACGCACCGTCGTACGGTCCATCAGTTCGAGGAGTGACGGGGTGTGCCCCCGCTCCATGATCCGGCACACGGCGTCGCAGGCCGCCGCCGCCGACGCGAACTCGGCGGCGAGCACGAGCTGCTGCGGGGGCTGGGGCCGCAGCGCGAGGACGGCCTTCACGACGATGCCGAGGCTGCCTTCCGAGCCGACGAAGAGCCGGGTGAGGTCGTATCCGGCGACGCCCTTCGCCGTGCGGCGTCCGGTGTTCAGCAGCCGCCCGTCGGCCAGGACGACCTCGAGGCCCAGGACGTATTCGGCGGTGACTCCGTACTTCACGCAGCACAGCCCGCCGGACGCGGTGCCGATGTTGCCGCCGATCGTGCACATCTCCCAGCTGGAGGGGTCCGGCGGGTAGTACAGCCCGTGCTCGTTGACGGCGCGGGACAGCGTGGCGTTGACGACGCCCGGCTCGACGACCGCGATCCGGTCCACCGGACTGATCTCCAGGATCCGGTCCATCTTCACCAGGGAGAGCACGATGCAGCCGTCGGAGGCGTTGGCCGCGCCCGACAGCCCGGTCCTCGCGCCCTGGGGGACGACGGGGACCCGCAGGGCGGTCGCGGTCCGCATGACGTGCTGGACCTCCTCGACCGTGCGCGGGAGCACCACGACGGCGGGGGCACCGGCGTCGCAGAAGCTCGCCATGTCGTGGGCGTACGAGGCGGTGACGTCCGGGTCCGTGATCAGGGCCTCGGCGGGGAGACCTGCGCGCAGTCGTTCGAGGAGAGGGTCCATGATCCAAGCGTGGCACCCGGGGCCAATGGTGTGAACCCGTCTGCGTCACCCTTCGGGGAGCGCGATGCGATCTTCGTACTGACGCAGAGTGATGGCCATGGATGCCAAGCCGCAGCAGAACCCGGAGCCGTCCCCCTCCCCCCTGCCGCCGCAGGGCGCGACGGCCGTCCCACCGCCTCCCGCGCCGGTGCGCACCACGCTGCGCAGGGCGGCGTTCGGCGCTGTGGCGGGAGCCGTGCTCGTGGCCGGTGCGGTGATCGCCGTGCCGGACGACGACGAGGTCGCCGCACCGCCCACGCCGGGGCCGGTGGCCCGGGCCGAGGCCGCCGCGGCCGCGGGCGCCCCGGCGTCCCTGTCCGACCTGACGGCTCTCATCGGCGACCGGCAGAAGTGGGTGGAGACGCACCCCGCGGACGCCCCGTCCTGGGCGGTGCTCGGCACGGCGTACGTGGAGTGGGGCCGGCGGTCCGCGGACACCGCGTACTACACCCGGGCCGAGCAGGCCCTCCAGCGCTCGCTGGCCGCACAGCCGGGTGAGCGCGGGAACGTACGGGCCTGGGTGGGGCTCGGGACGCTCGCCAACGCGCGTAACGACTTCCTCGCCGCGAAGAAGTGGGGCGAGACGGTCCGCGCGCGGCAGCCGAAGGACTGGACGGCGTACCCGGTGCTGATCGACGCCTACAACGGCCTCGGTGAGTACGCGGCCGCGGCCAAGGCGACGGAGAAGTTCGGCACCCTGCGCAAGGGCGCCCCCGCCCTGGCCAGGACGTCCGACATGTACCGCAACCAGGGCTGGCGCGAGGACGCCCTGGCCACCGCCCAGGAGGCGGCGGACCACGCCGGCACACCTGCCGCGAAGGCGGCTGCCCTGCACCGCCTCGGGGACCTCGCCGGTGAGCGCGGGGAGCCGGCGGAAGCCCTCGCGCAGTACGACGCCGCCCTGCGCACGGACCGCGGCCACCTCCCCTCCCTCGCGGGCCGGGCCCGCGCCCTGGCGGCACTCGACCGCACGGACGAGGCGCTGGCGGAGTACCGGACGGTGACGACGAAGTTCCCCCGCCCCGAGTACGTGCTCGAACTGGCCGAGCTGTACGAGTCCCTGGGCCTGGACGGCGACGCGCGCACCCAGTACACGAAGCTCCGCGAGCTCCTCACCCGCGCGCGGACGTCCGGGGTCGACGAGTCCCTGACCGAGGCCCGCTTCGAGGCCGACCACGGCGATCCGGAGGCGGCGGTGGAGCTGATGCGCACCGAGTGGGCCTCGCAGCGCCGCAGCGCGGCGGTGTCGGACGCCCTGGCCTGGTCGCTGCACCGGGCGGGCCGGAGCGAGGAGGCCGTGCAGTACGCGGAGCGGGCGGTGGAGACCGGTGTGCGGGACGCCTCGTACGCCTACCACCTGGGTGTGATCGAGAGTGCGCTCGGGCAGGACGGCCCTGCCCGCGGCCATCTGGAGGAGGCGCTCCGCACGGACCCGGACTTCTCGCCGCTGGCCGCCCCGCTGGCGCGGGAGGCCCTGGACGAGCTGGGTGAGCCGGCGGCGGGCGGCCCCGCGGCGGTGCGGCCGTCCGGGCCGGAGGGCGCTCCGGAGCCCGGGACGCCGGAGAAGGGGGCCGGGGACGAGTCCCGGACGGAGCCGTCGCCGGAGCCCGCGCCGGACTCCTCGGCGGAGGGCGGCAAGGAGTCGGGCAAGGCGGCCGGGAAGCCTGCCGGGGAGACGGCCGGACCTGAGCCGGCACGGTCGGCGTCCGCCTCGGCGACTCCGGGGGCCTCGAAGGCCCCGTGACAGCGGCACAGGGCCCCTTCTCCCGGCCGGGAGAAGGGGCCCTGTCGCGTGGTCACAGGTTGCCGCGCTTCTCCTGCTCGCGCTCGATCGCCTCGAACAGGGCCTTGAAGTTGCCCTTGCCGAAGCCCATCGAGCCGTGCCGCTCGATCATCTCGAAGAAGACCGTCGGACGGTCCTGGACCGGCTTGGTGAAGATCTGCAGCAGGTAGCCGTCCTCGTCGCGGTCGACGAGGATCTTCAGCTCGCGCAGCGTCTCGACGGGCACGCGGGTCTCGCCCGCCCACTCCCCCAGGGTGTCGTAGTACGAGTCCGGGGTGTCCAGGAACTGCACGCCGGCCGCCCGCATCGCCTTCACGGACGCGACGATGTCGTTCGTGGCGAGCGCGATGTGCTGGACGCCGGCGCCGCCGTAGAACTCCAGGTACTCGTCGATCTGCGACTTCTTCTTCGCGATCGCGGGCTCGTTGATGGGGAACTTGACCTTCAGCGTGCCGTCCGCGACGACCTTCGACATCAGGGCGGAGTACTCGGTGGCGATGTCGTCGCCGACGAACTCCTTCATGTTGGTGAAGCCCATGACCTTGTTGTAGAAGGTCACCCACTCGTTCATCCGGCCGAGCTCGACGTTGCCGACGCAGTGGTCGATGGCCTGGAAGGTCCTCTTGGCAGCCGGCTCGACGATCGGGTCCGCGGCCGTGTAGCCCGGCAGGTACGGGCCGTCGTAGCCGCCGCGCTCGACCAGCGTGTGGCGGGTCTTCCCGTACGTCGCGATGGCGGCCAGGACGACCGTCCCGTGCTCGTCCTTGACCTCGTACGGCTCGGTGATGCCCCGCGCGCCGTGCTCGACGGCGTAGGCGTAGGCCGCACGGGCGTCGGGGACCTCGATGGCGAGGTCGACCACGCCGTCGCCGTGGGCGTGCACATGGTCGGTGAGGAAGGTCCCCCACTCCGTGGACGCCTTGATGACGGAGGTGAGGACGAAGCGGGCGGAGCCGTTGGTCAGGACGTAACTCGCGGTCTCGCGGCTGCCGTTCTCCGGTCCGGAGTAGGCGACGAGCTTCATGCCGAAGGCGGTCGAGTAGTAGTGCGCCGCCTGCTTGGCGTTGCCCACAGCGAAGACCACCGCGTCCATTCCCTTGACCGGGAAGGGATCGGCCTGCCGGGCGGTGTCGGGGGTGGTGTGCACAGTCTCAGTCATGTCCGAAGGTTCCCGCCGCTCCGCAAGGTGCGCAACAGTTCGCGGATCCTCTGGTCAATCTGCACACCCGGACGCCAGGATGGGCGGGCTGTCCGTACAGGCTGACCATCGGGAGACGGATCATGGCGATCGATCGACTGGACGGCCGGCTCATCGTGCTGCTGGCCCGTGAGCCCCGTATCGGTGTGCTGGAGGCGTCGCGGCGGCTGGGGGTGGCGCGCGGGACGGTGCAGGCGAGACTGGACCGTCTTCAGTCCAATGGCGTCATCCGTGGCTTCGGCCCGGACGTGGACCCGGCGGCGCTGGGTTACCCCGTCACCGCGTTCGCCACGCTGGAGATCAAGCAGGGACAAGGCGCCGACGTGCGGGCCCATTTGAGCAGCGTGCCGGAGGTGCTGGAGCTGCACACCACGACCGGGCACGGGGACATGCTCTGCCGGCTCGTGGCCCGCTCGAACGCCGATCTCCAGCGGGTGATCGACCTGGTCCTCGGCTTTGATGGCATCGTCCGGGCCTCCACGGCGATCGTCATGGAAAATCCGGTGCCCCTGCGTATTATCCCGCTGATCGAGCAGGCTGCAGAGGACACCGACTGAGCCGAGGGAGCAACATGTGAACTTCTGGGAGTATGTGGGCACACGGCACCAGCAACTGCTCACGGACGCGTTCCAGCACGTCAGCGCCGTCTTCCAGTGCATGGTCATCGCCACCGTCCTCGGCGTCCTGATCGGTGTGGTCAGTTACCGCAGCGGCTGGGGCGGTGCCCTGGCGGTCACCTCCACCTCGGCGGTCCTCACCATCCCGTCACTCGCGGCGATCGGCCTGCTGATCCCGCTGGTCGGCCTGGGGGTCCCGCCCACCGTGATCATCCTGACCCTGTACGGGCTGCTGCCCATCGTCCGTAACTGCATCGTCGGGCTGCGCGGGGTCGATCCCTCCCTCGTCGACGCGGCGAAGGGCATCGGGATGTCCCGCACGCGGCGGCTGCTCAAGGTGGAACTGCCGCTCGCGTGGCCGCCCATCCTCACCGGCATCCGGGTCGCCACCCAGATGCTGATGGGCATCGCCGCCATCGCCGCGTACGCCTCGGGTCCCGGTCTCGGCAACGAGATCTTCCGCGGACTCGCCTCACTCGGAAGCGCCAACGCCATCAACCAGGTTCTCGCCGGCACGGTCGGCATCGTCATTCTCGCCCTGCTCTTCGACGCCGCGTACGTACTGCTCGGGCGGCTCACCATCCCTAGGGGGATCCGTGCCTGAGACAGCCACCGGGTCGACGGAGTCGGCCCCGCCCCGTCCGGCCACCTCGGGCGCGACGATCCAGCTGGAGAACCTCAGCAAGTCCTATCCCGGGAACCCCAACCCGGCCGTGGACAACGTGTCCATGGACATCAAGGCCGGTGAGACCGTGATCCTCGTGGGCCCCTCGGGCTGCGGGAAGTCCACCACTCTGAAGATGATCAACCGTCTGATCGAGCCGACGTCCGGGCGGATCAGGATCAACGACGAGGACGTCACCGACATGGACCCGGTGAAGCTGCGCCGCAAGATCGGTTACGCCATCCAGTCCTCCGGTCTCTTCCCGCACATGACGGTCGCGGAGAACATCGCCCTCGTGCCGAAGATGACGGGCTGGTCGAAGTCCGGGGTGAAGGACCGGGTCGAGGAGATGCTCGACCTGGTCGGTCTCGACCCCCGGGAGTTCCACGGGCGGTACCCGCGTCAGCTCTCCGGCGGCCAGCAGCAGCGCGTGGGGGTGGCCCGGGCGCTGGCCGCCGACCCGCCGGTGCTGCTGATGGACGAGCCGTTCGGGGCGGTCGACCCGATCACCCGCGACCACCTCCAGGACGAGCTGATCCGGCTCCAGCACGAGCTGCACAAGACGATCGTGTTCGTCACCCACGACTTCGACGAGGCCATCAAGCTGGGCGACCGGATCGCGGTGCTGCGGGAGCGTTCGCACATCGCGCAGTTCGACACCCCGGAGGCCATCCTCACCAACCCGACGGACGACTTCGTCTCCGGCTTCGTGGGGGCGGGCGCGGCCCTGAAACGGCTCAACCTCACCCGCGTACGGGACGTCGGGATCGCCGACTTCCCGACGGTGACCGTGGAGGACCCGCTCCAGTCGATCTTCAACAAGCTGCGGGACGGCCAGCACAACGAGCTGCTGATGCTGGACCGCCGCAACCGTCCGTACAAATGGCTGCGGCGCGGTGACCTGATGCGGGCCAAGGGCTCGCTCGCCAGGGCCGGGCAGCTGGTGCACGACACGGTGACCCGTGACGCGACGCTCCACGACGCGCTGGAGGCGGTGCTGACCGACAGCGGCGGGCGGGTCGCGGTGACGGGGCGGCGCGGCGAGTTCATCGGCGTCGTCGACATGCACACGCTGCTGAACTCCGTACAGGAGCTTCTGGAGGCCGACCGGCTCGCCGCGATGGAGCACCGGCACGACCTGGAGGAGTCCCGGTCCCATCAGACGGAGCAGGAGCTCGAAGGCGGTGGCAGCGGGCTATGACTCCCAGCCGTCAAGCATCCCCGAAGGACGCGCGGCCACCCGGCGAGCACGACGTGAACGGTCACGCCTTCCGCGACGAGGAGAGCGAGCCCGCCCCGCCGCCGCCCGGCCAGGCGCGCCGCATCACCTGGAAGAAGCTCGTGCTGGTCCCGGCCGTGTGCGCCGTCGTCCTGGTCGTGACGTATCTGTGGATCACCAACGTCGACCTCGACTCCGTCGCGGAGAACTCACTGGCCGGCGACACCGTGCAGGTGCGCTGGTGGCAGCACGTCAGGCTGACCGCGATCTCCACCTTCTGGGTGCTGGTCATCGCCATCCCGATCGGTATCGCGCTGACCCGGCGCGGTCTCAAGAAGGCCGCCCCCTGGGTCACGGCCCTGGCCAACATCGGTCAGGCGACGCCCGCGATCGGACTGCTGGCCCTGCTGGTGATCTGGCTGGGCATCGGACCGTCGACGGCCATCACCGGCATGGTGATCTACGCGGTCCTGCCGGTGCTCTCCAACACGGTGGCGGGTCTGAACCAGATCGAGCCGACCCTCGTGGAGGCCTCCCGGGGCATCGGGATGTCGGCGACGGGCACGCTCACCCGGGTCGAACTGCCTCTCGCCGTCCCCCTGATCCTGGCGGGCGTACGCACCGCCCTGGTGCTCAACGTGGGCACGGCGACGCTGGCCACCTTCGGGGGCGGCGGCGGGCTGGGTGACCTGATCACCTCGGGCATCCAGACGCAGCGCATGCCCGTGCTGGTACTCGGTTCCGTACTGACGGTCGTGCTCGCACTGCTGGTGGACTGGCTGGCATCGCTGGTCGAACTGTGGCTGACGCCGCGCGGACTGGAGGAAGCGTGAGGGTACGTACGGGCCTGGCATCGGCGGCCGCGCTCGCCCTCCTGCTCACGGGGTGCGGGCTGAAGAGCGGGTCACCGCTGGTGGACGAGGTGGAACCGGGGTCGGTCGGGCAGGGGCAGCCCCTCCAGGGCGCGTCGCTGACGGTGACCTCGAAGAACTTCAGCGAGAACATCATCCTCGGGCACATCATGGGCCTGCTCTTCAAGGCGGCGGGCGCCGAGGTCCTGGACCGCACGAACCTGCCGGGGTCGATCAGTGCGCGCGAGGCGGTCGTCAAGGGTGAGGCCGACGCCCTGTACGACTACACGGGCACGGCGTGGATCACCTATCTGGGCCATGCCGAGCCGGTCGTCGACCCGCAGAAGCAGTACGAGGTGGTCCGCGACGAGGACAAGGGCAACGGGGTGACCTGGCTGCCGCCGTCCACGCTCGACAACACCTACGCCCTGGCCATCAGCAAGAAGAACAACGCCAAGTACCACCTGAAGACGCTGTCGGACGTGGCGGCGCTGGCCAAGAAGGACCCGAAGGCCGTGACCGTCTGCGTGGAGAACGAGTTCGCCTCGCGCGACGACGGACTCCCCGGCATGCAGAAGAAGTACGGGATGAGGCTTCCGGCGTCGAACATCCAGAAGATGGACGCCGGGATCATCTACACGCAGGTGTCGGAGTCCGACTCCTGCCTGCTCGGCGAGGTGTACACCACCGACGGCCGGATCAAGGCGATGAACCTGGACGTCCTGGAGGACGACAAGCAGTTCTTCCCCAACTACAACGCCGCCCCCGCCATTCACACGGCGACCCTCGACAAGTACCCCGAGATCGCCAGACTGCTGGCGCCGGTCACCAAGAAGCTGACGACGCCGCTCGCACAGGAGCTGAACTCCAAGGTGGACGTGGACGGCCAGGACCCGCACGAGGTCGCGAAGGACTGGCTCGTGAAGGAAGGATTCATCAAGGAGGGCTGAGCGGAGGGCGAAAGGCCGGGACGGGTCGGGCCCTGACAGAACACGGACTTCCAAAGAAGTCGTTGCAAAAAACGTGTTGCAAAGCAGCCTTTGCAACTCTATGGTCGTGGCATGCCACCGAACGAGCCCGAGCGCCGGCCGTCGCCGTACGCCGACGACCCGAAGATCCACCACGTCGACACCCGCACCCTTCGCGGTCTCGCCCATCCGCTGCGGATCCGGCTGCTGAACACCCTGCGGGAGTTCGGCCCCGCGACCGCCTCCGGACTCGCCGACCGGCTCGGCGAGTCCAGCGGGGCCACCAGCTACCACCTG
The DNA here is from genome assembly GCF_040686735.1 of Streptomyces sp. NPDC079167. Lineage (NCBI taxonomy): Bacteria > Bacillati > Actinomycetota > Actinomycetes > Kitasatosporales > Streptomycetaceae > Streptomyces > Streptomyces sp. NPDC079167. The sequence goes on along the minus strand of NZ_JBFBLO010000021.1, from coordinate 106,726 downwards.
CGCCAGCTCGCGACGTACGGCTTCGTCGAGGACGACCCGGAGCGCGGCAAGGGGCGCGAGCGGTGGTGGAAGGCCGTCCACATGGGCAACACCTTCAGCACCAGCAGCTTCCTGGAGCACCCGGACGCCGAGGTGCGTGGCGCCGTCGGGGTCGTGCTCCACGAGATCGCCACCACGCACGGCCAGGAGCTGAACACCTGGCTGGGGACGATGCACGAATGGTCCGGGGAGTGGCGCCGGGCCTGGGAGCTCAGCGACTTCAAGCTGCGCCTCACCCCGGAGCTCTCGCAGGAGCTCGCGGAGAAGATGCACGAGCTCGTCCACAGCTACCAGGACCGCGTCCCCGAGGACACCGAGGGATCGGCCGTGGTCCGCACCCACCTGCACATGTTCCCGCGTCCCACCGACTGAGGGGATCCCCGTCATGCACAGCGACATCCACCTGCTGCTCCACACCTACCGTGCCGCCGAACTCCGCCATGAAGCGGCCGAGTTCACCCCCGTACGCCCCGGACTGCGTCACCGGATGGGCTGGACGCTGGTCGAGCTGGGTCTCCGGCTGGCCCAGAGCCCGCCTCCCCCGGCACGCGCCGTACGAACGGCCTGACGGGTGGACGGGGGGAACCGGACACGGGACCGCACACCGCTCGCCGCCGTCCTGGCGGCCAACTCGATATCCACCGCGGGCACTTCGCTCACCCTCATCGGCGTACCGTGGTTCGTCCTGGAGACCACGGGGAGCGCAGGCCGGGCCGGTGTCGTCGCCTTCTGCGCGACCCTCCCGATCGTCGTCGCCGCCCTGATCGGCGGCCCCGTCATCGACCGGATCGGCCGGCGCAGGGTCTCGGTCGCCTCCGACACGGTCTGCGGCTCTGCCGTCGCCGCCATCCCACTGCTGCACCACGCGGGCGCGCTCCACTTCTGGATGCTGTGCGCGCTGATGGCACTGAACGGTCTGGCCCACACGCCGGGCAACACCGCCCGCTACGTCCTGGTCCCCGACCTCGCCGAGCACGCGGGCACCACACTCGCCCGCGCCGCCAGCCTCTTCGACGCGGTCTCGCGCGGCGCCCGTATGGTGGGCGCCGCACTGGCCGGCGTGCTGATCGCCTTCGCCGGCGCCGAGACCGTGCTCCTGCTGGACGCTGCCACGTTCGCGCTGTCCGCACTGCTGGTCGCGGCAGGCGTACGGGGCATCCGCTCGGCGGAGCCGAGCAGGGCAGCGGCCCCCGTGTCACTCCGCACCTACAGCGCCGAGCTGCGGGAGGGCTACGCCTATCTGCTGGGCAACCGGCTGCTGCTGGCCGTCGTGGTGATGGTCATGTTCATGAACGGCACCGATCAGGGCTGGAACGCCGTCCTGCTGCCGGTGCACGCCGAAGGTGAGCTGGGCGGGGCGACCCATCTGGGGCTGCTCACCGCGCTGTTCGGCGCCGGCGGGCTGACGGGCGCCCTGCTGTACGGGGCGGTGGGGCACCGCTTCTCGCGGCGGACGGTGTTCTCGGTCTGCGTGGTGCTGTGCGGCGCTCCCCGCTTCCTGGTCGCCGCGCTGACCGGGACCACCCTGCCGCTCGCGGTCACGATGACGCTGAGCGGGATCGCGGGCGGCATGCTCAACCCGATCCTGACGACGATGACGTACGAACGCGTGCCGGAGGAGCTGCGCAGCAGGGTCGCGGGGGCCCTCACCGCGGGCTGCGAGCTCGCCATGCCGGTGGGCGGGCTGGTGGCGGGGCTGCTGGTCGAGGGGATGGGCGCGACGGGGGCGCTGCTGGCGATGGGAGGGGTCTACTTCCTGGCGACGCTGAGCCCGCTGGTCTTTCCCGCGTGGCGGACCATGGAGGGCCCGGAGCCGAAGGTCAGCAGCCCGGTACCTTGCCCCCCTGGTCCAGGGCCCGTAGCGAGGACACCGCACTCTTCAGCGTCGTGACGGGGATCAGCCGCAGACCTTCGGGCCGCTCGGCCTTCGCCTGCTTGCACTCGGCCTTCGGCACCAGGAAGACGGTCGCGCCGTCCCGCCGGGCGGCCTGCGTCTTGAGGCTCACTCCGCCGACGGCGCCGACCGCGCCGTCGGCCTCGATCGTCCCCGTGCCGGCGACGGTGCGGCCGCCGGTCAGATTGCCTCCGGCGCCGTTGTCCGAGAGCTTGTCGATGATGCCGAGGGAGAAGAACAGGCCCGCGCTCGGCCCGCCGACATCGGCGAGGTGCAGGGTGATGTCCACCGAACCGGGCTTCATGTCCAGGTAGTTCAGGGCCGCGTCGACCGCGACGTTCTGCGACTCCGCCATGTCCTGGAGGTTGTGCTGCTCGATCTCCTTCTCGGAGTCGCCGGTCGGGTAGACGGAGTCCCGGGGCATGACCGCCCGGTCCGTCCTGAACCAGCTGTCCACCACGTCACCGACGCCGATGTCGGCCGTCGGCGACGTCGCGAGGATCGTCGTCATCAGCAGCTTGCCGTCGGTGGGGTGCGTCGGCGCGCCCTTGACCGTGATGACCGGTGTCCCCTTGTCGTCCCCGAGGACGTCCGCGGTGGTGCCGGGCTGTGCCACGGTGAACGGCAGCGGCGCGAAGGCCGCCGTACCGAACAGTGCGAGGACGGGCAGCGCGCAGAGGGCGAGGAGGCGGGGGCGGGAGAGACGAATGGCCACCCGCCCAATCTATCCGCCGCGCGCCTACGGCTCCGACCGCCCCGGCGCGGTGGGGCCGGGGCGTCCGCTCGTCCTAACGCAGCGCGTCGGCGACCTCACGGGCCGCGTCGAGGACTCTCGGCCCGACCCGTTCCGGTACGGCGTCCGCGAGCATGACCACACCCACGCTGCCCTCCACACCGGAGACCCCGACCAGCGGCGCGGCCGCCCCGCAGGCACCGGCTTCGAGCTCGCCCTGGGTGAGGGTGTAGCCCGGGTGGTCGACCGTCTTCTGCCGGGCGGTGAGGATCGCCCGGCCGGCGGCGCCCCTGTCCAGGGCGTGCCGGAACCCGGCCCGGTAGGCCACGTGGTAGTCGGTCCAGGTCGGCTCGACGACGGCGACCGCCAGCGCGTCCGACCCGTCGACGAGCGTGAGGTGGGCGGTGGCCCCTATGTCCTCGGCCAGGGAGCGCAGCGCGGGCAGTGCCGCCTCCCTGACGAGCGGGTGCACCTGACGGCCCAGGCGCAGCACGCCCAGACCCACTCGGGCCCGGCCGCCCAGGTCACGCCGTACGAGCGCGTGCTGTTCCAGGGTGGCGAGCAGTCGGTAGACCACGGTGCGGTTGACGCCGAGTTTGTTCGACAACTCGGTGACGGTCAGGCCGTGGTCGGTATCGGCGAGCAGCTTGAGGACACGCAGTCCCCGGTCGAGCGTCTGAGAAGTCTCCGCGGTCACGACGCCCTCTCCCTCGTGGTGAGCGGGGCGGTTGTCTCTCCGGGATGCCGACGCCGGTCCCACGGCGACGCACCGAGAGGCCGCCGACTGGCCATGGCACCGGCTGCGCTCCGCGGCCACACTGCCACGGGGCGTTCATGTTTCGGGGACATTAGCGAGAGGGTCCGCTCAGCGGAAGCCCTCGTCCAGAATCCGGTCTCCCTCCGGAGCCGCATGGCATAACCGCCGGTCAGCGGCGGACCGTCCGGAACGCGAACATCTACGCGCGTCCAAGTCGGGTGACACCGCGGCAACGCTGCGTACATGACCCGTGAACGATTGTTAACTCACCGTGAAACAAGTGCCGAAAATATTCCCCACCACGGGCGCGTGTGGCACCCTCACGCGCCCTCGGGGCACGGCGCGCGCCCCGCGCGAACGGTTCTGCGCGAACGGCCTGCGGATCGGTCCGCATTACGCCGAGGCCCCGGTGCGCGCGGATCACTCCACCCACGCACCGGGGCCGCCAGGAAAAGCTCACCGCATCCGGGTGGCCCACTCCTGGACCTTCTTGATCCGGTCCTGGATCTGCCCGGCCGTCGCCTCAGCGCTGGGCGGGCCGCCGCAGACCCTGCGCAGCTCGGTGTGGATCACCCCGTGCGGCTTGCCGCTCTGGTGGGTGTAGGCCGACACCATCGTGTTGAGCTGCTTGCGCAGTTCCAGCAGCTTCTTGTGCGTGACCACGGGGCGGTTCTCGGCCGCCTTCTCCAGCAGGTCCGCCTCCTCCGCCGGCTTCTGCCGGCTGTGCGCGATCTGCCGGGTCTGCCGCTTCTGGAGGAGCAGTTGTACCTGGTCGGGTTCGAGGAGGCCGGGGATGCCCAGGTAGTCCTGCTCCTCCTCGCTGCCCGGGTGCGCCTGCATGCCGAATTCCGCGCCGTCGTACAGCACCCGGTCGAAGACCGCGTCGGACTCCAGTGCCTCGAAGGGCAGCTGCTCCTCGGTCTCCTCGTCCTCGAGCTTCTCCGCGTCAGCGAGGAGCTGGTCCTCCTCGGCGAACGGGTTCTCCTCGTCGCTGCCCTTCTTGGGCTTGTCGAGCACGTGGTCCCGCTCGACCTCCATCTCGTTCGCGAAGTCGAGGAGCATCGGAATGGTCGGCACGAAGACCGAAGCCGTCTCGCCACGGCGCCGCGAGCGTACGAAACGGCCTACGGCCTGGGCGAAGAAGAGCGGCGTCGAGATGGTCGTGGCGTACACACCGACCGCGAGGCGCGGGACGTCGACGCCCTCCGACACCATGCGCACCGCGACCATCCAGCGCGATTCGTCCTGGCTGAACCTGTCGATCTTCTTCGACGCCGCCTTCTCGTCGGAGAGGACCACGGTCGGGGACTCGCCCGTCACCTTCTTCAGGATCTTGGCGTACGCGCGCGCCGACTCCTGGTCCGTCGCGATGACGAGCCCGCCGGCGTCCGGAATCCCCTTGCGCACCTCGGTGAGCCGCTTGTCGGCGGCGGACAGCACGTTGGGAATCCACTCGCCGGTGGGCGCGAGCGCGGTGCGCCAGGCCTGCCCGATGGCGTCCTTGGTCATCGGCTCGCCGAGCCGGGCGGCGATCTCGTCACCGGCCTTGGTGCGCCAGCGCATGTTGCCGCTGTAGCTGAGGAAGATCACGGGGCGGACGACACCGTCGGCGAGGGCGTTGCCGTAGCCGTAGGTGTAGTCGGCCGAGGAGCGGCGGATGCCGTCGTTGCCCTCCTCGTACGCGACGAAGGGGATCGGGTTGGTGTCGGACCGGAACGGCGTACCGGTGAGCGCGAGCCGCCGCGTGGCCGGGTCGAACGCCTCCTGGCAGGCCTCGCCCCAGGACTTCGAGTCCCCGGCGTGGTGGATCTCGTCGAGGATCACGAGCGTCTTGCGCTGCTCGCACCGGTTGCGGTGCAGCATGGGGCGCACGCCGACACCGGCGTACGTGATCGCGACCCCGTGGTACTCCTTGCTCACGGGACCGGCGCTGTACTCCGGGTCGAGCTTGATGCCTATACGGGCGGCAGCCTCCGCCCACTGCTTCTTGAGGTGCTCGGTGGGTGCCACCACGGTGATCTGCTGCACCACGTGGTGGTGAAGCAGCCATGAGGCGAGGGTCAGCGCGAAGGTGGTCTTCCCGGCGCCGGGCGTCGCGACCGCGAGGAAGTCGCGCGGCTGTTCCTGGATGTACCTGTCCATCGCACCCTGCTGCCAGGCTCGCAGCTTGCCGGCCGTACCCCAGGGGGCGCGGCCGGGAAAGGCGGGTGAGAGGTGGTGGGAGGCGGTAGTAGTCACGGTCTCCGGTTCGGGTCTCTCGGGTACGTGGGGCGCTGTCCGACGGGGCCGCAGCCGGCCCGTACGCGATACGACAACCGGGCCACCCTACCGGCGGCGGGAACGGAACCTTCCCCGGACGGCGCCGCCCCGGAGCAGAATGCGACGGCTCTCACACCTCGACGACGACCAGCTCCCGCAGCCCTCGGGCGATGACCTTCACCTCGTCCAACTCGCCGGTCGCCACCGCGATGACCAGGCGCTCCGCCGCATCGATGTCGGGGCGCAGGTCCACTCCGTTCATCGCCAGGAACGAGACACAGGACAGCCATGCCGTCCGCTTGTTGCCGTCGAAAAGCGGACGGTTGATCGCAAGGGACTGGAGGAGCGCAGCGGCCTTGTCGATCACGTCCGGATACGCCTCCTCGCCGAACATGGCGGCGGACGGACGGTGTGCTGCGGACTCCAGGAGTCCCACGTCCCGCACGACGACCTGCATGTCGGAGCAGGCATATCCGGCGATGACAAGGATGTCCTCGGAGGAGAGATACACGCAGGTCACTTGAGCCGGTCCATTAGCTCGCCCCACTTGGCAGCCTGCTCCTTGGCGGTCTTACGGACGATCGCCTCCTGCGCTGTCCGAGCGAGGTAGTCGTCCACAGCTTTGAGCAGTATCGCGTGCATGCTGGTGCCTTCCTGCTCGGCCCGCTGCTTGAGTGCCTCGGTCTGGTCGTCGCGGAGGCGCAGGTTCATAGCCATACCAAAACGGTACCACTGCATGGGGCCAAACTGGTACTATCCGGGCGCTACCGCGGCTGCGTTCGCCCCGCGACCCACACCCCCACCAGCGCCACCGCCGCCATCGGCAGGAACACCACCGTGAACGCCCCGGGGTGCGCCGTGGCCGTACCGCTCCCCACGGCCCCGTGCGCGGCCGCGCCCACCGAGCCGCCACCGAGCGCCGCGAAGGCGGCGCCGCCTGCGGCGAGCAGCAGCGCGTTGGACAGCCCGTCCGAGATCTGGAGGGCGGCCGAGTTGGCGCCCGCCTCCTGCGGGGCCGACAGCTTCAGCAGCAGCACGCTCGTCGACGCGATCACCATGCCCATGCCGAAGCATCCGACGCCCCAGACGACGGCCAGGGTCCACACCGGCACGGCCTCGATCAGCACGCTGGGTGCCGCGAGGATCGACAGCGTCACGAGCACCATGCCCAGCACCATCAGCGGCCCCCGGTGGGGCTCCAGCCGGGGCCGGGCCAGGACGTACGAGCCGAGCGCCCAGGTCAGGCCGCCGGCGGCCAGGGAGAGGCCCGCCAGCGTCGGGGAGAGCCCGCGCTGGGTCACGAGCATCAGCGGGACGAAGGACTCCGCGACGATGAACGAGCCGGCAGATATCCCCCGCAGCAGGATCACGGCGGGCAGCCCCCGCGCGGCCCGTACGGTGCCCCGGGGCAGCAGCCCGCGCACGGCGGGGACGAGAAGCGCGGCACCGGCCAGCGCCGGGACGAGGGAGGCCCACCGCAGCTCCTGCCCCGCGTACTGGAGCAGCCCGGCGCCCGCCGAGATCCCGAGTGCGAGCCGGATGCGGCGCCGGTCGAAGGGCTCCGCGGCTGCCTCCGCGTCGGTGGCCCCTCCCGCCATCCGCCGGATCGCGGGCAGCGCGAGGCCCAGCGGCAGGAGGATGAGGACCGGGATGCCGACGAAGACCCAGCGCCACCCCAGGTGCTCGGTCACGGTCCCCGAGGCGAGCGGGCCGACGACGGACGGGACGATCCAGGCCGCCGAGAAGCCCGCCATGATGCCCGGCCGGATCCGCTCCGGGTAGGCCCGCCCGATCACGACGTACAGCGCCACGATGACGAGCCCGCCGCCGATGCCCTGGACGGCGCGTCCCAGGATGAACGTCCACATGTTCGCCGCGGTCCCGGAGAGCAGCAGCCCGGCCCCGAATGCCCCGATCCCGGTGGCGAGCGGGGCGAGGGGCCCGCGCCGGTCGGCCCACTGCCCGGAGAGCACCATGGCGAAGAGGCTGGTGGTGAAGTACGCGGAGAAGGCGAACGCGTAGAGCGGGATGCCGTGCAGCTCCCGGGCGGCGACCGGCATCGCCGTGCCCACGGCGGTCGCCTCGAAGGCGATGAGCAGGACGACGGAGACGATGCCGATGCTGAGTGCCCGGTAGGTCCGCCCGAGAACACCTTCCGCCGGTTCGGCGACCTCCACCGGCTCGGAGGTCTCGACTATGGCGGCGGTAACCTCGGCGTCACTGGGATCCAGGGCAGTCATGCGCTCCAGAGTAAGGGCCACCACACCCGGTGACCCCTGTCGGTGGGCGGTACCCGACTGGTCCCTTCGTCGTACGACCGCCACGTCACCGGACCGCGAACGTGAACGCGGTATGGCAGTCGTGTTGCGGCCCTCCCGGAGCCCTTGGCCCGGTCCCGGCGGGCCCGTACGGTCGACAGCAGATCAAGAAACGCACGGCCGTGTGCCCGAGAGGCTCAGGGGCTCGACTGCAACTCGAGTTACACCGGTTCGAATCCGGTCACGGCCTCCACGCGGGAGAACCCGAAAGGGAACGGCCGCCCCCATGGCGCGGGGGCGGCCGTTCCTGCGTATGTCGGCCGCTACGCCGGGACCTGGAAGAGATAAACCGGTATTAGTACGGATACAACAAGACATTCAGACCGTGCGGCTCCTGGACCTCCACGAGATGCGCACAACCGCTGCTCAAGGATTCGAACTCCTCCCCATGTGAACATCTTGGCGAGTTGCTAGCTTGGCCTGAAGCCGACACGTCCACCGGGCGCGACGGTCCAGGACAGGTAGGCGGGGGAAGGATTGCCATGGCATGGGACGAGTGGGAGCAGCTGAAGGCGGACGCCGCCGATAGGCATTCGACCGGGATGCAGTTGAACCAGCTCGACCCCGGGGGCGGCGGCTCCATGACTCTGCCCTCGCAGACGGGCGATCTCAAGGTTGGCCACAGCGATCTGACCAAAATCGGCAGCCAGGCGCACGGCCTCTACGACGACCTCTGGAACAAGGCCCGGGTGGCCGTCCCCAGCAGCGACAAGGCCGCCGGTGACCTGAGCGGTCAGGGCTTCGCGTTGGGCGGCGGACTCAAACACGTGTCGACCCGGTGGGAAGAGCAGCTGAAGTCACTCATGGACGCGTGCGCCCATATCTCCAACCACATGCAGGTCACCAAGAAGGTGCACGCCGGTGACGAGCATTACATCCATCGTCAGGTGAGCAGCATCGAGACCCTGGATGCCGGATTCGACGAGCGGGTCGGCGAGCCGGGCAAGAAGAACCCGGCGTACGAGCCGAAGAAGTAGCAGCGCGACCACAGACGTACAGGAGAAACGACAACCCATGGATCTCGACGCGCTGCGCTTCGCCAACTTCACTACGCTCGACGAAGCCGTCTCCGACTGGGGCCTGCTCGTACGGCACCTTGTAGAGCTGGAGAGGCAGGCCAAGGACGGGCTGCACACGGCCGCCAACAAGGCCGACTGGGCCGGCATGAACGCCCAGGTCACCAAGGAGTTCGTCGGCAAGACCGCCGGCGAGTTCAAGGATGCCCACACGCAGGCCAACACCATTCACAAGATCCTCAGCGACACCCGGGACGAGCTGCGGCAGCACAAAAAGGATCTTGAGGGCGCCATCACTCGCGGGCAGAAGAAGAATCTGACCGTCACCAGCACCGGTGACGGCGGTTTCACCGTCACCATGAACATCCACCCGGACCGGGCCGCGAAGGGTACCTCCGTTCCGGAGCACAGCCAGAGCGATGTCACCGCGCTGCGCGACGAGGTGCAGGGGATCCTCAAGAAGGCCTCGGAGAGCGACAATTCCGCGAGCAAGGTGCTGATCGCGATCGCTGATCAGGCCAAGATGGGCTTCTCGGACGCCAACTACAAGGACCGCGACTCCGCGGCAGAGGCCGTCCAAGCGGCGGAGGACCTCGCCAAGATCGCGGCGAAGAACCCCAAGGACCTCACCGCCGCCGAGTTCGACAAGATCAACAATGGTCTGGAGAAGTACAAGGACGACCCGCTGTTCGCCGAACGGTTCGCCACGGAGCTCGGCCCCAAGAAGACCCTCGAGCTCTGGCAGGGCATCAACGACCCCGCCGTGAACCCGCGCCTGGGCCACGAACGGCTCGACAAGTTCGATGACCTCCAGCGCAATCTCGGTCTGACGCTCGCCACCGCCACGCAGAGCGACTCCGCCGGCATGACGAGCTGGAAGGGCGACATGATCAAGATCGGCGACGAGCCCATCGGCCGGAACGGCGGTGGTCCCATGGGCTTCCAGGTCATGAGCAACCTGATGCGGACCGGCGACTACGACGACCAGTTCCTCAAGAGCTACGGCACCAAGCTCATGGAGAAGGAGCGCGAGCTCACCGGCAACGGCGAGCACGCCAACATGGCATGGCAACACATGGGCCCGGACCCGTATCTCAACCGGATCGGTGACGACAGCGGCGACGACCCGCTGACCGGTTACCTCAAGGGCTTGTCCAACAGCCCGGACGCGGCGACCGACTTCTTCAACGAGGGGTTCGTCTCCAAGGAGGACTCCCCCTTCGAGCGCGACACGGACGGCAACGGCAAGAACGGGAAGGTCCCGCTCTCCAACTTCCAATACCTGTTCGAGGAGCGGGAGTGGCCGCAGGAGACCAACCTCAAGAACGAGGACGACAACACCGGACGCAACAATCTCGCCCTCGCCCTGGAGGCTGCCACGACAGGGCACCCGGCGGGCGAGTTGCCGACGGCGGACACTCCCGCCCACAACGAGGGACAGACCAAGCTCTTCGAGTCCATCGTGTCCTCCGTCGCGGACGACAACGAACGGCTCACGAAGCACAGTTACATGTCTGACAGCATCGGACAGATCACCTCGGAGTACCTGCCGGACATCAACCGGGCCATGACTGACGACCAGGACGAGGACACGAACAAGCTGTTCCCCGTCGCCGGCAGCTCGGCCACGCTCAACCACCGCGACGTAAATGCCCTGTTGGTGACCGTCGGCCAGAACCCCGAGGGGTACGCGGCTGTGGAGGTGGCCAACAAGGCATACATGGCGAACCTCATGGACTACCACATGAACCCGGACCTGCCGGCCGACGAGCGTTACTCGAACGACACGCAGTTCGCCATCGAGCAGATCGCCCACGGCTCGGGCGAAGTGTCCGGCACGCTGGCCATCGGCCGCCAGGAGGCGGTCGCGGGGCCCGCCGACGAAGCCGACAAGGCGTTCGACCAGTCCGTGGGACAGTGGAAGAACGCCATCTCCGGGGGTATCGGCACAGGTATCGGCGTCGGTACGTCGTTCATCGCGAGCCCGGTCGGCGGCGCAGTAGCCGGCGGCGTGGCGTCGACGGCGAGCAGCATGGTCCTTGAAGCCTTCTTCCAGGACGCCGAGGGCCATGCCAAGGACGACGCGGGCGCCGTCATGGGAGAGAAGTGGGAGAGCGGCCTCGACCAGAACGCGGGGTACACCGAGACAGCCGTGGAGAACGCTGCGAAGGCGCACAACCGTGACGACCTGATGGATGACAGTATCGACGAGAAGGCGCGCGCGGCAGCCCAGGAGGGATTCCGGGCCGCGGGTACGAACACCGACTTCATGTCCCCGCACTTGAAGACTGACATCTGATCGACCGTCCGGGAACGGCGCCCGTCGCGTCGTTCCCCTCCGAACCGAGAAAGGCTTTCTCGCGTTGTCTGCCCGTGGATCTCTCCGGCGCCACCGATTCATCGGTGCGGCTGTCTCCTTGTCGGCCACCGTCGCCCTCGCCTCCGCCCTGTCGGCGTGCTCCGGCGACGACCCGCCCAACAAGGCGTACACCGTGCCCACGTCGCTGTGCGGGATCCCCGTGGATCCCGCGCTGGTAAAGGCCGCGCTGCCCGGCGGTGACTCCCTCTCTTCAGCCACCGAGAAGCCGAACGGGGGAACGATCCGCTGCAACTTGTCCGTGGACGGCAAGGAGGCCCTGAACCTCGTCCAGGCCTGGTGGGGGGAGGGCGACAACGCGGCGGGGGTCTCGGAGGGATACGCCGACACGGACAAGGGGACGTTGTCGGAAGACGAACGCTTCGTCTACACCGGGAAGGCCGGCGTCGGCAAGACCGGCCCTTCCTGCAAGTCGTCGGAACATCCGGAGCAGGACCTCTACACGGTGGTCCAGACCCGCGACTCGGGCGTCGACGACCAGGACGCCATCAAGGATCTGATCACCGACTACACCAAGGCGGTCGAAGGGTCTGCCGCCTGTCGGTGACCTTGACGCACGGCGAGGGCCGGCTCCTCGCCGGGGCCGACGTGTCGTAGTCGACACGACGTACCCATCGGAGCCAACGAGGGAGTCCCCTGCCCGACGTTTTCGGCAGGGCAGAGGGGCTTTCTCCATGTGGAGCCGGGTGCACCGTGAGATGTGGCCCGCCGCCCAGCCCACACCGGAGTGGGGCCCCGCCACCGCCGTCAGCCGGTGCCGCCACGGCCTGCAGGAACACGGAGCAACCGGTGACGCGCCCGCCAGGCTTTGTGGGCTCCCATGTCGTCGCGATACTTGGCCGGCATCCCTCCGCCCGTCCCCATGGCGCAGGGACGGCCGTCTCTGCGTGCGTCAGCGGCTACACCGGGTGCAGCGACGGCTGCGCTTCCAGTCCTCCGCCGTCCTCACAGCCCATCTCACTGGCCATGGCCAAGGAGAACGAATGGGCGACGGTCGCATAGGCGTCCTTCAGCGCCTCGGCGTCGCCGTCGGGTTCACCTGGCAACGCCTCGTTCCAGACTTCGATCTCGACATGCGCCGGCGCGACACCTGGCAGTTCCCCGCCCCGACAGGCGAAGGTGACGAACGCGCGGTCTGGTGCTGTACCGGCCTGCTCCCCCATCTCCAGTGCGGTGTACTTCGACGCCGGGGCGCCCGTCGGGGCACTGCCGGACAGCCGCCAGGTGATCCGCAGACTGTCACCGGGTACACCGACGGGGACGTAGACGCGGCAGACATCCCCGCGCCCTGTGACGGAGGACGTGAACCGGTCCTTCAGGTCCTTAGCAGCACCGGCGACTGTGTAGTCGTCGCTCGACGCTTCGAACCTCGAGGAACCGGTGATCACCTTCAGAGCCTTGCCTGCCCGGGCGGACACCGCAGCACCTCCACACAGCCGCTCGGGTGCCACGGACTGCTCCCAGGCCTCTTCGGCCCGGCTCTTTTCGCCCTCACCGCAGCCGACGGCACCGGCCAGGAGCGACACGGCCATCGCCAGGCCGACGGTTGCCCTACGCATGGGAACACCTCAGGAACATCAGTTTCTCTTTCTGCCGCCGGTGGTTCAGCCCGCAAGGCTGCGGAACCACCGGACAACCGCTCCGGACGCAGCGTCTACTTCGGAGTGAGCACGGGAGCCCTCGGCCTGCTTACCGTATCGGTTTCGTCCTGACCGGCGCCGATCGGACGAGATTTTCGGGCTCAACCGCGATCCGAGTCGCGCCGGTTCGGGCGAGTAGCATCTGGCCCCTTGTCCGGGCGCGAAGTCAGCGCGATCACGGGGGACTCCTGCATGGTTGTCATCGTCTTCTTGTTCGTCATAGCCGCCGCGTTCCTCGCCGTGGCGTTGGTCGGCCCGTACCGGCTGTACTGGCGGGCCCGGCCGCACGCCGCGAGACAGCCGTCGGACGGGGCTCTGGCCGTGGGGCGGATTGCCGCGTTCGGGGTCGCCGGGGTCTTCGCCTTCGGTGGCTGCCAGGTCCAGAGCAGCATCGACAAGGGCTCCTGGAACACGGACGAGGTACGGAAGGCGGCCGAGGACGCGGCCGAGACCATGGCCGGCGAAACGCAGATCCGCCGCGATCCGACGGATGGCTACGCCTCACTGATCAAGGCGGACGTCATGAGGGCGGGCGAGGGCCAGGGGCCCATGTACCGCGTCTCCGTGGAGCGCGCCGGAGCCGGGCATGATTACGAGATCTCCGGGGGCGGCGCAAGCACCACCGTCTGCATGCACGTCACGGAGGAAAAGTCCTCGGAGGGCGGAGTCTTCGTCCCGGGTGCGGACGGCAGCAGCAACTCCATCCCTGAGTACGATCTGACCACCACCGTCGACGACGGCGCCTGCTGAGAATCCAGCGGCTCCCAGACGCGGTCAGTCCGTGACGGCACCCGCCACGAATGCGGTCCAGGCGGCGGGGGTGACAGCGAAGGTGGGGCCGTCGGTGACCTTGGAGTCGCGGACGTGGACGGTGTGGGGGCCGGCGGCCACCTCTACGCATGCCTCGCCCTCGTTGTTGCTGTAGCTCGACTTGTGCCAGTCGTAGGCGACTTCGAGGCAGGCCTCGCCCTCGTTACCGCTGTAGCTGGACTTGAACCAGGTCAGTCGGGGTCCGTCGCTCACAGTTGCCTCACCTTCGTCTCGATGACCTCCGCGGACTTCCAGGGATTGAGTGCCTGCGCCCGCAGGATGCCGATCAGGGAGTGCGCATCAGGTTACGGAGGCCGGCGACGAGGGCTGAAACGTCGCGTTCGACCTCGGCCGGGGCTGCGGCCCCTGACGATTCCGCCGACGGGTGCGCGGTCGTACAGGGGCGGCAGAGGCCGTCCGGGAGTGCTTCGGCCGGGCCGGGGCGGCCGCATTCGGTGCACTCGACCAGGAGTCCGCACGCAGGACGAGCGGCAGGCGGTCCCTGCGTCGGTGTGGGCAGGTGGGGCGGCATCTTGTCGGTGAGGCGGCGGCGTACCAGGCCTACGGGTGAACCGACGCGTTCGGGGAGCCCGGCGGTGAGTGCCCAGGTCAGGTGGTCGGTGCTGACGCCTCGCGCGAACCATGCGGCGGCGAGCGGCTCCAGCGCGGCGCAGTCGGCGGCGGAGAGCGCCAGGCGCGGCTCGCTGCGGCCGATTTCGGCGAGGGCGAGGTAGGCGGGGGACGGGGCCGCGGCAGCTGTGGGCGCGTTCACTGCGGGTCGCCCCACTGTGCGCTGCTGGGGTACGGCCACCGGCTCGGCGGAGGGCACGGGTGCCTGCTCCGGGGCGGCGTCCGGATCGCCTGCGAGCCTGGCGGTCCACCACTCGTTGTCATGGGCGGTACGGGACCAGTAGGTGAGCGTCACCCACCGGCACTGCCCGGCCCCTTCGACCCGGCAGCGCACACGGCGCAGGTGCCCGGCCACGGAGAGGGCGCGCAGGGCGGTGCCGATGGCCATCTGGCCGTACAGCGGCAGGTCCTTGGCCAGCGACTTGATGTCCATGGCCGCGCCGTCGGGCAGGTGGTCGACATACGCGGCGACGTAGCGTTCACGCTCGGGGAGGAGGGCGAAGGCGCTTGCGTTGGATGGGCCTTGAGCCGGGATCGTTTGCTTGCCGTAGCCGGTGTAGGCCCTGCGGTACGGGCGCGAGGCTGCGGGGGCGGGCGGGGCGGAGCTAGGGTGCTGGATAGCCACGAGATCGTCTTTCTTGGGTATCGATCTTGGGTCAGACCCCGGCCGGTGCTGCTAACACCGTGTCGGGGTCGTCTCGTTGTGGGCACCGTAAGCAGCCGCGACTCTCCGCCGCAACTCGATCACAATTAGTCATACTTGCTGGCCGTGACGGGGTGGGAGGGAGGGGAGGTTTCCCCAAAAACCCTTACTTACCCCCCGGATGAACAACACGTCTCGAACCCCGGCCCTCGCGTCTCAACCCTCGAAGCCCGAAGCTCAAGCGTCGACCCCGCAGGCATCGCCCAACCCCCGAACGAGTGATGGGGCCACACACGGCGCTCGAACCCCGAGTCTCATGACCCGAGCGCCGGGCCACCATCCGGTCGCCGTCCTGGTGCGCGGCGGTCGGGCAACCCGTGCAAACTCAGGCGGCGGGCCCTTGGCCCGGCGGCCCCCCGTACGGCCCGCCGGGCGGGGGGCCGTACTGCGGATACGGGGGCTGGTACGGCTGCGGGGCAGTGGGGGCCGCGGTCCGGCGGCGGGAGCGGACGACCAGGGCGGTCGCAGCGACTCCGATGAGGGCCGCCGCGCCGATGCCCAGGCCGATCCAGAGACCGGCGTTGCCACCGTCGTCGGTGGCGGGTGCTGCGGCGGCCGGCTCGTCGCTCTTTTCGGAACCGCCCGTGGGCTTGGACGGCCGGGCGGAGGGCTCCGGGGAATCGGCCGCTGCGAGATCCGGGAGCGGGTACTCGTCGGCGGGGCCCGGGTCGCCGGGCGTCTGCAGG
Organism: Streptomyces sp. NPDC079167; assembly: GCF_040686735.1. Taxonomy (NCBI): domain Bacteria; kingdom Bacillati; phylum Actinomycetota; class Actinomycetes; order Kitasatosporales; family Streptomycetaceae; genus Streptomyces; species Streptomyces sp. NPDC079167. Next base: position 90,864 of record NZ_JBFBLO010000021.1, on the reverse strand, counting down.
GCGATACGAGGCCGGACGATGCCGTAACCGATGTCGTCCACACGCTCCTCGCCGGTCGTGGGGCCACCGGCCGTGTTCAGCAGCACTCGAAGGACCTGGTTGTTGGTCCAGTCCGGGTGCTTGGACCAGATGAGTGCGGCGGAGGCGGAAGCGAGGGCGGTGGCATCACTGGTGCCGTGCGAGGTGCAGAGGCCTGTCTCGCTCTTACAGGCGTGGATCATCTCCTCGCCCGGCGCGGAGAGGTCTACCTGGGGCCCGAACTGGGATTCCTCTGTCCTCTGCAGGTTCTTTCCGATGGCCGCCACGCCCACGGCCCCGGGAGTTGCTCCGGGGTACTTGACGCTGTTGGTGCTCTTGGCGTCGTTACCTACTGCCGCAAAGACCAATGAGCCCTTGCTGAGCGCGTACTTCACGGAGTCCGACAACTGCTGTGAGCCCTCGCTCGTGCCCAGCGAGATGTTGATGACCTTGGCGCCCTTGTCGGCGGCATACCGGATGGCCGCAGGAACCTTCGCGTTGAACTGTTCAATGTCTTCCGCAAGGTTGGCAGCCTTGTCGGGAACCCGGACAGGAAGAATCTTCACACCGGGTGCCAGGCCGAACGCACCGTCTCCGCTGCGGCTGTCGCCTGTTCCCGCGATCAGGCCAGCCATGCCCGTGCCATGGCCGTCGTAGTCAGAGTGCTCATCGCCGGCTTCGTCCGGAGCGAAGTCCTTCCCGTCGAGCACCTGTCCTTGCAGATCAGGGACTGACGTATCGACCCCTGTATCGATCAGCGCAACAGTGACGCCGCTCCCTGTGCTGCTCCGCCACATCCCCTCGGCCTTCATCGCTGTCAGGTGCCACTGATCCGAACGGACCGACTCCGCTTGGGCAGTCCCTCCTGTGGCAGCCACCAGCAGTGCTCCGAGCGCCGCCGAAACAATGCCCCTTGTCCCGACCCTGTGCACACCGCTGGCGAGCATTCGCGTCCCTATCCGAAGTCGTTCCATCAGTCGATAACGGGCGGCGTTGCGCGACGTCCGTCCTGCTTCCACGTCTCTTCGTCTTCGATCAAGTAGTCCGGACGCTCACCGCCCTCATCATGGCGCAGGTCTCCAGGCCGACGGCTTGACGGTGCACGCAATCCACCTGCCGTCTGTCCGGCAGCACGCCCGTTTTCGTTGCTCCGGACAAGGCCTGACCCACCAGGCGTGAAGGGACGCTCGCCTGAACGCCCCACGTGCTGGGGCCGGCCACCGACGATTCCGCTGGTCCCACCAGCCGGTGGCCGTACGCCCAAGGCCCTGCTCCGGGCGGCGCCCCCGCCACTCACCCCGCCATGCCCCATGGGGCCCCGCGCCTGCGTTCCCTCACCGCCGACGACGGTTCCGCCGGGAAGCCCTCGGCCGGTGGGCTGTGCTACCGGCCGACCACCGGTGATGCCGGCATCACGAGGTGTGCGGCTTGCCGAGTTCGAACCGGGCACGCCCTGGCCAGGCAGCGACGGTGGGCGAACGCTCAGCCCTGCGCCCTCACCCCTGCCGAAGGGTCCTGGCCTTGTCCGTGCGCCACCGCCGAACGCGGGCGGCACGGCGAGCCCGGCGGGCAGACCACCGTCCGGCCTACCCGTAACCGGCGGCCCCGGCTGTGGCGCCGAGGGCGTGGGTGACGACTGCGGCAGAGTCGCCGTGCTGTTGACTTCCATACTCGCCGGAGTTCCCAGGTCGGGCGGCACGCGAACCGCTGATGAGCCAGAAGCGCCTTGGCTTCCTGAACCCGTTGCCTGTGAGGACTGGGAGTGCGCAGTCCCCTCGCGGATCGCGCCTTCGCCCTCTGCGGCTCCCAAGTCGCCGGTTGATGTGCCGTAAGTCTCGGAGCCGCCGTAGCCAACTGCTCGTTCCGGCACGATCGCCCCCGGCGGCGGCGGAAACACAGGCTTCTCCAGCCCGTCCAGCTGCGACGCCGACAACGCGTACGACTGCGCCAGCTTCCGCATCTCCGCCGCAGCCTCCTGGCGGTTCGCCTCCTTCGCGGCGAGCAGCGTCTCAGCCGACTTCTGCGCCACCGCGGACGCGTCCGGGTCGTTCCGCGCCGCCCGTGCCGCATCCAGATTCGCCTGCGCTCCAGCATGCGTACGCGGGATGGCCACCTGGGCCGAGGCAAGCGAGTCCGAAGCCTGGGCCAGCCACTTCGACGCGCCCTCGCTGTAGTCGCCCAGCCGCAGCGTCGCGTTGGCCAGGTCCGCGCTCCAGGTGCGGAACGCGTCCGCGCCCTCGCCCTTCCACTCGACCGTCTGAGGGCGACCCTTGAGCTCATTCGCGACCGTGCGAATCTCCTTCGCCGCGCTCAGCAGCCGGTCCGAGGCACCCTGGATCGCCCCGCTGTTGGCCATGTCCAGCCAGGCCAGCATGGTCTCGTGGGTCATGCTGTCAAAGGGGGTGCCCTGTCCTGCTTCCCCGTGGTCCATCCCTAGCCCCCGCCCATCCGGCGTGCTGTTCCCGTGCACGTCGGCGTCATCAGATCGATCCGGTGGTCGGCTCCGGCTTGGGCACGTCCGGGGGCCCCTGCCCGTTTCGCTGCCCCGTCGGGTCGTACTTCCCGCCGTAGTGATTCTCCACCCCGTCACTGATCGCGAGCATCCGCCGACGCAGGTCCTCGTCGATGTTCGCGTAGCCGTTGTGCGAGGCGAGCACCGCGATGCTCATGCCCTCGATGCAGTCCGAGAGCAGCTTGGACAGCGTCTCCAGCTCCGTGATCACCGTCCGGTACGACGTGAACAGCGAGGCGGCCTCGGCCCACCGGTTGTCGCCGCCGCCGAACTGCCGACGGGACATGGGGTCCTCGGCCAGTTTCCCGGGCCCCGCAGGGGACTCCTTCAGGTCGCGCAGAAGTTCGTCTATGCGGGCACGGAACTTCGTGAACGACGTGAGCTCCGTCGCCAGGGACGCCGCTGCGATGCCCGCTCCGGCGAACCCCGGCATCGGCACCGCCACCGGTCCCGCTCCGCCCTCACTCGGCAGCACAGCACCCTCCCCCGGATACAGCCGACTACAGCTACCGAGTCACTGTAACCACCACCGGTGACACACCGTGCCCCAGGTTGCACGGGCGGTGCGTAACCCCGTCCGAAGCGTTACGACTTGGGGGAGGCCACCGCCGCCTGCGGCCGGATCGGGAGGCGGTTGACCGGGCGGCCCGTGGCCGCCCGGACCGCCGAGGCCACCGCTGCCGGGGACGTCACCACCGGGGCCGCCGAGGCCGGCTTGGCGCCGAACGGGGCCACCACGTCGCGTTCCTCGATCAGTTTCACGATGTGGATGTCCGGTGCGTCCAGGGCCGTCGGGAGTGCGTACCCGGTGAGGTCCGGGTGGCGGATCACGCCGCGGGCGGTGCGGAGGTTCTCCGTGAGGGCCGCGCCGATTCCCTGGGTGACGCCCGCCTCGATGCGGGTCGCCAGCTGCGACGGGTTGAGGATCCGGCCGACGTCCTGGGCGACCGCCATCTCGACCACCCGGACCGAGCCGAGCTCGATGTCGACGTCGACCACCGCGCGGACCGCACAGAACGCCAGGCCCACGAACGCGTCGCCCTGGCCGGACTCGTCCAGGGGCTCGGTGGGGTGGGGGCGGCACTGGGCGGTGGCCCAGAGTTCCTTGCCCTCCATCGCCTCGCTGACCGTCGTGGACAGCACACCGTCGTACGAGGTGATCTTGCCGTCGGCGATCTGCAGGAGCTCCGTGGACATCCCGAACTTGTGTGCCAGCGGCTGGAGGAGCTGCGTACGGACCATCTTGGCGGCCCGTTCGATCGCGCCACCCGAGACCCAGGTGTGGCGGCCGTGCGTCGCCGGTCCGGCGGGGGGCTGGTCGGTGTCCACCGCCGCCACGTGGACCTCTTCGACGCCCAGGGTCTCCTGGACGATCTGGCGGGCGAGCGTGGTGAAGCCCTGGCCGGTCTCGACAGCCGCGCAGATGACCGTGGCGACCCCGTCATGGACGCGCACCGTGGCCGTGGAGACCTCGTCGGCGCCCTCGGCTCCGAGCATGTGGACCATGCCCAGGGCGTAGCCGACACCTCTGCGTACGGCTCCGGGTTCGCCGGCGCCCTCCGGGCCTCCCGGGAGCAGCCAGTCGTCCTCCGGCGTGTCCTTGGGAAGCGCGGGGAGCGGGAAGTCGCGGAGCGCGCCGAGGAGTTCCGCGACGGGTGCGGGGCAGGTCACGGTCTGGCTGGTGGGCAGGATGTCGCCCGTGGACAGGGCGTTGCGCAGCCGGAGTGCGACCGGGTCGATGCCCAGCTTCGCCGCCAGCTTGTCCATCTGGCCCTCGTACGCCGCGCACACCTGCATCGCGCCCTCGCCCCGCACATGCCCGGAGGGCGGGTTGTTCGTGCGGACCGCCCAGCCCTCGATGAAGGCGTGCGGGACGACGTACGGACCGCAGGCGAAGGCCACGGCGGCGGCCAGCGACTCGGACGAGGAGTCGGCGTACGCGCCCGCGTCGAGGAGGATCTGTGCCTCGACCTTGACCAGCCGGCCCTCGGCGTCCGCGTGGTGGCGGTAGCGCAGCAGGGTGGGGTGGCGGTGGGCGTGCCCGAGGAAGGATTCCTCGCGGGTGGCGGCCAGCTTGACGGGGCAGCCGGTGCGCAGGGCGAGCAGGCCCAGCGGGATCTGGAAACCGGGGTCCTCGCGGTCGCCGGTCGCTCCGGGGACGCCGGTCACGACGACCTTGACCCGCTCGGGGTCCAGGCCGAAGCAGGCGGCGGCCAGATCGCGGTCGGTGTGCGGGTCGGTGGAGGCCGTGTAGAGCTCTACGCCGCCGTCGGGGCGGGGCACGGCGAGGCCGGCCTCGGCGCCGATCGGGGCGGGGTCCTGACGGCCGATGCGGTACAGGCCCTCGACGATGACATCGCCCACGGTGTCCGGGTCGCCGTAACGCAGCGGGATGTGGCGGATGAGGTTGCCGTCGGGGTGGAGGGGCTCGGCGGTGAAGGCCTTCTCGGGGTCGGTGACGGGTTCGAGGACCTCGTACTCGACGGTGATCGCGGCGGCGGCCAGCCGGGCGGTGTCGGGGTGGTCCGCGGCGACGGCGGCGATCGCCTCGCCGTGGTGGCGTACGAGTTCGGAGGCGAACACGGGGCGGTCGACGACCCGGCGGCCGTACGAACCGTCCCCGGGGATGTCCTCGTGCGTGACGACCGCGCGCACCCCTGGCATGCCGGCGGCCGCCGCCGTGTCGATCGAGACGATGCGCGCGTGCGGGTGCGGGGAACGCAGCACCGCGGCCCACAGCAGCCCCTCGGCCCACAGGTCGGCCGCGTAGGGGAAGGTGCCCTCCGTCTTGGCGCGGGCGTCGGCGGGCGGCAGCGAGGCGCCCAGTCCGAGCGCGGGTGTCTCCTGGGCCGGGTCGGGGCCGTCGGACGGCGGTGTGGTGTGCGTGGTGCTGGTCGCGGTGGCTGCGTCGCTGGTCACGCCGCCTCCTTGTCGTTCGCTCCGCTGCGGCGGCTGGTGGTGGGGATGACCGGTGGTGCGGGAGACGGCGCGGTGTTCACCGGACGTCTCCCTCGTGTGCCTGGACGCTGCCCGCGCCGGGGGCGGCCTGGTGAGGGATGCGCGGTTCGGCGTCGTCCGGAGCGGTCGCCGCCGCGTCCGCGGTCGCCTCCCGGCCGGCGACGACGTCGCGTACGGCGTCGAGCACGCCCCGGTAGCCGGAGCACCGGCAGAGGTTGCCGCACAGGGCCTGACGGGTCTCCAGCTCGCTGGGGGCGTGGTTGCCCTCCAGGAGGTCGTGGACGGTCATGGCCATCCCGGGGATGCAGAATCCGCACTGGACGGCCCCGCACTCGGCCAGGGCCCGCTGGACGTCGGAGGGTTCGCCGTCGACCGCGAGCCCTTCGACGGTACGGACCTCGCTGCCGGCGGTGGTGGCGGCGGGAACCAGGCAGGAGGCCACGAGGCGGCCGTCGACCTGGACGTTGCAGGCACCGCACTCGCCCTGCGAGCAGCCGTCCTTGGCTCCCGCGAGGCCGAGGCGCTCCCGGAGCACGTACAGCAGTGATTCGCCGATCCAGGCGTCGCTGACGGGGCGGTCCACGCCGTTCACATGGAGGACGTACGAGGCCGCGGGGTGCTCGCTGGGGCCCGCCGGGGGGGCCGGGTCGGCGTGCTGCTCCGTGGGCACGGGGCCGTGTTCGAGGGCGGGTTCGAGGGTGGGTTCGGGGGTGGGTCCGACGACGGGCACGGCTCCGGGCGCCTCGGCTCCGGGCGCCTCGGCCCCGGGTACCTCGGTTCCGGGTACCTCGGCCTCGGGCGCCTCGGTTCCGGGTGCCTCCGCCACGGATTCCGGGGCGTCGGCGGTGGGCGCCGGGGCCTCCAGGGGCGCCTCCGGCTCGCCTGCCGCCTCCGCGACCGCCTCGGGGCCCGCGAGGGGCTCCTCCGCGGTCTCCTCCGTCTGCGGCGCGTCCTCCGGGGTCTCCGCGGCCTCCGAGGGCCCGGCCGGGGCCTCCTCCGGGGCGGCCTCGGGACCGGCGGCCGGTGGCTGCGTCGCCCACGGGGCGGGCGCGCCGCCGGGCAGCGTGGCCGGGGGCGGGTCGGCGTACCACTGGGAGGCCATCGCCGAGGAGGCGAACTCGCCGGACTCCTCCGGGAGGTCGCCGCTCGCCACCGGGATCGTCCACTCGCCGGTGTGGCCGGCGGGTTCGGGGGCCGGTTCCGGCCCGGGCTCCGCGGGGACGGCCTCGGTGAAATTCCACTGGGCCGTCGTGGACGACGTCTGCACGTACTGCGACGTGTCCGGGTACGGCTGCCGGTACGGGTCCTGCTGCTGGTTCGGGTCGGGCCAGTGCACCGCCTCCGGTGCGGGCTCCGCGTCCGGCGAGTGGCCGGCCGCCCGCTCCTGCTGGCTCTGCGTCTGCACGACCCAGCTGCCGGTCGCCGCGGGGTCGAGGCCGGCCGCCGGGGTCAGCGGAAGGATCATCGGTGGGACGTAGCCCTGCCCGGGGGCGGCCAGCGGGTCGCTCGTCAGGCCGGCGAGGTCCTCCGGGTCCAGGTGGACGAAGGCGGTCGCCTCGGCGTCGTACTCACCGCTCTGCGGTGTCGGCTGCCAGCCGGCGTACGGGTCGGGCTGCTCGGGGTTCTCTTCATTGCTCACGACAGTGCCCTCCCCAGTGCGCGTCGGGCGAGCGCGGCGACCGTGCGCCGCAGGTGCAGGACGGCGGGCGACAGCGGAGGTGCCTCTCCCCCGTCGTCCGGTGGAGCCTGGTCGGGGATGCAGGCCGCCGCGACGTACTCGCCGAAGGCGGCCAGCGCGTCGGGGGCCAGACCGCGTTCGCCGTCCCAGTCGATCAGGGAGGCGATCCAGCGTTCGGCCTCGAGCGGCCGCAGGGGCATCGGGGCGATCGCGCCGACGGCGCAGCGCACCCCGCGTCGCGCCGGGTCCAGGACGACCGCCACGGAGGCGGTGGCGCGGCCGGGACCGGTGCGGCCGGTCGCCTTGAGGAAGACCTGGGGGGCGTGCAGCAGGGGCACGCGGACGAAGCCGATCAGCTCGGCGGGCTGGAGCATCTCGCGGCCCGCCAGCAGGTGCGAGACGGGGATCTCACGGCGGGAGCCCCCGGGGCCCGCGATGACCAGCTCGGCCTCCAGGGCGGCCAGTGCCGGCAGGGCGTCGCCGGTCGGCGCCGCGCTGGCGATGTTCCCGCCGAGCGTCCCGGCGTTACGGATCTGGGGCGGGCCGGCGGCGCGCGAGGAGGCGGCCAGCGCGGGGATGAGGGCGGCGAAGTCGGGCCGCCCCATGCGCGCGTGGGTGAGCCCGGCGCCGAGCAGGGCGTGGCCGTCCTGGTAGTGCCAGCCGCGCAGCTCGCTGATCCGGCCGAGGCCGACCAGCCCGGAGGGCCGCAGGAGGCCCTTGTTGACGGCCGACATGAGGTCCGTGCCCCCGGCGACGGGGACGGCGGCAGGCATGGCGCCGAGAGCCGCCACGGCCTCGTCGAGCGAGGCCGGGAGCGTCACCGACTGCATCGCCTGCGGTGCGTGCGTGGTCAACCCAGCTGCCCCTTCCCGGTGTCCCGGCAGTCCCGCCTGTCCGCCGTACGGTACGTGCTCACGGCCGGGACGTGGCAACTCTGGCACATCTTCCGGGCTGTCCGACGCGAGGGTCCACCAAGGGTGTTTCCACCCACGACCAGGGGAAAAGTCACCTTTGGCAGCCCTTCTGCCCGTCGCACGAATTGACACTCTTCAGCGGGTTCGTACGACTTATTCGGTTCCCCTGGCCGTCGGACGGGGCGGTGGTCACACGGTCGGGGGCGGTCCCTCGATCGGGCGACCCAGGACGCCGGGCCGGCGTTGCCACGGGTGCGGGCCGGCCGGGGGCCGGTAGGCGACACCCAGGGCGTCGAGCCGTGCGTAGTGCGTGGTCATCCGGCGTTCGAAGCCGGCGAAGTCCCGCTCGTCCGGGGCCGGGAGCCGTGACCAGGCGACCTCGGCGAAGGCGGCGAGTCTCGGGAAGACCTGGTAGTCGACGCGGTCGCGGTTCTGCATGACCTCGGTCCAGACGTTGGCCTGGGTGCCCATGACGTGCCGGGCCGCCTCCTCGGAGAGGGCCGGGGGCACGGGCTCGAAGCGGTAGACGTCCTCCAGGGTGCGGATGTACCCGATGGGCATCGGCTCGTCGGGGCCGCCGTCCTGACGGTAGTCCAGGTACACCTGCTGCACGGGGCACATCACGACGTCGTGCCCGGCCTCGGCGGCGGTGATCCCGCCCGCGTAGCCCCGCCAGGACGTCACGGCCGCGCCCTCGGCGAGTCCGCCCTCCAGGATCTCGTCCCAGCCGATGAGGCGGCGGCCCCTGGCGGTGAGCCAGCGGTCGAAGTGGCGGATGAACCAGGACTGGAGCTCGTCCTCGTCGGCCAGGCCGGCCTCGGCCATGCGGGCCTGTGCCGTGGGCGACGCCTTCCACTGGTCCTTGGGGCATTCGTCGCCCCCGACATGGATGAAGGGCGAGGTCTCCGCGGGGAACAGGTCGAGCAGTTCCTCGAAGACGCCCTCGAAGAAGCGCAGGGTGTTGTCAGTGGGGGCGAGTACGTTCGGATTGACTCCCCAGGTGTCCCACACGGAAAGCGCGGAGGTATCGATGACATCGGTGTTGCCCAGTTCCGGATACGCGCTGATCGCCGCCTGCGAGTGGCCCGGGATGTCGATCTCGGGGACGACCCGGATATGCCGCTCGGCGGCGTACGCGACGATTTCGCGGATGTCGTCCTGGGTGTAGTAACCGCCGTGCGGGGTCTCGTCCCACAGTTCGGATGCGCGGTGGCCGTATTTGGTGCGTGCGCGCCAGGCGCCCGCTTCCGTGAGCCGGGGGTGGCGCTTGATCTCGACGCGCCAGCCCTGGTCGTCGGTGAGGTGGAAGTGGAAGACGTTCAGTTTGTGGGCGGCCAGCAGATCGAGCATGCGCAGCACGCCGTCCTTGGGCATGAAGTGGCGTGCCACGTCGAGCATCAGCCCGCGCCAGCCGAAGCGGGGGCCGTCCTCGATCTCCGTGACGGGGATGCTCCTGCTCGCGCCCGGGCCGGCCGGCGCGCGGCGGAACGCCTCGGGGCCGAGGAGCTGACGCAGGGTCTGCGCTCCCCAGAACACTCCGGCCGCGCTCCCGCCGGTGATTCGTACGCCGTCGGCGGGCGTCACGGACAGCCGGTAGCCCTCGGGCTCCAGGTTGGCGTCGATCCGCAGGCCGACGGTGTTGCCGCCCTGGTCGGCCGGGGTGCGCGGGGCCAGCGGCAGACCGAAGGCGGACCCGAGGGTGGTGCGCAGCCAGCGTTCCGTGCCCTCGGTCCCGGGGCCGGCGTCAAGGGTCGTGGCCCCGTCGAGGAGGAACGCGCCGCTGTCGTCTCCACCGGTGCGCACCGGCGCGGGGATCAGGTGGTTCATGTGTCAGTCCTTCACCGCTCCGCCGAGTCCGGAGACCAGGCGGCGCTGTACGAGGACGAAGAAGACCAGTACGGGAATGGTCATCACCGTCGAGGCCGCCATGATCCCTCCCCAGTCGTTCTCGTCGGGTTTGAAGAAGACCAGCAGCGCCATGGGAAGCGTCGACTGGGAGGTGTCGCTGATGATGAACGATTTCGCGAAGAGGAAGTCGTTCCAGGTCGAGATGAACGAGAAGACGCTGGTCGCCACGAGGCCGGGAAAGACGAGCGGGAAGAGGATCTGCCACAGGAAACGGCTGCGGCTCGCCCCGTCGATGTAGGCGGCCTCCTCCAGCGCGTCGGGGACGGCCTTGACGAAGCCTCGCAGCATCCAAATGGCGAACGGCAGCGAGAAGGCGAGGTGCGGCAGGATCAGTGATCCCAGGGTGTTGAGCTGGCCGAAGTCCCGCATCAGGAAGAACAGCGGGATGGTCAGCGCCTCGACCGGCACCATCTGCGCCACGAGGAACATGATGAGCAGCGTCGTGCGGAACTTGAAGCGGAACCGGGTCACCGCCGTCGCGGCGAGGAAGGCGATCAGCGCGGACGCGATGACGACGGTGCCGGCGACGATCAGGCTGTTGAGGAAGTAACGGCCGAATTCCTGCTGTTCGAAGACCCGGCGGAACGAGTCGAGGGACGGGGACAGGGTCCAGGGGCGGGGCTCGGTGGACTGGACCTCGCCCGCCGGCTTGAAGGCGGAGAGCACCATCCAGTAGAGCGGGAAGGCGACCACGACGGCGATGACGAGGGCCGCGGCCTCCGCCGCGAGCCTTCCGGGCCGACGGACGCGCAGCAGCGTGCGTGCGCTCACAGTTCCTCCCCCTGGCGCCGCATCAGGCGCAGATAGACCAGCGTCACGGCCAGCAGGATCACGAGCATCACGACGCCGATCGCCGATCCGAGGCTGTACTGCGAGGAGGCGAACGCCTTCTGGTAGGCGTACACGTTGAGCACCAGGTTCTGGCCGGCGATGCCGCCGCCGTTGGTCATGACGTAGATCTGGGTGAAGACCTTGAAGTCCCAGATGACCGACTGGATGGTGACGACGATCAGGATCGGGCGCAGCATCGGAGCCATGACGGACCGCCAGATCCGCCACTGCGAGGCGCCGTCCAGCGAGGCCGCCTCCAGCACTTCGGCGGGGATGGCCCGGATGCCCGCGTACACGGTCACCATCACGAACGGGAACGAGCACCAGAGCACTTCCAGGAGCACCAGCGCGAAGGCGCTGTAGCGCCCGTACGTCCAGGAGAAGTCGCCGAGCCCCAGCACCTTGTTGACCGGGCCGAAGTCCGGGTCGAAGAGGAAGACCCAGACGGTCGAGCCGGTGATGGCCGGCGTCGCCCAGGCCCCCAGCGCGGCCATCATGAGCGCCAGCCGGGGCAGGGCGCGGATCCTGGTCAGCAGGACGGCCAGGGCGCAGCCGACGAACAGGGTGGCGAGCACGCAGGCCGCGGCGAAGACCACGGTCGAGAGGAGCACCTGCCAGAACTGGCTGTCGCCGAAGAGGGTGGCGTAGTTGCCGAACCCCTGGAAGGTGGTCGGTGCGCCTCCGCTGACCTGGGCCTGGGTGTACTCCAGGAAGGAGATCAGGCCCAGCTGGTAGATCGGGTAGACGAGGAGTCCGCCGAGCAGGACGAGCGCCGGGAGCAGATAGAGCCAGGGGGTCCAGCCGGAGCGCCGTGCCGGTGACGCCGGGCGACGCCGGGGCGTGCGGGACGGCGTCCCGCTCGCCCCGGACACGGAGGGGACCTTGGGCGGTGCGGTGTAGGCGGTCATCGTCAGCCCGCTTCGGCGAACGCCGCGTCCATCTTCTTCGCCGCGTCGTCCGAGGCGGCGGCCACGTCCTTACGGCCGCTGACGATCTCCTGGAACATGGTCGGCAGGACCAGCGAGGCGTCGATCTGGCCCCAGGCCGGGGACGCCGGGACGAACTTCGCGCCCGCGCCGAGTGTGTCGACGAAGGGGCCGACGAAGGGCTCCTTCTCCGCGGCGGTGTCCAGCACGTCCGTGTACGTCGGCAGGAAGCCCATGGCGTCGAACATCTTCGCCTGCGTCTTCTTGCCGGTCAGGGACTTCATCAGGTCGACCGCGAGGGTGCGGTGCGAACTGCTCTTGAGTACGCCGATGTTGTTGCCTCCGGCGAACGCCGGGGCGATCGAGTCCTTCTTCGCGCCGGGGAGCGGCACGACGGCGTACTTGCCCTTCACCTTGCCCGCCTCGACCGCGGCGTGGCTGAAGTCGCCGCCGATCGCCATGGCCGCCTTGCCGGACGCGAAGGCGGTCACGGTCGCGTTGCCGCCCATGGCCGCGCACTTGGCGGCCGGGCAGTTGTCGTCGCCGAAGAGCGAGGTGTAGGCCTCGATGCCCTTCCGGGCCTTCGCGCTGTTGATGGCGGACCGGTAGGTCACCCCGGTCTCCTCGGCCAGCTCGCCGCCCTGGGCCCAGATGAAGGGCATGGCGCCGTAGGTGTACGCGCCGCCGACCGCGAGGCCGTACAGGTCCGGCTTCTCCTGGTGGATCTTCCTGGCCGTGGAGATCAGCTCGTCCTGGGTCTTCGGAGGCTTCATGCCGAGTTCCTCGAAGACATCGGTGCGGTAGTACAGCGCCCGTACGCCGACGAAGAGCGGCGCGCCGTAGACCTGGCCGTTCACCGTCACGGACTGCTTGGCGGTGGGGTCGGTGTCCTTGGCGTCGTCCCAGGCGGCGAACTCCTTGCTGATGTCGGCCAGTCCGCCGTCCTTCACGTATCCGGCGGTGTCGGTGTTGCCGTACTCGATGAGGTCGGGGGCGCTCTTCGGGTCGTTGAAGGCGGCCTTGATGCGCTGGGCGCGGGTGTCGACGGGGATGTACTCGACCTCGACCTCGGCCCCTTCGTGGGACTTCTCGAAGTCGGCGACGGCGGCGTCGACGACCTTCTCCTTGGGCTTGTTGCCGACCTCCTGGAAGAGCCAGACGCGGAGCGTCCCGGACTTCTCGTCCCCCTCCGCGCCGGTCTCGGAGGTCCCCGGCGCGCAGGCGGTGAGGGTGAGGCCGGCCAGCACAAGTGCCGTGGCCGGAGCGGCGATTCGAGCAGAAAGCTTCATCCGGGACCCCTACCGGTCAATCGTTGCATTCCATGCAACGTGCGTTTCGTTCTGCACAACTCGCAGGAGACTAAGGGCGCCCCAGCACGCCGACAAGTGGTCTCAACCACTCTGTGACCTCGTGGTGCAGCCCGTGCAACGCGAACCCACGCTCCCGCCGCCCCGAGGACGGACGTGCACGGGCCCCCGGCACGCGAACGGCCCCCGGGACGCGCGTCTCCGCGCATCCCGGGGGCCGGGGCCAGGTTCCGGAAAGAGGTAAAAGAGCTAAGAGGTCATAAGGGCCGGGCGGTCTACTTCTTGCCGCTGTTGTCCTTGCCGCCCTTGCCCTTGTCCTTGTCGCCACCGGCGCCCATGGACTCGTAGATCTCCTTGCACATGGGACAGACCGGATACTTCTTCGGGTCGCGTCCGGGAACCCAGACCTTCCCGCACAGCGCCACCACGGGAGTGCCCTCCAGGGCGCTCGCCATGATCTTGTCCTTCTGGACGTAATGGGCGTAGCGCTCGTGGTCACCGTCGCCGTTCGACACCTGCGGCGTCGGCTCTACGAGGGTCCCCGTACCTGCCCCACGCTCGGGCTCAAGAGTGCTCATAACTGCCAAGCGTACTGAAAGCTCCGCGCATCAGTTCAGCGAAGGGTCGTCCGGATACGTCGCGATCATGGCCAGTTCGCTGCGCTGCCGCCGCAGAACCGCACGCCAGAGGTGTTCCGGGCGTGGCGAGGAGACGTCTCCGGGCTCCGACTCGACCACGTACCAGGCGCCGTCCCTCAGCTCCGTCTCCAGCTGGCCCGGCCCCCAGCCCGCGTATCCGGCGAAGATCCGCAGGGAACCGAGGGCCGCCGCCAGCAGCTCCGGCGGCGCGTCCAGGTCCACCAGGCAGATCGCCCCGTGCACCCGGCGCCAGCCGATGGGGGCCGGGGAGGGCCCCTCGTCCCCCGGGATCACCGCCACACCCAGGGCGGAGTCGAGCGACACCGGACCGCCCTGGAAGACCACGTCCGGCTCGCCGGTCAGACCGGCCCAGGACGCGAGGATGTCCGCGACACCGACCGGGGACGGCCGGTTCAGGACCACACCCAGCGAGCCCTCCTCGTCGTGGTCGAGGAGCAGCACCACCGCACGGTCGAAATTCGGGTCCGCCAGGGCGGGCGCGGCCACGAGCAGCCGCCCTGTGAGCGAGGACACCTCCGTCATGGCACAGATGATCCCGCATCCCGGCCCTCCGCGGGGGCCAAGTGGCGCGACCGCCCCCGGAGCGCGCCCCTCCGCAGCTCAGGGCGTACGGGCACCGCACGGGCGCGCGGGGAGCGCACGATCGGGGGACCGGCGGACGCCCCTCGCGGACGGTGACCCTCCGCAAGGACCGGCAAGCAGAACGTGTTGTGGCGGATTCATGACGTTCGTACACCCCCCGGCGCCTTACGGAAGGGGGGCGGGGGCCCATTACCCTTTTGATGGCCCCCTGCCCGACCACTCCGGAACGCGAGATACATGACCGGCACAGACGATGTCCTGCTTGTCCACGGCGGAACCCCGCTGGAGGGCGAGATCCGCGTCCGAGGCGCCAAGAACCTGGTGCCGAAGGCAATGGTCGCCGCGCTGCTCGGCAGCGGGCCCAGCCGGCTCCGCAACGTGCCCGACATCCGCGATGTGCGGGTGGTCCGGGGGCTGCTGCAGCTGCACGGCGTGACCGTCCGCCCCGGCGACGAGCCGGGCGAACTCATCCTCGACCCGTCGCACGTCGAGAGCGCGAACGTCGCCGACATCGACGCCCACGCGGGCTCGTCGCGCATCCCGATCCTCTTCTGCGGCCCCCTGCTGCACCGGCTGGGCCACGCGTTCATCCCGGGCCTCGGCGGCTGCGACATCGGCGGCCGGCCGATCGACTTCCACTTCGAGGTGCTCCGCCAGTTCGGCGCGGTCATCGAGAAGCGGGCCGACGGTCAGTACCTGGAGGCCCCGCAGCGACTGCGGGGCACGAAGATCCGGCTGCCGTACCCGTCGGTGGGCTCCACCGAGCAGGTGCTGCTGACCGCCGTCCTCGCCGAGGGCGTCACCGAGCTGTCCAACGCCGCCGTCGAGCCGGAGATCGAGGACCTCATCTGCGTACTGCAGAAGATGGGCGCGATCATCTCCATGGACACCGACCGGACCATCCGGATCACGGGTGTCGACAGGCTCGACGGTTACACCCACCGGGCGATCCCGGACCGCCTGGAGGCCGCCTCCTGGGCGTCCGCGGCGCTGGCGACCGAGGGCAACATCTACGTGCGCGGCGCCCAGCAGCGCTCGATGATGACCTTCCTCAACACCTTCCGGCGTGTCGGAGGTGCCTTCGAGATCGACGACGAGGGCATCCGCTTCTGGCACCCGGGCGGCGCGCTGAACGCCATCGCCCTGGAGACGGACGTGCACCCCGGCTTCCAGACCGACTGGCAGCAGCCGCTCGTGGTGGCCCTGACGCAGGCCGCCGGACTGTCGATCGTCCACGAGACGGTCTACGAGTCCCGGCTCGGCTTCACCTCGGCGCTCAACCAGATGGGTGCGCACATCCAGCTCTACCGCGAGTGCCTCGGGGGCTCCGACTGCCGGTTCGGCCAGCGGAACTTCCTGCACTCGGCGGTCGTGTCCGGGCCCACGAAGCTCCAGGGCGCGGATCTGGTCATCCCCGACCTGCGCGGCGGCTTCTCGTACCTGATCGCCGCCCTGGCGGCCCAGGGCACGTCCAGGGTGCACGGCATCGACCTGATCAACCGCGGCTACGAGAACTTCATGGACAAGCTCGAGAAGCTCGGCGCGAAGGTCGAGCTTCCCGGCGGCTCGCTCGTCTGACGCGCCCGCCGGCGCACTCCGGCGTACGCACAGTGCTGCCGCACACAGCACTGCGCACCCGCGCACCACAGTCCGCCGCCCCGGCCCCCGCGAGGGACCGGGGCGGCGGGCTTCTGCGTCGGTCCTGCGCTCGTGTCCCGCCCCGGCCACCGGCGGGCACGCCGCAGAACGCCCGTACAGAGCCGAACGGGACACCCGGCCCCCTCCGGGGCCACCGGAGGGGGCCGGAGCGCCGCAGGGCGCCTCACAGCGCCCGCACGGGCGGTGTGCGGCGGGCCGAAGCCCCGGGCCCGCCCCTCGGCATGCCGAAGGGCGGCCGCCCCGGTCGGGACGGCCGCCCTTCATTGATGCCTCGGGGCCTTACTTGCCCTTGGCGGCTTCCTTGAGCTTGGAGCCCGCGGAGACCTTCACGCTGTAGCCGGCCGGGATGTTGATCGGGTCGCCGGTCTGCGGGTTACGAGCGGTGCGAGCGGCACGGTGGGTGCGCTCGAAGGTCAGGAAGCCGGGGATGGTGACCTTCTCGTCGCCCTTGGCGACGATCTCGCCGACGGTCTCGGCGAGGGCGGCCAGAACGGCGTCGGCGTCCTTGCGGGTCACCTCGGCACGGTCGGCCAGGGCGGCCACCAGCTCACTGCGGTTCATGTTTGTACTCCCGTGTTCTTCTTGCCTGTGAGGCGTGAGATCGAAGCCGATGCTGCCAGGGCCCTCTGACAGTCCCCGGACCCGGGTCTGCTGTCAGACCCTCGCGCCCGAATACGCATCCTGCCCCCACCTGCGGCGCTAACGCCAATCCGGAACCCCTCGTCGTCACACGAAAAGCACCACCGGTTGCCTGTGATGACGTTCCGTCGACTTGTTGGAGCGGTCCGCAGCGGATGCCGGGCCTGTGGGGCTCGCTGCCCGCCCACCCTAAAGGGGCGTTTGGGACGCCGCGACCCGCGACGCGCCGTACGGGCCGCCCGGACGTGAGCTACGGCACCGCCCGCGGGAGCCGTCGCCGACCCCCGCGGACGGCGTGTGGCAGGGCCGTCGGAGCGGAGGGGACTACGCGGGGTCGGACGCCGCCTCGGCCACGCCGGCCGCCTTCGCGGCCTCCCGGACCGCACCCGCGACCGCGCCCGCGACCTTGTCGTTGAAGACCGAGGGAATGATGTAGTTCGCGTTCACCTCGTCCTCGGCGACCACGTCGGCGAGGGCTCGCGCCGCGGCGAGCATCATCTCCGTGTTGACGGTGCGGGACTGAGCGTCCAGCAGACCTCGGAAGACACCCGGGAAGACCAGCACGTTGTTGATCTGGTTCGGGAAGTCGGAGCGCCCGGTGGCGACAACGGCCGCCGTCTCGCGGGCGATTGCCGGGTCCACCTCGGGGTCCGGGTTCGCGAGCGCGAACACGATCGCACCCTCCGCCATGGCCGCGACGTCGGCGCCGTCCAGGACGTTCGGAGCGGAGACGCCGATGAAGACGTCGGAGCCGGCGACGGCCTGCTTGAGGGTGCCGGTGACGCCCTCCGGGTTGGTGTTGTCGGCGATCCAGCGCAGCGGTGAGTCCGGGGTGGCGTCCACCAGGTCCTCGCGGCCCGCGTGCACCACGCCGTGGATGTCGGCGACCACCGCGTGCTTGACCCCGGCCGCGATGAGCAGCTTCAGGATGGCCGTGCCGGCAGCGCCGGCGCCGGACATGACGACCCGTACGTCACCGATCGCCTTGCCGACCACGCGGAGCGCGTTGGTCAGCGCGGCCAGGACGACGATCGCGGTGCCGTGCTGGTCGTCGTGGAAGACCGGGATGTCCAGGGCCTCGCGCAGCCGTGCCTCGATCTCGAAGCAGCGGGGGGCGGAGATGTCCTCCAGGTTGATGCCCGCGAAGCCCGGGGCGATCGCCTTGACGATCTCGACGATCGCGTCGGTGTCCTGCGTGTCCAGGCAGATCGGCCAGGCGTCGATGCCGGCGAAGCGCTTGAAGAGGGCCGCCTTGCCCTCCATCACGGGGAGCGACGCCATCGGGCCGATGTTGCCCAGGCCCAGCACCGCCGAGCCGTCCGTGACCACCGCGACGGAGTTCCGCTTGATGGTCAGGCGGCGGGCGTCCTCGGGGTTCTCGGCGATCGCCATGCAGACCCGCGCCACACCGGGGGTGTAGATCATCGAGAGGTCGTCACGGTTGCGGATGGGGTGCTTGGACGCCATCTCGATCTTGCCGCCGAGGTGCATCAGGAACGTACGGTCGGAGACCTTGCCGAGGACGACGCCCTCGATGTCGCGCAGGCCTTCGACGATCTCGTCCGCGTGCGAGGTGGAGGAGGCCGCGATCGTGACGTCGATCCGCAGCTTCTCGTGGCCGGAGGCGGTCACGTCGAGGCCGGTGACCGAGCCTCCGGAGGACTCCACGGCCGTGGTGAGCTGGGAGACCGCTGTGCCGCTCGCGGGCACCTCCAGCCTGACCGTCATCGAGTACGAGACGCTGGGCGCCGTTGCCATGGCCGAGTCCTTCGCTTTCCTGAGCTTCGTTGCCGCACGCGGACGGGGCTCAGCCCCGCACGTGCGTTCCGATCGTCGCACCTACCGGCCGGTAGCAGTTAATGACTGCCACCTTTCGGAAACTTTCTTCCACCATACGAGAAGTAGTGGTGATGCGTAACCCTGGAACCCCAGCAGATGCGTAACCCGTGAACACAAACAGACCCGCGCCACCAGAAGGTGACGCGGGTCTGTCTTCCACGAGTCAGGTGACACCGGCCCGCCATGCTCGCCTCGCGGCAAGTGGTCGCTCGTAGCGACTAAGGTTGGGCCCGGGGGCTTGGATCGAGCCGGTGCCGACTCCAGGCTAACAAACACCCCGGAAAAGTGATTCCCGTGCGACGGGTTGACTCCGCGGAGCACTCCGCACGCAGGCGCCGACGGCCCCTCCCTCAGTCCCTCAGCAGGTCCGGAACCCCGTCCTCGTCCGGCATGTCGCGCTCCCCTGAGACCACGGTGAGCTGTTGCGTCGCACGGGTGAGTGCCACGTACAGCACGCGCAGCCCGGCCGGGGACTCGTCGGCGATCTCCGCGGGTGAGACCACCACCGTGGCGTCGTACTCCAGGCCCTTCGCCTCCAGGCTCCCCAGCGCCACGACACGCTCGCCGAGCTCCGCGAGCCAGGTACGGGCCTCGGCCCGGCGGTTCATCGCGACGACCACGCCCACGGTGCCGTCCACCTCGTCGAGCAGCCTGCGGGCCTCCTCGCGGACGGTCGAGGCGAGGTCGCCGTCCCGCACCGCTTCGAAGCGCGGCTCGACACCCGTCGAGCGGACCGCGGCCGGGGACTCCATCCCCGGCATGGCCAGCGCCAGCACCTTGGCCGCGAGCTCGGCGATCTCCGCCGGGTTTCGGTAGTTCACGGTGAGGGTGAACCGGCGCCGCGGCCGGTTGCCGAGCGCCTCGTCACGGGCGGCGGCCGCCTCGTCCGGGTCCGACCAGGAGGACTGCGCCGCGTCGCCGACGATCGTCCAGGTCGCGTGCCGGCCGCGGCGGCCGACCATCCGCCACTGCATGGGCGTCAGGTCCTGCGCCTCGTCGACGATGACGTGGGCGTACTCGGTACGCTCCGCCGCCAGCCGTTCGGCCCGCTCGCGCTGCGTCTCCTCGCGCTGCGGCATCAGCTCCTCCAGCCCCGTGAGCTGGTCCAGGGGGTCCGCCTCCCGCTGCCTCTTCGGGCGGGCCGGGGTGCCCAGGAGGGTCTGGAGCTCGTCCAGGATCGCCACGTCGTGGACGGAGAGCGGGCCCTTGCCGTCCTCGTCCAGCCGCTTCAGCGAACGGGCCAGACGGCGCACCTCACCCTGGTTGAGGATCCGGCGCGCCCATCTGCTGAGCCGCCGCTCGTCGGACATCGCGGCGAGCACCTGACGCGGGGTGAGCTCCGGCCACCAGGCGTTCAGGAAGGTGAGGAACGGCGTCTCGGTGGACACGTCCTCGTCGAACGAGGAGCGCAGCTCCGCGGCCAGCTCCGGGTCGGTGTAGCGGCCCCGGCCGGACGACTTGTTCCACAGGGCGTCCAGGAGCAGCTTGCGGGCGCGCGGGCGCAGCAGGTTGACCGGCGCCGTGCCGCCGAGGACGTTGTGCCGGATCCGCCGGAGCTCGTCGGCCTCCAGTTCGACGCGCGCGCCGAAGGCCACCACCCGCAGCCGGGTGGGGGTCCCCGCCTCGGCGGGGGCCTCTCCGAACTCCAGCTGGCCCTCCTGGGGGGCGGGCCGGGGCGCGGGCTGCTCCAGGGCTCCGCGGGCGGCCTTGCGCACCACGTGGAGCATCCGGGACGAGCCCTTGATCCGGGCGACGGCAGGCTCGTCGTAGGTGGTCGCGCCCTCCACCCCGGCGGCCTCGTCGGACAGCGAACCGACCGCGCGGATCGCGACCTGGCCCTCCTCGCCGAGCGAGGGCAGCACTCCTTCGGTGTACGCGACCAGGAGCGGGGTCGGCGAGACGACGAGGATGCCGCCCGCGTACCGGCGCCGGTCCTGGTAGAGGAGGTACGCGGCCCGGTGCAGGGCCACCGCCGTCTTACCGGTGCCGGGGCCGCCGGAGACCTCGGTGACGGAGGCCGCGGGGGCCCGGATCACCAGGTCCTGCTCGGCCTGGATCGACGAGACGATGTCCCGCATCGTGTGGCTGCGTGCCTGGCCCAGCGCGGCCATCAGGGCGCCGTCACCGATGACGGGCAGCTCGTCGCCCTCCAGCCGTGCGGTCAGCTCCGGACGCATCAGGTCGTCCTCCACCCCGAGGACCCTGCGGCCCTTGGAGCGGATGACCCGGCGGCGTACGACCCGGCCCGGCTCCTTCGGCGTCGAACGGTAGAACGGCGCGGCGGCCGGCGCCCGCCAGTCGATCACCAGCGGTGCGTAGTCGGAGTCGAGCACTCCTATACGGCCGATGTGGAGGGTCTCCGCGATCTCGGCTGTGTCGTCCTCCCCCACGGCGTCGTCCGCCGCCTCCACGGAGGTGAAGGCGCCGTCCGGGCCGCGTTCGCCGTCCTTGCCGCGCAGCAGATCGATCCGCCCGAAGAGGAAGTCCTCGAACTCACTGTTCAGCCGGTTCAGATGGACTCCGGCGCGGAAGACCTGGGCGTCCCTTTCGGCGAGTGCCCCGGGGGTGCCTACCTGGCCCCGTTTGCTGGCGTCCTGCATGAGAAATTCCGCCTCGTCGATCTTCTCTTCGAGACGGCGGTAGACCCGGTCCAGATGTTCTTGTTCGACACCGATTTCCCGGTCCCGCAACGAATCGACAGCGGCATCCTGCGCGGCCACCGAGGCCCCCTTCTGACGTGCATCGGGCAGCCGTCAACCGTACGCGAAAGGGGGCCTCCGGCGCACCTGCCGCCCGGATCGTGTCCGCGCGTCGATCGGGTGGGAGGAATCCTTCGTCCCGTGTCCCCATTCCGGTACGGACCCTGAGGTGACGGACCTCCTCGCCGCCGGTACTCGACACGGCGACCAGGCCGCATTTCTCAGGACTGCGACGTTCGCCGGGCATTCGGGACCGTGAAGGTCCTCACGTCAGGGCCCTCACGCGGCGCCGGTGCCTGGCCACCCGCTCCCGGTTGCCGCAGACCTCGCTGGAGCACCAGCGGCGCCGCCGCCCCCTCGACGTGTCCAGATAGAGCCGCCGGCAGGCGTCGCCCTCGCACCGGCGCAGTCCCGCCCGCGCGATCGGGTCGGTGAGCAGGTCGACGGCGTCCCGGGCCACCTCGGCGAGCAGCTCCCGGCACCCAGGGTCCGCGATCGGCGCCCGTACGAGCGCACCGCCCCGGCCCCGCACGGCCCGCAGCCCCGGCGGGGCGCCCGCTGCCAGCGCGTTGACCCGCTCCAGGGCGCTGTCGGCGCTCCCCCCGGTCAGCTGAGCCGCCATCAGCCGGTCGATTCTCGTACGCAACTGCCGGAAGCGCGCCACCCAGGTCTCGTCGACCGCCGCCAGCGGCGTCCCTCGCGGGACCAGCCGCGAGGCCACCAGCCACTCGGCGAGACGCGCCGGGCAGTCGAGCCGCTCGCACGCGCCGGAGACCGGCCCCGTCGCCACCAGGTCCAGACAGACACGCCCCGGGTCGAACCGCCGGTCGTACGCGCCCGTGCCCGCCGCCATGAGCCTGTCACCGCCTCGGGGGTCATCTGTCGAGGAGAGTCACCCCCAGAGTGCCCGGATCCGGCCCGGCCCGGAACCCCTGCGGACACCGCCGTACCGTGTCCGCATGAACGACGCCACGGTCACGCTGACGGCCGGCTCCCTGCTCCTGCGCCCCTGGCGGCGGGACGACGTACCGGCGCTGCTCGCGGCGTACGACGACCCGGCGATGCGGCGGTGGCTGCGGACTCAGGTCCCGGACGCCGGGGAGGCCGAGCACTGGATGACCGCGCAGGAGGAGGGGTGGGCGTCCGGGAGGCGGTTCAGCTTCGCGGTGACCGACACGGCCGGTCAGGGTGAGCTCGTCGGCAACCTCGCGCTGAACCGTTCCGGCCCCGGCGCGGAGAGCGCCCGGGCCGGTTACTGGACGACGGCGGCGGCACGCGGCCGGGGCGTGGCCCCGCGCGCTCTCGGGGCGCTCACCGACTGGGCGTTCACCACCTTCGCCGAGGACGGGCTCCGGAGCCTCGACCTGTTCCACGGAGCCGGCAACGAGGCGTCCTGCCGGGTCGCGGAGAAGTCCGGCTTCCCGCTCGCGGAACTGGTCCCCGCCCGGCCCCCGCGCCACCCGCGGGGCGGGCACCGGCACTCCCGGCAGGCACCGCTCAGCGCTGCGGCGGGCCGTCGTGCAGGATGCGCTGGAACAGCCGGTGGTCCTGCCACGAGCCGTTGATGTGGAGATAGCGCGGCGCCGTGCCGTAGAGCTCGAAGCCGCACTTCGCCAGCACCCGCTGCGAGGCCGCGTTGTCCAGCACCGTCCCGGCCTCGACCCGGTGCAGCCCGAGCCCGTCCCGTGCCAGCTCGCAGACCCGGGTCACGGCGGCCGTGGCCAGGCCCCGGCCCGCCCGGTCGACGTCGATCCAGTAGCCGAGCCGGGCGTTGCGGAACGGCCCGCGCTCGATGGAGGCGAGCGTCATCGCCCCCACGACCCGGTCCTCGTCGTCGGCCAGCGCCCAGGGCATCGCGCGCCCCGCGTCCCGGTCCGCCAGCAGGCCCGTCAGCCGCTGGAGCTGGCCCTCCGGGGTGAAGAAGAGCTCGGGGCGCACGGGCTCCCAGCGGCGCATGTACGCGCGGCTGCGGGTCAGGGTCTCGGCGAACGAGGCGGCGTCGTCCAGGGTCACGGGCCTCAGCCGGACACCGTCGGTCAGGATATGGGCGTCTTCGATCATCCCCGCACCGTAGCGGCCCGTCAGGAGGCGTCGTACTTGGTGTCCGCAGACGGGTCCAGCGCCAGCCGGTAGCCGCGCTTGACGACCGTCTGGATCAGCCGGGGCACCCCCAGCGCCGTACGCAGCCGGGCCATCGCCGTCTCCACCGCGTGCTCGTCGCTGCCGCTGCCCGGCAGGGCCCGCAGCAGGTCGGCGCGGGAGACCACCCAGCCGGGCTTGCGGGCCAGCGTGTGGAGCAGGGCCATGCCGGCCGGCGGCACCGGGCGCAGGGCTCCGTCGACCAGCACGGCGTGGCCCCGGATCTCCACGTGATGGCCGGCGACGGGGAGCGCGCGGGCCCGGGCGGGCAGCTGGGCGCAGAGCACCTGGACGAGCGGCCCCAGCCGGAAGCGCTCGGGCTGGACGGTGTCGATGCCCTTGGCCTGCAGGGGCAGGGCCGTGACCGGTCCGACGCAGGCGGTGACGACGTCATGGCTGAGGGCGTCCAGCACCTCGGGGAGCATGCCGCGCGCCTCCGCCCGGTTCAGGTAGGACGCGGCGGCGGGGGCACTGGTGAAGGTGAGGGCGTCGAGGCCGCGGGCGACGGTGACGTCGAGCATGCGGTCGAGCGGGGTGATGTCCTCCGGTGGCATCCACCGGTAGACGGGTACGCCGACGACTTCGGCGCCCGCCGCACGGAGCGACTCGACGAAGCCGGGCAGCGGTTCGCCGTGCAGCTGGAGCGCGACCCGGCGGCCCGAGACGCCTTCGCCCAGCAGCCGGTCCAGCACCTCGGCCATCGACTCGGACTGCGGCGACCACGCCTCGGTGAGACCGGCCGCCCGGATGGCGCCCTTGACCTTGGGGCCACGGGCCAGCAGCTCGATACCGCGCAGCAGTTCGAGGAGCTCGTCACCGACGCCCCAGCCGTCGGCGGCCTCCACCCAGCCCCTGAAGCCGATGGCGGTGGTCGCGATCACGACGTCCGGTGCGTTGTCGATCAGTTCCTTGGTGGCGGCCAGGAGTTCGCTGTCGTCCGCGAGCGGCACGATCCGCAGTGCGGGCGCGTGCAGGACCGCGGCGCCCCTGCGCGTGAGGAGCGTCCCCAACTCCTCCGCGCGACGGGCTGCGGTCACCCCGACCGTGAAGCCCGCCAGGGGCCCGTGCTGTGCGTCGTCGTCGTGCATGGCGTGATACCCGGCTCTCGTCCCGCTGGTGCTCGATGATGCGGAGGACCGAGACTGTCAACCCTGCGTGACAGTCTCGGTTCTCCTGTATTTCCCGCCCGTTACGTCATACGACGTGTTGTGGTCATGCTCACACCTCGGCATAGCTGAGCTGCGGCTTCGCGGCCACCGCTTGGGTACGCCGAAGGTATACCGCCCACGTGAGGGTGAAGCAGACGGCGTAGAAGCCGAGGAAGCACCAGAACGCGGCCGTTCCGGCGCCCGAGGTGGCGAAGGACTGGCGGAACGCCAGGTTGATCGCGAGGCCGCCCAGGGCGCCGACCGCCCCGATGAGTCCCATGGCGGCCCCGGAGAGCCGCCGTCCGTACGCAGCGGCCTCCTCGCCCCGCAGTCCCTTGGCGATGCCCTGCGCGTGGAAGATGCCCGGGATCATCTTGAACGTGGAGCCGTTGCCGAGGCCCGTCAGCACGAACAGCGCGATGAAGCCGACGAGGAACACCGCCAGCGACTCGATGCCGGAGGCGTAGACGACGACACCGGTGGCCGCGGCCATGGCCGCGAAGTTCCACAGGGTGATCCGGGCGCCGCCGTACAGGTCGGCGAGCCGGCCGCCCGCGGGCCGGATCAGGGAACCGAGCAGCGGGCCGATGAAGGTGAGCGAGGCGGCCTGCAGCGGAGTGCGGCCGAACTGGGTCTGCAGGACGAGTCCGAAGGCGAAGCTGTAACCGATGAACGAGCCGAAGGTGCCGATGTAGAGCACCGCCATGATCCAGGTGTGCGGCTCGCGCACGGCCTGGAGCGCCGCCCCGGTGTCGTTCTGCACGGGCCGGAGGTTGTCCATCCTGAGCGCGGCGCCCAGCGCGGCGACAACGATCAGCGGTACGTACACCCCGAGCACGATCCGCGGATGCGCGGCGCCCGCCGTACCGATCACCAGCAGCCCGATGAGCTGGACCACCGGGACGCCGATGTTGCCACCGCCTGCGTTGAGCCCGAGCGCCCAGCCCTTCTTGCGCAGCGGGAAGAAGGCGTTGATGTTCGTCATCGACGAGGCGAAGTTGCCGCCCCCGATGCCGGTGAGCGCGGCGACGACGAGGAACGTGGTGTACGAGGTGCCGGGCTCCATCACCCAGAAGGCGGCGAGGGTCGGCACCAGGAGGGACAGGGCGCTGAAGACGGTCCAGTTGCGCCCGCCGAACAGCGCGACCGCGAAGGTGTACGGCACCCGGACGATGGCGCCGACCAGGGTGGCCGTGGAGATCAGGAAGAACTTCCCGGCCGGGTCGATGCCGTACTCCGGCCCCATGAAGAGGACCATGACGGACCACAGGGACCAGATCGAGAACCCGATGTGCTCCGAGAGCACGGAGAACCACAGGTTCCTCCGGGCGGTCTTCTCGCCCGTCTCGCGCCAGAAGGTCTCGTCCTCCGGCTCCCACTGCTCGATCCAACGACCGGCCATCACGCGCCTCCACAGGGGTCGGGGTGTTGTCCTGCCGACGCTAGGGAGCCCGCGTTTCGGTGCGGTGCCGTGAGGTGACCGGTGCGCAACCTTGCTCTCACTCGGCCGCGTGGGGTGCGGTGAGCACCCCACGCGGGCCGGTCATGCCCGGCGCCTGCGGTCCGGCCCGTTCGGCCAGAGGCGCGGCGTGCGCTTGGCGGCGACGTCCTCGACCCAGCCGAACGCCAGGATCGCGAGACCGATCAGCGGCCAGATCGCGATCAGGATCAGTCCGTCGTACGACTTCTCGATGTACGTGTCGAACGTGTCGCCGAACCACGGGACGGACCAGAGGCCTTCCACGAGCTGCGCGGCCGCCATCAGCAGCAGGTTGTGCCACAGGTAGATCGTCACGGCCCGGTTGTTGGCCAGCGTGACCAGGCTGTCCCAGCCGGCGAGCCTGCCGGGGAGCTTCTTCCAGGACGGGGCGTAGACCAGGAGGACCGCGCAGAAACCGAGGGACCAGGTGGCCTGGGCGAGCGGGATCTCGTCCAGGTTCCAGCCCTCCTCGGTGAGGTGCCCGGACGCCCACCACAGGCCGAAGCCCATGACGATCGCGGCGGACGACACCGCCAGATAACGCGGGATCTCCTTCAGCAGTCCGTCGTTGTGGGCGAAGCCGAGGACCCAGCAGGACCCGAACACGGCGAAGTCCAGGAGTCCTTCGCCGAAGGTGCCGGGGACGGTCACGAGGCCGGTGCCGATCACCGCCGTGAGGGCGACCGGGGCGAGCAGTGTGGCCCACGGCAGCCTGCGGAACGCCTTGAGCAGCAGGGGCGAGGCGAGGACGAACCAGAGGTAGGTCTGGAGGTACCAGAGCGGCCCCGCCGCCTGGTCCGCCCAGTCCATCTCCAGCCAACCGCCGGTGGAGCCGCTCTCCTCGGGGTACGGGGGCGAGCCGAGCGGGAAGAGGTAGTTGCCGAGCTTGATGAACCACCACAGCCCCTCCTCCCGGACGGGTTTCCAGCTCAGTGCGAACATCACCGGCAGGACGACGAGCGAGAACAGCCACATCGGGGGCAGCAGCCTGCGCAGCCGGCTGCGGATCACGCTGCCCGCGGGCCGGGCCAGCGAACGCGCCATCAGCGACCCCGCCAGGGCGAACATCACGCCCATGGACGGGAAGAGGACGGTCAGCCAGGCCCAGCCGAAGAGGTGGAAGACCACGACACGGACGAGGGCCACGGCCCTGAGCAGGTCGAGGTAGCGGTCCCGCACGGGCCTGGCGAGGGGCGCGGGAGTCCGGCCGGCGGTCTCCGGAGCGGCGGTGCCGTGCTCCGGGTTCGCCGAAGGGGCGGCGGTGCCGTGCTCCGGGTACGCCGAAGGGGCGGCGGTGCCGTGCTCCGGGTACGCCGAAGGGGCGGGCGGGACGGGCAGCGGCACGGTGTACGCGCCACCGGCCGGCGCGTGCCCCTGGTCGGGGTGGGTCATGCCACCGGCCTCCGGTCCTTGTCCGTGTCCTTACGTCGGGTCTGGGTGCCTCCCGGTGCCTCCACCACGCCCGTACGCCGCAGCTTCTGCCAGCGCAGCCGGCCCCCGGTGAGAGCGGTGATCCAGGACTGGAGCAGCACGACGTACATCAGCTGCCGGTAGAGGATCTGCTGGAGCGGCAGGGAGATCAGATGCGTCATGCGCTCCCGGTCGAGCCGGAAGGCGTACGCGGCGCAGACGGCCTGCACCAGCAGGACGCCGAACCAGGCCGCGACCGTCTTCCCCGTCGGGCCGAAGACCAGTCCGTAGAGCAGGAAGACGTCGATGAGGGGCGCCAGCAGCGGGGCGACGACCATGAACAGGGAGACGAACGGCAGGCCCACACGTCCGAAGCGGCCCGAGGGTCCCTTCTCGATGACCGCGCGGCGGTGTTTCCAGATGGCCTGCATCGTGCCGTAGGACCACCGGTAGCGCTGCGACCACAGTTGCTGCACCGACTCGGGGGCCTCGGTCCAGGCACGGGCGTTCTCCGCGTAGACGACGCGCCAGCCGTCGCGGTGCAGTGCCATGGTGACGTCGGTGTCCTCGGCGAGGGTGTCCTCGCTCATCCCGCCGATCCGGTCCAGCCCCTCCCGGCGGAAGGCGCCGACCGCCCCGGGGATGGTGGGCATGCAGCCCAGGAGGTCGTACATCCTGCGGTCGAGGTTGAAGCCCATCACGTACTCGATGTGCTGCCAGGCGCCGATCAGCGAGTCGCGGTTGCCGACCTTGGCGTTGCCCGCGACGGCTCCGACCCTGGGGTCGGCGAACGGCTGCACGAGCTCACGCACGGTGGAGGGTTCGAAGACCGTGTCGCCGTCCATCATCACGACGATGTCGTAGCGGGCGTGCGCGATGCCGTTGTTGAGGGCGGCGGGCTTGCCGGCGTTGCGCTGGCGCACGACCCGGACGTTCGGGATCCACATCGCCTCGACGAGGTCGGCCGTGCCGTCCGTCGAGCCGTCGTCGATGACGATGACCTCGATCGGGTAGTCGCTCGCCACCAGCGACCGGACGGTCGCCTCGATGCACTCACGCTCGTTGTAGGCGGGGACGAGGACCGAGACGGGCCGGTCGAACTCCGCGCCCCAGCTGAAGTTCCTGCGGCGCACCTTCCTGGCGTGCAGGAAGGACAGCAGCAGCATCAGGCCGAAGCGGACCATCACCAGCACGCCGATGACGGCGAGGCCCACCACCAGGACGCCGGTGACGTGTTCGGAGATCCCCACCGCTCCGACGAACGCCTTGCCCTTCCAGAGCGCGAACCCGGTGGCCGGGGTGTGTGCGCTGGGGGCGCCGAGCGCCGAGGTCAGGTTGGTGAAGTCGTAACCCCGGTCCTGCATCTGGGGCAGGAACTTCCCCAGGGCGGCCACGGTCTGGGACCGGTCGCCTCCGGAGTCGTGCATCAGGATGATCGCGCCCTCGCCGTGCCGGGGCGTGGCGCGCTCGATGATCGCGTCGACGCCGGGGCGCTTCCAGTCCTCGCTGTCGGTGTTGTTCACGACGGTGAGGTAGCCGCGGCTGCCGATGTACTGCGTGACCGGCCAGGACTTGTTGTCCATGGCGTCGGAGAACGAGGAGTACGGAGGCCGGAACAGCGACGTACGGATGCCGGCCGCGCCCGCCAGTACCAGCTGGTTCTGGGACAGCTCCCAGTCGATGCGGCTGGTGGACTGGAAGGAGAGGTCGGGGTGGTTGAAGGTGTGGAGCCCGACCTCGTGCCCCTCGTCGACCATCCGCTCGACGAGGTCCGGGTAGCGCGAGGCCATGGTGCCGGTGACGAAGAAGACGCCGTGCGCGTGGTGCTTCTTGAGCTCGTCCAGGACCTTCGGGGTCCAGACCGGGTCGGGGCCGTCGTCGAAGGTCAGGACGATCTTGTGGTCGGGTATCCGGAGCGTCTCGGCCTCCTCGCCCGCCGCGCGGGCGTCGATGACCGGGCCGCCCTCGATCACCTTGTCGGGCACCTGGGTGGTGGGAGCGGGCGGCTGGACGCGGTGGTCGGCGAGGATCTCGCTGTGCACGTATCCGCGCAGCATGAGCATGGCGAGCAGGGCCACAAGAAGGAGTGACGGAAGCAGGTAGCGCATGGGAAGTCTGCGCCTGACGGTCCGCTTCTTCTTCCGGTTGTGTCTGCCCCGCGAAACGGGGGTTGTCATCTACTGAGCGCCTTCTTGTGGTTGCACCGGTGTTTCCGAGGGGTCCGGGGAGGCCAGCGGACTGTCGTCGACGGACGGCTCGGTGGTGGCCGGCGGCGAGGAGTCACCGGCCGGCTGTTCGGGGACCGCGTCGTCCGGGACGGCGGGGGCCGAAGCGGTGCCGGTCCGGGCGGGCTCGCCGGCCGCGGAGGCCGAGGCACTCGCGCCGGGCCGGGCGGAGCCGGACGCGTCGGGGCCGCGCGACGGAGGGGCGACCACGGTGCCCGAGGCGGAGGCGGAGGCGCTGGGCGTCGCTCCGGGGCTCCCGGACACGGTGGCGTCACTCGGTGCGGGCCGCACCTCGACCTCTTCGGCGTGCTTCTCCTCCTGCCGGGAGAGCGGCAGGAACGGAGCGGTGGAGTTCCCTCCGAGCACGGCGACCACGAGCGTCACCGCGTACACCGCGCAGATCGCGGCGAGCACCCAGCCCACACGCCTGTACGTCTTGCTCCGGCGGCCGCTCTCGTCGACGAAGACCGGGCCGTCGGACGGGGCCGGCGGGCCGGGTTCGACGGGTAGTTCGGAGAGCTGACGCCCGAGTCCGTCGAGTTGGACGGTGACGTCGTTCGGCTCGTGCGTGTGCCCGGTACGGGTACCTTCGCGCCAATTTTCCACAGGTGATCGCACTTCCCCCACTGAATCAAACAGATGCGCGGGAAATGACTGGAATCATGCCAACGAACCGGGCCCCCACCCCGTCCGCGCGCCACCTGCCACCGAGCACCCGAAGCCCCGAATGTAGCGCACGACGGCGACCGGGAGAGGGTCGTATCGCCTGTTGTTCATGAACAGTGACTCATAAGTGACACATCGGCTTCCGGTAGCCACGATGTCCGTGGCCGTACCATCCATCCTTCTGTGGCCGCGAGTTCGGCGGCTGCGGCGCGCAATGCGGAGAGGCCGGGGTGGTCGAGCCCCTTGCGCCAGACCATCAGCAGCGGCGACAGCGGCACCGGCCGTACGAGCGGGCGCAGGACCGTCCCCGGCAGCGGCGGGAAGCCCGCGACGGCCAGCACGGGGTTCCCCGTCTTCGCCATCACCCGCTGAAATTCGGCCACTCCGACGGCAAGCGGGGCCGGCGGCGCCAGGACGATCCCCCACTCCTCGAAGAGCGCGGCCGCGAGGTCCGTCCACTCCAGCGTGCGCGCATTGCCCGCCCCGGCGTAGACGGTCTCACCGGTCAGATCGCTCAGGGCGACCTCTTCGCGCCCGGCCAGAGGATGACCGTGCGGCAGCAGGACCGCCATGGGCTCGTACCGCACCGGTTGTACGGAGAGCTGGGCGAGCACCGCGGGATCGAGCCCGGCGGCCCGCCCGAAGGAGACGTCGAGCCGCCCGGCGAGCACCTCACCGGCCGCCCAGGTCAGCCCGCTCTCGAAGCGCGCCATCAGCTCGCACTCCGGCGCGAGCTCCCGCGCGCGGGCCAGCACCCGGGCCGCCGTCATCCCGTCGGTGTTGAGATCGACGAGCAGCGGCCGGTCCGCCGGGTCCGCGAAGGCGGCGGAGAGTGCGGCGTGGGCGTCTAGCACCCGGCGGGCGTACGGGACGAGGCGTTCCCCGTCGGCGGTGAGCGACACCTGCCGGGTGGTACGGACGAAGAGCTCCCGGCCCAGCTCTCGCTCCAGCCGGCGGATGTCCCGGCTCAGCGCCTGCTGGGCGACGTAGAGCCGGGCGGCGGCCCGGGTGAAGTGCAGCTCCTGCGCCACCATGACGAAGGCGTGGAGAAGACGGGGATCGATGTCGGTCGCGGCCACGGGGTCAATTTACAACAAAAGTGCGTCAATGGGGTCCGATCAGGTGTTGGACGCCACGGGCCACCCGATCCGAGGGTGGACGCGTGCATCAAGAAACCGCCACTCCCCCGTCACTTCCGGGTTCGTACCTGCGCCTCCTCGCCACCCCCGGAGCGCGCGCGTTCACCGCGGGCAATCTCCTCGCCCGGCTCCCCATGGGCATGTTCAGCGTCAGCGCCGTCATCATGATCGCCGGGGCGCACGGCTCGTACGCCCTGGCCGGGGCCGTCACCGCGACCGGACTGGCGGCGACCGCCGTGGTCGCCCCCTGGACGGCGCGCCTCGTCGACCGGTACGGACAGGCCAGGATCGCGGTGCCCGCGACGGCCGTCGCGGTGCTCGGCTCGCTCACCCTGGTGCTCTGCGTGCGCTACGACGCACCGGTCTGGACGCTCTTCGCCGCCTACGCCGCCACGGCCACCACCCCGAACACCGGCGGCATGTCCCGGGCCCGCTGGGCCCATCTGCACCGGGGCGACCCGGCGGCCCTGCACACGGCGAACTCCTTCGAACAGGCCGCCGACGAGCTGTGCTTCATGCTCGGCCCGGTCCTCGCGGCGTCCCTCTGCGGAGCACTCTTCCCCGAGGCCGGCACGCTCACCGGCGCGGTCCTGCTCATGACCGGCGTCCTGGTCTTCGCCGCGCAGCGCGCGACGGAGCCGCCGGTGGCGCCCCGCACTCCTGCGGCCTCGCCCCTGCGTACCCCGGGCGTACCCGCACTGCTCATGGTCTTCCTGGCCACGGGGGCGGTCTTCGGGGCGATGGAGGTCGTCTCCATCGCCCATGCGGGAGGCGCCATCCTGGCTCTCCAGGCCGCGGGTTCCTGCGTGGCGGGCCTGGTCTACGGCTCGCTGCGCCCCGCCGGGGACGTACACCGCAGGCTGCTGCTCTGCCTGACCTGCATGACGGGCCTGATGTCATTGCCGCTGCTGGCCGCGACCACCACCGGTTCACTGCCGGTGCTGGCCGGCTGCCTGCTGCTGGCAGGAGCGGCGACGGCCCCCACCATGGTCACCGGCATGACGCTGATCCAGCGGCTCACCCCGGCAGCACAGATCAACGAGGGCATGACGCTGGCCGTCACCGCACTCCTGGGCGGCATAGCGGCGGGGTCCGCGACGGGCGGCTGGGCGGTCGAGCACGCCGGGACGGTGAGCGGTTACGCGGCACCGGTGTGCGCGGCGGCTCTCGCCCTGGCCGTGGCTGCCGTGGGAACGCGCAGAGCCTGAAGGGGAACACGTGAGAAAACGACCACCCCGAAAAAAACGAGGACCCCGCTGCCAGGGGCAACGGGGTCCTCGTTCACATGGGAATTGTGGAGATGGCGGGAATCGAACCCGCGTCCAACGGTGCGGAACCAGGGCTTCTCCGAGTGCAGTTCGCTACGCTTTTCTCGGCCCCGGAGGTCACGCGAACAAGCCTCCGACAGGCCCAGTCACTGTTTGATTTCCTTCTAGGCCCCGTGACCGGGCTTAGAAGTTTAGATCCCTAGTTGATGCCAGGATCCGGGTCGGGATCAACCCCGGGCTGACACTCCGCAGAGTCTTCGCTAGCTGCTAATTAGGCAGCGAGGGCGAAGGCGGAGGAATCGCGCTTGGAATTGGCGATTATTGTTTGCGACATATGGTTTACGAGATCATTGCCGCTTCCTCGACTCGCTTCCCCTGCTTCGACATCCGCTGTCGAAACCGATCATCCCCATGTTGTTTTTTCAAATGCGCACACCCTCTGTGGGGTGCACGGCCCATCGTACGTGACCAACGCACGCGGATGCCACTGTATTCCGGTGGCTCCGGGGCCGCCGGCCCCGGACACGCGCCGCGCCGGTCCGGCTACGCGCTGCGCTGGCGCCTGCGGGCCGCCGAGATCGCGCGGTTCGTCTCCTGCGTGTCCTGCTTCTCACGCAGTGTCTGACGCT
The DNA here is from genome assembly GCF_040686735.1 of Streptomyces sp. NPDC079167. NCBI lineage: Bacteria > Bacillati > Actinomycetota > Actinomycetes > Kitasatosporales > Streptomycetaceae > Streptomyces > Streptomyces sp. NPDC079167. Next base: position 57,631 of record NZ_JBFBLO010000021.1, on the reverse strand, counting down.
TGTCGTACTCCTTCTTGCCCTTCGCGAGCGCGATCTCGACCTTGACGCGGCTGTCCTTGAAGTACAGCGCGAGCGGCACGATCGTGTGGCCCGTCTCCTGCGACTTGGACGACAGCTTGTCGATCTCGGCCCGGTGCAGGAGCAGCTTGCGCTTGCGCTTGGCCGAGTGGTTGGTCCAGGTGCCCTGCACGTACTCCGGGACGTGGATGTTGTGCAGCCACGCCTCCCCGTTGTCGATCTGGACGAAGCCGTCGACCAGCGACGCCCTGCCCATCCGCAGCGACTTGACCTCCGTGCCCATGAGCACGAGACCGCACTCGTAGGTGTCGAGGACGTGGTAGTCGTGCCGCGCCTTCTTGTTCTGCGCAATCATCTTGCGCCCGGTGTCTTTTTCCTTGGCCATAGTGCGGTCATTTTCGCACTACGACCCACCCCCGAGGCCACTCAATACCGTTTCGCCCCGCTGCTGGGCCTCCCGGCCCGCCCGCACGTCCGGTGTGATGCCGCTCCCCTCGACGGTGCGGCCCGCCGGGGTGCGGTAGTGCCCGACGGTCAGCTCGGCCACCGAACCGCCCGGAAGCTCGCTGGGCAGCTGCACGGATCCCTTGCCGAAGGTGCGTGTTCCGACGGCCACGGCCCTCCCCCGGTCCTGCAGCGCCCCGGTCAGCAGCTCGGCGGCGCTCATCGTGCCGCCGTCCACCAGGACGACCACGGGCCGGCCGGTGTCACCGCCGGGCTCGGCGTACAGGGCGTGCTGCTCGCCGTGCACGTCATAGGTGGCGACGAGCCCGCCGTCCAGGAAGGCGGAGGACGCGGTGACGGCCTCACTGACCAGACCACCCGCGTTGGCCCGGAGGTCCAGGAGGATCCCGGCGTCCCCGGGCGCCTCGTCCACGGCGTCGCGGACAGCGGCGCCGGTGCCCTTGGTGAACGCGGCGACCTTGATCAGGACAGCGGCGGAGGGGTCCTGGCCGAGGCGCCGGACGCTCACCGGATCGGTGCTGAGCCTGGCCCTGCGCAGGGTCGTGGCCCAGGAGTGCCCGCCCCGGCTCAGCCCCAGGACCACGGAGGAGCCTTCCGCCGCCTTCGTCCGGTCCCCGCGCAGCAGGGCGACCACCTCGGCGACGGGGCGCTTCTCGACCGGACGGCCGTCCACGGTGCGCAGCAGGTCGCCCTTGCGGACCCCTGCCCGCTGGGCCGGGCCGCCGGCCCGGACCCCGCTCACGGTGACCTCGCCGCGTGCCGAGCGGCGGGCGGAGATCCCCACCCCGGTGTACGAGCCGTCGAGGGCCTGCTCGAACTCCTCGTACTCCCGCTCGTCGTAGACCGCGCCCCAGCGGTCCCCGCTGCGGCTGACGACCTCCTCGGCGGCGTCCGTACCGGACTCGCCGTCGGCCTCCGCGTCGGCGACCGCGTCGGCGATCTCCTCACGGTCCACGGAACCGACGGTGGACGACACCGCACGGGTCTCCACGTCCGTGTCCGCGCCCACCTCACGGGGCAGGGACCCGGTGGCCGCGGCGGTGGCCAGCACGCTCGCGAAAACCAGCGTCAGGGCCGCCCCGCGGCAGAGCCCGCGGGGTTTCAAATGGTACGTAAGGCCCGGCATGTGGCCGAGTGTAGGACAACGCCCCGGCCGCACACGGTTCGTTGGCCGCATGCGGGACGGGGCGCTCGTCACACCTTGAGGTACTTGCGCAACGCGAAGAGAGCGGCAACTGCGGGCATCAGCAACCCGATCGCGAGAACCAGCGGAAGCTTCGTGAGAACGGCTTCCCAGCCGATGAAGTCGATCAGATTCAGCTTCTCCTGGAGCGCGAGTCCGCCGTCGATCAGGAAGTAGCGCGCCGCTATGAGAATCACGCAGGCGAGCAGTCCGCCGATCAGGCCGGCGAAGGCGGCCTCCATGATGAACGGCATCTGGATGTAGAAGCCCGACGCCCCCACCAGCCGCATGATGCCCGTCTCCCGTCTCCGGCTGAACGCCGAGACGCGGACGGTGTTCACGATGAGCATCAGCGCAATGACCAGCATCAGCCCCATCAGGAAGATCGCGGCCACGTTCATGCCGTTCATCAGCCCGAAGAGGTTGTCCAGGATGCTCCGCTGGTCCTGGACGGACTGCACACCGTCACGGCCCGCGAACGCCGTCGCGACCACCTTGTACTTCTGCGGATCCTTCAGCTTGACGCGGAACGACTCCTGCATCTGGTCCGGCGTGATGTTGCCGGCCATCGGCGAGTCGCCGAACTGCTCCTGGTAGTGCTTGTACGCCTGGTCGACCGTCTCGAAGAGGACCGGCTTCTCGACGGCCTCCATCTTCTCCAGGTCCGCCTTGATCTCCTTCTTCTGCTCGGCCGTGACGGCGCCCTTGGCGCACTTGGGCACGTCCTTGGCGTCGTTCTTGTTGCAGAGGAAGATCGAGACGTTGACCTTGTCGTACCAGTAGGTCTTCATCGAGCTGACCTGCTCGCGCATCAACAGCGCACCGCCGAACAGGGCGAGCGAGAGGGCGACGGAGATCACGACCGCGAAGGTCATCGTGAGGTTACGACGAAGACCGACGCCGATCTCCGACAGGACGAACTGGGCGCGCATGGCGTCCTTTCAGTACTCGATGCTCAGTGCTGGTAGCCGTAGACGCCACGCGCCTGGTCACGGACGAGACGGCCCTGCTCGAGCTCGATGACGCGCTTGCGCATCTGGTCGACGATGTTCTGGTCGTGGGTCGCCATGATCACGGTGGTGCCGGTCCGGTTGATCCGGTCCAGCAGCTTCATGATGCCCACGGAGGTCTGCGGGTCGAGGTTGCCGGTCGGCTCGTCCGCGATCAGCAGCATGGGGCGGTTGACGAACGCCCGCGCGATCGCGACACGTTGCTGCTCACCACCGGAGAGCTGTCCGGGCATCCGGTCCTCCTTGCCCCCGAGACCGACGAGGTCGAGAACCTGCGGCACGGCCTTGCGGATCTCGCCGCGCGGCTTGCCGATGACCTCCTGCGCGAAGGCGACGTTCTCGGCGACGGTCTTGTTGGGGAGGAGCCGGAAGTCCTGGAAGACCGTGCCCAGCTGGCGGCGCATCTGCGGCACCTTCCAGTTGGACAGTCGCGCGAGGTCCTTGCCGAGCACATGGACCATGCCCTGACTGGCGCGCTCCTCGCGGAGGATGAGCCGCATGAAGGTGGACTTGCCGGAGCCGGAGGAGCCCACCAGGAAGACGAACTCGCCCTTCTCGATGTCGAGTGAGACGTCCCGGAGAGCTGGACGGCTCTGCTTCGGGTAGGTCTTGGAGACGTTGTCGAATCGGATCACGGATGCACCACGGTCGGCCGGGAGTAGGTGAGCGTGACCATACGCGAACCGGACTGACGCGTGCAGTCGGCGTCCGGCAATGGGCGTTATGTACGGAACGTGACGGCGTACGAACCGGGGCGTGCCGGACCTGGACCGCACCTGACCCCGCGGGGCCGCGCCGAAACCCCCGCGACCTGGCACAGTGGTAGGGGGAACGCCCGGGTGTCCCGGAGCGTTGTGCGGAGAGAAGGCTTGTGCGGCTCCGCCGCGCGGGAGGAGGAAAGCGCATGACCTACGACCGACTGGTGTGCGCGAACTGCGCGGCTCCCGTGAGTGAGGGCCGCTGCCGCGTCTGCCGGGCGAGCCGGGAGCGCATGCAGGAGAGCGGTCCGTTCGCGGGGCTGAACCCCGCGATGCTGATCGCCCTGATGGTGGTCCTCACGGCCGCCCTGGCGCTGCTCGTGCACCAGGCCGTGTAGCCAGGAGGTCACCCCCGGTCACGCACCCCTTCTCACGCCTCTCCCGCGAGCACCCGTGGGAGCACCTGTTCGAGCAGTTCGGCCGCCCTCACCTTGCCCGTCGGGCTGTACGGGATGGACGCGACAGGCAGCACATGGGCGGGCAGGCACGGCACCCGGGCCGCGCAGGCGGCCCGGACGGCCCGGCGGCCCCCCGGCTCACGCTCCGCGGTGACCGGCACGAAGGGCACCACCAGCGCGTCACCCAGCGTCGGCAGGTCGACACGGAGCACCACCGTGTCCCGCACGCAGGGCAGGTCCATCAGGTCGTACTCGAGACCGAAGACGTTCACGTCCAGGGGCGCCGTCTCGTCCACCTTGGAGACACCGTCCGTACGGCCGGTGAGTTCGAGGTGGCCTTCCGCGTCGAGCACCCCGCTGTCGCCGGTGAGCAGGAAACGCCGTGGCCCGTCGCCGTCGCCCGGGTCGAGGTCCAGGAAGACGGGCTGCGCGTTGGCGTAGTCGTCCATGAGCTGGTAGCTCGCGATGGCGACGCGGCCCCGTACGCCCGGAGGGAGCAGATGCCCCTGGGCGTCGACCACCGCGAGGGTGCTGCCCTCCCAGGCCCGCCCGGCCCTGCCGGGGACGGTGTGCAGCTCGTCCGGGGTGATCAGGGTGTTCACGCCGGTCTCGGTCGTGCCGTAGTACAGGTGCAGCACCGGCCCGAGGCGCTCCCAGGCCGTGCCGATCAGCCACCGGTTGAGCTGCCGTCCGCCCGAGAGCACGAACCGCAGCCGGGAGGTGGCGGCCAGGTCCTCGGACGCGGGGTGCGAGACCAGGGACGCGAGGACCGGCGGGACCATCAGGCTGGTGGTGACGCCCTCCGCCCGGATCAGCCGGGCCATGTCCGCCCCGTCCCCGTCCGGGCACAGCACGATTCTGCCGCCGAGCGCCAGGAAGACCCGCGCCCAGCCGGGCCCCGAGGAGTGGTACAGCGGGACCGTCACCAGGTGCACGTCGTCCGGGCCGAAGGCGAACTGGTCGACCAGGGCGGCGAGCCGGCGTTCCTCGAAGGAGAAGTTCCGGATCACCATCTTCGGCGTGCCGCTCGTGCCCGAGGTGAAGCAGTACGTCGCGAACGGCTGCTCCACCGGCTTCACTTCGCGTGGGCCGGCGGCGGCGAGCGAGGCGTACGTCGGTGCTCCGACGGTCGAGCCGTCCAGGTGGACCGTGAGCACGTCGTCATGGCCGAGGCCGGGCACGCCCGCGCTCTCCAGGAGCGGCCGGCACCTGGTGGTGCTGATCAGCACGGTGGGCCGCAGCTGCTCCAGGGCGCGCGCGGTCGCCTCGGGGGAGGCGGTGTGGTCGAGGCCGACGCAGGGGACGCCGAGGCTCGCACAGGCGGCCATGACGACGACCAGCTGCCAGCTGTTCTCGGCGAGGAACGCCGCCCGGGCGGGGCGGCGGGGCGGCAGGGCCGCGTGCAGTCCGGCCGTCACGCGGGCCGTCCGTTCCTCGAACTGCCGCCAGGTCAGCCGGTCCGGGCCGTCGACGACGGCTGTGTCGTCAGGGCGCCGGGCGGCGTTCCTGCGAATGTCCGCGAGTTTGAGCATCTGTTCACTCCGTATCCGCTGTGGCCGCCGTGTCCGCCGTTCCGCCGAGGGGGGCGGCCGCCGCTGTGCGTCCCTGGCGCAACGTGTAGATCTCGACCCCGCTGGTGCGCAGCGCGTCGAGCTCGCCGCGGGTCCGGTCCGAGAGCTTCTCGCCGGGCACGGTGATCGGGATGCCCGGCGGGTACGCGATGATGAAGTGCTCGGCGACATCGCCCGCCAGGGCCTCGGAAGCGGCCCGGTAGGTGCGCTGGACGGTGCGCAGGGCGTCCAGCAGCCGCAGGAGTATCCCTTCGTCGACGCCGATGTGGACGTGGAAGACGACGGCGTCGCCGCTCTCCCGCGCGACGTACAGGGCGTACTCGTCGAACAGGATGCGGCGGAACTCCGCCGCGGTGATGCCCAGCGCGCCTATGTCCACCAGGACGCGGGTCGGGTCGTCGTGGACGAGCAGACCCGGATCGCCCAGGTGTCCCTCGGGTCCGAGCGTGCGGTAGGCCGAGAGCCGGGGGTCCGTCCGGATCTCGGTGCGCAGGGTCCTGGCCAGGTTCAGCGAGCGGTCCAGCAGCGCCTCGCCCTCCGCCTCGGCCTGCAGCCTGGCCAGGTCGAGGCTGGCCAGCACGGGCCAGCTCGGCGAGGTGGTGTGGAACTGGAACAGCGCCTGCGCGATCCGCTCCTGCATCTCGCCGTCGCCCATCAGATGCAGGTACGAGCCCTGCCTCAGCGCCGACATGGACTTGTGCGCGGAGTGGGTGACCGCGACCGTCATCGGCAGCCCGGGATCGGTCTCGCGCAGCCGCCTCACCGCCTCCAGGGCGGTCAGCGGCTGGAGCCGCGGGTGGTAGCGGTGGACGGCGCCCCACGCCTCGTCGACCAGGACGGACACGGCGGGGTGCAGTTCGGCCAGGGCGGCGAGCAGCGCCGGCATGTCGTAGCGGACCCCGTCGTAGGAGACGGCGGACAGCACGACCGTGTCGTACGGCACGCCTTCGGCGACGGCGAGGGCGAACATGTCGAGCAGCTGCCGCAGATCGGCGAAGGTCCGCGGGCAGTCGGCGCAGCAGCGGCGCATCGGCGCGTACTCCGTCGTGGCGTTCATGTCGCCGAGCGCGAAGTGCACGGACTGGTGGCAGCTGCGGTCCGCGAGCACCCGGCCGCCGGGCGGCACCAGGGCGCCGAGCGCGACCCGGTTGGCGGTGCTGGTCCCGGCGGAGAGGAAGACGGTGGAGTCCGCGCCGAAGCTCGCCGCCGCGAGCTGCTGCGCGGCGCGCAGCGGTCCGCGCGGACGGAAGAACGAATCGAGCATCGTGCCGCTGTACGACACTTCCGAGGCGAGTTGCGCCTGCCCGAACAGTGCCTCGTAGACATCACGGATCTTGGAGTTCCTGATGGAACCCCCGTGCGAGAGGGGAAGGGCGTGGAACGAGGCGATGTCCCGGCGGGCGACGGAGAGCACCGCCTCGGCGAGCGGTGCACCGCTCGCCGAGGCGGGCAGGGCCCCGGGCCCCGGACGTACAGCGGTACCGCTGCCGGCTTCTGGCATGGCAGTGCTCCAGGAGGTGAGGGATCACCCGCGAGGGTGCCGTGGATCCACTCTCGGCAGCCGGGCACGGGAGCGACAGGGCAGCCGACCGGCCCCGTCAGATGCGGGTGACTTCGTCAGGTGTTCCGTCACTTGCTCCGTCACGTCGGGGGTGGCGGTGGTGGTCGCGCCACACACGGTGGCGCCGCGCATCGGGGGTCCGGGGCCACGGAAAGCGGGGGTGGTGGTGGTCCGCCCACCATCGCCGGGAGCGATCTGGTGCCCGGCACACCTCGTCCACCACCCCTCGCGGGGGCCACCGTTGACGTATGAGTGGAGACCTGGAACAGACCAAGGATGTGTTCGCCGGATTCCCGGACGGCGCCGAGCCGTCCGATGTGGTCTCCGAACTCGCCGCCGCGGTGTTCTCCGCCTCGCTGCGGAGGAGGGACCAGCGCGCGAAGGGGGAGCAGTACCTGCGCGGGCTGCTGACCGTGGGCGGGCGCAAGACCATGCGTAACATCGCTTCCCTCGTGGGCGGTTCGGCCGCCGAGCAGAGCCTCCAGCACTTCATCTCCAGCTCAACCTGGGACTGGGCGCCGGTCCGGGAGGCGCTGGCCTGCTATGTGCAGCGGACCGTGCCGCCCCAGGCGTGGGTGCTGCAGCAGATGTCCATCCCCAAGGCGGGTGACCAGTCGGTGGGGGTGACCGCGGGTCCGCCCGCGAGCGGGGAGGCGCCGGGACAGCGGGCCTTCGGCCTGTGGTTCGCCTCGGAGGAGATGAGCGTCCCGGTCAACTGGCGGCTGCATCTGCCGGAGTGCTGGCTGCAGGACAGTCCGAGGCGGCGGCGCGCGGACATTCCCGCCGAGACCGTCGCGGAGTCACCGGACGAGTGCGCGGTCGCGACGGTCCTGGAGACGATGAACCGCTGGCCGGTGCCGCGCCGGCCGCTGCTGCTGAACGCCTGCGGGCACGACCTCCCCATGCTGATGCGGGAGTTCGGCGACTCCGGCGTCCCCGTACTGGCGAGGATCGGGCCGTCGAGCCGGCTGGCCGTGGCCGATCCGGCGCTCCCCGGCTACGGCGCCGGCGCGGTGTCCGCCCAGCAGATCGTCGAGGCGGTCAAGGGCCTGCGTCACGCGGTGCGCCGGGACGGGTCGGGTGCGCTGGTCGTCGCCGTACCGGTGGCGTTCGCGCAGCGCGCGCCGTTCGCCCGGGGCGTCGTGCCGGGGCGGGGGCAGCGCAGCCTGCTGCTGCTCGGGGTGTGGAACGATCCGCTGCGGCCGGCCGGGGAGCTGCTGCTCACCGACATGACGCAGGCCCCCGTGCCCGCGCTCCTGCGGATGAGCAGGCTCGCCCGCCGGGTCTCGCGGGACTTCACCGAGGTCGGGGAGCGGGTCGGGCTGCGGGACTTCGAGGGCCGGTCCTTCCGCGGCTGGCACCGGCACATCACCCTGGCCTCCGTCGCCCACGCGGCGGCGCTGCTGGGCGGGACGGGCTGGGGCGACAACGTCCTGCGGGCGCCCTTCCCGGTCGCCGCGCACACCCCGGTCACGATGCCCCACCAGGTCCGCTCACGGGACCGTCTGCACTCCACGGGGCCGACGCTGGTGCCTTCCGTCTCCCCCGTGCCGGGGCAGGTCCGCACGGTCCGGCCGGGACGGGTGCCCAGCCCCTATGTCGCGGGCGCCTCGGCGTGAGGCGGCACGGGGCCGCCCTTGCGGAGCGTGTGCCGGGCGCGGTGCAGCCGTAGGGCGAGCTGGACCTCCAGGGCGCGTACGGGCTCCTGCCAGCCCGCGCCCAGGAGGTCGGTGATGCGCTCCAGCCGCCGCGAGACGGTGTTGGGGTGCACATGCAGGCTCTCGGCCGCGCGGGTGGGGCTGCTCCCCGCGGCGAAGTAGGCCTCGAGGGTGCGCACCAGTTCGGTGCACTGCTGGGTGTCGTAGTCCAGCACGGGCCCGATGGTGAACGCGATGAAGGCGACGGTGTCCGGCTGTTCGGACAGGAGCATGCCGAGGAAGCCCAGCTCCTGCGGCGACGCGGTGGCGCCCTCACCTCCCAGTGCGGTCAGCGCGTCCAGGCAGCGCCGCGCCTCCTGGTACGTCTGGACGATCGTCACGGCGCTGGTGATCGGCCCGGCCGCCCCTGCCGTCACCGGATGACCGAGCACCGAGGACAGCTCGCCCGACACCGCGCGCGCCGCCGCCCCCGGGTCGGTGCCCGGGAGCAGCAGGACGATGCAGCCGCCGTCCGTGGTCTTCAGCCCGGAGAGCCGGTAGGCGTACGAGGACGCCCATACGACGGCCTTGCCCTGCGCGCCGCCCTCCGGGCGCGCCACCACCGCGACATGGGGTTCCGTCAGGTCGACGGCGAGCCTCCGGGCCCGCTCGGCGAGCTGCTCCGGTGTGTAGCGCGAGGAGCTGAGCAGCTCGTGGAAGAGCTGGTCGCGCATGTGCCCTTCGGCGGCTGCGGCGCTGCGCTGCACCTGCAGCTGCACGGCGGTGGCCTGGGCGACGATCCTCAGCAGCTGGGCGGTGATGTCGGTGGCCGCCTCCCGTGGTTCGAAGACGAGGGTGGCGAGGATCTCGTCACCCGCGGCCGCGGGGCAGCACCAGACGCCCTCGGCCGACCGGATCGGGGCCCGCTCGGTGTGCGCGTCGAGGACCGTCCTGAGCAGCTCGTCCTCGTCGAGGGCGGTGACCGCGCCGGTGGCCGCCAGGTCCCGCCCTGCCACATCACGGACGAGCAGGGTGCCGTCGAGCGCCCCGGCCGCGGCGGCCGTCAGCTCGTGCAGGTCACGGCCGCGCAGCACGAGGTCGATCAGACGGCTCTGCGTCTCGCGGAGATGGCGGGCCGCCGAGAAGAAGTCCATGGCACGGGAGGAGTCGAGCTCCAGCTCGGATATCTCGTCCCTGGCCTGGGCGAGCAGCCGGGCCTTCTTGATGGCCACGGAGACCAGGTCCCCGAGCGAGGACATCTGGGTGATCTCGTCGGGCGCGAAGTGGCGCACCTTCCGGTCGGCGACGTACAGCGCCCCGAAGACGTGGTCGCCGTCGTGCAGCGGCACCGACATCAGAGCCCGCAGCCCCTCGGCACGCACCACGTCGTCGATCGCCCCGGAGTGCGGGAAGCCGTCGTCGTCCAGGTAGTCGGGTGACCAGAAGGGGATGGACTGCGACCTGGACGGGTTGCCGGGACCGCCGGTCCCGGGGATCCGGAAGCCCACGGTGATCGCGGAGGCGTGCCCGTCGGCGGCCCGGACGTACGAGCAGTCCTCGGCAGGATCGTGGAAGCTGATCCACGACATGTCGAGGTTGAGCAGCAGCCGGGCGCGGCGGGTGATGACCTTGAGCAGCACGTCCAGCTCGTAGGGCAGGGTCAGTTCCCTCGCGGTGTCGACCAGTGCGGCGAGCCCGGCCTCGCGCTGATGCCGGCGGGCGAAGAGACTGTGGATGTCCAGGGCGAGGCCCTTCGCGCGGTCGAGCAGCGCGGCCGACGCGGTGTCCGCGGGGTCGGGCAGCGCGGTGCGGATCACTTCCTCGAAGCGCTCCGGGGGTGCTTCCGTCGCCAGTAACTCGAACAGCCTGAACAGACCCTCACGTACGGAATGGTCCTCGCTCGGCAATGGTCGTTCCCTCCCCCAGGGCCGCCCCGGGGTCTCCGGAGCGTAGGACCACGAACATCCTTCCGTGAACCTAAAACCTGCGAGCGGGATCGGTCAACCACCCCAGGGCGGAAGTCAAGCCCCTGGTCAGAGCGGGTCGAGGGAGGCCGGGTCACCGTCCGGGGCGCCGAGGACCCCGAAGACCTCCGTCATGTCGACGCCCACCTCGCCGAGGGCCGCGAGGGCGGCCCGCCCCGCCTCGTCGGCCTTCAGCAGCGTGTCACCGTTCGGCGCCCCGTGGGCCACGGCCTGCTCCAGCACGTCCACGGACACCGCCTGCGCGGTACGCCAGCCCACCAGTGCGGTCAGCCGGTGCGGCAGAGGCGCGGTCCACACCAGGCGGGGCGGCCGCGCACCGGCGGCCCTGAGCACCCGCCACCACTCGTCGCCCAGCCGCTCCTCCCGCGTCCGGAACGCCAGCCTGGCGACCGCCAGGGCCGCCGTGCCCCGATGCCGCAGGGCCTCCGGTGACGCCAGCCGGGCCAGCCGGGCATCGACCTCCGCGTCGATCTCCCCCACCGGCACCGAGATGACGGCGGCCAGCCGGCGCAGACTCAGCCCCGCGGCGAGCGCCAGTTCGAGTCCGCTGAAGTACGCGTCCATGGCGTCGACGCAGCCCTCCAGCGACCGGACGGGCGACACGTCGACACCGAGCCCGGCGGCGACCGTCGCGGTGACCGCCCGGAGGCCGGGACCGTCGGGCGCGATACGCACCAGCAGGTTGGGCCTGTCCACCGCGCGGCTCGTGGCACGGTCCACGGCGGCGGAGACCAGTCCGGCGTCGCCGTCCGCCGCCTCGTACACCCACAGGAGCGCGTCGCAGGCCTGGCGTACGGCGTCGGCGGACCCGGATGCGGAGAGGAGACCGCTGAAGCTGCCGTCCGCGGCGAACCTGCGCAGCCGGGCCGGTGCGAAGGGTGCCGACGCGTCTTCCGCCAGCCAGCCGGCCACGCCTTCGGCGGCCAGTTGCCGCAACAGCGCGGCTGCCAATGGGCTGATCATGGGAGCCGAGATTAGAGGAGCCCGCACCCACGCGACAGCCGCGCCCCGGCTCTCCGTCAAGTCCTCCTTCCGTCCGTCAGGTCCGCCGTTCTCCGTCAGTCCCACGGCGCACAGGTGACTTATTCCGGGGCAGTTGACGGAATTCCTTTTCGCCCTTTGCCGCCTCGTCACGGGCACGGGATGTTCGTTGCGGTCACCGGCCCGGTGCCCGACGAGACGAGAGGACCGCAATGCCTGCAACCATTTCCGTACCGCAGTGCCTCGTATGCGACACGGACTTCGACATCCAGGACGACTGGGAGCGGGGCGAGATAACCGCGTGCGGCGCCTGCGGGCAGGAGCACGAGATCGTCGAGAAGGACGACGCCGTCGTACGCGTCGCCCTGGCCCCCGAGGTCGAAGAGGACTGGGGCGAGTGATCGACGCCCCCGAGGTACTGCTCTCGGTCACCATGCTGCGGCCGGACGAGAAGCTCCTCCTCAACGCACTGCGCGAAGAGGGACTGAACGTCCGGCCGCTGCTGGCGGAGGACCTCGCCGAGGTGGTGTCGGGGGTGAGTCCCCCGCCCGCCTTCGCGGTGATCCGCAACCTGTCCCACCGCGAGGCGGTCGGGGTCGCCCGCCGACTCGAATTCACCGGCGTGACGGCCCTCAACCGCGCCGCCACCATCGAGACCTGCAACGACAAGGGCCTGCAGGCCCTGCTGTTCGCCCGGCACGGCATTCCGCACCCGGTCTCCCGCCACACCTTCAGCTACGACCAGGTGCGCACGACCGTGACGGAGCTCGGCCTGCCGGCCGTCATCAAGCCCGTCAGCGGTTCCTGGGGGCGCGGAGTCACCAAGGTGACCGACACGGACTGCCTCGAGGCGTGGGTCGGCGGACGCGAGTCGGCGGACGCCGGCGGCAAGCTGTTCCCCGTCCTGGTGCAGCAGTACGTCGACAAGCCCGGCCACGACCTCCGGGTCGTGGTGGTGGGGCGCACCCCCGTGGTCGCCATCCAGCGGGTCTCGGACAACTGGCGCACCAACACGCACCTGGGCGCCCGGATCGAACGACTGGAGATCACCGGCCCGATCGAGAAGCTCTGTGCGCAGGTCGTCGACGCACTGGGCGAGGGTTTCTACGGAATCGATCTCATCGAGGACCTCTCCACCGGCGAGCTCCTGGTCCTCGAGGTGAACGCGAATCCCGACTTCGCCCGTTCGTCCGCCGTACACGGCGTGAACGTGGCAGGCCATCTGGCCGCGTACATCGCGGAACTGTGCAGCGACACCACGCTCCCCGCGGCCGCGTGACACGAAGGAAGACAGATCTCATGGAACTGTTCGACACAGCCACCGTGCTCACCCGGGTGATGACCTCCGGTGTGGTCATGAGCATCGAGAAGAGCGATCGCGAACTGCCCGGCCTGGAACGCCTGCTGACCAAGCGGACCGGGCGCGCCCACGCCGTGCTCGTCAACAGCCGCAGCGCGGCCGTGCACGCGGCGCTCGCCGGTCAGGGCATCGGGCACGGAGACACCGTCAGCGTGCCCGACCTGTCCCCCAAGGACGCCGCGTTCCTGCACTGGCTCGGCGTCGGCGTGGCGCAGGAGCCGGGGCCGGCCGCGTTCGAGCACATCTCGCTGGACGCGGACCGGGCCCATCTGCTCGACGAGCAGGCTCGCGCCCTGCGGGCGCCGGCCCTGGTCGTCGACCTCACCGGTCTCGGCTTCGGCCCAGCCGCCGCCGTACTGACCGACGACCGCACCGTCTGGGCACGCGCCGAGCGGCTCAAGATCTTCGGCGCCTACGACCTGCGCACGATGTGGACGCAGGAGGAGTCCGAGGCGGACCTGATCCCCGGCGTGCAGTTCAACTACCGGCTGAGCCCGCTCGTAGCGGCCTGCGCCCGCATGGCCCTCACACAGGCCGTGCGTCCCCTCACCACCGGAGCCCCGTCATGATCACCGACTTTCCCTCCGCCCCGCTTCCGCTGCCCTCCGCGGAGGAACTGACCTCGGAGCTGGCCGCCCTCGGCGGCGAGGCGCTGATCCCCAAGGAGCTGCGCCGCACGCTCTTCCCGGTCATCACCAAGGAGGACGTCTTCAACCTGATGCTCTCCCAGCGGAGAGCGCCCGAGAAGGTCGTCGCCGACTTCGCCGAGGCCTACCGCGCCTATGTGGGCGCCGAGTACGCGCTGCCCACCGCGAGCGGCACCTCCAGCCTGCACCTGGCCCTCGTGGGCGCCGGCGTGCAACCCGGCGACGAGGTCATCGTCCCGGCGTTCACCTTCATCGCCACCGCGCAGGCCGTCGTCGCCGCCCACGCCGTCCCGGTGTTCGTCGACATCGACCCGCGGACCTACTGCATGGACCCCGCGGCAGCGGCGGCTGCGGTCACGGACCGGACCCGCGCCATCATGCCCGTACACGTGCACGGCCTGCCGGCCGACGTGCCCGCGCTGCGCGCCCTCGCGGACAAGCACGGCATCGCGCTCGTCGAGGACGCCTCGCACGCCCACTCGGCCCGCATCGGCGGCCGTATCGCCGGTTCCTTCGGCGACGCCGCCGGCCAGAGCCTGATGGCCGACAAGAACTTCCCGCTCGGCGGCGAGGGCGGCATCGCCTTCTTCGCCACCGAGGAGGCCCACCGGCGCGCGTCCGACTACACCCTGCGCAACGGCATCGACTACGAGATGTCGTGGGTCGCCGCGGCGTTCGGCCACAGCCAGCTGGAGCGCCTGCCCTACTACGACGAGGTACGGGCCCGTAACGCGCGCCTGATCGCGGAGACCATCGACGCCACCGGGTTCTTCCGGGCGCCGTACGTCCCCGAGGGCCATGTCCACGCCTACAACATGTACCGGATCACCCTGGTGCCCGAGGCCGTCGGTCTCGACGACCTCCCGGTGTGGGCGGTCAAGGAGGCGGTGCACGAACTGCTCGTCGCCGAGGGCGTACCGGCCCGCGAGTGGCAGAACACCCCGATCCCCTGCCACCTGCCGTTCGTGCACCGTGCGGGCTTCGGCAACGGCTACCCGTTCACCCTCAACCCCGGTGCCGTACGCGACCACCGGCCCGAGGACTTCCCGGCGACCCTCGCCATGCTCGACTCGACCCTGGTCCTCTGCCGCGAGCTGCGCTCACCGGTCGAGTACGAGCGGGCGCTGCGCTACGCGGACGCCTTCACCAAGGTCGCCCGGCGCCCGGACGCCATCCGCAAGCTCGTCGAGGCCGGCGACTACCGCCGCCCCTATGAGAAGGCGGCCCGCCTTGGCTGAGCAGACGACCTTCCAGAGCACGTTCTCCGACGGGAAGATCCGCGTCGCCGTCATCGGCGCGAGCGGCTACACCGGCGGCGAAGTCATCCGGCTGCTCCTCAACCACCCCCATGTGGAACTCGCGTTCCTGTCCGCCGAGCGCGGCGCGGGCAAGCAGGTGGGCACCGTCCACCCGTGGCTGCGCAACCATCCGCGGCTCGCCGGCATCAAGCTGCGCCCGCTGGCCCAGCTGGGCGAGGTGGACGTGGCGATCACCTGCCTGCCCACCGGCGCGCTGCCCGAGCGGCTCCCGCAGATCGCTGACCGCGCGAAGTACGTGCTCAACCTGGCCGGGGACTTCCGGCTGGACAACCCGCAGGAGCTGGCGAAGCACTACCCGGCCTCGGTGGCCCATCCGCCGGCCGACGCCTTCGACTACTTCGTACCGGACCTGTCGGAGTCCCTGCCGGAGGGCAGGTTCATCAACCTGCCCGGCTGCATGGCCGTCGCGACGGTCTACGCGCTGTACCCCCTCTTCGCCCAGGGCCTCGCCGAACAGGACGTGGTGGTCGACGCGAAGACCGGCTCCACCGGCGGCGGCCGCGGCGGCTCCGAGCAGCCGGCGGAGCGCTCCGGCAACTTCCGGGTCCACAAGCTGCACGGGCACCGTCATCTGCCGGAGATCACCCAGGCGTTGAAGCACTTCACCGGTACGGCACCCGAGCTGCGCTTCTCCACGCACAGCCTGGACGTGCCGCGCGGCATCCTGATCTCGGCGTACAGCCGGCTCAAGGACGGCGTCAGCCCGCTCGACGTCAAGCGCGCCTACGCCAAGGCCTACACCGGCAAGGCGTTCGTACGGGTACGGCCGTCGCCGAAGGCCCCGCAGGACTTCCCGATGCTCAAGGCCGTCGTCGGCTCGAACATCGCCGAGGTCGCGGTCTCCGTCGAGGGGAACCAGTGCGTGTCCATCTCCGCCATCGACAATCTCATCAAGGGCGCGGCCGGCCAGGCCGTCCAGGCGATGAACCTGGCCCTCGGCTACACCGAGTGGACCGGTCTCAGCTGCGCGGCGGTGGCGCCGTGACCCGCCCCCTGTACGTGGTCAAGGTCGGCAGCGCCACCCTCGACCGCGGCACCATCCACACCGAACTGGCCGCACTCGTCGCCCGCGGCGCCCGTCTGCTGCTGGTCGCGGGGGGCGCAGTCGGCATCGAGCAGCACTACGCCGCCCTCGGCCGGCCGATGCCCGAACTGCGGCTCGCCAACGGCGACGCGGTGCGCTACTGCCCGCCCACCGAGATGACGCACCTGGTCGACGCCTACGAGCGGGTCACCCTGCCCGCCGTCGAGGACGGTCTGCGCGCACTCGGTCTCGACGTGTTCACCGCGGTCGCCGCACGCGGCGGCCTGGTCACCGGCCGCGCCAACCGGCCGCTGAAGACGGTGAGCCCCGAGGGCCGCACCCGGGTGGTCCGCGACCACCGGGCAGGCGTACCGGTCGAGGCGGACACCGCCCGGCTGAAGGCTCTGCTGGAGGCGTACGACGTGGTGTGCCTCTCCGCACCGGTACGTGACCGGGACGGCGGCGCCCCGCTGAACGTGGACGCCGACGTGCTCGCCGCCGCCCTGTCCAACGCGCTGGGCGCCGACCACCTGCGTCTGGTCACCGGCACCGCGGGGCTGCTCACCGACCCCTCGGACCCGGCCTCGACGCTGCCCCACGCGCACCAGGGCGAAGCCGCCCGGTACGCGGGCGGCAGGATGCGGCAGAAGGTGCGCGCCGCCGAGATGGCACTGGAGGGCGGCAGCGCCGACATCGCCATCACCGGCCCGCACACACTGGCCGACCCGGCCGGCTGGACCCGCTTCTGGCGCGGCAGCGCCCCGGAGACGGACCTGACACTGCTCGGCCGTGCGGTCGGGGTGCCCTCGGTCTCCGGGGACGAGCACGAACTGGCCGCCTACCTCGTCGACTGGTGCACCGAGCGGGGCATCGACGCCAAGATCGACGCCGCCGGGAACCTGGTGGCCACCAAGGGCGCCGGGGACCGGGGCCTGCTCCTGCTCGGCCATCTGGACACCGTCCCGCACCACTGGCCCGCCGAGTGGCGCGAGGGCGAACTGCACGGACGCGGCAGCGTGGACGCCAAGGGCAGCCTGGCGGCCTTCCTGGAGGTGCTGGCCACCGCCGAGGTCCCCGCCGACGGCAGGCTGCGGGTGGTGGGCGCGGTCGAGGAGGAGATCTCCTCCTCCAAAGGCGCCTTCCACGCCCGCGACCACTATCCGGCCGACGCCGTCGTCATCGGCGAGCCCAGTGGCAGCGACAAGCTGACGCTCGGCTACTACGGCCTGTTCAAGCTGCGGGTCACGGCCTGGGTCGACAGCGGTCACTCGGCCGGCATGGACGCAGTCTCCGCCCCCGACACACTGATCCGCGCCGTCGAGTCCATCAGGGCCTCGGTGCTGGAGCAGGCTCCGGACGCCCTCAGCGCCGTCATCGACATCCGCTGCGAGACCGGCCGGGAGCGGCACCGTGCCGTCGGCGTGCTCAACTTCCGGGTCCCGCCGGGCGCCGACCTGGACGCCCTGCGTACCGCCGCCCTCTCGCACGGCGGCGACGCCCTGGAGATCGCGGTGGAGCGGGCCACCCCCGGCCACAGCGGGGGCCGCACGAGCTCCCTGGTGAAGGTCTTCTCCCGCGCCTTCGGACAGGCCGGCATCCGGCCGAGGTTCGTGGTCAAGAAGGGCACCTCCGACATGAACACCCTCGCCACCACCTGGCGCGGGGTGCCGATGGTCGCGTACGGCCCCGGCGACTCCGCGCTCGACCACACCGACGAGGAGCGCATCGGCGCCGAGGAGTACCGCACCGCGCGGTCGCTCCTGGCCGACGCCGTTGCCCGCTGGTTCGCCCTGCCGGAAGGGAGCCGGTGATGACCGTGCTGACCGATGTCCTGGAACCTGCCGACAGCGCCCTCGCCGCCGGGCAGACCCTGCTGGCCGAGCGGGCGCTGGAGGCCCGCAGGCTCGTCGTCGACATGGCGGCGAGTCCGCGCGGCTGCCATCTCGGCGGCAGCCTGTCCGTGCTGGACATCCTGATCGCGGCGCTGCACCGGGCCTCGGCCGGGGACGGCACCGAGGTGGTCCTCAGCAAGGGCCACGCCGCCGCGGGGCTGTACGCGGCGCTGTACGTCAACGGCATCCTGCCCGAGAACCCGGCGCCGCTGTACGGCATGGCCGGGCACCCGTACACCGGCCATCCCGGGCCCAAGGTCCCCGGTGTGCGGTTCCCGACCGGGAGCCTCGGACACGGTGTGCCGTACGCGGCCGGCTGGGCGATGTCCCGCAGGCTCGGCGGGAAGCCGGGCCTCGGCATCGCCGTGACGGGCGACGGCGAACTGCAGGAAGGCCTCGTCTGGGAGACCTGCCAGGTCGCGGCCGCCCAGCGGCTGGGCAACTTCGTGCTGGTCGTCGACCGCAACGGCGGCCAGAACGACGGCATGGTCGCGGACGTCTCGCCCCTGCCGCGGCTCGCCGAGCGCTTCGCCGCCTTCGGATTCGAGACGGCCGAGGTGGACGGGCACGATCTCACCGCCCTCACCGAGGTGCTGTCCGGCGACCGTTCGGGCGCCACCCGGCCCCTCGCGGTCGTCGCCGGCACGGTGAAGGGCAAGGGCGTGCCCGCCGTGGAGGGCAAGGCCGCCTCCCACTACGTCACCATCGACGCGGCCCGCGCCGCCAAGTGGAAGCGAGCGATCCGATGACGGCGACGATCACGGAGCCCCGCGCGGCGCTCCCGGGCCGTGACGCCTACCGCGACGAGCTCACCAGGATCGCCGCGGAGGACCCGTGGGTGGTCTGTCTGGAGGCGGACCTCGGTGGCAAGAACCACCCGTTCCAGCGGGCCCACCCCGACCGTTTCTTCAACCTGGGCATCGCCGAGGGCGCCATGGTCGACATGGCCGCCGGACTGGCGGTCGGCGGCTACCGTCCGTTCCTCTCCACCTTCGCGCCGTTCGCGGCGCTCAGGGCGGCGGAGAGCCTCAAGCTGACGCTGGGCTATCTGAACGCTGGGGTCACCGTCGTCGCACCGTACGCCGGTGTCTCCGGGGCCTGGTTCGGCACGACGCACCACTGCCTGGAGGACCTGGCCGTCCTGCGCAGCGTGCCCGGCGTGACCATCGCGGCGCCGTACGGCGAGGCCGAGATGCGGGCGGTCGTACGCGCCGCGGCCCGGTCGGGGAAGCCGCACTACATCCGCACCGGACGGAACGCGGCCTACACCTCGCTGCCCGGCCAGGACGGCGAACTCCCGCCGGTCGCCTGGGACTCCACCGGCACGAGCGGCGAGCCCTGCCTGGTCTCCGTGGGCGAGGAGGGCACCCGCCTCGCCCTGGAAGCACGGGAACGGCACCCGGAGCTCGCTCACGCCCACCTCGTGTACCTGGACCACGCCAACCTGACCCGGGCGGCCGCCGAACTGGCCGGGAAGCACAGCCGGTTCGTGGTCGTCGAGGAGCACCGGCGCGAGGGCGGCGTCGCCGAGGCGCTGGCGCTGCTGCTGCCCCGGTGCGAGGTCGTGGGTGTGAACGCGGGCCACTCCTGGCCGGCCGAGGGCGGCGACCACCACGAGGTGATGGCCCGGCTCGGACTCGACCTGCCCGCCGTCCTCTCCGCCGTGGCCGAGCTGCGCGGGCCTGATCACTAGGCCCCCGAAGACCGCGCAACTCTCCGATACCCCTTCGAAACTAAGGATTTCCCATGCACATCCTCATGGTCGAATGCAACCCCAACGGCATCGCCGGCATCGCCAACGCCCTGGAGCTGGGCCACGACGTCACCTTCGTCTCCGCCGATCCCGACTTCTACCTCGGCGCCTCGCCGCTGGCCGAGGCGGCCTTCGCGCACGACAAGTGCGACGTCGTCAAGAGCACCGAGGCCTTCTCCATCGACGAGCTGGAGCGGCTCGCCAAGGAGATCAACGCGCAGAAGCCGGTCCACGGTGTCATGACCTACAGCGAGTACCACACGGTCCACGCCGCTTCGGTGGCCCGCTCGCTCGGCCTGCCCGGGATGAGCGTGGAGGGCGCCCTCAACGCCCGCCACAAGCACCGCACCCGCCTCACGCTGGAGAACACCGACGTACGCCAGCCGCGCTTCGTCGCCGTCTCCGACCCGAAGGACATGGCGGCGGCCGTCCACGAGATCGGCTTCCCCTGCGTGGTGAAGCCGTCGGACGGCACCGCCAGCCTGCACGTGCTCCTCCTCCGCGACGACCAGGAGCTCACCGACTACCTGGCCGAGCTCGCGAAGGTGGACGACTACGGCCGCGGCGTCACCCGCATCCCGGAGATCGTCGTCGAGGAGTTCATCGAGGGCGAGCTCGTCTCGGTCGAGGCGTGCGTGCTGCAGGGCGGCGAGATCGTCAACCTGGGGATCACCGACCGCAACCTGAGCGGCTTCCCGTACTTCATCGAGATGGGTCTCACCTACTTCAGCGGTCACCCGCTGCAGGACGAGCTGTTCGCGATGAACGAGCAGGTGCTCAAGGGCCTCGGTGTCGACTTCGGCTTCATCCACGCCGAGTACTTCCTCGCAGCCGACGGCCCCGTCCTCTGCGAGGTCAACGGCCGGCTCACCGGTGGCATCGTGCCGCAGCTGATGGAGCTCTCCAGCGGCGTCAACCCCTACCTGGAGGTCATCCGCCAGGCACTCGGCGAGACGCCCGAACTGCCCGTCCCGGGGGATGTCATCGCGGGCGGCCACTGGTTCGGCTCGCCCGTCGACGGGGAGCTCGTCTCCATCGGCTTCGACAAGCTCAAGGGAACCCCGGGCTTCGAGGAGGCGCTGGCCTACGCCAAGCCCGGCCGCACCGTGTCCCGGCTCTCCAAGAGCAACTTCGACTGGCTCGGCCACCTCATCTACACCGGCAAGGACCGCGACGAGGCCACGGGCCGCGTCCGGGCCGCACTCGACGACATCGACTTCACCATCAAGGTCCAGGTGGCCCGCTGATGCGCGTCGCGATCCCGGAACTCGATCCGGCCACCCTGTACGACGTCACCGTCGACGACGGTCACTTCTCCTCCGTCCGGGCCGTCGCCGAACGCGACGTGAACGACGCGGAGACCCCGGAGCTGTGGCCCGGCTTCACCGAGGCCCACGCCCACCTGGCGCTCCCGGCCAACTTCGACGACTCGCTCGACGACCCGCGCATCTCCGCGATGCAGTACCTCTACCACGGGGTCACGCACGTCGTGGACATGTTCGGCTTCCCGCTGGTCAAGGAGGGCTGGGAGAAGGGCAGACAGGAGTCACCCCTCCCCTGGCCCGAGGTCGCCCACTGCGGTTACGCGGCCACGGCGACCAAGGACATCGACGGCCACTACGGTCACGGCGTCGAATTCCCGGCCCCCGTCTTCATGCTGAGCGTCCAGGAGGACCTGGCCACGGTGCTCGCGGCCAACAAGGCACGCGGCGCGACCTTCCTGAAGGTCATGTACACCGAGGGCGCCGAACAGCCGGAGAGCACCAAGCGTTTCTCCCGGCTCCCGGGCAACCTCCTGGCGCACGTGCCCCGGCTCGCCGCCGAGCAGGGCCTGAAGACGGTCATCGACTGCAACACCCGCGACGAGGTGATGCAGGCCTACGCCTTCGGCTTCCGCATCTTCGCCCACCCGGTCCGGGACCTCATGCTCTCGGCCGCGGACTGGCAGGCGCTCGAAGGCGCCCGGTTCGTGTCCACGCTCAGCGGCCTGCGCCCCATGATCATGGAGCGCGAGGACTTCCTGCGCGAGTACGAGCGGCCCGGGTTCCGCGAGACCCAGGACCTCGCCAACCTCGACTACGTCTCGAAGATCGAGGAGCCGTTCGGGATCCAGTACGAGGTCCAGGACACCCGGACCGCGGCACTGGTCAACATGCGGGACAACAGCCTGGCGGCACTGGAACGCGGCGCGCTGCTGATCGGCACCGACTGCGGCAACACCGGCGCGTTCCACGGCGACGCGCTCAAGGGCGAGCTGGACCTGCTGGCCGGCGACGACCTGGGCAAGCCCGGTCTGCGCGAGGCGCTGCTGCGTACGGCGACGACCACGGCCCGTGGCTTCTTCGACGAACTGTCCGGGCGCGAGCCCGGCACGGACCTCATCGCGGAGGGCCGCCCGGCCACGTTCAACCTGATCGACCCGGCCGCGGCCGGTCAGCCCCTGTCGCAGCTTCCCCGGGCCACGTACGTGCGGGGCGTGGCCGTGGACCGTGCTGCGGTCGTGGCGGCCATCAAGGACCTGCGCGCCACCCCCACCCGAGGAAAGGTCACCGCATGAGCAGCCAGGAACGCCATGTCCTGAGCCCGCAGACCCGCAAGGTGCTGTTGGGCGTCAACTCCGGCATCGCGCTCGCCCACATCGGCAACTACATCTGGTTCCCGCATCTGATCTCGACGCTCGGCGTGGAGTACAGCGGCTTCTGGGCCGGGTTCGTGATGTTCCTGACGTACGTGGGCCGGCTGAGCGCGACCTTCTTCTACGAGGGCGTCGCGGCCCGCTTCGGGACCCGCGCGAGCATCATCGCGGGCATCGCCGTGGAGGCCGTCGCGCTCGGCGGAATGGGCTTCGCGGACGGGGTGCCGTTCTACAGCCTGCTGGCCTTCTTCGTCGGTTTCGGCTCGGGGATCTCCTTCCCGGGGCTGAAGAACATCCTCGGCACGCTGCCGCAGGCGGACCGGCCCAAGGCCTTCTCCTCGTTCCAGATGTCCTGCCAGCTCGGTGTCATCGCGGGTGCCGTGATCGGCGGTCTGTTCCTCGGCTCCTCGATGACGGTCCTGTTCGTGGTGGTGTTCGTCCTGTTCGCCGGCTACTGCGCGGCGGCGGCCTCGTTCATCCCGGCCGACGCGGGCGAACAGGCCGGCCCGGCGGCCAAGGACACCCCGCTGGTCAACGTGGCGATCCTCAAGGGCCTGCAACTGGGCGGCGGCGGCAGCTACTTCCTGCTCTCCAGCGTCTTCTGGATCCTGTCGATCAGCTTCCTGGTCGGCATGCCGCTGCACATGGAGGAGTTCGCCGCCGACCTGCCGGTCTCCACCCCGTTCTGGATCACCGGCCTGGCGCTCCTGGTGCTCCAGTACCCGGCGTTCCGCTACATGTCGAAGCGCCTGCGGCCCGGTCAGGTCATGGGTGTCGCGTTCCTCGCGATGGCGGCGGCGTACGCCCTGTTCGGCGCCGGGCAGACCTCGGTGTGGGTGGTCGTGGGCTGCCTGGTCGTGGTCTTCGGCGACATCCTGTTCACACCGTCCTTCGACCTCTGGGTCGCCAACCGGATGCCGGCGGACCGCCTCGCGCAGGCGATGGGCGCCATGCACTTCTTCCGCAGCTTCGGCAACATGGTCGGCACCCTCGCCGCCGGCGCGCTCTACGACCTCTCGCACTCCGCCGACATCCCGGGGCTCAACTGGTACGTCGTCGGTGCGATCGCGGTCCTCTGTGCCGCCGTCAGCTTCTCCTCCGCGAAGAGGGAGAGCGCCTCGGCGGAGACCACGCCGGCGTCCGCGAAGGCCGAGGCGTCACCGTCACCCGCCGCCGCGGAGAGCAGGGAGGCGGCGGACACCACGGCCTGACGGCCCGTCCACTCCCCCACACACCCCCCACGCAGAGGGACCCGGCCCGCGAACGCGGACCGGGCCCCTCTGTGCGTGCGTGTACGCCGTCCGCTGCTAGGCGGCCGTACGACCGCCGCCGGCCAGACGCGGCAGGATGCGGAAGCCGATGCCACCGGCGATCATCGTCGCGGCACCGATCAGCAGGAACGTGGTCTCGGCCGCACCGGTCTCGGCGAGCTCGTCCTTGCCCTTGCCCTGCTCGACCGGCTGGTTGCCGATGCTGTCGGTGTCGGTGTTGTCACCGGCGTCCGGGTAGGACGGGTCCGACGGCTCAGCCGTGGGCGCACCGGTGTCGCCACCGGTGTCGCCGCCGGTGTTGCCACCGGAGTTGCCACCCGTGTTGCCACCGGAGTTGCCGCCCGTGTTGCCGCCGGTCGCACCGCCATCGGCACCGCCGTCAGCACCACCATCGGTGCCACCGTCAGCGCCACCGCCGATTGCGCCGCCGTCAGCACCACCATCGGTACCACCGTCGGCACCGCCGTCAGCGCCACCGCCGATAGCACCGCCGTCAGCACCACCATCGGTACCACCGTCGGCACCACCGCCGATAGCACCGCCGTCAGCACCACCGTCGGCACCGCCATCAGCGCCACCGCCGATAGCGCCACCGTCAGCACCACCATCGGCACCGCCGTCGACGCCGCCGAGCAGGCCGCCGTCGGCACCACCGTCGGTGCCGCCGTCAGCACCACCATCGGTGCCGCCCTCGGTACCGCCGTCAGCACCGCCGTCGGTGCCACCCTCGGTACCGCCGTCAACGCCACCGAGCAGGCCGCCGAGCAGGTCACCGCTCGTTGCGCTGACCTCGTTCTCGCTGGCAGCGTTCTCGTTGCCGATCTCGACAAGGCCCGTGGCCTGCGCTGCGCCCGCTGCGGTCAGCGAGGCACCCGCGGCGATAACCGCGCCTGCGGCTATCCGCGCGACGCGGATTCGCGTCTTCTTGGTCATATGTTGCTACCCCCAGTAGCTGATCTCGTCGATGGAGCAGCCCTATGCGGTCCACGGCCCTGCGGGGTCACTCTCTCTGCAGGGCCACGCCGTACCGTGGTCATCCCGCCCGCCCCCGTTCACACCTGTCCCAGACATACGCGTGCTGCCCTAGCACCCTGTCCAGAGTTAAGGACTACGTCAAGGCCGTTCCGGGCGCATACGGTCCACTATGGGGGCACTTGACGGGTATTCGGAATCACGACTGTGACTCATTCACCACAGCTTCCCCTCAACTCCCCTGCGCTCCCGGCGGGGTCAGCACAAGGAAGGGCCCGGACAGGAGACCTGTCCGGGCCCGACGGCCTTACGGCCGCTGCTACTTCTCGTTCTGCTTGCGCCAGCGGATGCCCGCCTCGATGAAGCCGTCGATCTCGCCGCCGAAGACCGCTTCCGGGTTGCCCATCTCGAACTCCGTACGCAGGTCCTTGACCATCTGGTACGGGTGGAGGACGTAGGAACGCATCTGGTTGCCCCAGGAGTTGCCGCCGTCGCCCTTCAGCGCGTTCATCTTCGCCTGCTCCTCCTGGCGGCGGCGCTCAAGGAGCTTCGCCTGGAGGACGTTCATCGCGGACGCCTTGTTCTGGATCTGCGAGCGCTCGTTCTGACAGGAGACGACGATGCCGGTCGGCAGGTGGGTCAGGCGCACCGCGGAGTCCGTGGTGTTGACGCCCTGGCCACCGGGGCCCGAGGAGCGGTACACGTCGACGCGGAGCTCGGACTCGTCGATCTCGACGTGGTCCGTCTTCTCGACCACGGGCAGCACCTCGACACCCGCGAAGGACGTCTGGCGGCGGCCCTGGTTGTCGAACGGCGAGATCCGGACGAGGCGGTGGGTGCCCTGCTCGACGGAGAGCGTGCCGTAGGCGTACGGGACCTCCACCGCGAAGGTGGTCGACTTGATGCCGGCCTCCTCGGCGTAGGCCGTCTCGTAGACCTCGGTCTTGTAGTTGTGCCGCTCGGCCCAGCGGAGATACATGCGCTGGAGCTTCTCGGCGAAGTCGGCGGCGTCGACGCCACCGGCCTCGGCGCGGATGGTGACCAGGGCATCCCGCGCGTCGTACTCGCCGGAGAGGAGTGTGCGGACCTCCATCTCGTCCAAGGCCTTGCGGACGGACTGCAGCTCGGTCTCCGCCTCCGCGAGCGCGTCGGCGTCACCCTCGTCCTCGGCGAGCTCGAAGAGCACCTCGAGGTCGTCGATGCGGCTGCGCAGGGCCTCGGTCTTGCGGACCTCGGCCTGGAGGTGCGAAAGCTTGCTGGTGATCTTCTGCGCCGCCTCCGGGTCGTCCCAGAGGGACGGCGCCGCCGCCTGCTCCTCGAGCACGGCGATGTCGGCCTTCAGCGCATCCAGGTCCAGGACGGCCTCGATCGACCCCATGGTCGAGGAGAGGGACTTCAGCTCTTCGGAAATATCGACGACTGCCACGGGTCCAGCGTAACGGCTGGACGGGTGAACATGTCCCTCCCCCGGAGCCCGGCCCCTCCCGGACGGCTCTCAGGGTGCCGTGGGAGCTGAATTCCGCGTGTCCTCGGGGGCCGCGCCCGGGTCGTCGCCACTCGTGGCGAACCACCCGCCCACCCCTATCGCCGCACACACGGCGACGGCGGCGACACCCAGGGTGATCCTGCGCTTGCGGACGGCCGCCGACTTGTTCCGGGCCGATCCGGGGCGCGGCCGGCCGGGGGCGCGTGGCGCGCGGGCCGTGCCGAGGGGACCGCCGGAGAGCTCGTCGGGCGCGGGCACGCGCATGCTCGTGTGGGTGTCCCGGTTGGAGTCCGGGGAGGAGCCGGGCACCAGCGGGACCGCGCCGCGGCGGCGGGGCTCCTCGGGGGCCGGCGTGTACTGCTGTTCGTCGTATGCCTGCGGCTCGGTCTCGTTGTCCGGCTCGTCGACGTCGAGCGGGGGTATCCCGGACAGCAGCGGCAGCAGCTCGCGCAGCCGGGTCGCGAGCTCGGAGGCGCGCAGCCGGGACGCCGGGGCCTTGGCGAGGCACTGGACGAGGAGCTGCCAGAGCTCCTCGGGGATGCCCGGCAGCGGGACGACCGTCTCGGTCACATGACGGCGCAGGACGGCCCCGGGGTGGCCGCCGCCGAAGGGGGTGAAGCCGGCGAGCAGCTCGTAGAGCACGGTGGCGAGGGCGTAGATGTCCACGGCGGCGCGCGGCGGGAGGCCCTCGACGATCTCGGGGGCCAGGTAGTCCGGCGTACCGATGATCTTGGTGGCCTTGGTGCGGCGCGGGGTGTCGATGAGCTTGGCGACACCGAAGTCGGTGAGCAGCGCGGGGTGCGCGCCGCCCGGGCCGGCCGGTCCCTCCATGTCGAGCAGGATGTTCTCCGGCTTGACGTCGCGGTGGACCACGCCGGCGCGGTGCGCGGCGGCGAGACCGTCGGCGACGTCCGCGATGATCGACGCGGCGGCCTCGGGCGCGAGGCGGCGCTCCCGGTCCAGGCGCGTGCGCAGATCGGTGCCCCGCACCAGATCCATCACCAGCGCGAGGTCGGTTCCGTCCACCACGAGGTCGCGGACGGCGACGACGTGCGGATGTCCGAGCCCGAGCAGGGCGGTGCGCTCCTGCACGAAGCGGCCCACGAGCTCCTGGTCGGACGCGAGGTCCTCGCGGAGCAACTTGATGGCGACCGGGCCCTCGGGCCCCTCACCGAGCCACACCGTGCCGGCGCTGCCGCGCCCCAGGATCTGGTGGGCGGTGTACCGGCTGCCGATATTCCGTGCCAAGACTGCTCCCTCAGCGGCTGGCGTTGACCCCCGGTCGACAAAGTTACGCGGCGAACGGGGTCCTGCGTGCCCTGGATGGCGCCAACCTTCACTTCTGCGGGCGAATTGGGCCCGCAGAAGTCGACAAAGACACAGAGCAGGGGTGTTACTGGCCGGTCGTGCCGCCGGAGCTGTTCCCGCCGAGGTCCTGGAACCAGTCGGTGACGTTGTTGATGCCGTCCCCTATGGCGTCCCAGAAGCTCTTGCCCTGGGCCACCCAGTCCTGGAGCGGGGTCAGCTCCCAGATGAGCCAGGCGGCGACGATCAGCAGCACCACCGAGAACAGACACCCCTTGAGACAGCCGAGGCCGGGGATGCGCATCGGGTTGGCGCCGCGCTGCCGGGGCGGGCGCGGGGCCGGCGCCTGGGGCGGGGGCTGCTGCGGGGGCGCGTACTGCTGCCGCTGCGGCTGCGGGGGCCGCTGCTGCTGGGGTTGCGGCTGGTAGCGCTGGGGCTGCTGCTGCGGCGGGTACTGCTGGGCGCGCTGCGGCTGCTGCTGACGCTGGGGCTGCCTGTCCTGCGGCGGCTGCTGACGCTGGGGCCGGCGGCGCAGCGGGTCCTGGCTGGGGTCGAGGTACTGGACCTGTGTCTGCTCGTTGCGGTCCCGGGCGGCCCGGAGCTGGGACTGCCACGGGTGCGGCTCGTCGGGCCCGGGCGGACCGTCGGGGCGCGGCGGCACGGGCGGCAGCACCGCGGTCGGGTCCGCCTGGCCGCCCCCGCCCGGGGTCTGCTGCATCACGCTGGTCGCGGCCGACGGGTCGTACGAGCCCGCGTTGCTCGGCAGCACCTGGGTCGGGTCGGCGGCGCCCGGGGTCTCCGGGACGGCGGCGGGTGCGGGGTCGGGGGCGAGCAGGGCGCCGACGCCCTCGGCGGCCGCGATCTGCGCGGAGTTCGCGTGCACGCCGATGCCGGCGCCGACCGTGCGCAGCGCCCGGGCGAGGTTCACGGCGCTGGGCCGCTGGTCCGGGTCCTTGCGCAGGCAGCGCTCGATGACCGTCCACAGCGGTTCCGGGACGTTGCCGGGGCGCTGGGGCTCCTCGCTGAGGTGCCGGTGCAGGACCTCGAGCGCGGTGCCGCCGGCGAAGGGGGGACGGCCGGTGACCAGCTCGTACAGCAGGATGCCCGCGCCGTAGATGTCCACGGCGGAGGTCTGCGGGCGGCCCTCGGCGGACTCGGGCGCCACATAGGCGGGCGTACCGACGAACTCATGGGTCCGGGTCAGCCCCGGGGAGTCCGCGAGGCGCGCGATGCCGAAGTCCGTGAGCATCGGCTTCATGCCGCCGTCGCGCTCGTCGAGCAGCACGTTGGCGGGCTTCAGGTCGCGGTGCACGACGCCGTCGGCGTGGCTCGCGGCCAGCGCGTCCGCGATCTGGGCGGTGAGCAGCGAGGCGGCGACCGGGGTGAGCGGGCCGTTCTCCCGGAGGTACCGGTGCAGGTCGGGGCCGTCGACCAGGTCCATCACGAGGGCGAGGAGATCGCCCTCGACGACGAGGTCCCTGGTGCGCACGATGTTCTCGTGGGTGAGCCGCAGCAGCACGGAGCGCTCGCGCAGGAACCGCATGACGACATCCGCGTCGTTGGCGAGCTCCTCCTTGAGCACCTTGATCGCGACGGTCTCGCCGGGCTGCCCGGCGACGGCCGCCTCGGCGCCCGCGGTCTCCCGCTGGCGGGCTCGCCAGACGGTGCCCGTGGCGCCGCGTCCGAGCGGCTCCTCGAGCAGGTACTTGCTGCCGACTGGCCGCACGTCACGCGCTCCCTGCTGATCGTTGTGCTCGCGGTCCCCCGGGGCCCGCCGGATGTTCCGGCCCACTCTAATGCCGCCGTACGGGGCACCGGTCGGTCGTCCTCCGGTCGTGTTGCCGCTGTGTCAGGGGAAGACGCCCACACGGAAGAGTTGGTTGCCGAACGAGTGTGCAGCACCTCCCCGGCAGGACCAAGCAGGCACTTTTACACCCACACTCAGCCATTCAAGATCACTAAGCGGTCACTCCCGGGCGTGTTGTCAGTGGCAGGTGCGAGGATGCCTGCAGCACAGAACTATGGGGTCGGGAGCCTCACGTTCCGTGACGACCTGTACCGGACGACGCGTCCGTGCCGGGTGGGGGGAATCACAGGGCATTTCCCCTGCCGGGCACCCCGCGCAGAAGGGACCGCTGACGGCGATGCAGATCCGGCTGACCGTCCTCGCGCCGCGCAGCGGCCAGACCCCGGCGCGCGCCTGCGACGTGCTCGTGACCGCCCCCGCGGGGACGGCTCTCGCGGCCGTCGCCTCCGCCCTGGCCACCGCGGTGTCCGGCCCGGAGAACTCCCTGGGCGGCGGCGCACCCGTGCTGTACGCCGGGCGCGACCGGCTCGACCCGCAGCGCTGCGCACTCGGCGAGCCACCCCTGGTGGACGGCACGGTGCTCTCCCTCCAGGTGCCGGGCGAGGACGAGGCGGCCGACGACGCCGTCCCGGCCCGGCTGCACGTGATCGCGGGCCCTGACGCCGGCGGGGTCCATCTGCTGCACGGCGGGCAGATCCGCATCGGCCGCTCCGCCGACGCGGACGTGCCCCTCGACGACCCCGACGTGTCACGGCTGCACTGCGCGGTCACGGTCGCGGACGACGGGCGCGTCTCCGTCGCCGACCTGGGTTCCACCAACGGCACCTCGCTGGACGGCACGGACATCCACGACCGCCCGGTCCGGCTCGTCCCGGGCGCCCTGCTGCGGCTCGGTGAGTCGACGCTCCGGCTCACCCCCGGCGACCGCACGCCCACGCTGACGACGACACCGGACGGCGAGGGCCATCTGCGGGTGGCCCGCCCGGACGCGGGCGCCCCGGGAGCGTCCGGGGAGCCGGACGCGGCCCCGGCCGGCGGACACAGCCACGCCTACGGCTCCCCCACCACCGGGCACGCGGTGTACGACGACGACCCGTCCGGCCACGGCGCCCACCAGGGCGAGCCCTCCGCGCAGGTCACCCACGGCCGCGGCTCCGCTCTCGCCCCCGGGGAGGCCCCCAGGCGCGGCATAGGCGCCTGGGCCCGGCGGCTCACGAGCGGCAAGGGCGAGCAGGCGCACGGCACACCGTCCGGTGACTCACCGGCGGCCGGCCCCGAGCCCGTGTCCGCCCCGCACGCCCCCTCCGTACCCCCGCACTCCCCCTCAGCCCCCGCCGGGACCTGGCCGGACCCCGCGACCGTGCTCCTCACGGCGCTCGGCCCCGGTCCCCGTCTGTGGGAGCGCGACACCGCGCATCCCGAGGCCCTGGTCGTGCGGCTCGGGACGACGGAGCGGGCCGATCTGCCCGCCGTGCCGGTCACGGTCGGTCTGCGCGAGGCCGGCTCCCTAGGGCTCGCGGGCCCCCGGGCCCGGCTCTCCGGCCTCGCCCGCTCGACGGTGGCGCAGCTCGCCGCGCTGCACTCCCCCTTCGACCTGGAGATCGTGCTGATCAGCACGGACCGGACCCGGAGCCTGGAGGAGCGCCGGCGCGAGTGGTCCTGGCTCGGCTGGCTGCCCCATCTGCGCCCCATGCACGGCCAGGACTGCCGTCTCCTCCTCGCGTACGACCGTGAGCAGGCGGGCGCACGCGCGGCCGAGCTGGTGCGCCGCATGGAGGAGGGCCCGCTCGGACCCGGCTGGGCCAGCGCCGACCGGACCTCCGTGGCCGAGGCGGCCCGGCTCCACACCGGGCCCCGCACCGTGGTGATCGTGGACGGCGATCCCGGCTCCGCGGCCCTGCGCGAGACCACCGCCGGTCTGGCCGGCGCCGGAGCCGCCGCCGGAATCCATCTGATCTGCCTGGCGGAGACCCCGGCCGCCTCCCCCACCTCCCCGGTCGCCGCGACCTACGACACCGCGTGCCGGGCCTCGATCGCCTTCCGCGAATGCGGTGCGGTGGCCATGCTCAGCGGCGATGTCGCGACCGCGCTGCGGCTCCTGCGCACAGCCGGCGGCCAGGCCGCCGGCCATGGCACGGTCGCCGCGGTGGACGCCGTGTCGGCGGCCTGGGCCGAGCGGTTCGGGCGCGCCCTGGCCCCGCTGCGCGACGAGGGCGCCGCCGCCCTCCCCGGCCGGCCGATAGCGGCGGCCCTGCCGCCCTCCGCGCGCCTGCTGGACGAACTGGGCCTCGCCAGGGCCACCCCGGCCTCCCTGATGGCCCGCTGGGCCTCCACGGCCGAGGAGCAGCCGGGCGCGACGGTGCGTACGCCCGCGCCGGGCTCCACGGACCTGGACACGACGAACTCGGGCCGCACCCTGAGCACCGGGCCACGGGTGGGCGCGCAGCGCGAGTCCCCCGACTCCGGGCACACCCCGTTCCGGAGCAGCGGGCCGACGCGTTCGGGCTCGGGCCGCTCCGCCTACACCCCGGCCGGGAGCGGCGCCTCCCCCCGGATCGGCGCGCAGCGACGCGACAGCGGCTCCCCGGAGACCGGCCCCGCGCCCCTGTCCTCCGGTTACGCGGGACGGCCCGTGATCGTCCTCGGCGCCGGCCCCAGGGGCCCGCTCTCCGTCGACCTGGCCGACGAGGGACCGCATCTGCTGATCGAGGGGCCCGCGGGCAGCGGGCGTACGGAGCTGCTGCGCGCCGCCGCCGCGTCGCTGGCCTCCGCCGCCCGCCCCGACCGGCTCGGCATCCTCCTCATCGACGGGGCGGGCGGCGAGCGCGGGGAGCGGAGCGAGGGACTGCGCCCCTGCACGGAGCTCCCGCACGTCTTCACGCACCTGGTGGCCTCCGACCCCGTACGGATGCGGGAGTTCGCCCAGGCGCTGGGCGGCGAGCTGAAGCGCCGGGCGGAACTGCTCGGCACGCTGGACTTCACCGAATGGCACGCGCGGTACGAGGAGTCGCAAGGGCTCACCGGCCGTCGCGCCGCCAACTCCGGCGAACAGCGCGGTGACCTGGAATCGCCCGCCACCGGCACGCTGCGGCTGCGGCCCGCCTCGGCCCGCCCGGCGGACCCCGGGCCCTCCCCCCTCCCCCGGCTGGTCGTCCTCGCCGACGACTTCGACGCCCTGGTGGCACCGGCGCTGGGCAGTCCGGGCCGCCCCTCCGCCGGGTCCGTCGTCCGGGTCCTGGAGGCCGTGGCCAGGGACGGCGGGCGGCTCGGCGTCCACCTGGTCGCCACCTCCGCCCGCCCGGACCGCACCGAGGACACGGAGCTCGCCCGGGGGGCCCGGCTGCGCATCGTGCTCGACCCGCCCGTCGTCCCCCCGTCCCCGGACGAGGCCGCCCCCGGCCGGGGGCGGCTGGGGCATCCGGACGGCCGGGTGACGCCGTTCCAGGGCGGCCGGGTCACCGGCCGCATCCCGCGCACGGCGACCCTGCGCCCCACGGTCGTACCGCTGGAGTGGGAGCGGATGGGGGACCCGCCGACCCGCCGGCCGGTCCGCGAGCTCGGCAACGGCCCCACCGACCTGGCCCTGCTGGCCAGCGCCCTGGAGAGGGCGGCCCGCTCGGTGAACGCGGAGCCGCTCCCTCCACTGATTCCGTGAGCTGATCCCGTGAGCACCGTCTCCCTGCCGGCCACGAGCGGCCGGCAGGGAGACCCTCATGCACGGCGGGCCGCACGCTTCCTCCCGTAGTGGCCTCGCGCCGCCGCTCCCCAAAGGACCAGGCCCGCGAAACCGATCACGAGGGTGGACCACTCAGGCAGGTCCGCCGCCCGGAGGAGGGCCGCGACACCGAAGCTCGTCTCCCACCCCGCCTCGGTGACCGCCGAGCCGAAACCCTGGATGACGAGGACGGCACCGAACAGCCACAGCAGCCCCCGACCTGAGTCGCCGTCCACATCCTTGCGCTGCTTCACCATGACGCGCTGTCCCTCCTGTGCGTGCGAAATTCGTTCCGATGCGAACGCATCACATCGTGCGGCACCATCGGATACGATGCAAGTGCATCAGAACATGGAGGAGCGAATCGTGCCCAAGCAGGTCGACTACGAGGAGCGGCGCCGGCGGATCGCCGAGGCGGTCTGCACCCTGATCGCACGCTCCGGCATGGAGGCCGTCAGTCTCCGCGACGTCGCCGCCCAGGCCGAGGTGTCCATGGGCGCCGTGCAGAGGTGTTTCCGCACCAAGGAGGACATGCTGCTCTTCGCGCTGGAGCACATCTCGCACCACGTCACCGAACGCGCCGGCGCCCGTATCGCCGCCGCCTCCGCACCCCGGGCGGCGGCGACCCTGCTGACCCACACCCTGACCGAGATCGCCCTGCTGGACGAGGAATCGGCGACGCAGGCCCGGGTCTGGCTGGCCTTCGCCACCCGAGCCCCCGCCGGCGGGAAACTGGCCACGGTTCTGCGCGACACCTACGCCAAGCTCCACGACCTCGTCGCGTGGCTCCTCCGCTACGGCCAGAGCACCGGGGAGATCCGCCCGCACCTCGACCCTGACCACGAGGCCCAGACGCTCCTCGCCCTGGCCGACGGCCTCACGGTCCACGTCCTGACGGGCCACCACTCCCCGGACGCCGCCCTGACCGCTCTCCGGCGCGGCATCGACTATGTGCTGGAGGACCCGGCCGGCCCCCGGCCACGGGCCACCCGGCCCCGGGCCGGCACCGGCCCGCTCATGACGTGACGTCACGAGCCCATCACGATCACGTAGTTGGCCCGGGCGGCGGTATTGCGGCACCGGGGTGCCGGGCATAGGACTGTGCGCACGGACGACGTGAACCGCACGATGTGAGACGTGAACGGCACCGCAGAGTCCCACCGTTGGTGCCGGTCGGTGCTCATGCGCGCGCAGGAGAGACGGGGCAGGGATGCGCAGAACCCTTCGAATGCGTAGGGCCGCAATGGTGTTCACCGCGATCGGGGCGCTGGCCCTCGCCGGATGCGGCGGGGACGGCGACGGCAAGGACAAGACGGGCAAGGGCTCGGGCAAGAGTTCGAGCAAGAGCGAGGACAGCCCGTCGAGCGTCAACCTCCCGAAGCTGGACGGCGAGAAGATATCGGTCGCCGCGGTCTGGACCGGACCCGAGCAGGCCAACTTCACCAAGGTCCTCGACGAGTTCGAGAAGCGGACGGGTGCCACGGTCACCTTCGTCCCGGCACAGGACCCGATCGTCAACTTCCTCGGAACGAAGATCGCGGGCGGCCAGCCCCCGGACGTCGCGATGATCCCGCAGGTGGGCGCGATCCAGCAGGCCGTGGCCAAGAAGTGGGCCAAGCCGGTCGGCGCCGAGGCACGGGCCCAGCTCGGCCAGAACTACTCGAAGGTCTGGCAGGACCTCGGCGCGGTCGACGGCACCCAGTACGGCGTCTACTTCAAGGCCGCCAACAAGTCGCTGATCTGGTACAACGCCAAGGCGTTCGAGAACGCGGGCGCGAGCGAGCCGAAGACCTGGAAGGACTTCCTGGCCACGGCCGAGACGGTCTCCGCCTCCGGTGTCACCCCGGTCTCGGTCGGCGGCGCGGACGGCTGGACGCTCACCGACTGGTTCGAGAACGTCTACCTCTCGCAGGCCGGCCCGGAGAAGTACGACCAGTTGGCCAAGCACGAGATCAAGTGGACGGACCCGTCCGTCAAGGACGCCCTGACCACGCTCGCCGAGCTCTTCGGCAAGCCGAGCCTGATCTCCGGCGGCGCCGACGGCGCGCTGCAGACCGAGTTCCCGGCATCCGTCACCCAGACGTTCACCGGCGGTGACCAGCCCAAGGGCGCGATGGTCTTCGAGGGCGACTTCGTCTCCATCAACATCGCGCAGACCGACGCGAAGATCGGCACGGACGCCAAGGTGTTCCCGTTCCCGGCGGTCGGCGCGGACTCCCCGGTGGTGACGGGCGGCGACGCGGCCGTGGCGCTCAAGGACAGCAAGGGCGCCCAGGCGCTGCTGACCTGGCTGGCCTCCAAGGACTCGGCGAAGATCTGGGCCGAGGCGGGCGGGTTCATCTCGCCCAACAAGTCGCTGGACACCGCCGCGTACCCGAACGACGTGCAGCGCACGATGGCCGAGGCGCTGATCGACGCCGGTGACGACGTCCGGTTCGACATGTCCGACCAGGCCCCGCAGTCGTTCGGCGGGACGCCCGGCAAGGGTGAGTGGAAGACGCTCCAGGACTTCCTGAAGAACCCGAAGGACATCGCGGGGACCCAGGCGAAACTGGAGTCCGACGCGGCCAAGGCGTTCACGAGCTGACGGCATGACCACAGCGACAGCGGGGGGCGCGGACAGCGCGCCCCCCGCCGACAAGCGTCCTGACACGGGCTCGGGCAAGCGGCCGCGCGGAAGCGTGACCGGCACCAGGAAGGCCGTCGCGGCGGCCTTCCTGCTGCCGGCCCTGGTGCTGCTCGGCTCCCTCGTCGTCTATCCGATCGTGTACTCCGTCTACCGCTCGTTCCTCGACCAGTCCGGCACCGGCTTCGCGGGCCTGGACAACTACAGGGCCCTGTTCACCGACGACACCATCCGGACGGCGGTCAAGAACAACGCGGTCTGGGTCGTGTTCGCGCCGACGGTCGCCACCGTGCTGGGGCTGATCTTCGCGGTGCTCACCGAGCGGATCCGGTGGGGCACGGCGTTCAAGCTGATCGTCTTCATGCCGATGGCGATCTCCATGCTGGCCGCCGGCATCATCTTCCGCCTGGTGTACGAGCAGGCCCCGGAACGCGGTGTCGCCAACGCCGTGGCGGTGGGGGTCCACGACACCTTCGCGCAGTCCTCGGGCTTCCCGAAGGCGCATCCGCTGCCCGTCCATCCGCTGAAGGCCGGGGGCGGCGGTTCCTTCGTCACGAAGGAGCCGGTGCGTGCCGGTGAGCCGGTGAGCCTGCCGCTGGTCGGCGTGGTCCCGGCGAAGATGCCGGGCGACGCGGTGCCCGCGAAGGCGGCCGCCGCGTCGGGTGAGGGCGTCACCGGGACGGCGTGGCTCGACTTCACCAAGGGCGGCGGCGGCAGACCCAACGTCGTCGACCCGAAGGAGCTCGGTCTCAAGGGCATCACCGTCGAGGCGGTGAAGGACGGCAAGGTCGTCGCCTCGGCGACGGCCGGCGCGGACGGGGTGTTCACCCTGCCCGCCTCGGCGGACGGGTCCCTGCTCCGGCTGCCGGCGGACAACTTCCGTGAGCCGTACAACGGTGTGGACTGGCTCGGGCCGTCCCTCGTGACGCCGGGGATCATCGGCAGCTACGTGTGGATGTGGGCCGGATTCGCGATGGTGCTGATCGCCGCCGGCCTGGCGGGGCTGCCACGCGAACTCCTCGAAGCGGCGCGGGTGGACGGCGCGAACGAGTGGCAGGTGTTCCGCCGGATCACGGTGCCGATGCTGGCGCCCGTGCTCGCGGTGGTCCTGGTCACCTTGATGATCAACGTCCTGAAGATCTTCGACCTGGTCTTCATCATCGCGCCCGGCTCCTCCCAGGACGACGCGAACGTCCTGGCGCTCCAGCTGTACCGCTCCTCGTTCGGCACGGACGCGGACCTCGGGGTCGGCAGCGCCATCGCCGTACTCCTGCTGCTGCTGGTGATCCCGGTGATGCTGTTCAACATCCGCCGCATGCGGAAGGAGGGGCGCCGGTGACGACTCAGCCCTGCCCGACACCAGCCTCCTGCCGGGGGTCCGGGGGTCGCCCCCCGGGAAGACACAGCTACATCCGCCGCATGCGGAAGGAGGGGCGCCGGTGACGACGACCGAGGCAGTACGAGCCAAGAAGGGCTCCCGGACCGGGTCGGCCACAGAGGCCAAGCAGTCCCTCGGCGCGCGGATCGCCGCCCGGGCGGGCGGTGGTGTCATGCGGGTCTTCCTCGTCCTGGTGGGCCTGTTCTGGCTGATGCCGACCATCGGGCTGCTGCTCTCCTCGCTGCGTGGCCCCGAGGACATCGCCGCGAGCGGCTGGTGGAAGGTCTTCACCGCACCCTCCGAGCTCACCTTCGACAACTACCAGCGCCTGCTGGACAACGCGACGATCACCGGCTCCCTCTTCAGCACGGTCATGATCACCGTCCCGTCCACCTTCCTGGTGGTCGTCATCGGATCGCTCGCCGGATACGCCTTCGCCTGGATGGAGTTCCCCGGCCGCGACTGGTGGTTCCTGGTGGTCGTGGGGCTGCTGGTGGTCCCCGTGCAGGTCGCCCTGATCCCGGTCTCCGAGCTCTTCGGCACCATCGGGATCTTCGAGACGACCTTCGGCGTGATCATGTTCCACACGGCGTTCGGCCTGCCGTTCGCCATCTTCCTGCTGCGGAACTTCTTCGCCGAGATCCCGCGCGAACTGCTGGAGGCCGCGCGGCTGGACGGCGCGGGCGAGATCCGGCTGTTCACCCGGGTCGTGATGCCGCTCGGCGGCCCCGCGATCGCCTCGCTCGGGATCTTCCAGTTCCTCTGGGTGTGGAACGACATGCTGGTCGCGCTGATCTTCGCGGACTCGGAGTCCCCGCCGATCACCGTGGCCCTCCAGCAGCAGGTCCGGCAGTTCGGCAACAACATCGACGTGCTGGCGCCCGGCGCCTTCGTGTCCATGGTGATCCCGCTGGCGGTGTTCTTCGCCTTCCAGCGGCAGTTCGTCTCCGGTGTGATGGCGGGCGCCGTCAAGTAGCGCGAGGCCGCGAAACGGCGCTTCAGCACAGACGTTCGTCAACACCAGGGCGGCCCGTTCACTCGTGATCGGGCCGCCCTACCTCGTACTTCCCCCGAATGCCATATTCCACGTAACCACGTCACCCCATCGGCCGTTTGCGGGCCACCTGCCCTCCCGCGAGCGACCCCTGGATGTGTTGTGCCCCGGTTCAGTGTCATCGTGCCCGCGTACCGGGTCCAGGCGTATCTGCACGCGTGCCTCGACTCCGTGCTGGACCAGTCCTTCAAGGACTACGAGATCATCGTGGTCGACGACTGTTCGCCGGACGCCTGCGGCCCGATCGCCGACGAGTACGCCGTACGCGACCCCCGGGTCAGCGCCGTCCACCTGCCGTGCAACTCCGGTCTCGGACCGGCCCGCAACGCCGGGGTCGCCAGGGCGACCGGGGACTACCTGCTCTTCCTCGACGGCGACGACACCTTCGCCCCCGAGGCGCTCCAGGCCATCGCCGACCGCCTGGACGCCACCGGCGGCCCCGACGTCCTGGTCTACGACTACGCCCGCACGTACTGGTCGGGCGAGAGCGTACGCAACACCTTCGCCCACCACCTCGCCGAGACCGGCCCCGCCTCCTTCCGGCTCACGGAGCGGCCGGAGCTGCTCAAGGTCCTGATGGTCGTCTGGAACAAGGCGTACCGCCGCGAGTTCGTCGAGGCCGAGGGCTTCACCTTCCCGCCCGGCTACTACGAGGACACCCCCTGGACCTACCCGGTGCTGATGGCCGCCGGGTCGATCGCCGTGCTGGACAGCGTCTGCGTGCGGTACCGCCAGCGGCGCCGGGGCAACATCCTCTCCACCACCACCCTCCGCCACTTCGACGTCTTCGACCAGTACGACCGGGTCTTCGCCTTCATCGACGCCCGCCCCGAACTCGCCGTCTGGCGCCCGGTGATGTTCCGCCGGATGCTCGACCACTTCTCGACGCTCTTCACCTCCAGGGGCCGGCTGCCGCGCGGCAGCCGGGCCCGGTTCTTCCGCCGTGCCCGCGCCCACTGCCGCCGCTACCGGACCCCCGGCGCCCCCGTGTCCCGCCGCACCCGTCTGCGGCACGCGCTGTTCCGGCTGGGCGCCCACCGCACGTACCGCGCCCTGTGGGCCGCACAGCGGGTGCACGGCAGGCTCGGGCGTGCGGCCTCGGCGACGCGCCGGGCGGTCCGCGCGGCGGTGCTCCAGCTGCACTACCGCGTCCAGCTGCGGCTGCCCGTCCGGAGCGGGGACGCCGTGTTCGCCGCGTACTGGCACCGCGGGTACACCTGCAGTCCCGCCGCGCTGGAGGCCACGGCCAGGGCCCTCGTGCCGGGGCTGCGCACGTCCTGGATCTGCCGTCCGGAGGACGCGCACACGGTGCCGGAGGCCACCCGCGTGCTGCACCCCGGGACGGCCGCGTACTGGACGGCGCTGGCCCGCTCCAAGTACCTCGTGAACAACGTCAACTTCGACCGCCGGCTCGTGAAGAGACGCGGTCAGGTGCTGCTCCAGACCCACCACGGGACCCCGCTGAAGACCATGGGCACCGACCTCGTGCACCGTCCGGCGGCGGCCGGCTCCATGGACTTCGGCCAGCTCCTGCGCAACGTCGACAAGTGGGACTACTCGCTCTCGGCCAACCAGCACTCCACCCTCGTCTGGGAGCGCACCTACCCCTCGGGCTACACCACGCTGGAGTACGGCAGCCCACGCAACGACGTCTTCCGCCGCACCGGCCCCGAGGAGACCGCACGGCTGCGCGAGCGGCTGGGCGTCCCGGAGGGCAGAA
This sequence comes from Streptomyces sp. NPDC079167, assembly GCF_040686735.1. Lineage (NCBI taxonomy): Bacteria > Bacillati > Actinomycetota > Actinomycetes > Kitasatosporales > Streptomycetaceae > Streptomyces > Streptomyces sp. NPDC079167. The sequence continues at coordinate 18,100 of NZ_JBFBLO010000021.1, read as the reverse complement.
CCGCCCTGCTGTACGCGCCGACCCACCGGGACTACCGGCGTGCCCAGCGGCACTCCCTGGACCTGGAACAGCTGGTCCGCGTCCTGGGGCCGCACTTCGTCATCCTGGCCCGCTCCCACTACCTGGACACGACGGCCCGGGCCGCCTCCGGTCACCACCGGCACCCGCGGATCATCGACGTCAGCGCCCACCCGTCCGTCGAGGAGCTCTGTCTCGCCTCCGACGGGCTGATCACGGACTACTCGTCGCTGATGTTCGACTACGTCAACCTGGACCGGCCGGTCGTCCTGCACCTGGAGGACGCGCAGGCGTACGAGGCGGCCCGCGGCACGTACTTCGATCCGGCGGCCTTCCCGCCCGGCGCGGTCGCCCGTGACCAGGAGGAGCTGCACGAGATCTTCGCCACCGACCACTGGCGCGGGCCCCGCTCCGCGCAGCGCCGGGCGGCGTTCCGGGCCAGGTTCTGCCCGTACGACGACGGGCACGCGGCGGAGCGGGTGGTGCGCCGGGTCTTCCTCGACGACACCTCGGGCCTGCCGCTGCCCGCCCCGCAGCCGGGGTGCGGGACCGTGGAGGTCCCCCGGCAGGTGACCGTACGGGAGTACAGCAACGGGTGACGCCCGGGCCTCCGGGGCGCCTCAGGGGCGCCCCGGGGACCTCAGCGCTCCAGCAACGCGAACAGCTCTTCCCAGCGCCCCATGATCTCGGCCTCGGAGAACCGCTGGACGTCGGCCCGCGCCCGGTCCCCCATCGCGTCCCGCATCCGGGGGTTGCCGGTGAGCCTGAGCAGCCGGTCCGCGAGGGCCCCGATGTCCCCCGCGGGCGCGAGCAGCCCGTCCTCGCCGTCGCGCACGATCTCCCGTACGCCCGGCGCGCAGTCGAACGCCGCGCACGGCACCCCGCTCGCCATGGCCTCCAGGAGCGCCAGCGGGAAGCCCTCGCCGCGTGAGGACTGGACGAAGACGGAGGACGCGGCGAGCGCCCCGGGGACGTCGTCGGTGCGCCCCCGCCATCCGACCGAGGCGTCGAGCCCCAGGGCGGTGCACCGCGCCCTCAGGTCGGCCTCGTCCTCGCCCGCCCCGTACACGTCCAGCCGCCAGTCCGGGCGCTGCGGTGCCACCAGCGCCCAGGTGTCCAGGAGCATGTCGATGCCCTTCTGGTCGGTGAGCCGTCCGATGCTCGCGACCGACTTCTCGCGGCGCGGGGAGGGCACATCGGGCAGCGCGGCCAGGGCGTTGGGCATGAAACCCACGTTGTTCATCCCGTCGCCCGCCCACTTGTCCGCGTCCTCCTCCGTGAGGACGAGCCAACGGTCGAGCGGCGGGTAGTGGTTCTTGATCCAGCGGTAGCGGTGGCTCGCCCGCGAGTAGTCGTAGGACTCGTGGCTCATCCCGATGACCCGCATCCCGCCGGTGTCCGCCTCGCCGACCCACTCCATCGCCCAGACCTGGCTGACGATCACCACGCCCCCGGGACGCGCCGCCCGGAAGATCTCCGAGAGCTGGTCGACCGCCAGCCGCTTCCGGGCCGCCCGGCCGGCCTCCGCTCGCCGGGCGGCGAACCGGAAGCGGTCCCGTACCCCCTTGGGCGCCCAGGGCGTCGGCGGATGCGCCGGGTACAGGGCGGTCACCGGGTAGGCCGGCGGGTCGGGCAGGGCCATCTTCCGCTCGGCGGCGTGGATGCCGATGGTGTGCACCCGGTGGCCGGCCTCCTGGAACAGGTGGGCGGTCCGGTGCATCCAGCCGGTCACACCCCCGAGCTCGTCGGTGCTGTTGGAGACGATGAAGACGTCACGGCTGCGGTTCATCGACGGGCCTCCCCGGTGCGAGCGGTACGGGACGGACGGGACGCGACGAGATGCCGGGCGAACACGGTGTCGACGACCGACCGGGCCGCGTCCCCCCGGTCGTACGCTCCGAACTCCTCGGCGAAGGCGGCGCGCTGTTCCTGGAAGCCGGTGTCCGCGGTCTTCAGCCGGGCCAGCACGGCGAACAGCTCCTCCTCGGTCGCCGTCACCGGGCCCGGCGCCTTCTCCCGCAGGTCGAAGTAGCTCCCCCGCTCGGCGGCGTAGGTGGCGAGATCGGGGGCGAAGAGGACGATCGGACGGTCCAGGAGGGCGTAGTCGAACATGATCGACGAGTAGTCCGTGACCAGGACGTCGGCGAGCGCGAGGAGTTCGCTGACGTCGTGGTGGCGCGAGACGTCCACGACCGTCCCGGGCGGGCAGGCGGGCAGGCTCGCCGCCTCCAGGTAGTGCGCCCGCACCAGCAGCGTGTACGTGTCGCCGAACCGCTCCGCGAAGCGCGCCGCGTCCAGGAGCAGCCGCTGCCGCCTGCGCGTGCCCGGCCCGCCCCGGAAGGTCGGCGCGTACAGCACCACCTTGCGGTGGTCGGGCAGTCCGAGTTCCGCCGCCAGCGCCGGGCGCGGCAGCCTTCCCTGGGCCTCGTCCCGGGCCCGCGCGGCGACCAGCGCGTCGTTGCGCGGGTAGCCGGTGCGCAGCAGCGTGCTCGCGGGCAGCCGGTAGGCGCGCGCCAGTGTCCGCTCGTCGTGCTCGGACCGTACGAGGAAGTGGTCGAACCGGTGCACGGCCTGCTGGAGCCGCTCGCGCTGCGGGGCGTTCTGCATGCGCACCCGGGTCTCGTCGAACCCCATGCGCTTGTACGCCGATCCGTGCCAGGTCTGGAGGTAGACCGTGCCGGAGGGCTTGTCGAGGTGCTGGGGGAACCCCTGGTTGTCGACCCAGTACTCCGCCCGTGCCAGGGCCCACAGATAGCGCCAGGACCAGCGCCGGACCAGCCGGGCGTCCGCCGGGAACCCGGCCGGGGAGTCGGCGTACGACCAGACGCAGCGCAGCGGGAGCCCCCGGGCGCGCACCTCCTCGTGGACGGCCCGGGGGCTGTCGCCGTAGCAGGTGCCCATGTGGCTCTCGAAGACCACGGAGCCCCTGCGCACGGGCAGCCGGAGCAGCCAGGAGCGGTAGACGGAGACCTTGAAGCCCCTGGCGTGCAGCCTGTCCCGGCGCTTGCGCAGAGCCCGCAGCAGGAGCCTGGCCCGGCGGGCGGGGCGGAAGTGGGTGGCGTAGTGGACCAGTCGGCGGGCCGTGCGGGCGGGCCGGTTACGGGCTTCGAGCCGCAGCGCCAGATGGTCCCGGAGCGTGATGTACGGCTGCCAGGTGTCCCCGGTCGTCCTGCCCAGCCGGGGCGCGGCGGGCGAACGGTCCGACGGGCCGACGAGGTCGTGGGCAGCGAAGAGGTCGCTCACCGAGCGGGTCCTGCCGTCCTCCAGCACCATCCGCGCGTCCCACACCGTGTCGCGGGGGCCGTAGGGGCGCAGCAGGCGCGTCAGGTCGGCCCGGACGGACCAGCTGATCCCGGTGGGGTCCGGCCGCAGCCCGTCGACCGGGACACGGAAGGCGCGGGAGCCGTCGCGTACGCGGAACTCCAGATGGGCCGTGAGGGGTCCCTCCGGGTCGGGTCCGGTGTGCGCGGGCAGCACGAGCCGGCCCTCGATCAGCACCCGGCGTCCTTCGGCCTCGTAGCGGGTGAGCCTGTTCATCAGCTTCAGCTCGCCGAACGTGCGGTACTGATGGCCGAGTTCGGTGACGTCCAGCACGGGGTCGGGGCCGCCCGGCCAGTACACCCGCCCGTCGTCGGCCATGGAGAGGGGCGCGGCCACGGTGCCCCTCCTGCGCAGCGCGTACGCAGCGGTGAGCACCCCGTCCTCGTCCCCCCGCTCCAGCAGCCGCACGCCGACGCGCTCGACGGGCGGGAGGGTGAGCAGCACCGGCCCGGGGACGGTGCCGGGCAGCACCCGGGCCGCCGTCGCCGCGACGCGTTCGCGTGCCGCGGCCGGCAGTTCGGGGAAGGCCCGCACCAGCGGCACGAGGTGGTCCAGCAGGAAGGCGCGGTCCCGCTGCTCGCGCAGTTCCGCCAGCCCCTGGGCCACCAGCACGTGACAGACACGCCGGTGCGCCTCCACGAGCCCGGCGAGGTCCCGGCCGGCGTCGGGCACGGCCCGCCCGGAGACGATCCTGCGGCGCACGAGGGCGATCCGGCCGACCACCGACGCCACCAGGGGGCCGAACAGGATCCCGCTGTGGGTGAGGTCCTCGTCGTAGCGCAGCGCGTGCCGCTCCAGCGCCGCGCGCCGCACGCAGAAGCCGGTCACCAAGGCGTCGTGGACGGACAGTTCGGGTGCCTCGGAGAACCGGGCCACCGTACGGGAGCGGAGGAACAGCGGGTGCTGCCAGGAGGGTTCACGTTCCTTCGTACCCTCTCCGGTGAGCCGGGCCCAGCGCCCGGCGACCAGGTCGGCACGGGTCCGCGCACCGGCCTCCCAGAGGTTGCGGCAGGCGTGGAACTGGAGGCGCTCGCCGACGTCGAGCACGAGGACGTACGTGCCGCGCGCCGCGTCCAGGCCGGCGTTGCGCAGCGAGGCGACGGAGTCCGTACCGGGGTCGAGCACGCGGACGCGGTCCGGGGCGCGCCCGGCGAGCGAACCGGCCGCACTCCGCACGGCGGCGGGTGCTCCGGCCGGGAGGACGACGAGGGCCTCGACGGCGCGCAGGCTCTGGCCGAGCACGGACTCCACGGATGCCGTCAGCGCGTCCTCCCCGCCCTCCGCGGCGGTGATCACACAGCTGAAGTCGGGCGCACTCATGCCTGTGCCCCCTTCAGCATCCGGTCCACGACCCGGGCGGCCGCCGTCCCGTCGTCGAGATCGCAGAACGACTCGCGGAAGCCGGCGTAAGCCTCCCGGTGGCCCGCCGTCGCGGCCTCCGGGTCGCGCAGCGCCTCCACGACGGCGGCCGAGTCGGTGATCAGCGGGCCGGGCGCCCGGTTCTCGAAGTCGAAGCAGAAGCCCCGCAGGGTGTCGCGGTAGTGCTCCAGGTCGTAGGTGTGGAACAGCATCGGGCGGCCCGTCTGCGCGAAGTCGAACATCAGGGAGGAGTAGTCCGTGACCAGCACATCGCTGATCAGCATCAGCTCGGCGACGTCGGGATGGCGTGACACGTCGCGCACGAAGTCGTTCTCGGGGATGCTTCCGCCGACCAGGTAGTGGCGGCGCACCAGCAGGACGTGGTCGTCCCCGAGCGCCTTCCGCGCGTGTTCGAGGTCGAGTTGGAGGTCGAGTCCGTACAGCCCGCTCTGCTTCGGCCGGTCCTCGCGCCAGGTGGGGGCGTACAGGACGACGCGCTTGCCCTCGGGGACGGCGAGCGACTGCCGGACCGCGGCGGCGACCTTCGCACGGTCGGAGGCGTACAGCAGGTCGTTGCGCGGGTAGCCGCACTCCAGCACCTCGCCCGTGTGCCCGAACGCACGGCGCAGGACCGGTGTGGAGAAGCGGTTCGGCGAGACGAGGACGCTCCACTGGGCGGCCCGGCGGGGCATGGACTCCATGTACGCGGTGTCCGCGAAGGCGGTGCCCGCCAGGTCACGGCCGATGCGCTTGAGCGGGGTGCCGTGCCAGGTCTGGACGACGAACTGCCCCTCCGCCCGCTCGAACCACTCGGGCAGCTGGGTGTTGGTGACGATCCACCGGCTGCGGGCCAGGGCCTCGTGCCACTCGGCGCTGTGCAGGGCCACGGCACGGACACCGGCGGGCACGACGGCCTGCTGGTCCCGCACCACCCAGAGGTGCTCGACGCCGGTGGCGCGCCGGACCAGCTCCTCGTGGATCGCGCGCGGTGAGTCGGAGTACTGGCGGCCGTCGAAACTGGAGTACAGCACGGTGTCGCGCAGCTCCCGTCCGAGCAGGCCGCCGTACCACTCGCGCAGTCGCCGCTGCCCGTACGCCCCCCGGTCCTCCGGTGGCAGGACGCTGCCCGACCGCAGGGAGAGCCGGTCGTGGAAGCGCCGCTCCAGGGTGAAGCGGCGTCCTGCCGACGCGCGCCCGAGCGGCAGTTCCGCGTGCAGCTGGTGCACCACGCACAGCGGCAGATAGCGCTCGGGGTCCCTCTCGCCCCGCGACCGGAGGAACGGGTACCACCTGCCCTCGGCGAGCGGCAGCGGGCCGCCTGCCCCGTCGACCGCTCCCGGGGACAGCTCCGTACGGAAACCTGAACCCGTGCGTTCCACGGCGAAGGCGTTCTCCTCCTGGTGGCCGCTGTGCCGCAGGACGAGCTCGACCGGACGGTAGCGCACCGCCGGGAAGGACCCCTCCAGGACCAGACCCGCGTCGTCCGTCCAGGACACGCCCGTGACGACGGGCCGCACGTCCCGGTCGCTGAGCACCAGGTCCCCGGAGGGGTTGGTGGCGGCGTAGACCTCGCGGCCGCCGGGCAGCGGGTACCGGCCCGCGTCGGTCTCCGGACGGGCCGCGACGGTGAGCCGCCGCGCCCCGCAGACCAGCTGGACACCCCAGTCGCCGTCGGAGCCCCCGAACGCCACCAGCGGCACCTCGGCGAGGACCGTACGGCCGTCGGTGTCCTCGTCGGTCACCAGGGGGAACTCACGGGTCTCCTTCGTACGCCACTCCTGGATCCGCAGAGCCGTCGGCGCGTCCGGGCCCGGCAGCCGCACCGCGATCCGGATCCCGTCCCCGGCGTCCGTCGGCCGGTGTCCGGCGAGCACGGCGTCCACCCGCTCGGCGCGCAGCTCCAGCTTGTTCCCGGAGAGGAGCGGGACGACCCGGGTGCGCTCGTCGAGGTAACGCACGGCGGGCGCGGCGGGGTTGCCGAGCAGCCGCATCGGGCCGCGGCGCGGGCGCCCCGCGCCGACGACGACGGATTCCAGCTTCCAGACCGTGCGGGTTCCGCGTGCCGTGCCCCGGGTGACGAGCCGGCGCGGGTCGACGACGGTCTCGAAGCCGGACCGTTCGTAGCGGTGCAGCGAGCGGCCCGAACCGGCCGTCGCCTCGTCCGTCGCCGTCCGGCGCAGCCTCAGGGGGATCAGCCGGCGGCCCGACCTCAGCCAGCCGGCCCCGGCCGACCCCCCGGGGGCGTTGCGGACGTACGCGTACCCCTTGAGGTGCAGCAGCCCGTCCCTCCACACGGCCTCGGTGAGATGCGCGTGCACGGGGAGGTCCTCGGCGGACAGAGCGGTGACCTTGCGCGGGAGAGGGGCGTCGACTCCGGGGTACTGGGCCCTGGGCCTCAGCCGGCCCCGGACGTGGAAGGTGTCGCGGTCGGTGGACTCGTGGGCCAGGAGCGCGAGCAGTTCCGCCGTCCTGCGCTCCCGGATGAGCTGCCACTTGACGCGCAGATGCAGGGGCAGCGCGTCCAGGACCGCGGGTTCGACCGTCGAGGCGAAGGCGTTGGCGTGGGTGAGGAAGGCCTCGTGGAAGCTCTCGTCCCCGTCCGGGAGGGCCTCGATGAACAGCCACAGGTCACCGGAGAGCGCGTGTTCGTCGTAGCGCCGCTTCGCCTCCGTCATCCCCCGGTCGGCCAGGAACCGGCTGACCGTGGACACCGCGGTGACCCGGTCGCGGATTCCCCGGGCCACCGCGCGCCGGGTCGTGATCGAGCCGTCGCGGTCCCGCCAGTGGTAGACCGGGGCCTCCACGACGTCGACGCTCCGGGCCAGGAAGTGGGCCGGCAGGACCACGGCGATGTCCTCGTACAGGACGCCGGTCGGGAAGGCGAAGGCGTGCTGGTCCCAGAAGGACCTGCGGAACACCTTGTTGCACGCGATGCGGTCGCCGAGCAGGACCCAGTCCCGGGTGACATGGGTGGCCCGGCGGGCCCTCTCCATCGGCCTGCGGAACATGGGGGACTGTTCGAGCACCCCGTTCGCCCGGAGCCTGAGCACGTTGCCCGTCGCGAAGTCCGAGCCGGAGGCGTCCAGTTCCCCGAGCATCCTGGCGTAGGCGCCCGGCGGCACGACGTCGTCGCTGTCGACGAACGTCAGGAAGTCCGCGTCCGGGTGGGCCTGTCCCGCGCCCGCGTTACGCGCGGCCCCCAGCCCCGCGTTCTTCTGCCGGATCAGCCGGAAACGGGAGTCCTGCCGGGCGAACCGCAGAGCCACGTCGGCGCTGCCGTCCGTCGAACCGTCGTCGACCATGACGACTTCCAGGTCCGCCATGGTCTGCCCGGCGAGCGAGTCCAGGCAGGCGCCGAGGTACTCCTCGACGTTGAAGAGCGGGACGACGACGGTGAGACGGGGTGCCATGACGCTGCGCACGATCCTTCCGGACGGACGAACGGACTTCCTCTGTATGGAACGAGCCCCGTGCCGGGGAGGCACGGGGCTCGCAACGGGGCGCTCCACCTAAGGCTTGACGGCGATGCGTCCCTCGTCCATGCGCAGCAGCAGAAGCCGCTCCCCGGTCTCCTCCAGGAATTCGTCCACTGCCTGGCGTGATCCCTGCCAGTAGCCGTAGTCGTCGATCAGCAGCACCCCGCCGCTCACCAGACGCCCGTACAGATGGGTGAGCTCGTGCTTCGTCGACGCGTACCAGTCGGTGTCCAGGCGGAGGATGGAGATCTGCTCCGGCGCCTGCTCCGGGACGGTGTCCTCGACCTTGCCCCGTACGTAGTGGACACGGTCCTTCGGGTACGGGACCTGCTCGAAGCCGGCCCGTACGTCCTCCAGGGAGGCCACGGCCCAGATGGGCCGGTCCTTGCCCTGCGCGTCCAGCAGCTCCTGGGCCGGCCTGCCGTCCCGCCGCAGGTCCTCCGCGGTGGGCGGCGTCATGCCCTCGTACGTGTCGAAGAGATAGAGGTCGCGCTCCGTCTCACCGAGGGACAGCAGCGTCCTGGCGCAGGCCTGCATGGAACCGCCGCGCCACACCCCGCACTCGACGATGTCCCCCGGGATGCCGTGCTTGACGACGTGCCGCGTCGCGAGGACGAAGGCGTTGAGCCGCTCCGGGGAGGTCATCGTGTACGGCTTGACCGCGCGGATGACGTCCTTCGCCTCGTCGTCGTAGTCCGCGGGGAACTGCGGCTTCTTCGCCGCCGTCGGCTTCACCGCGGCAGGCTTCTTCGCCGCCGCCGCCGCCGCCGGCGGGTCGGCGGGGGCCGGGCGGGGAGCGGGCAGGGTCGCGCGCCTGAGCTGGTATCCGGTGAGTTGCTGAAGGACGCCGTTGACGGCGTTGCGCCAAGCCATGGGGCCGGACAGTACGCGCGTTTTGCGGCTCATGTCACCTTTCGTCAACCTGTGGTTGATGGGACCGTACGGTTGTCCGGACGTCCGCACCGCGCCCGTCCGTCCAGCGGGCGCGGCAGCGGCACTCGGTCCACGCCGCCGGCCCGGTTGGCCCACCACACGGCCGTCTCCCGCACGGCGAGGTCCGCCAGGCTGTTCTTCAGCCGGGTCACCGGCCGGCGGTGGGGCAGCGGGCGGCGGAAGACACCCACGGAGTCGCCCCAGTAGGCGGCCGTGGTGTCGATGGACGCGTAGTCGTGCCAGATGCCCTTGGCGGGCGGGAAGTCCGTGTACGCCTCGCGGAGTTCGAGGCGGGAGTGGGCCGCCATCGCACGGAAGCCGTCGGGGTAGTAGCGCCAGCAGTCCTGCGCGTCGTGGGCGTGGCCGCGCGAGGGCGCGGTGATGAAGGCGTAGCCGCCGGGCCTGAGCACCCGCGCGATCTCCATCATCGACACCCAGAAGAACGGGATGTGCTCGAACGCCTGGCCCGACAGCACCACATCGGCGCTGCGCGACTTCGCGGGGATCCGGTAGGGCTGCTTCATGACCGCGTCGACGTTGGGGCCGTCGAGGACGTCGACCCCGAAGTAGTCGATGTCGTGGCCGGCCAGGAGCCCGCGGTGGGTCCGGGTCTGCTTGCCGGAGATCCGGGAACCGAGGTCCACGACGCGGTGCCTGCGGGTCCTTGGCAGGTACTCCTCGATGCAGAGCTGCATCTGCTCGTAGGCGGACCGGTGCATGAGGTTCTCCCAACGTTGCCGTGTGCGCGCGCTGTTGAGCACAACGACGGTGGGGCACGGAGGGAGCGCCCCGTACGGGTGACGCCGGTGTTCAGTTCGAACCGACCGGGAAGACCCTGCGCACCACGCGCTCCGCCGCGTGGCCGTCGTCGTACGGGCAGAAACGGCGGCGGAACGCGGCGCGCAGCGCGTCGGCGTCCCGGGACCTCCATGCTCCGCCCACCAGCACCTCGCGCAGCTCGTCCTGCGTGGTGGCGACCGCCCCGGGGGTGTCGCCCGGGCGGCCGGACAGCAGGTCGACGTAGGTGCCGCGCGCGGCCCGGTAGACCTCCCAGTCGGGCACGTAGGTGATGATCGGGCGGTCCAGGCAGGCGTAGTCGAACATCAGGGACGAGTAGTCACTGATCAACGCGTCGGCGGCCAGGAAGAGTTCTTCCACGACGGGATGGCCGGTGACGTCGACGACCCGGCCGCCCGCCGCTGTCCCGGCCGACCGCCCGTAGAAGTAGTGGGCGCGCACCAGCAGCACCCAGCCGGGCCCCAGGTCACGCGCGAGACGCTCCAGGTCGAGCAGCGGCAGGAAACCCTCCCGGTAGTCACGGTGGGTCGGCGCGTACAGCAGCACGGTCGTTCCGGGCGCGATACCGAGCTCCGCGCGGATCTTGCGGGTCTGCTCGGCGGTGGCGTCGCACAGGACGTCGTTGCGCGGGTACCCGTACGGGAGTTGTTCGTACGAGGAGGGGTAGACCCGGTCCCAGACCTCGGTGCTGTGCGGGTTGGCGGAGAGGCTGAAGTCCCACTGGTCGGTGTGCGCGACGATCCGCTCGAAGCTGACGCCCTTGGTGAGCGCGGGGTACGGGAGCTGGTCCAGGCCCATCGTCTTCAGCGGGGTCCCGTGGTGCGTCTGGAGGTAGACCTGGCCGGGCCGTTTGGTGAAGCCGCCGGGGAAGCTGGAGTTGTTGACGAGGTACGTCGCGGTGGCCATCGTCCGCCAGTAGGCGCGGGACCCCTCGATGACGTACGGCACTCCGGTCGGCATCCGGTCGCGGTGGCGGGAGGAGACGACCCAGACGCCGCGGATGTGCGGGACCAGCTCGCGGGCCTTGGCGTAGACGGCGGCCGGATTGCAGGCGACGCCCCTGTTCCAGTAGGCACCGTAGACGGCGAGGCAGGGGTCCAGCGGCCGGTGCAGATCGGCGCGGTAGAGCGCCCTCATCACGCGGGCGCGCAGCGACTTCCTGCCCGCGCGCGCGGCGGCCCCCGCCCGGGCGCGCACGGCGCGGACCGCCGCCCTGCTCCGGTGGGCGGCGTACCGGCCGGGGAGCCCGGCCGCCCGGAAGAAGGCGGCGCGGTCGCCCGGCGCGATCCGGCCGGGGTCGTCGAGCACGGCGGTCAGGTGCGCGGTGCGCGCGGCCGGGATCCGCGGGTCGTCCCCGGTCTCGGCGGCCAGCCGCTCGTAGGCGTCGATGACCGCGAAGTGCGCGCGGCCCGGCGTCGTGGCGAACGTGCCGGTCCGGCGCACCCGGTGGCGCACGCAGACACGGTCGAGCGAGGCGAGGGTGCCCGCGTCGGAGGCGAGGAGGCGCGCCCGGTGGACGGGCACGACGTCCCCGTACGGGCCTTCGGCGAAGCGGAGCCCGTGGTCGTTCCAGAAGGCGCGGCGGAAGAGCTGCTTCCGGGCGGCCGGGAGGGTGTCTCCCGGCGCCGCCGTGCCCCACCAGTCGACCCGGTCGTGGCCCAGGGCCAGCACGTCGGGCCGGTCCTCCGTCAGTCGTGCGGAGATCTCCGCGAACGCTCCGGGGAGGAGCAGGTCGTCACCGTCGAGGAAGAGCAGATGGGCACCGCGCGCCGCCTCCGCACCGGTGTCGCGGGCCGCACCCGTGTCCCAGGGGCCGTCGTGGACGAGCACGCGCACCCGGGGGTCACGGCCGGCGAACTCCCGTGCGATGGCGAGGTCCAGCCCGCTCCCGGCCGCGCAGACCACGACCAGCTCCAGGTCCGCCTGCCCGCCCTCCGCCGGCGGCTGCCCGGTCACGGACTCCAGGGCCGCCCTCAGGTATCCCTGAACGCGATGGGCGGACACGACGACGGTGAGCAGCATGGCAGCCGAGCGTAATGGTGACCGTCCGGCCGGCCCCAGGGGCTGTCACCCGTTCGGGTCAGTGGCGTGACCCGGGGCGCTCCCCCGGGTTGAGCCGTACATGAAGCCACTCCTCAGCGTCGTCGTCCCCGTGCACAACGTCGAGGACTATCTGGAGGAGTGCCTCGTCTCACTGGCCGGGCAGACCCTGAAGGACATCGAGGTGGTGCTCGTCGACGACGGCTCGACGGACGGGAGCCGCCGTATCGCAAAGGACTTCGCCGCCCGGGACAGCCGCTTCCGCTGCGTCCACCAGCCCAACGCGGGCCTGAGCGCCGCCCGTAACACGGGGGTCGCCCGCACCACCGGCGAAGTGCCCTACCTGGCGTTCGCCGACAGCGACGACGTCCTCGTCCCCGACGCGTACGAACGGATGCTGGCGTCCCTGGAGTCGACCGGCTCGGATATGGCGACGGGCAATGTGTGGCGGCTCACCGAGCGGGGAAGCCGGCAGGCCTGGCAGTACCGCTGGCTGACCGCCGACCACCTCCGCACCCACATCACCCGCGATGCCCGGCTGCTGGCCGACCGCGTCGCCTGGAACAAGGTGTTCCGGCGCTCCTTCTGGGACCGGCACGCCTTCACCTTCCCGGTGGGCAAGCTCTACGAGGACACCCCGGTGATGATCCCGGCGCACTACCTCGCCGGGGCGGTGGACGTGCTGCGCGAACACGTCTACCACTGGCGGGTGCGGGAGGGTTCGATCACCCGGCGGCGTACGGACGTCCGGGGGGTACGGGACCGGATCGCCGCCTGCGAACAGGTCAGCGCCTTCCTCGCGGACCGCGACCCCGTACAGCGGCTGCGCTACGACGCCTCCTGCCTGCGCGACGACTTCGTGTACTTCCTGGAGGGACTGCCGATGGGCGGGCCCGCCTACCGCTCCGCGTTCATGGCGGACGCGGGCGCCTTCCTCGACCGGGCGGGAGACGCGGCCCTGGCCGGGCTGCCCGCCGAGGCGCGTATCCGCTGGCAGCTGGTGCGGGAGCGCCGCGTCGGCGAACTCCTGGCGGTCCTGGAGTCCGAACGGGCCAACGGAACGGGCACGTTCACCGTCGCGGGCCCGCCGGGAAGGCGGCGCGCCGTGCACCCGGGGGCCGGCGGCAGGGCCTCGGCGCGCCTCGGCCGGGGTGACCTGCCCGCCGTGGCCCGGCTGGTGGAGTCGTCGTGGGACCAGGACGGCAGGCTGCGGCTGCACGGGTACGCGTACATCCGCAACCTCCCGGCCCGGGCTGCCCGGCACTCGCTGAAGGCGGGCCTGGTGCGGGATGCGGGGGGCGGACGGCCGCGTGCCGTCCCGGTGCGCTCGGTCCGGACGGACCGCGCGACCGCCGACTCGGGCCAGGAGCTGCACAGTTACGACCACGCGGGCTTCGACATGGTCCTCGACCCGGGGCGGCTGGGGCCGGGCAACTGGCTGGTGGGCGTGGTGGTGGCCGGTCACGGCGTCGTGCGGCGGGCAGCGGTGCGGGCCGTGGAGGCGGCGGCCGCGCAGCCGCTGGTCCACGACCTGGGCGGCGGGCGGCGCGCGGTGCTCGGCTACCGGGACGGCCGGCTGGAGCTGGCCGTGTCCCGGCTGCCCGCGGTGGCCACCGGCCACGACGGCGGGCCGGACACCCTGGAGCTGACCGGCAGGCTGTACGGGGACGCCCGGCCGACGGCCCTCGTCCTGACCCGCGAGGGGGGCGCGGAGCACGTCTGCGCGGTGCGGTGCGGCGACGGGGGAGACTTCAGCGCCCTGATCCCGCTCGCGGCCCTCGCGGCGGAGACGCCCCCGTCCCCCGGCGGGCCCCATGAGCCCGCCCCGGGGGGCGGGGCCCGGTGGCGGGCGGCGCTCCTGACCGACGGCGTCCGCGTGCCGCTCGCCGCGGCCCCGGACCTGCCGCCGCCCGCCCTCGCGGATCCGGCCGGTCACCTGGTGGTGGAGCTGTCCGGGGAGCCGCGTGTGGACCGCGCCGGGCCCGCCCCGGACGGTGGGCTGCGCATCGAGGGGACCGGGACCGGCGCCCTCGAACTGCGGCACGGCGCCCTCGGGGAGACGGTGGCCGTCCCCGTCCGAGGGGACGATGACCGCTTCGCCGCCGTGCTCGCGGCCCCTCCCCGCGAAGGTGACTGGGAGGTGTTCCTGGGCGGCCGGCCCGTGCGCGTGGGGCCGGCGCTCGCCGCACTCCTGCCGGTGAGCGCGGTGAGCGCGGTGAGCACCCCGGGCGCCCGCTTCCGCCTCGACCGCCGCCACGGTGACCGGCTGACCGTGCACTGCGCGCCGGCGCTCGCGGACGCGGAACGGAGCGCGTACGGCCAGAGGCTTCTGCGGACGGCGCACCACCCGGCGCAGCGCCGGCTGCCGCTCCGGGACGTCGTGCTCTACACCGGAGAGGCCTCCGCGCGCGCCGTGCACGCCGAGCTCGTACGCCGGAGCACCGGTGCCGAGCACCTGTGGGTCACCGACGGCTCCCCGGGCGCCGCGCCTCGCGTCCCGTCCACCGCCGCCCCCGTCGTGGCGCACAGCACCGCCTGGTACGAGGCGCTGGCGCGGTCCCGCAGGATCGTGGCGGCAGGTCAGCTGCCCGCGTGGTTCGAACGCCGCCCCGGCCAGACGGTCGTACAGATCTGGCCCGACGCCCCGCTCGGCCGGTTCGGCCTGGATCTCACCGGCACCCTGTACGCCGACCACCATCACCTCGCCACGCTGGAGCACCGCTCCGCCCAGTGGTCGGTCCTGGTCTCCCCCAGCGCCTTCGCCACCCCGCACCTCCGCCGCGCCCTGGCCTACGGCGGCGAGGTGCTGGAGGCCGGCTCCCCGGCCGACGACCTGCTGTTCGCGCCCGGCCGGGACAGGACGGCCGAGCGGGTACGCCGGCGGCTGGGCATCCCGGACGGCCACCGCGTGGTGCTGTACGCGCCGACGTACCGCGACCACCTCGCCCACGCCCCGGCCGCTGTCCCCGCCGCCTCCTCCCCCCTGTACCGCTGGGATCCGGCGCTCGACCTGGCCGCTCTGGCGCGGTCGCTGGACGGCCGCACCACCGTGCTGGTGCGCAGACACCCCCGGGTGACGGGCAGCGTCCCGGCGCACCCCGCCCTGCGTGACGTGTCCACGCACCCCGACTCCACCGAGCTCCTGCTGATCGCCGACGTGCTGGTCACCGACTACTCGGGCCTGGCCTTCGGCTTCGCGCACACCGGCCGTCCGATGCTCTTCCACACCTACGACCTGGAGCACTACCGGGACACCGTGCGCGGCTTCTGCCTGGACTTCGAGACCCGGGCCCCCGGGCCGCTGCTCGTCACCACCCGGGAGGTGGCTCAGGCGCTGGGGGCCACAGCCACTTCGGCGGACGTCCACGCGGAGGCGTACGAAAGCTTCCGGCGCGACTACTGCGGGCCCGCGGACGGCGACGCCGCCCGCCGCGTCGCGGACCGTCTGCTCGACGAGGACTCCTCCGGCTCACCGCGCCTCGTCAGGCCCCGGGAGGCCGGGGCGCGCCCCGTCAGGCCCTGAGCGCCCGGACCGCCGAGGCCGCGAGGTCGTCGAGGTACCCCTTGGGCAGGTCGCCCCGGACCACGACGAGGCGCCAGTAGAGCGGGCCGACGATGAGGTCCAGCGCCCGGTCGGGGTCGCTGCCCTCGGGCAGTTCGCCGCGTGCCACCGCCGCCCGTACGACCACGGCGGCCACCCCTTGCTGCTGGTCCAGCAGGGCCGCCTTGATGGCGTCGGAGATCTCCGGGTTGCGGGCCGCCTCGACCAGCAGGTCGGGGATGACCTGCGAGGCGACGGGGTGGCGCAGCGCGTACGCGGCCAGTTCCAGCACGGCGCGCACATCCCCGTACAGCGAACCCGTCGCGGGCGCCGGCATGCCCTGCGCGGCGACGGCCGCGACCAGGTCCAGGACGAGATGCAGCTTGGACTTCCAGCGGCGGTAGACGGCGGTCTTGCCCACCCCCGCGCGCCGGGCGATGCCCTCGATCGACATCCGTGCGAAGCCCACGGCGGCCAGTTCCTCGAAGACGGCGCCGCGGATCGCGTCCGTCACGTCCTCCCGCAGCACCGCGGCACCTGCCGGGGTGCGGCGCCCGGTTCGCCGTTGGGTGGTCATGGCCCGAATGATAGACCGTAACGACGAAACGGTTGCGTTGCGACGTACAAACGTCCTACTCTCAGCGTTGCGACGATACGGTGCCGTCCCATCGAGCCGCATCCGTCCGCCCTGTTCCCCCGCCCCCCGTCGAAAGCGACCGTGGTGAGCCAGACAGCAGCCCCGCCGGCCCCGGTGGACACCGCATCCCCAGCCCCCCTCCTCCCCGTGTACGAACCCGGCGAGCTGGCCGCTCTCGCGGCCCGGCACGGGCTGAACGTCAGCGGGGCGCGGCCCACGCTCGGCGCGTACGTCCGGCAGCTCTGGGGGCGGAGGCACTTCATCACGGCCTTCGCCACGGCCAAGCTGACCGCCCAGTACAGCCAGGCGAAGCTCGGTCAGATCTGGCAGATCATGACCCCGCTGCTCAACGCGACGGTCTACTACTTCATCTTCGGCGTCCTGATGAACACCAAGCACGGAGTCCCCGACTACGTGCCGTTCCTCGTCACGGGCGTCTTCATCTGGACCTTCACGGCCAGCTCCATCACAGCCGGCACCCGGGCCATCAGCGGCAACACCGGACTCGTCCGGGCCCTGCACTTCCCGCGTGCCTCGCTGCCGATCGCGCTGGCCATCCAGCAGCTCCAGCAGTTGCTCTTCTCGCTCGGCGCGCTCTTCCTGATCCTTCTCGTGTTCGGCCAGTACCCGCGGCCGTCCTGGCTGCTCGCGATCCCCGCGCTCACCCTGCAGGCCCTCTTCAACACCGGCATCTCGATGGTCATGGCCCGGCTGGCCGCCAAGACCCCCGACATCGCCCAGCTGACCCCCTTCATCCTCCGCACCTGGATGTACGCCTCGGGCGTCATGTGGAGCCTCGACACCCTGCTCACCGCCGACCGGGTGCCGCGGCTCGTCCTGCTGGCGCTGGAGTGCAACCCGGCGGCCATCTACATCGACCTGATGCGCTACGCCCTGATCGACAGCTTCACCGGCGCCCAGCTGCCCCCGCACGTGTGGGCCCTGGCGACGGCCTGGGCGCTCGTCTGCGGCATCGGCGGTTTCGTGTACTTCTGGAAGGCCGAGGAGAGGTACGGACGTGGCTGACATCCCCGGCACCCGTGTGCCCACCGTCGTCGTCGACGACGTCCACATCACCTACACGGTGAACGGCGCCCGTACCGGAAAGGGCAGCGCCACCTCCGCACTCAACAGGATCGTGTCGCGCCGGCAGCCTCGGGGCGCCCGCCAGGTGCACGCGGTGAAGGGCGTCAGCTTCGCCGCGTACAAGGGCGAGGCCATCGGCCTGATCGGCTCCAACGGATCCGGGAAGTCGACGCTCCTCAAGGCGATCGCGGGGCTGCTGCCCGCGTCCAAGGGGCGGGTCCACACCCAGGGCCAGCCCTCACTGCTCGGCGTGAACGCCGCCCTGATGAGCGACCTGACCGGGGAGCGCAACGTCGTGCTCGGCGGCCTGGCCATGGGCATGACGCGCGAACAGATCCGCGAGCGCTACCAGGACATCGTCGACTTCTCCGGCATCAACGAGAAGGGCGACTTCATCACCCTGCCCATGCGGACCTACTCCTCCGGCATGGGCGCCAGGCTCCGCTTCTCCATCGCGGCCGCCAAGAGCCACGACGTGCTGCTGATCGACGAGGCGCTGTCCACCGGAGACGCGAAGTTCCAGCGGCGCAGCAAGGACCGGATCATGGAGCTCCGCGAGGAGGCCGGCACGGTCTTCCTCGTGAGCCACAGCAACAGGTCGATCACCGATACCTGCGACCGGGCGATCTGGCTGGAGGCGGGCACCCTGCGGATGGACGGGCCGGCCAAGGAGGTCGTGGCCGCGTACGAGGAGTTCACGGGGCCCGCGAAGTCCAAGCGGCCCGCGCAGCCCGGGAAATGACGTTGTGAAGCCGTGAAGCCGTGAAGCCGTCCGCCGGACGGGCCGATGAGGCCTGTGGCGTTCATGTAGTAGTCGGCGGGCACCACCTCGATGCCGTGCCGGGACGCCCGGTCGACGCCGCCCCACTCTCCCGCGACGTCGTCGGAGAA
>NZ_JBFBLO010000020.1:0-131655 GCF_040686735.1 Streptomyces sp. NPDC079167 | reverse complement strand
CTCCGCGGCACCCCCCCCCCGAACCCCGCGCGGCCCCCCCCCACCCCGCCCCCCTTCTGGGGGGTCAAACAATTTCTTTGTGGCTGGGCCTCCCCCGGGGGGCCCCCCCCGGGGCCCCCCCCCGACGGAGACCCCAGCACAGCAGAGGACCGGACTGCACGAAGGGGAAGCCATGACAGCGACGACCGACGGAAGCACCGGGGCCGCGAACCTCCGCGCGGCCCCGGCCAGCGATCCGACCGAATCGACCAACACCGCGGACGACATCCTGGCCGTCGCGCGGCACGCCGCGGAACGCTCGGTGGAGCACCTCCTCGGCAGGCAGGACGAACAGGGCTGGTGGAAGGGAGACCTCGCCACCAACGTCACCATGGACGCGGAGGACCTGCTGCTCCGTCAGTTCCTGGGCATCCAGGACCCGGACACCGTCAAGGCCGCCGCCCGCTTCATCCGGGGCGAGCAGATGGGCGACGGCACCTGGAACACCTTCTACGAGGGGCCGCCCGACCTCTCCGCCACCATCGAGGCGTACGTCGCGCTGAGGCTGGCCGGCGATCTCCCGGACGACCCCCACATGATCCGCGCGGCGGGCTGGGTCAGGGAGCAGGGCGGCATCGCGGAGTCCCGGGTCTTCACCCGGATCTGGCTCGCGCTCTTCGGCTGGTGGAAGTGGGACGACCTGCCCGAACTCCCGCCCGAGCTGATGTTCTTCCCGAAGTGGGTCCCGCTCAACATCTACGACTTCGGCTGCTGGGCCCGCCAGACCATCGTGCCGCTCACCATCGTGTCCGCGAAGCGGCCCGTACGCCCCGCCCCGTTCACCCTGGACGAGCTGCACACCGACCCTGCGTGCCCCAGTCCGCCCAAGCCCGCCGCGCCGGCCGCCAGTTGGGACGGAGTGTTCCAGCGGCTCGACCAGGCGCTGCACCTCTACCACAAGGTGGCCCCGCGCAAGCTGCGGCGCAGCGCCATGAACGCCGCCGCCCGCTGGATCATCGAACGCCAGGAGAACGACGGCTGCTGGGGCGGTATCCAGCCCCCCGCGGTCTACTCCGTCATCGCCCTGCACCTGCTCGGCTACGACCTCGACCATCCGGTGATGCGGGCGGGGCTCGAATCGCTCGACCGGTTCGCCGTGTGGCGTGAGGACGGCGCCCGCATGATCGAGGCATGTCAGTCCCCGGTCTGGGACACCTGCCTCGCCACCATCGCCCTCGCCGACGCGGGGGTGAGCCCCGACCATCCGGCGCTCGTGAGAGCGGCCGACTGGATGCTCGGCGAGGAGATCGTGCGGCCCGGCGACTGGTCCGTACGCAAGCCCGACCTGGCACCGGGTGGCTGGGCGTTCGAATTTCACAACGACAACTACCCGGACATCGACGACACCGCCGAAGTCGTCCTGGCGCTGCGCCGTGTCCGACACCCCGACCCCTCCAGGGTCGAGGCGGCCATCGCACGCGGAGTGCGCTGGAACCTCGGCATGCAGTCACGCAACGGCGCCTGGGGGGCCTTCGACGCGGACAACACGAGTCCGTTCCCCAACCGGCTCCCGTTCTGCGACTTCGGAGAGGTCATCGACCCGCCGTCGGCCGATGTCACCGGACACGTGGTGGAGATGCTCGCTGTCGAGGGACGGGCGCACGACCCCCGTACCCGCCGCGGAGTCGAGTGGCTCCTCGCCGAACAGGAGGCGAGCGGCGCGTGGTTCGGACGGTGGGGCGTCAACTACATCTACGGCACCGGCTCCGTGGTGCCCGCGCTCATCGCCGCCGGGCTGCCGGCCGGGCACTCCTCGGTGCGGCGGGCCGTCGAATGGCTGAAGTCCGTCCAGAACGACGACGGAGGCTGGGGCGAGGACCTGCGGTCCTACCGTGAGGAAAAGTGGATCGGTCACGGTGCCTCGACCGCCTCCCAGACCGCGTGGGCGCTTCTCGCCCTCCTGGCCGCGGGGGAGCGGGAGAGCAGGCCCGTGGAGCGGGGCGTCGCCTGGCTGTCCGAGACCCAGCAGCCGGACGGGTCCTGGGACGAACCGCACTTCACCGGGACCGGCTTCCCGTGGGACTTCTCCATCAACTACCACCTGTACCGGCAGGTGTTCCCCCTCACCGCACTCGGCCGGTACGTCTACGGTGACCCCTTCGCCACCGCTGAGGGTATCGGCGCGGGCACCGGCAAGGGGGCCTGAGCCGATGGGGGCTCCACAGGAGCCGCCCGGCCCCGTCACGCCGCTGCTGATCGCCTGCGCCCTCGGCATCGAGCGCTTCGCCCTGCGCACCGGAAGGAGGGGTGGAGCCCCGGGCCCCGGGCCCGTGAGCATCATCAGGTCCGGGATGGGCCCCAGGGCCGCGGAGAACGCCGTCCGGCTCGCCCTGGGGCAGGACGGAGCCCAAGGCGCCGCGGTCATCGCCTCCGGCTTCTGCGCCGGCCTGGAACCCGGCATGCACCCGGGCGATCTGGTGGTGGCCGAGGAGACCCGGGACCACGGCGGCACCACCCCCTGCACGGGCACCGGCCTGCTGGTCGACGCACTGGTCAGGGCGGCGCCCGGACGCACCGTCCACACGGGCCCGCTGAACGGCTCCGCGCATGTGGTCCGGGGTCCGGAGCGTGCCTCGCTCCGGGCCACCGGCGCCATCGCGGCGGACATGGAGTCCGCCGCCACCCTCCGCACCGCCGTACGGACGGGGCCACGCCCCGTTGCCGCCGTACGGGTGGTCGTGGACGCTCCGGAGCATGAGCTCGTCCGCATCGGCACGGTCCGCGGTGGAATATCGGCATTCCGTGTTCTTCGTGCTGTCCTTCCGGCTTTCCATGAATGGCACCGATCTTTGCTGCTCCCCAGGAGGTGAGCCCAGATGGCCATGCCGCTCCGTCAGTCCATCAAGGTTGCGACGTATCTCTTCGAACAGAAGCTCCGCAAGCGTGAGAAGTTCCCGCTGATCGTCGAACTGGAGCCCTTGTTCGCCTGCAATCTGGCGTGCGAGGGCTGTGGGAAGATCCAGCATCCGGCCGGCGTGCTCAAGCAGCGCATGCCGGTCGCCCAGGCGGTCGGGGCGGTGCTCGAATCAGGCGCCCCGATGGTCTCCATCGCCGGTGGCGAGCCGCTGATGCACCCGCAGATCGACGAGATCGTGCGTCAGTTGGTGGCGAAGAAGAAATACGTCTTCCTCTGCACCAATGCCATGCTGATGCGTAAGAAGCTCGACAAGTTCACCCCGTCGCCCTACTTCGCCTTCGCCGTGCACATCGACGGACTGCGCGAGCGGCACGACGAGTCGGTCGCCAAGGAAGGCGTCTTCGACGAAGCGGTGGAGGCGATGAAGGAGGCCAAGCGGCGCGGCTTCCGGGTCACGACCAACTCGACCTTCTTCAACACCGACACCCCGCAGACCGTCATCGAGGTGCTGAACTTCCTCAACGACGAGATGAAGGTCGACGAGATGATGATCTCGCCCGCCTACGCCTACGAGAAGGCCCCCGACCAGGAGCACTTCCTGGGTGTCGAGCAGACCCGCGAGCTCTTCAAGAAGTCCTTCGCGGGAGGCAACCGCAGCCGGTGGAGGCTCAACCACTCCCCGCTCTTCCTGGACTTCCTGGAGGGCAAGGCGGACTTCCCCTGCACGGCCTGGGCGATCCCCAACTACTCGCTCTTCGGCTGGCAGCGGCCCTGCTACCTGATGAGCGACGGGTACGTCCCCACCTACCGGGAGCTCATCGAGGACACCGACTGGGACAAGTACGGCCGCGGCAAGGACCCGCGCTGCGCCAACTGCATGGCGCACTGCGGCTACGAGCCCACCGCGGTGCTCGCCACCATGGGGTCGCTGAAGGAATCCCTGCGAGCGGCACGGGAGACGATCGGCGGGAACCGGTGACGTCATGAAAAGCCGCCGGCCCGGCCTCTCGCGGTGCGCCGCCCCTCGGGGCGCATCCAGGCCGGGGCGGCGGCGGTCGGCGGGGGACGCACCCGTGCCGGTGCGGGGGACGGGACCCACCGGGACCCCGCCGTGACCGTGAGCCGACAGCAGGAGCAGAGAGAGGGGCGCGGGCGTGACGCTGCTGGAATCCATCAAGGGGCCGCAGGACCTCAAGTCACTGAGCCGACCGGAACTCGGCCAACTGGCCGAGGAGATCAGGGCGTTCCTCATCCGGGCGGTCGCGAGGACCGGCGGTCACCTCGGCCCCAACCTCGGCGTGGTCGAACTCACCATCGCCCTGCACCGGGTCTTCGACTCGCCGGTGGACCGGATCCTGTGGGACACCGGGCACCAGAGTTACGTCCACAAGCTGCTGACCGGGCGGCAGGACTTCTCCAAGCTGCGCGGCGAGGGCGGCCTCTCCGGCTACCCCTCCCGCGAGGAGTCCGAGCACGACGTCATCGAGAACTCCCACGCCTCCACCGTGCTCGGCTGGGCCGACGGCCTCGCCAAGGCGGACGAGGTGCTGGGCCGCAGGCGCCACGTCGTGGCGGTCATCGGAGACGGGGCCCTCACCGGCGGGATGGCCTGGGAGGCGCTCAACAACATCGCCGCGGCCAGGGACCGCCCGCTGATCATCGTGGTGAACGACAACGAGCGCTCGTACGCCCCGACCATCGGCGGGCTCGCCGACCATCTCGCCACCCTCCGCACCACCGACGGTTACGAGCGCTTCCTGTCCTGGGGCAAGGGGGTGCTCCAGCAGACACCGGTCATCGGCCAGCCCCTGTACGGGTCGCTGCACGGCGCGAAGAAGGGCTTCAAGGACACCTTCGCGCCGCAGGGCATGTTCGAGGACCTCGGCCTGAAGTATGTCGGCCCGGTCGACGGACACGACACCGCGGCGGTGGAGGCCGCGCTGCACCGGGCCCAGCGCTTCCACGGCCCGGTGCTGGTGCACTGCATCACCGAGAAGGGACGTGGCTTCGCGCCCGCCCTGGCCGATGACGCCGACCGCTTCCACACCGTCGGCAGGATGGACCCGCTGACCTGCGAACCCCTGGTCGTGCCCGCCGCGCCCTCCTGGACATCGGTGTTCGGCGACGAGATCGCGGAGATCGGCGCCGAGCGTCCGGACGTCGTCGCGATCACCGCGGCGATGCTGCATCCGGTCGGGCTGACCCGTTTCGCGGAGGAGTTCCCCGACCGGATCTGGGACGTCGGGATCGCCGAACAGCACGCGGCCGTCTCCGCGGCGGGGCTGGCCACCGGAGGCATGCACCCGGTCGTCGCCGTCTACGCGACCTTCCTCAACCGGGCCTTCGACCAGCTGCTGATGGACGTCGCCCTCCACCGGTGCGGGGTGACCTTCGTGCTGGACCGGGCCGGCGTCACCGGGGCCGACGGCCCCTCGCACAACGGCATGTGGGACATGTCGGTGCTCCAGGTCGTCCCGGGTCTGCGGATCGCGGCCCCGCGCGACGCCGACCGGCTGCGTGAGGAGCTGCGCGAGGCCGTCGACGTCGACGACGCGCCGACCGTGATCCGGTTCCCCAAGGAGTCCGTGGGGGAGCCGGTCGCGGCCGTCGGGCGGATCGGCGGGATGGACGTCCTGCACCTGGCCCCCGGCCCCGACGTCCTGCTGGTGGCCGTCGGCGTGCTCGCCCCGGTCTGTCTCCAGGCCGCCGACCTGCTCGCCGGATCAGGAATCCGCTGCACGGTCGTCGACCCGCGCTGGGTCAAACCGGTCGACGAGCAGTTGCCCGCGCTCGCGGCGCAGCACCGGCTGGTGGCGGTCGTCGAGGACAACAGCCGGTCGGGCGGGGTCGGCTGGGCCGTCGGGCAGGCCCTGCGGGACGCCGGCGTCGACGTACCGCTGCGGACGTTCGGCATCCCCGAGCAGTTCCTCGCGCAGGCCGGGCGCGGTGAGGTACTCGCCCGGATCGGGCTCACTCCGGTGGAGATCGCCGGAAGCATCAGCGCGGCGCTGGAGCGCCGCGCGGCAGTGGGAGAGCGGAACATGCCGAAGGAGGACGGGGCATGAAGGACGAACAGCCGGACTTCGATCTGACGCGGCTCATCGAGGAACGGGGGGCCGAACGCTACGAGCTGCACACCCGGCACCTCAACCACCAGCTGCCGCGAATGCTCCGCACCCTCGGTTTCGACAAGGTCTACGAGCGGGCCGAGGGCGCGCACTTCTGGGACGCGGAGGGCAACGACTACCTCGACATGCTCGCCGGCTTCGGCGTGATGGGGCTAGGCAGGCACCACCCCGTCGTACGCAAGGCGCTCCACGACGTGCTGGACGCCTCACTGGCCGACCTCACCCGCTTCGACTGCCAGCCGCTTCCCGGACTGCTGGCCGAGAAGCTGCTGGCCCACAGCCCGCACCTCGACCGGGTGTTCTTCGGGAACAGCGGTACGGAGGCGGTCGAGACCGCGCTGAAGTTCGCCCGCTACGCCACCGGCAAGCCGCGGATCCTCTACTGCGACCACGCCTTCCACGGACTGACCACCGGCTCGCTCTCCGTCAACGGCGAGAAGGGCTTCCGCGACGGGTTCGCACCCCTCCTGCCCGACACGGCCATCGCGCTCGGCGACCTCGACGCGCTGCGGCGCGAGCTGAAGCGTGGCGACGTGGCCGGGCTGGTCGTGGAGCCGATCCAGGGCAAGGGCGTCCACGCCTCACCGCCCGGCTTCCTGCGCGAGGCACAGGAGCTGCTGCACCGGCACAAGGCCGTGCTCATCGCCGACGAGGTGCAGACCGGGCTCGGCAGGACCGGTGACTTCTACGCGTACCAGCACGAGGAGGGCGTCGAACCCGACCTGCTCTGTGTCGCCAAGGCGCTCTCCGGCGGGTACGTCCCGGTCGGAGCGACGCTCGGCAAGGACTGGATCTTCAAACGTGTCTACTCCTCGATGGACCGGGTCCTCGTCCACTCCGCGAGCTTCGGCTCCAACGCCCAGGCCATGGCGGCCGGGCTCGCCGTCCTCGCGGTGATGGAGCAGGAGGAGACCGTCGCGAACGCCCGTCGCACCGGTGATCTGCTGCGCGAGCGGCTCGCCGCGCTCGTCGGCCGTTACGAGCTGCTGCACGAGGTGCGCGGCCGGGGGCTGATGATCGGCATCGAGTTCGGCCGGCCCTCCTCACTCAAGCTCCGCAGCCGCTGGACGATGCTGCAGGCCGCCCGCAAGGGGCTCTTCGCCCAGATGGTGGTCGTGCCGCTGCTCCAGAAACACCGGATCCTCACCCAGGTCTCCGGTGACCACCTGGAAGTGATCAAGCTGATCCCGCCGCTGGTCATCGGGGAGCCCGAGGTCGACCGATTCGTCACCGCCTTCACCGCCGTCATGGACGACGCGCACAGCGGCGGCGGGCTGATGTGGGACTTCGGCAGGACACTGGTGAAACAGGCCGTGGCCAACCGCTGAGGTTGCCTCTGAGGCAAATTATTTGCCTCAGAGGAAAAATCCTGGCCCAATGGAGGCATGAATCCTCCTGACGGAGGGGTGGCCGACGAGCTCCCGGGGGTCGCGCCACGCCTGCGCGACCTGCGCCGCAACCGCGGCCTCACCCTGGAGAGCGCGGCGGGACGGGCGGGACTCTCCCCGGCCCACCTCTCCCGGCTCGAAACGGGCCGCAGGCAGCCTTCGCTGCCCATGCTGCTCGGCCTCGCCCGGGTCTACGGTACGACCGTCTCCGAGCTTCTGGGCGAGATGCCGCCCGAACGTGACGCGATCGTCCGTGGCGGCCCGCCCCGCTCCACCGAAGCGGGGGGCTGGCTCTACCGGCAGGCGGGCGGGCCGGGCCGCGCCATGCAGGCGCTGCACGTCCGTGTCCCGTACGGCGCGGAGGGCGACCTCGTGCGCGTCCACCCAGGAGAGGAATGGCTCTACGTCCTCGACGGAAGGCTGCGGGTCGTTCTCGGCGAGACCGTGCACGACCTCGATCCGGGTGACAGCGCGCACTTCGACTCGCTCACCCCGCACCGGATCGCGGCTCCCGACACCGGTGGGGCGCGGCTGCTCTTCGTCCACACGCTCCTGCAGAGCCCGGTCGCAGAGCTGTGTCCGGGCAGCGGGATCCACCGGCTCTGATCCCGCACACCCACACCGCGCGCCCCCTTCGTCAGCCCGGCCCGAGCGGCCGGAAGAGAGGACTGTCATGTCCGATTCGGAGTATTACGACCCGCTCACCCCGCGCAGGCCGAAGAGCAAGGACACGCAGGAGCGGCGGATGCCCCGCGGCGTCGTGATCCGGCTCTTCGCCTACCTCGTGGCCGGACACGTCATCGCGGCCTTCCTCTTCCTTCTCTTCACCGTGGCCGGCAAAGGATGACGGCCGGCGTCACGCACCCTCGACGAGTCGCTCACGCAGCTTCGCGCGGGTCCCGTCGCTGATCTTCAGGCCTTCCCGGAGGTAGCGGTCCGTGCCGCCCCAGACCTCGTCGATGGTGTCGAACGCCGCGGCGAGGTATTCGGCCTGGGCGCCGAAGAGCGGATTGAGCAGCTCCATCACCTCTTCGGACATCCCTGCCGATGAGGTGTCGCTGCGGCGCACCTTGTAGCGGCGGTGCGCGTCGTTCGACTTGAGGTAGTCGGCCTCGATGGCCTCCCTGCCGACGCCGACCGCGAGCAGGGAGACCGCGATCGACAGGCCCGCCCGGTCCTTGCCCGCCGCGCAGTGCATCAGCGCCGGCACGCTGTCCTCGGCCAGCGCGTGCAGCACACGGCTGTGTTCGGCGGTGCGGTCCTTGATGATCGAGCGGTACGAGGCGATCATCCGCTCCGTCCCCTTGCCGTCGGCCAGGATCGAGCGCAGCTGCTGGATGTTCCCGTCGCGCACCAGCCGCCAGAACTCAGCGCCGTCCGCCGGGTCGGAGAGGGGAATGCTGACATTCCGGACGCCGGGCAGCTCCACGTCGAGACCGTCGAGCTTGTGGTCCGCCGCGTTGCGGAAGTCGAAGACCGTGTGGAGGCCGAGCCCCGCGAGGAAGGCGGTGTCGGCCTCCGTGGCGTGGGCGAGGTGACCGCTGCGGTAGAGGCGCCCGTACCGCACGGTGCCGCCGTCGACGGTCGGAAGCCCGCCGACGTCGCGGAAGTTGCGGACACCGGTCAGGCTGACGTCCGTCGGCTCGGGGCCGACCGGCGGGACCTCTGGCAGCTGCGTCACAAGGGCTCCTGGAGTGTCGGGCGTCGGCGCCGCTCGCCGACGGGGGCACGCCCGCGACGATACGACATGCCTGCATCGGGCAACTGCCGTGGTTCTGGTCTCCGCGAGAGAACGGCGATCACGTCATGTCCGTATTGGTGTATTTAGCAGAACATGCCCCGCTTGCACGGGAGATGGGATGGGGCGGGTGAGCGGGATCATATCCGTGACGGTGCGTGGCGAAGATGCCGGGGGGTATTCCGGACGCCGTGCGGAAAGCCAAGATCCGTAATCCACGGAGTGTGACGGGAATTCCGTGCCGGAAATGAAGCACGGATTCCGGTTCGGAATCCGCGGCTTGTTCGCGACGTCCCGGCTCGCTTACGGTCACGGTCAATCCGGACGGAACGCCTAATCCTGCCGCCGCCCGGAATCCGCACCGACTCACGTGTGGCAGGAGCGGGGGAACCAGGTAAGCCGCCGGCCGGAGGGATCCGGTACGGCTCGGGGTGAAGTCGCGCACCACGCGGCCGGACATCTCCAGTCCGAACCCGACAGCTCACCTCGCAGGCGCCGGAGAGGAAAAACCCATGCCCGCAAAAGGCAAGCACCGCCGTACGAAGACCGGCCCGATCTCCCGAGGCGTCCTTGCCGCAGGGACCGGCGGCGCCGTTCTCGCCCTCCCGCTGATCGGCGCCACCGGCGCCCACGCGGCCGAGCAGTCCGCACCGGCCGCCAAGTCCGCCGCCGCGCACAGCGCCCCGGCGGCCGCGAAGAGCGCCCCGAAGACCTACTCGGTGGTCTCCGGTGACTACCTGGCGAAGATCGCGGGCGAGCAGAAGATCAAGGGCGGCTGGCAGAAGCTGTACCAGGACAACCGCGACGTCGTCGGCGAGGACCCCGGCCTGATCCTCCCGGGCATGAAGCTGACCCTCGGCGCCAAGGCGTCCGGCTCCGCCGAGACCACGCCCTCCAAGTCCGCCCCGTCGGCTGCGAAGAAGGCCGCCCCGGCCGAGAAGAAGGCCGCCCCGGCCGAGGCGACGTCCGCCCCGGCGGCGAAGACCGCCGACTCCTCCGCGTCTCAGGAGAGCACCGGCTCCGGCTGGGCCGCCCCGGTCGAGAACGCCAACGTCACCACCCAGTACCGCGCCTCGGGCGCCAGCTGGTCCAGCGGCTACCACACCGGCTCCGACTTCCAGGCGGCCTCCGGCACCAGCGTCCGGTCCATCGGCCCGGGCACCGTGGTCTCCGCGGGCTGGAGCGGTTCGTACGGCAACGAGGTCGTCATCCAGCACAGCGACGGCATGTACTCCCAGTACGCCCACCTGTCCTCGCTCGAGGTCTCGGCCGGCCAGACCGTCACCGGCGGCCAGCAGATCGGCCTCTCCGGCACCACCGGCAACTCCACCGGCCCGCACCTCCACTTCGAGGTCCGGACCGGCCCGAGCTACGGCTCCGACGTCGACCCGATCGCCTACCTGCGCTCGCACGGTGTCTCCATCTGAGACCTGCCGGCCGAGGGCTGAAGGAGAGGGGCGGTGCGCGCTTGCGCACCGCCCCTCTCCTTATTCCGGCTTTACCAAAAACTGACCGGGTGGTCTTTCTCACCACCCGTCAACCCCTTATTACGGTCGCGTAGGTCACAATCGAAGGTGCAAGATAAGCCCTTGTGGCAGACGATTCGAGAAACAAACAACGAGGCATCATCGGGTCGTACGCAGCGATTGGCGACAGCTTCACCGAGGGCGTCGGAGACCCCGGCCCCGGCGGGACCCTCGTCGGCTGGGCCGACCGGCTCGCGGTGCTCCTCGCGGACCAGCTCCCGGTCCCCGACGCGACGGTCGCCCCCGCGGACGACACGCACGGCAACTTCCGGTACGCCAATCTCGCCGTACGCGGACGGCTCCTCGACCAGATCGTCGAGGAGCAGGTCCCCCGCGCCAAGCAGCTGGCACCCGACCTGGTGAGCTTCTGCGCAGGCGGCAACGACATCCTCCGTCCCGGCTCCGACCCGGACGACGTGGCGGAGCGCTTCGAGCGTGCGGTCGCCGACCTGACGCAGGCGGTCGGCACGGTCATGGTCACCACCGGCTTCGACACCCGAGGCATCCCCGTGCTCAAGCACCTGCGGGGCAAGATCGCCATGTACACCGCCCACGTCCGGTCCATCGCCGACCGCTACGACTGCCCGGTGCTGGACCTGTGGTCCCTGCGGTCCGTGCAGGACAGGCGGGCATGGGACAACGACCGGCTGCACCTCTCGGCGGAGGGGCACACCCGCGTCGCGCTGCGGGCCGCACAGGTCCTCGGCCTCCAGGTGCCGGCCGACCCCGACCAGCTGTGGCCCCCGCAGGCACAGCGCGGAGCGCTCGAGGTCCGCCGCGACGACATCCAGTGGGCGCGTGAATACCTCGTCCCGTGGATCGGCCGCCGACTGCGCGGGGAATCCTCCGGCGACCACGTCGAGGCCAAGCGCCCAGACCTGCTGCCGCTCTGACCGCTCGGCCGGTGACCCCTCCTCAGGGGCCGGCCAGGGGGAGCGGACGCCGGGCCGGGCCCGGCGGAACGAGCCCGTCCGATGCGGCCTCCCGCACCGGACGGGCGGGTATCCGCTCCAGTACCCCGCCTGCGAAGACGTCGTACAACGGCAGCGTCTCCAGGTGCACATAGCCGATGTGGCAGTCGCAGACACCGAGCGGGCAGCCGCGCGGGCGGAGCGCGCTCCGATAGCTGTCGTCATAGAGATTGCCCAGCTCGGCACGGACGAAGTGACAGCGCCGCACCGTCCCCTCGCCGTCCACCGAGATCACCGACTCACCGGTCCGGCAGGGCAGGCCGGCCGAGCGGTGCGGGTGCCTGCTGTACGCGAACAGCGGGTCCAGAGCCGTCCAGCGGGCCGCCTGTTCGTCCGTGTAGGTGTGCCCCTCCGCTGCGTTGACCCAGAGATACACCTCGGGCGGCAGCGCGGACCGCAGCCTTCGGGCCTCCTCCAGATGCTCGTCGAGACCGACGACCCCCACGCTGTAGCGGACACCGAGCGCCGTCAGCTCCCGGCACCGGCCGAGAAACCGCTCGTACGGCGTCTGCCCCGGGTGGTACGTGCACCACAGGGCGACCTTGTCGCGGTCCGCGTCGGCCAGCCAGCCGGTACGGCCGCTGAGGTTGGTCTGGATGGCCACCCGGCCGGTGTGCTCCAGCCGCGACAGATCGACGAGCGCCTTCCGGTACCAGGACCGCACCAGGCCCTCGCCCCACGGGGTGAACAGCACCGACAGACGGTCACCGGTCTGGGCGGAGGCCCACCCGGTGAACCGCTCCAGGGCCGCACGGTCGGACCGGAGCTGCTCGACGCTGTCCCGCCGCTTGGCGAACGGGCAGTAGGGGCAGTCGTAGTCGCACGAGGCGAGCGGGCCCCGGTAGAGGATCGTCAGGTCCAGGGGTGCGGCGGGCGCGTCGCTCATCGGCCGGTTCACTTCGCCTCGTAGGCGGCCATCGCGGCCCGCACCGCCGGGGAGAACAGCTCCGGTCCCAGGGCGTCGGAATGGGCCAGACCCTCGGGTGAGAGGCGCAGCAGCGCAGGGCCCGATGCCTCGTCCAGCCATCCGCGCGCCGAGAAGAGCTCCAGCTCGGCGGGGAAGTCCTCGTACGGACCGGTGCCGAAGCGCTCTCGGTACTCGGCGGGCCGCATGCCCTCGGCCTGGAGAAGTGACTGGAGCAGGTGGCGCCTGCGCGCCTCGCCCTCGTCGACGTACCGGCCGACCTCCGCCCGGGAGAAGTCCTCGGTGGTGGTGAAGCCGTCGATGATGCCCCGGATCTCCCGCATCTCCACCGCGTAGTCGAAGGAGTAGTGCAGGGAGGAGGTGTACGAGCGGGCCCCGCAGCCGAGCCCGATCATGCCGTCGGTCTGGCACGCGTAGTCGTCGGGGCCCGCGTGCGGCGCGTCCGCGCGGCGGAACATGCGCATCGACACCTGCTCGTAGCCGTGGGCCAGCAGATGGTCGCGACCCGCGCGGTACAGCCGCAGCCGCTGTTCGTCCCAGGCGCTGTCCGGGCCTCCCGGTGTCTCCGCCCCGGCACCCAGCCGCCCGAGCCCGGTCAGCGGGCGCACGTACAGCGGGTAGAGGTAGAGCTCCTCCGGGCGCCAGGCCAGGGCGGCGTCCAGCGAGGTGCGCCAACTGGCCTCGGACTGGCCCTCGATGCCGTAGATCAGGTCGATGTTGAGGACCGGGACGCGGGCATCGCGGATGCGGCCGAGAGCCGCCTCCACCTCGGAGCGGTGCTGCGGGCGGACCGCGGCCCGGGCCTCGGCGTCCACGAAGCTCTGCACACCGATGCTGATCCGGGTGGCGCCCCGGTCGGCCAGCACGGACAGCCGGTCCGCGGTCGCCGTCGACGGCGAGGTCTCCACCGACAGGGGAACCGCCCTCAGATCGGCGCCCATCCGCTTCTCGGCGATGTCACAGAGGCGCTCCAGCTCTCCGGCGGTGAGGAAGGTGGGAGTGCCGCCGCCGAACGCTGCGGCGGCGAAGCGCACCGGCTCCTCGTCGCCCAGCGCGTCCCTGACCGTGGTGGCCTGCCGGTCGAGCGCGTCGAGGTAGCGCGTCGTCAGCTCCTCGGGGGCACCGATTCGGGTGAACAGATTGCAGAAGCCGCAGCGGACCTCGCAGAACGGTATGTGGAGGTAGAGGGAGAGCGCGTCCTTGCGCTCCGCCGCCCAGAGCTCGCTGAGCCGCGGA
This sequence comes from Streptomyces sp. NPDC079167, assembly GCF_040686735.1. NCBI lineage: Bacteria > Bacillati > Actinomycetota > Actinomycetes > Kitasatosporales > Streptomycetaceae > Streptomyces > Streptomyces sp. NPDC079167. The sequence goes on along the minus strand of NZ_JBFBLO010000020.1, from coordinate 117,847 downwards.
CGGCCGGCGGGGTGGTCTCCGAGCGGGCGGTAGGCCGTCTTGTGCGGATAGGCGTAGACGTAGCTGAGGTAAGGGCTGGTGCTGTGTGCGGAGACGGTCATCGGGACGCCCCAGGTTCGAGGAAGAAGTGGGCATAGGGCACGGTCCATACGGCTTCGTGACCGATCCGGTGGCCTGTGTAGCCGTCATCGCCGTATGCGGTGCCGTGGTCGGAGCAGACGATGGCGAAACACGGACGTCGGCTGCTCGCCGCCGCGAAGAGGCGCCCGATGTGCCGGTCCACGTACTCCAGTGCCGCGGCGTGCGTGGCCATCGAGTCACCCGCCTCGGCGGTGGCGCCGGGTAGGTGGAACCAGTTGGGCTGGTGCAGCGCCGACACGTTCACGAAGAGGAACAGCCGCTGGTCCTCCGGAAGGCCCGCGACCACCTGCTCGGCGCAGGAGACCTGCGACTCGAAGGACGTCGGCGACGCGACACCGAACTCGGGCTCCCAGTGGCTCTCCTGGAACATGCCGGGCAGTACCGAGCCGAGAGGCGGGCGGCGGTTGAAGAAACCGACGCCGCCGACGCACACCGTGCGATAGCCCACGGCGGCCAGGCCGGAGAGCAGATCGGGGGTCTCATGGACGAAGGTGCCGTCCGCGGTCGACTCGCTGCCCGCGAAGCGTGCGGCGAACAGCCTCGGGTGGGGGCCGGGCGCGGCAGGCGTCGGCAGGAAACCGGCGAAGATCGCCTGGTGGGAGGCGTAGGTGAAGCTGCCCGGCGCATGCCTCTTCTCCCAGGCGCCGCCAGGCAGATGCCGGGCGAGATGAGGGATGCGCCCGGCCGCGGCCAGTTCCGCGGCCACGTCGAACCGCAGGGTGTCCAGGGTGACGAGAAGGAGATCGTGGCTGCCCACGATCGCGTTCATGTCGGGAGTCGGGGCGGGCGCAGGGGCCGGGGCGGTGACCGGAGCCCGGGAATCGCGGGACACGGGGTCAGGGGGCGTCGATGGCACGGTCGTTCCTTGTTCGGTCGTTGCTCGCGGGACGGGGCCTGCGGGTGTCGCCGCCCGCCCGGTCCTCGCGTGATGAAGAAGTCTCCAGTACGGCGGCGATCTGCGCGCCGTACGTGTCCAGGCCCTCCGCACCGCTGCCCGGCAGGCCGGTCAGCCGGGGGAGGAGGTCCCCGAACGCGTTCACCTCGCCGACGGCGAAGCGCCGCCAGCCGGCCGTGGGCAGCAGATCGACACCCACGCACAGGGTGTCAGGGAAACAGGCAGCTGCCCGCTCGCACATGGCCAGGGCGGCACTCCAACTGCCGCCCGCGGCCTCGATGTCCGCCCGCGCCCGGTCCAGATCGCCACGAGCCCCGCCCAGATGCAGATTGGTCATCGGGGACCGGCTGGTCCGGACGACCGCGTGGGTCGCCCGTCCCGCGACCACCACGACCCGGAGGTCGGCGGCCCGCCCCCGCTGGGAGGCCTTGGGCAGCCAGCGCTCGATGTGCAGTCCGTCAGGCGCCAGGGCGTCGACGAGGGCCGCCACCTCGCGCTCCGTCGTGCAGCGGCGCACCCGCAGCGAGTTGAACAGCCGGCCCTCCTCGTCCCGCTCCACGGAGGTGGCCGCCCGGACCCTGCCCGCGCCCGCCGTCTCCAGTGCCATCACCCCGGAGGCCGATGAACCGTGCGCGGGCTTCACGAACACTCTCGGCATGCGATGGTCCGACATCAGCCGGCGCACGTCCGTCCAGCCGCGCACAGGGACCACACCGGGACCGGAGGTCGGGGACTCGGGCACCGGCACCCCCGCAGCGTCCAGGGCGCCGTGACAGAGCCGCTTGTCGAACATCACCGCGATGTCCTCCGGGCCGTCCAGCAGCACCGCACCCGCCGCCGTGGCCGCCCGCGCCACCTCACGCACGGCAGAAGTGAAGCGCGCGTACCAGCGGGCCGAGCCCTCGACCCTCGTGGGATCGTCGGCCCCCCGCAGGAGCCGGTCCACCTCGGCGTCCTCACCGGGCGAATCGATGCGGACGGTCTCCCCAGGAAGGAAGGCCGCCTGCCCGCGCAGCACCTCCAGCCAGGAAACCGTGCGCGCGGCGGGCAGCCCGGCGGCGCGCACGGCGTCCTGGAGGAGACCGACCCTGCGATTGGCGGGAATGCCCACGACCGCGAGGCGCGGCGCCCGGCCACGCGTCCCGGGTCGGAGGATGTCGGTCATGGCGGCGTCACTCCGCGACCGCGGTGTAACGCCCCTCGGGGCCCCGGCCGTCCCACGGCTCGCAGCGCCCGGACACGTCGACCACCACTCCGTGCGGCTCCAGGGCCTCCGCGAGGCGTCGCTCCATCGGCTCGGTCAGGAAGTGGTGGTGCAGGTCCAGCGAGGTGAGATGGGTGAGCGGCTGGCCTTCGAGCAGCGCCGACGCGCCCTCGTCGCCCAGCGTGCCGTTCGACAGGTCGAGCGTCCGGAGCTGCGCGACGACCGGCGCCGAACCGATCGCGACCGCGATCTCGTTCTGCAACTCGCTGTTGCGCAGGCCCAGGTGGTGCAGCCGGGGAAATCGATTGCCGCCGAGCAGGGGCGCCAGATCCGGGACCACCGCGTCGCCCCCGTAAGCGGAGACGCCGAGCCAGAGGTCCAGACGCTCCAGGGCCGGCAGCTCGCTGCCCAGCACTCCGCGCAGGGCTTCCGCGGGCAGGCCGCCGCTCTCGATGGTGAGCGCGCGCAGCGCTTCGTGCCCGACGGGCGGGAACACCAGGCCGGTGCCGCCGCGTATGCCGAGATGGGTCAGCGCCGGGAAGGCGGTGAGCAGAGCGGTGACATCGGACTGCTCGATCCATGAGATCTCGGCCTCCTCCGCGACGAGATCCCCGACGAAGACGGCCTTGAGCGAGGTCAGCCGGTCCGCCGCGGCCACGACGAGCCCGATGGGGTAGGCGGAGTCCTCCTCGTACGACTCGCCCCACTGGCCGATGATCAGGGCCTCGACGCCTGACGGGTCCACGGCTTCGAGGAAGGCGTGGAACTCCTCCTCCCAGGTGCCGTCGTCCTCGTACGGTTCGACGCTGACGCGCCAGGCCGCGGCATCGGCCGGGGGACGGGGCGCCCCCTCGTCCTCGCGCCGGAAATCGACGGCCGGAAGGCCGAGCAACTCGTGCAGACGGTCCGCGTCGGACATGACACCGATCTCCTGATGCTGGGGAGGGCTGATGTCCGCAAGGTTTATCAAGCGGCACTGACATCGGAGCGACCGGCCCCGGACAGCCGTCGATGTCAGACCCCTCTCGTAGCGTTTTCCCTGTGACCGGCGCAGTGGGTGCCGGGGCGTGAGGGGAGACGTCTGTGTACCGGCAGGGCGACGTACTGATGGTGGCGCTGGAGGAGTCGGACGTGCCGGCGCACTTCCTCGACGCACCGGGCGAACCGCGCGACGGGCGGGGGAGGCTGGTCCTGGCACTGGGTGAGGTCACCGGCCACGCCCACGCGGTGGTGGGGCCGGGCCGGCTGGTCCGGGAGGCCGGACCGTTCGGCCCGATGCTGCTCCATCTCCCCGAGGGCGGACGCGTGGTCCACGAGGAGCATGCCGTGATAGTGCTGCCGAAAGGCTGGTTCCGCGTCGTGCGCCAGCGTGAGTACGCCCCGGGCGCGGTCCGGATGGTCGCGGACTGACCCTTCGGGGGATGCGGAGGTCCAGTGATGTGGGGTCAGGAAACAGGAACAGGGGACGGGGAACACCGATGCAGTACGTGAACGCGTGGCGGGCCGTGGCGGCGGCGACGGGCAGGGCCGACCGTGGCGCGGCCGAGGACGGGGTGCGGCTCGCCTACCGCAGCGCGGGGCTCGCGGAGCCGGAGCGCATCATCTGGGCCGACTCGCCCAGGGCCGCCGTCGAGGTGGTGGAGAAGCTGCACGGCGCCGGACGCTCCGTGCGCGACGAGGTCCGCACCCGCCCCTGGGCGGAGGAACGGCGCCGGATGTACGACGAGCTGGGTCCGGCCGGCTGGTCCGCCCTGTGGTCCGCCACCGGCGCCCAGTTGTGGGAGACCACCGCCGCACTGGCCGAGCGGATACGGGCGGCGATCGTCGCCGGACTGACCACGCGGCCCGAGGACGAGGCCGACGTCCGCCTCGTACTGCTCGACGCGGTCCTGGGCCAGCACGACGCGGCCTGGCTGGCCGCCTTCGACGGCCGTGGAGACCGCCTGACCGGACTGGCGGACGTCGCCAGGAACGCCGGCTGGTGGTGGCCCTACGAGCACGCCGTGGTGATCAGCGAGCGCCCCGCGGAACTCCACCGCGACGAGGCGGGACGGCTCGACCGTGGTGACGGGCCGGCCCTGGCCTACCCGGACGGCTTCGCCCTGTACGCCTGGCGCGGCATGCCCGTGCCGGCCGAGTTCCTGGACGGCCTGGCAAGCCTGACCCCGGAGCGGATACGCGCCGAGGAGAACGCGGAACTGCGCCGTGTGATGCTCGAGTACTACGGCTACGACCGCTACCTCTCGGAGTCGGGCGCGGAGCCGGTACACCGGGACGAGACCGGCATCCTCTGGCGCATCGCGATGGAGGGCGACGAGGACGTCGTCATGGTCGAAGTCGTCAACTCCACCCCCGAGCCCGACGGGACGCACCGCGTCTACTGGCTGCGGGTGCCGCCCAGGACCCGGACCGCGAAGGAGGGCGTCGCCTGGACCTTCGGGATCGAGGGAGATGCCTACGCCCCCGTGCGCCAGACCTGACCCGCCCACCGAGGCCTCAGGCCGTCAGGGCCTCGTGTTCGATGCCGAGTTCGCGGGCGAGCGCCTCCTCGGTCCACTGCAGCATGGTGGCCCGGGAGAGCGGACCCGCGTACGAGGTCATCTGGACGGCCAGCCCGTCCAGGAGGGCTGTCAGCCGCCACGCCACGGACATCGGGTCCTCGCAGTGGAACTCACCCGCCGCGGCCCCCTCTTCGATCACCTCGGCCAGTTCGGCCTTCCACTGCTGGTCGAGGTCTCCGGCCACCTCGCGCAGCACCGGGTCACGGAGGGCGGACGCCCAGCCCTCGATCCACAGCCGCCAGCCCTTGGCCTGCCCGGTCGGCGCGTACCAGCGAACGGCGGACCTGAGCCGCCGGACCGCGCTGGTGCGCCGGGTCAGCAGCTTGCGCAGATGGGCGAGATCGGCCTCCGCCGCGTACGCGAACGCGGCGGCCACCAGCTTCTCCTTGGACGAGAAGTGGTACAGCACCAGCGCGTTGCTCACCCCGAGGACGGCGGCCACATCGGCGATCCTGACCGCGGACACACCCCGGACCTCGATCTGCTCGACGGCAGCGCGCAGAAGCTCCTCACGCCGCTCCGCCACACTCAGCCGCACTCTCGCCACGCGGTTACCCTAACCAACGCCCGCGCGCAGTCATCCGGCCCCCGTGCCCACGGCCTACCGGTACCAGCCGAAGCGCTCCGCCATCACCGGCAGGCGGTCCGCCACGAGCGAGTGCGCCGCCGCCCGCGGGGTGCAGCCCTCCGCGGCCGCCCGTTCCAGGACCCGGTCCATCAGGGCGCGCATCGAGCGGCGGGTGTGCCCGAACGCCTCCTCAGCATCGGGGCCGATGTCGCCGAACAGCGTCCACCACCACCAGGCGTTCGTACCGGAGTTGACGACCACATCGGGCAGTACCGTGATTCCGCGCCCGGCGAGCAGGGCCTCCGCCTCCGGGAGTACCGGCATGTTCGCCGCCTCGACCACCCAACGGGCCCTGACCGAAGCCTGGTTCACGGCATCGACGGCGTACGACACCGCCGCCGGAACCAGTACCTCGACATCGGCGGCCAGCCAGGCGTCGGCCGGAAGTTCCTGGTCCCCGTCACGCAGCGCGCCCCGGTCCACCGTCCCGTGCGCGTCCCGGGCGGCCAGCAGTGCCTCGACGTCCAGGCCTGCGGGATTGGCGATGGTGCCCCTGACGTCCGCGACCGCGACGACGGACAACCCGGCCCGGGAGAGGAAGCGGGCCGTTGCCCCTCCCATGGTGCCGAGCCCCTGGAGGGAGACCCGGACGCCACCGTGCACCACGCCCGCCCGGTCCAGTGCGGCGAGCGTGGCTTCGGCGACCCCGCACCCGCCGACCAGCTCGTCCAGCCCGATCCCGTCGACCGTGACCGCGAAGGCGTCCGCAAGCCGCCGCCGTGCGACCGCCTCGTCGTCGAGCAGCGGGTAGACCGCCTGGACCGTGGAGACGAGGCCGGCCTCCGCCGCGGCGCGGTCGACGAGATCCTGGCTCAGCCCGAGATCCTCGCCGGTCGTCCAGACGTTCTCTATGTACGGACGCATCGCCCGCAGGAAGCGGACGAGCACCCCGTAGGCCGCCGGATCGAGCGGGTCGCAGTCGATGCCCCCCTTGGAGCCGCCGAGCGGGATGTAACGCGCCCGCGGATCACCGGCGTCGAAGTGCAGGGCCTCCTTCATGGTCATGCCCCGTGCCAGGCCCGCCACCTCCGCGAGTGTGCACCCCTTCCTCATCCGCAGGCCGCCGCTCGACACGCCGCGCACCAGCCGGTCGACGACGAGGTACCCCTCGGTGCCTGTGACGTGGTCCGTCCAGGTCAGCGACACCAGCGGGGCGGGGGAGAGGGACTGCATCGGGCGGCTCCTGGATCATCCGGGTCGATCTACTGAACAGCGGGTCAGTATCCGGAGACCGTGACACGGCTGTCAATGCCCGCGGAAAGCCGGATGTGAGATCCCCGTACGCCCGATCCGGAATCCTGCGGGGGGCACGCACGTTGGAGTCGGCATGACGGAACCCTCGCGTGCGGCGCTGCTACGACTCATCGGGGAGTACGACGGCGGGGTGCTGGTCACCCTCAAGCGTGACGGCAGGCCCCAGCTGTCCAATGTGAACCACGCCTATTACCCCGAGGAGGGGGTGATCCGCGTGTCCATCACCGAAGGGCGTGCCAAGACGCGCAATCTGCGCCGGGACCCGCGAGCGAGCTACCACGTGACCAGCGAGGACCGGTGGGCCTGGACCGTCGCCGATGTCACCGCCGAGCTGACCCCGCCCGCCGCCGACCCGTACGACGCGGTCGTGGAACAGCTGGTCTCCCTGTACCGGGACGTGCGGGGTGAACACCCTGACTGGGACGACTACCGCCGGGTGATGGTCCAGGACCGCAGAGTCGTCCTGACCCTGCGGATCGACCATGTGTACGGCCAGCCGAAAACCTGAGGCAGGACCCCACGCGGCACGGCTCCGGGAGACCCATGACTCTGCTCCGTTCACCGCCGACCTCTCGCCCCGTCCTGATTCCGGACCATAATGACGACACCGACTCCCTCAGGAGATTTTGTGACCGGCGCCGACCCCCAGCCTTCGCTCCGCACCAGACTTCGCTCACTGCGCCCCGACGCCTTCGGCGCGGATCCGGCGGGGGTGCGGATGGAGCGGATCCGCCGCTCGCCCAATTTCGCCGACGGCGTCTTCCAGAACCCGGAGGGCGCGCGGACCCGGCCCTCCGGGTCCATGCTCGAATTCGCCAAGGTGTACTTCCAGAAGGAGCAACGGGCCCGCAGGTCCCCACTCGGCACCGTGCCGGTCCATGCCACGACCCTGGCCGATCTGGCCGCGCCCCCGGCGACGGGCCTGCGCGTGACCTGGCTGGGCCACTCCAGCGTGCTCACCGAGATCGACGGCCGCAGGGTGCTGTTCGACCCGGTCTGGGGCGAGCGCTGCTCGCCCTTCGCCTTCGCCGGGCCCAAGCGGCTGCACCCCGTCCCGCTCCCGCTCGCCTCGCTCGGTCCGGTGGACGCCGTGGTGATCTCCCACGACCACTACGACCACCTCGACCTGCCCACGATCAAGGCCCTGGCGGGGACGGACACGGTCTTCGCGGTGCCGCTCGGAGTCGGCGCCCACCTGGAGCGGTGGGGCGTGCCCCTGGACCGCATCCACGAGCTCGACTGGAACGAGACCGCGGAGATCGCCGGCATCAGCCTGACCGCCACCCCCGCCCGGCACTTCTGCGGCCGAGGCCTGCGCAACCAGCAGCACACACTCTGGGCGTCGTGGGTCGTCGCCGGTCCTGAGCACCGGGTGTACCACAGCGGGGACACCGGCTATTTCTCCGGCTTCCGGGACATCGGCGCCGAGCACGGCCCCTTCGACGTGACGATGATCCAGGTCGGCGCCTACTCGGAGTACTGGCCCGACATCCACATGACACCGGCCGAGGGCCTGCGCGCCCACCTGGACCTCGAGGGCGGCAAGCCGCACGGCGCGCTGCTGCCGATCCACTGGGGCACCTTCAACCTCGCCCCGCACCCGTGGGCGGAGCCCGGGGAGTGGATGAAGGACGTGGCTGGGGAGGCGGGGCAGCCGGTCGCCTTCCCCCGCGCGGGCGATCCGTTCGAACCGTCCGGGGAGCTTCCCACGGATGCTTGGTGGCGCGCGGTGTCGGCGCCGGTCGCGCACTGGTGGCGTGGACCCGGGGTGGCGGAGGCGGCACCGACGGTGCACAGGGAAGAAGTCGACCTCGCCGGCGAGCGGTGACGGGAGACGAAGGCGCTCTCGAGGCGGGCAGCCGGTCGTGCCGTGGCCATTCGAGTCGTTGCCCTCAGCGCCGCGATTGACGCGGATCCTGCTCGGAACTCGCACGGTCCGACCCGCCTGCCGCAGCGGTGTGACCAGGAACGGCAGTTTCGGGGTCACACGAGCGGTCCGGGACAGGGCCGCGACGCGTGCGTCCCTCGCCCCGCATCGCCGTACGTCGCCCGTGCACACACCACGTTCCACGGCGGATCCTCCGGCGCCTGCCGGTAGGGCCCGGGCCTTCAAAATGGCGGCGGGTCACCGCGCGTGCTGCTCACGGCCGGGGCGTCGCAGGCGCCCCGGGCCCACCGCCGGAGCTCGTCACATGCGCGCGGCACCAGCCTTGATGGCCTCGCGGATGCGGACGTAGGTGCCGCAGCGGCAGATGTTCCGGATGCCGTCGAGGTCGGCGTCGGTGATCTCGCGGCCTTCCTCCGCGGCTCTCCGTACGACGGCGACGGCCGTCATGATCTGGCCCGGCTGGCAGTAGCCGCACTGGGCCACGTCCAGGTCGAGCCACGCCTGCTGCATCGGGTGCAGATCGGCGCCCACGGTCGCCGGCAGCCCTTCGATCGTCGTCACCTCGTCGGTCGGGTTCAGTTCGCCCACCGGGATCGCGCAGGGGTTGACCGCCTTGCCGTTCAGATGGCTTGTGCAGGCCTTGCAGACGTTGATGCCGCAGCCGTATTTGGGACCGGTGACGCCCAGGACGTCACGCAGCACCCACAACAGCCGGACGTCGTCCGCGATGTCGACGGTGACCTGCTCGCCGTTGAGGCGGAATGTGTGCTCGGGCACGTAGAGATCCTCACATCAGAAGGCGTGGTCCAGGCCATCGGTCGGGGACTGGGGGACAGGCGGAACGACCGGCTTGGGTTCGAAGGAGAGTGTGCCGTGGTTGATGGGGAAGGTGGTGGGCATCGTGCCGGTCGCCCGGCCGTAGGCGCAGGCGACCGCGGCCATCGACGCGGCGACACCCAGCTCTCCGGCTCCGCCGGGCTTCCCGGTGGTGTCAGGCATGATGATGACGTCCAGTTCGGGCGGCGTGTTCCACTGCCGGGTGTAGAAGTAGTTGTCCCAGCTGGCTTCCAGGAAGTACCCGTCGCGCAGGTGCAGACCGGAGGTCAGCGCGAGCGCGATCCCGTCCATGGCGCAGCCCATCATCTGCGCCTCCAGGCCACGTGGGTTGACGGTGAGACCGGCGTCCACGGCGAGGACGACCTTGGTGACGCGTGGTCCCGCGACACCGTCGCGGATCCGCCGGTTGACGGTCTCGGGCCGGCAGTCGATCTCCACCAGGACCGCGCTGGCCGAGTGGTACTCGGAGTGGAGCGCGATGCCCTGTGCCGTGCCGGACGGCATCGACCGGCCCCAGCGCCCGGCTTCGGCGACCTTCTCCAGGACCGCGAGGGACCGGTCGTCCCTGAGGAAGTCGCGCCGGACCTGGTAGGCGTCCTTTCCCATCTTCGTCGCCAGACGGTCGATGACGAGCTCACGGGCGCAGGTGACGTCGGGTGAGTAGACGTTGCGCATGCTGCCCGTGTTGAAACCCTTGTCGGTCTCGTTGAGGAGCCGGCTGTTGACACCGAAGTTGTACGGCATCGACTGGGAGAGCTGGAAGAACGTCTCGGAGAAGCCGAGGTCGGCCACCGGCAGCTTCGCGGCCAGGGCGGTGAAGATCTCTCCGAATCCGTGGCTGAGGTCGGTGGCCACGCTGGTGTGCCGCTGCTTGTAGCTGAGGACGGTGTTCCCGGCATAGGCGATGCGCACACGGGACGTGGCCATCGGATGCGTACGTCCCTGACGGGAGTCGTCGGCCCGGTGCCACATGAGTTTGACCGGTTTGCCGATCTTGGCGGAGATCTCGACGGCCTCCAGCGCGGCGTCGAAGAAGAGCTTGCGTCCGAAGGACCCGCCGCTTTCCGTCACATGCACCGTCACGGCTCTCAGCGGCAGTCCCAGTGCGGCGGCGATCGCCTCCTTCGCCACGATCGGAGCCTTGAGACCGGACCAGATCTCGGCGCGATCGGACCGGACGTCGGCGATGGCGCAGTTGGTCTCCAGGGCACTGTTGCTGCGGAAGTGAAAGGTGAATCTGCCTTCCACGCTCGGGGTCAGCGGCGGCAGCCCCATCGAAGGTTCCGCGGCCTTCAGTTCCCGGAGCACGGTCTCGTCGGACTTGCCCTGCGCGGTGCCAGGCCCCCAGGACACCTTCAGGGCGCGTACGGCGTCGATGCACTGACCGAAGGTCCGGGCGCGTACGGCCACTCCGCTGTTGATGACGACGACGTCGGTGACGCCCGGCATCGCCCGCACCTCATCGGCGTTGGCGACCGGTCCGACCTTCCCGTTGATCGTCGGCGGACGGCACACCATGGTCGGGAGGGCGTCCGGGACGGCGAGGTCCATCGCGAACTTCTTGCGTCCGGTGACCGCGTCGAGGGCGTCGATACGGCGTTGCGGTGTACCGATGACGGTGAACTGCTCGGCCGGTTTGAGTTCGGCGGTGACCTGCTGGGTCCGTACAGCTGCCGCCTTCTCGGCCAGCGCGCCGATGCCGATGCTCCGGCCCGTGGGAGCGATGACCACGCCCGCCTTGATGGTGAGTTGGGTGAGGGCCGCACCGAGTACCACCGCTGCGGCCTCGAGCAGCCGTCCGCGCGCGACGGCGGCCGCGACGCGGATGGGGACGAAGGTCGCGACGGTCGTGTTGGAGCCGCCGGTGAGCTGGTTGAACACGAGCTCCGGCCGTGCGTCGGCCAGGGTGACCCGGATCCTGTCGAGGGGCACGTCCATCTCCTCGGCGATCAGCATGGCCGTCGACGTGGTGATGCCCTGCCCCACCTCGGCCCGGGGCAAAGCGAAGGACACGGTGCCGTCGGTGTTGACCTGGACGGTGATCAGACCCGAGGTCGGCAGAGCCGCCAAGGTCATGACGTCGTTGAGGTCGACCAGTTCCGTGATGTCGGCCGACGGCACGTCGGCTCGGGCCTGCTCGGCAGGTACGAGTTCGGCGGCAGTCACCAGGGTCGGCGCCGCCAGTACGAATCCCAGGAACTTGCGCCTGTCCAAGGCACGGCTCCCGTGCGGCGGTCGGGCCGCGCGGTCCTCACCGTTCACCATCGGGTCTCCTCTCCCGTACGCCTCTTCGGCGTCGTCTCTCCGGGAGGATGGCGGAGGACTCGTCCCGGCGTCCTGCTTCGGCGCGATCTCATCGGTGGGTGCATGGGGCGGTGCGGCTCCGGCTGGGGTGGTGGGCGGTGCTGCCAGGGACGGTCCAGGGGGCCGTCCCTGGCAGCGGCGGGTGCTGTGCGTGGGTGGTGAAGAGGTGAGGGGCTGCTCAGGACGGGCGGTTGACGTCCGGGATGTCGATCGCGATGGGCCGGCCCTCGGCGAGGAAGAGCAGGACGAACTTGCGGAGCGCCTCCTCCAGCGTCCACAGGACCGCGGGGACGGCGGGCAGCGGCACCAGCCCCTCGCGGAAGGCGACCAGCAGCGGCCACGCGGTCGCTATGAGCTTCTCCAGCACCGGCTGCTTGGACAGGCCGATCATGTCGCCGACGTCGCCGCCGAGCGTGTACCTGGTGAAGGCGCTGATCAGAGGGCGTGTCAGACCGAGGTCGAGTTCGGCCACGATCCCGAGGAGGACGTTGGTCAGTGCCTCACCCTCCTGGCTGTGGGCGAGGATCGGGTCGAGCACCTGCTTGGACTGGGCGTTGGCCGCGTCCCACGAGTTGGGGATGTACTCGTCGCTGACGCCGAGCATGTGCGCGCTCACCTGCCACACGTGCAGATACGCCTCCGAGTCGGCGGCGCTGACCCGGACGCCCCACTCCTTCATCCTGCGCATGACAAACGTGGCCAGGCTGTGCCAGGTGACCATGATGTCGGCCTGGCTGATGGGGATCTGCTGGCCGCCGCTGGTCCGGGACCAGCCCGGCGACTGCGGGAGCAGATGGCGTACCGCCGCGTGCACCATGCGGGTCTTCACGGCGGTCACGATCATCGAGCCCTGTGGCAGGTATGCGTCCAGGTCCCCGATGTCGTAGCCGAGCCGCGCGGTCTTCGCGATGCGGTCCTTCATGTCCGCACCGCCCTCGGAGTAGTAGACGGCGCGCGCCTCCCTGGGGATGGCGGTGCTCATCAGGCCACTCCCGAGACCGTACAGAGCCCCCACGTAGATGCCCTTGGTCTTGCTGAACCGGGCGGCGCGGTCGAGTTTGGCCTTGTCCGCCCAGGCCGGCATCTGCCGGGCGTGCTCCATGAACTCCTTGAGGTCTGCCGGGAGACCGTCGGGCAGCGCCTGGTCGTTGCGGGTCCACCGCGCCAGCAGGGTGTTGACCCGGGGTACGTCGCCGCGGTCGATCACGGCGGCGAGCACCGGGTCCGCTTCCTCGTCCCAGACCCATTCCGGGTCCACGCCCGCTCCCGCCCCGGCCACCGACCCGGCGGGCGACCAGGTCCACAGCGACCGGGCACTCGCGGGGGAGGCTGCCGCCAGGGCCCCGGCGGCTCCCAGGGCCCCGCCTGTCATCAACATCTTGCGCCTGCTGAACACATCCATCTTTCCGAGCTCCTTCGTGAGTTCTGATCGGTGAACACCGCGGTGAGACGGACCGGAGGCACACGGCCGGCTGCTGACGGGCGTGGCGCCGCCCCGCGTGCCGCGGGTGACCTCAGCGGGACGCGGGGCGGTTGGTGTCGGGGATCTCGATCCGGGTGCCCCGGCCCTTGGTGAGGTAGAAGAGGATGTACTGACGCGCCGCCTCGTCGAGCGTCCAGGCGAGCGGCGGCACGAGGGGCAGGGGGATCAGCTTCTCCCGGAAGGCGATGAGCTTCGGCCAGACGGTGGCTATCACCTTTCCCCAGAACGCTTCCTCGGGGATCCCGTCCATGTCGGCGACCCGGTCGCCGACGAGGAACCGGGCCAGTGCGTCGACGAGCGGGCGGTCGATTCCGCCGGGACTCGTCTGCTCGGCCAGCTGGCCCAGCAGGATGTCGGTCAGCTCGACCCCCTCCTCGGTGGAGGCGAGGATCGGGTCGAGGACCTGCTCGGACTGGGAGTTGGCCGCCTCCCACGTGGCGGGGATGTACTCGTCGCGGACACCCAGCATGTGGGCGGTCACCTGCCACACATGCAGATAGGCCGCCGAGTCGGCCGCGGTGACCGGGACCTTCCACTCGACCAGCTTCTGCATCGCGTACGTGGCCAGGCTGTGCCAGGTGACCATGATGTCGGCCTGGCTGATCGGGATCTTCTGGCCGTCGCCCGTCCGTGTCCACCCCGGGGACTGCGGAAGCAGGTGACGGACCGCGGCGTGCACCATCCGGGTCTTGACGGCGTGGACGATGACGTCGCCGTCGGGCCGGTAGGCGTTCAGGTCGCCGATGGCGAAGCCCAGGAGGCTCGTCTTGGCGACGCGGTCCTCCATGTCGGCGCCGCCCTTGGAGTAGTAGACGGAGCGCGCCTCCCTGGGAATGGCGGTGCTCAGCATCCCGCCGCCCACTCCGTTGAGCAGATTGAGGTAGAAGCCCCGGGACTTGTTGAACTCGGCTGCGGTCTCCAGCTTGCCCCGGTCGGCCCAGGAGGGCAGTCGCCGGGCCATCTCCATGAAGTCGTGCACGTCCTGCGGGAGTCCGGCCGGGAGCGCCTGGTCGTTGCGGGTCCAGACGCGCAACAGCTCGTTGACCTTCGGCACATCCCCGCGGTCGATCACCGAGGCCATCAGCCGGTCGACCTCGTCGTCCCACACCCATTCCGGGTGGAGCCCCTCTCCCGTGCCTGCCACCGATGCGCTCGGCGCCCATGTCCACAGGGGCCGTGCACCGGCCGGTGACGCCGCGCCCAACGCGCCGACGGCCCCTAACGCCCCTCCCGCCAGCAGCATCTTGCGCCTACTGAGTCCATCCATAGCCCGGAACTCCTCCTCGAGTCCTTCAGCCCTGCGACCATTTGGCGGTACAATGAAACAAAGTAAGCCTCTCTGTGTCACCAGATGAGCACAAGCCGGATGAGAACGCCAGAGCTTTTGCGAAATGAGGAGGCGTCAGCGGAGCCGGTCCCGCGGGACATCGAGCAGCCGGCCGGCCCGCCGTCCGTGCTCCCACTCGCCTTCAAGAGGGACGCCTGCCCCCCCGCCGGGGAGCGGTGACGGGGAACAACGCATCCCGCGACGTCGTGTGGAATTTTCCCGCCGCACCCCTTCTGTTGGCCCTGTCCAGCTACCTTCTCCTCGCCCGGTCCGGCACAGGAGAGGTACATCCATGAGCACCCCGATCCACGGCACCTCGGCCCGGCAGCCCGCAGCCGTCCTGCCGGCGGCCCGGCATCGCCGGGCGGGGAGCCGGACCGGGAGCACGTCCGCGCGCTCGGCGGAGCACGCCCTCCTCGAGATGCAGGCCCGCGCCGGTAACCGGGCGGCGACCGCGGTGGTGCAGCGCGCTCAGAACACCGGGAAGGGGAAGGCGGCGGAGAACGGCGGCGCGCCTGCCGGAGCGAAGAAGAACTACCGCGACCGGATCGCCGGGCTCCTCGACAGGTTCAAGAAGAATCTGGAGCCCATAGACACCTTCATCAAAGGTTTCCAGACCCCCACCAACGCGGCCTTCACCCAGCAGGCCGCCGCCGCGGCCAATGAGGGCCTCAAGCACTCCGCCGCCGCCTCGGGCACCTCCGCGGCGTCGGGGAACCTCCTCACGGAGGCCACCGGTGCCGTGGTCAGCGGGATGGACGCGTACAAGAACATGAAGGACGCCAGGAAGCACGAGACCGGGGCCGGTCACCACACGGCGAACAAGAAGGCCAAGACCAAGGGGACCGACGCCGTCGTGGGCGCCGCCGGCTCGGGGAGCTACAGCGCCGCCATCGCCAAAGAGGTGACCAAGCTGCAGAAGGCGTCGCACGCCGCGGTGGCGTCCGAGGCGAGCGGTATCGCCAGCGCCGCCGTCGGCGGGATCAAGGGCATGCGGTCCGCCTTCCGCGTCGGGGGAGCGGCCCGCAAGTACAGACAGGTCAAGGAGCTGGGGGATCCCCACCTCGTCCACGCCGGGTCACTGGCACGGCTGAACGAGTCGAGGGAGCAGGCGAACTGGGCCGCGGCGGAGGCCTACGTCGCGCTGGACGCCTACTGGAAGCAGGCGGGCGAGGGAGGGCTGGAGTTCGTCTCCGAGGCCGTCGACGCCGCCTGGGAGGCGATGGGCGAAGCCCGTGATGCCGCGGAGAGCCTCCAGCGTGCCGAGAAGGACGTGGAGAAGCTCAGCACGGCGCAGGGGTACGCGAAGAAGAAGCAGCTGACCAAGATCGGCAAGGAGGCGGTCAGCGGCGGAGGCGAGTCGGCCAAGGCCGCGGCCGGCATCGTGACGGCGGTCGCGGCGGGCACAGCCGGCCTCGCGAGCAATCCGGTCGGATGGGGCCTCGCGGGGGCCGGGGCCGGCCTGGTCCTCGGCGTCACCATGTACAAGGCGCTCCGCGCGGCCACGAAGCGCTATGAGGAGGTCCGCCACCCGGAGCGCTGGGGGCCGGAGGGCGGGACTCCGGAGGAGGCCGCGTCCCGGAAGGAGTCGCTCCAACATGCCCTGAAATTCTGGAAGAAGGTGTCGAAGGGCGAACGCCAGGCCATGGCGCGCGAGATCTACGCCCTGGCGGCAGGTCCCGGCATCTCGGGGAGCGGGAGCACGACGGCCGAGATGCGGGAGTCCGCCAGGGCCCTGCTCATCGCTCTCAAATGCGGCCCGGCCAAGCACAAGCTGGAGCCGGAAGCGTGGGCCGGGACACTCGACGACCCGGCGAAGACCGCGGGCTGGATCCAGGAGATAGCGGAGCAACTGGCCTCGGGGTGACCGGGAGGCGTACGGCGGCATTCCGGACAGCGCGGCAGGCGCAGGCGGCAGGCGGTTCCGGGCTCAGGGCGTGCCGCCCGCCGGGTGCTCGGGACGCGGCGTCGCTGGTTCCCCTCCTCGGTGCCGCCGGAAGCGCCGACCTCGTGGCCATCCAGATCGCCAGGCAGTTCGGTGCCGCCCAGGTGCTCGCCGTCGGCCGAGACACCACCCGCTTCGACGTCGGCGCGGCCCAGGCACTCACCTTCGACGAAATAACCACCGCAGCAGACGTCGATATCGTCCTGGACTTCGTCTGGAGCCACTCGCGAAGCGGTGACCGACGGCCATCGACGTCCGGGCCGTTGCCGTGCCGCCGGCCCGGATCGCGCGGGCGTGGGCCGAGAAGGCCGGCGAGCGGCTGGTTCTCGTGCCCTGGGGGCTGCTCGCCGGAGGGCATGAAATCCGCCCTTTCGGCCCCCCGGAAGTAATAAATCCTGCGATTCGCGCATTCGCCGGAGGGCACAAAATTATGCATTCCGCAAATCCGTCAGAGGGCATGGATTCCCTCCATTCGCAAGGATATCGACAAGGAAATCCAAGCTTGACGGCGTCGTCGGGTTTGCTTATGGTCCAGTCGTTCAGATTTCCGCCGACCGATATCCGAAGGTATTGATGACCACGTCTCCAGCGTTGCCGAAGTCCAGACAGCAGCTAATTCTGGTCATCCTTATGTCGTGTTCGCTGCTGATCTGGCTGGACAACACCGTCCTGAGTGCCACGCTGGAAACGCTCGCGGATCCGGTCCACGGACTGGGGGCCGGTCCCGGTCAGCTGCAATGGGCCACCGGTTCGTACACCCTTGCCTTCGCCACGTTGATGTTCACCGCAGGGACACTGGGCGATCGCTACGGTCACCGGAGTGTGTTCTCCAGTGGGCTGGTGCTTTTCGCCGGGTCCTCGCTGTGGGCGGCGTACGCGAGCGATGCGAGCCAGCTGATCGCAGCCCGAGCAGTGATGGGGGTGGGCAGCGCGCTGATCACACCCGCCATGCTGGCCATCCTCATGTGGACATTCACCGGCCCCGCACGGGCCGCCGCGATCGGTATCTTCTCGACGTCAGCCGGTGTCGGAATGGCTGTCGGACCGGTGCTGGCGGGAGCTCTGCTCGATCGTTTCTGGTGGGGCTCGGTCTTTCTGATCAATGTCCCGGTCGCGGTATCGGCGTTGGTCGGGCTCGCCGTGCTGGTCCCGAATTTCCGCAGTCCCGCCTTGCGGCCGTTGGACCCCGCCGGAATGGTGCTGTCCATCAGTGGCCTCGTGTCGTTGGCCTACGGGCTGATCCGGGCGGGGCAGGTGGCCGCGTGGAGTCGTACGGACGTCTGGGCGCCGATCGTGGTCGGTCTGGTTCTGCTGGCCGCTTTCGTACTGGCGGAACTGCGTGCCAAGGTGCCCAGCTTCGATCCGCGACTGCTTGCGCAACGCACATTCGGTGGCGGCAATGTGGCGCTCGGACTGCTGCTCTTCGCGGTGGCCGCCATCACCTTCTACAACGCGTTCTATCTGCAAGGCGCGCTCGGCTTTTCGCCGACGAAGGCGGGTCTGGTCAATATCCCGACCGCGCTCGGTGCCGTCGCGGGGGCACCCTTCGGCTCGCGCCTGGTGCGCCGCCTCTCGCTACGCCTTGTCACCGTGCCGGCGCTGACCGTGGCCGCGCTGACCATGGGCGGGTACGGATTCCTCGGACTGCACACGCCACTCGTCCGGATCGAGATCCTGTTGTTGGTACAGGGTCTCTCGGTCGGCATGGTGATCGGCCCCGTCACCGCCGCATTGATCAGCAACCTGCCGTTGGAACAGGCCGGTGCGGGATCGGCCGTCACCAACACCGTGCGCCAGACCGGCAGTGTGATCGGAATCGCGGTAGGCGGCACGATCATGTCGATCGAGTACCGACGTGCGGTCGGACCTTCGCTGGAGGGCCTACCCGGACCGGTGCGGGATCAGGCACGTGTTTCCGCAGAACAGGCCCGGCACGTCGCCACCGCTGTCGACCGGCCCACCCTTTCCCGCGCTGCTGATGATGCGTTCATCCATGCCATGCACGTGGGCGCGGGCTGGATCGCGGGCATCGCACTCGTCGGAGCGGTCGTGCTGCTGATCACCTTGCCTGCTGTCGGACAGAAGAAGGTTCCGGCACCGGAGTCGGACCACGACGAAGAAGCCACCAGCTCCGTCTGACACCCGAGTCCGCAGCAGGAGAGGGCTTGCCGGGAAGCCGAACGGCAGCCGAACCTGAGGAGTGGTTCCGCCCGTGCTCCCGCCCGGAAACGAAGTCCTGGGCGGAAACACGGGCGGAGTCCTGCGTTCGGTGGCCGGCCGCATCGGCCCGCTCACGGTGCGTTTTCGCCGCACGGCTTGGGACTCACTACGACGGGAGCGGCGGCGCATTCAGCGCGGACCATGACGCCGTCGGCGGTCCACCGGGCGGGAGGCCGGCTCATTGCCCGTCGGTGAACTGCGGGTCCTTCTTCTGGTTGTAGACCTCCTTGCCGGAGGCGTCGTAGGCATGGACGTAGGGGCTGGGGCCCGCATAGTGCGGGTCGGGGTCGTCGGTGGCGAGAGCCGCCGCATAGACGAACGCGCCGCCTGCCATGACCGCCGGGTACTGCTTCGGGTCGTCGCCGTAGCTGATGGTGATCTTGACGATGTCGGAGGTGTGGTGGCCGGCACCCAGCATCAGGTATTGCCCCTTGCCGGCCGGCTCGAGGAAGGAGTCGAAGTACTCGATCGTGCGGTCGGTGCCCCACAGGCGGTCGTTGATGAACGTGGGCGGGGAGTTCGGGGTGGTGCCCTTGCCGCCCTTCGACTGGCATTGCACGTATTGACCGGTGGAATCCACGGCGACGACCACGCCGTCGGAGCCCTCGGAGGCGACGGGGGTGCGGACCCCGACCACCGGTTGGAATCGCGATGCGTCCGCACCCAGGCAGGAGGCAAGGATTTTGGTGACGGCTCCGGCTTCGATCGGGGTGGTCGTCCCGCTGGTGATGGTGAACTTGTCCGCGGCGGAACTCGTTTCGGCCGAGGGCGAGGCCGAGCCGGTTCCCGCCGGCGTGCCAGGACTCGGTGAGGCCGCGGCGCTCGTCGGGTTTCCGGCGGGACCGGCGAGAAGCGGCTCGGCGTCCCCGATCCCGCTGAAGACGGCCACGGCCGCCACGCTCATCCCCGCGACGCCTGTGGCGACGCCCAGCGGCACCCCCCACCTGCGTCGCAGCGAAG
The DNA here is from genome assembly GCF_040686735.1 of Streptomyces sp. NPDC079167. Classification (NCBI taxonomy): domain Bacteria; kingdom Bacillati; phylum Actinomycetota; class Actinomycetes; order Kitasatosporales; family Streptomycetaceae; genus Streptomyces; species Streptomyces sp. NPDC079167. Next base: position 98,200 of record NZ_JBFBLO010000020.1, on the reverse strand, counting down.
CACGGTTGTTCTCGGGGCCGATCTTCATCAGTAGCTCCTCTCGGATCCGCCGGTGGTCCGGCAGATCACGATCGGAAGGAGCCGCAGGAATGCCCTGCGTGTGATTCATCGTGCGACCTCTTCCGCGTTGACGAAATTCTTGGAACTGAACGACTCCGGAACCGCGGGCCCGCCGACGAGGTCGGCCCCCAGCCGCCGCCGCGCGCGGTGCAGTCTGGACTTCACCGTTCCGACCGCCACCCCCAGCGCGGCCGCGGCCGCCTGCTGATCCAGGCCCGACCACACGCAGAGCTCGACGACGTCGCGTTCGTGACGCGGAAGCCGGGCCATGGCCCGGTGGATCCCCGACATACGACGCTCGTCGTCGACCAGTCCGGCGACGCGGTCCGCGTGGTCGCCCGCCGGCTCGTCATGCGAGACGAGCCGGCGGAACAACGCCTCGGCACGCCTGAGCCGCCGCCTGGTGTTCGACACCAGGCCGTCGGCGATGCCCAGCAGCCATGGCAAGGCCGAGTCGCGGTCCAGCACCGTTTCCGACCGCCGGCGCCAGGCGTGCAAGAACACGGTCGACGTGAGGTCCTCGGCTTCGGACCAGTCGGCCGTGCGCCGGAACAGGTGGTTGTAGACGGTCTTCCCGTGGCGGTCGAAGATCCGACCGAAAGCCTCCCGGTCGCCGTCGACGGCTCTCGCCCACAGCTCGCGGTCGGATATCCCTCCGACCGGTACGGCGGGGCCGGCGTCGTTCAGTTCCATGCTCTATACGTGTCCGGCACCCGGCCGAAGGTTCCCGCTGATCGAACTCCGTTCGCACCGGCCGGCCGACTACGGCCCCCGGCCGGACCGGGCGGGGATGCTCGAGGGTGCGCCCCCGGTGCCGTCGGCCCCCTCGTCGGCAACGGCTTCCGGCTGCGCGTCCGCACGTCTTGCCTCAGTGCGGCAAGCGGCGGGACGGTCGGGTCACCACGGATTGGCGGAACTCGGCCATACGTGAATGGACCTGGCGCATCAGGTAAGTCTCCTCGATCGGCGGTGGGTGCTCGGGATGATGCCGGCCGAGGGTGCCACCACCGAATGGCTGCCGCTGGTGATGGTCGACGGGCACGACATGCCCTCCGGCCTCGGGTCGTTCAGGTACGCCGCGACCGGCCACGTCGCCCTGACGGCCATGGCCCCCGCATCCCCTACCGGCAGGCGGCAGTATGGCCGCATGACGACACGACCGACGATCACCCTCGTACGCGGGGACATCACCGAGCAGCACGCCGACGTCCTGGTCAACGCCGCCAACTCCTCACTGCTCGGCGGCGGTGGGGTGGACGGTGCGATCCACCGGCGCGGCGGGCCCGAGATCCTCGCCGCCTGCCGCGCCCTGCGGGCCTCGCACTACGGCAAGGGACTGCCGACCGGGCAAGCGGTGGCGACGACGGCCGGCCGGTTGCACGCGAAGCACGTCGTCCACACGGTGGGCCCGGTCTGGTCGAGCAGTGAGGACCGCTCCGAGCTGCTGGCCTCCTGCTACCGGGAGTCCCTGCGGGTGGCCTCGGAGCTGGGAGCCCGGACGGTTGCCTTTCCGGCGGTCTCGACGGGCATCTACGGTTGGCCGCTCGACGACGGGGCCCGGATCGCCGTGCGAACGGTCCGTGAGGCAGCCCTCCCTCCGATCACCGAGGTCCGGTTCGTACTGTTCGACGACGAGGCGTACGGCGGCTTCGGCCAGGCGCTGACGGAGTAGGCTCGCTGGCTGTCGCGACCCGGTGGACAGAGATCACCGCGGGCTTCGAGACGGTCCGCCACTCGTCGGCCGCCTGGGGACCGAACGAACTGCGGCTCCTCATCGGCGCCCACGCCGCAGGCGTGGCGCGGACCGACATCGACGGTGCCGACTTGTTCGCGCTGGTGGCGGCGCTGGCCTGGCTCGGCGATCGGCCCTCGCCCGCGCCGCGAGCGCGGACCGCCCCCCGGGGGCGTCGCGAGCGCGATGCTGACGGGCGAGGGGAGCGGCGACGCCGGGGTGCAGCGCGGGGCGCTGACGGGTCGGCGACCGATGGTGTCCGGGGTCAGTGCTCCTGCGGAGAAGCCGGCGTGTACCGCGTCTCCTCCGGGACGTGGGTCGTGTCCCGGCGGGCCAGCAGCCAGTACAGAGCCGCTGGGACCACCAGGCCCACGATCCAGGAGATGTCCGCGCCGCCCAGCGGATCCACCAGCGGTCCCGTGTAGAAGTGCGTGACGAGGAAGGGGAGCTGGGCGAGGATCCCCACCACGTAGACCGCGAGGGCGTCCCAGCGCCAGGCGCCGTAGCGGCCCTCGGGGTCGGACAGCGCCGGTATGTCGTACCGCTCCCGTGAGATCAGGTAGTAGTCGACCAGGTTGATCGCCGACCACGGCGTGAAGAACGTCAGCAGGAACAGCAGGAAGTCCTTGAAGGACGTCAGGAAGCTGTCCTTGCCCAGAAGAGCCACCACCGTCCCCGCCACCATGATCAGCGCGATGTACGCGGTCCTGCCGCGCTGCGACAGCGTCTTCCGGCCGCGGAACCCGCTGATGCTGGTCACCATCGACATGAAGCCGCCGTAGGTGTTCAGCACGTTGATGGTCAATTTGCCGAGCGCGATCACGAAGTACAGGAACGACGCGATCAGCCCCGTGCCGCCCAGGCCGACCACGTAGCCGACCTGGTTCGCGAGGAACGCCTCGCCCGCGCTCGCCGCCACGAGCACACCGAACGTCATCGACCACTGCGAGCCGACGGCCGACCCCGAGAGGGTCCACCAGAACGTGGCCCGCCCCGATGTCGTACGCGGCAGATAGCGCGAGTAGTCCGCGACGTACGGGCCGAAGGCGAGTTGCCAGGACGCCGCGAGCGACATGGCGAGCAGGAACATCGGCAGGTCGAAGTGCGCGTCACCGAGCAGCGCCGACAGGTCCACCCGGTCCAGGAGGCGGATGCCCAGGTAGACGAACGCGAGCGCGCAGACCACGCTGGCCACCCGCCCCAGGACATGGATCACGCGGTATCCGACCGCCGCCGTCGCGGCGGTGACGAGGGCGAAGGCGATGATGCCGGTGGTCTCGTCGGTGTGCGTGAGCTCGGCGGTCGCCTGCCCGGCGAGGACACTGCCGCTCGCGAAGAAGCCGACGTACATGAGGATGACCAGCAGGAGCGGGACGACCGCGCCGCGCACCCCGAACTGGGCGCGGGACTGGATCATCTGGGGCAGGCCGAGCTTCGGGCCCTGTGCGGAGTGCAGGGCCATGACGGCGCCGCCGAGGAGGTTTCCGAGCAGCAGGCCGACGACCGACCACACCACGTCGCCGCCGAGGACGACGGCGAGTGCGCCCGTGACGACCGCGGTGATCTGGAGGTTGGCGCCGAGCCAGAGGGTGAACTGACTGAACGCGGTCCCGTGCCGTTCGTCGTCCGGGACGACATCGATGGAGCGCCGCTCCACCAGGTCTTCAGCTGCCATGACTCGTGTGCCTGCCCTCTCGGTGGTCTGTCCGTGTCCTGCCGCTCGGTCCCGCAGCGGCTACTTCTTCTTGATCCCGTGCGCTGCCGCCCAGTCGGCAGCGACGTCCTCGGGGTCCTTCTTGTCCTTGTCCACCAGGCGGTTGAGCTCGGTGAGGTCCTCGGTCGTCAGCGCGCTGCCGAGCCGGGCGAGCGCCTTGCGGACCGTCGAATCGGCCTTGCGGTCGGCGATGAGAGGGACGACGTGCTGGCCGGGGACGAGATTCTTCGGGTCGGTGAGGACGACCCAGCGCTCGGCGGCGATGTCGGTGTCGGTGGTGAAGAGGTTCGCGACGTCGACGTCGCCCTTCCTCAGGGCACCCTTGACCAGCGGCCCGGAGGAGTCGAGGGACTTGAACTCCTTGAACTCCACGCCGTACACGTCCTTGAGGCCCACAGCGCCCACCGTGCGCTTCTTGACCTCGGGCGCCGCACCGATGACGAGCTCGCCGTTGTGCTCGGCGAGGTCGGCGAGGGACTTGAGGCCGTACTTCTCGGCGGTCTCCCGGGTGACGACGAAGGCGTCGGAGTCCTCGGCCTTGCCGTAGGGGAGGATCTGAAGGCCGTGCGGCAGGGCCATGGCGAGGGCGTTCTGCATCTCGCCCTCCTCCGTGGCCTTCGCCTCGGCGTCGAGGTAGTGCAGCAGGGCGCCCTGGTACTCGGGCAGGAGGTCGATGTCGCCGCCCTTGAGGGCGGGTATGAGGATCTCGCGGGTACCGAGGTTGGGGCGGACCGTGGTCTTCACACCGGCCGCTTCGAGCGCCGCCGCGTAGAGGTGGCCCAGGACCTGGTTCTCGGTGAAGTTGGCGGTGCCGATGGTGACACCGCCCTCGCTGGAGCCTCCGCCTCCACCGCCGGACCCCTCCCCTTCGAGGGAGGTGATGCCGCCGGCGCAGGAGGCGAGCGCGGGGACGGAAGCGGCGGCGAAGAGCCCGCCGAGGAGAGTTCTGCGGTTCATCGTGCGTGCTCCTGGGCAGACTTGGCGGGGCGATGACGGAAAAGGGCGCGCTGGAACGCGGAGAGCGTGAGGTCCAGTACGACGGCGACGACCGCCACGAGCACGGCACCCCCGAGCACCTGCACGAGGTCCCGCTGCGCGAGCCCGTCGAAGACGTACCGGCCGAGCCCGCCGAAGGAGACGTACGCGGCGATGGTGGCCGTCGCGACGACCTGGATCAGCGCGAGCCGGAGCCCGGTCATGATCAGCGGGAGCGCGAGCGGCAGTTCGACCTGGAGGAGTACCTGGTGCCGGCGCATGCCCTGCCCGCGCGCAGCGTCCCGCACCTCGGGGTCGACGGCGGTCATGCCCGCGTACGTGTTGGTGACGATGGAGGGCACGGCGAGCGCCACCAGCGCGATGTAGACGGGCCACATCGACAGGCCGCTGGCGAGGAAGACCAGCACGACGAGGCCGACGGTGGGCAACGCCCGGCCGAAGCTGGAGAGGTTGATGGCGACGAACGCGCCACGGCCGGTATGACCGATGAGCAGGCCGATGGGCAGGGCGATGGCGGCGGCGACCAGGGTGGCGAGCAGCGAGTACTGGAGGTGCTCGGCGAGGCGGTGGCCGATGCCGTCCGCCCCGGCCCACTGTTCGTCGCTGACCAGCCAGGCGCCGAGGTTCTTGAAGAGTTCGTACACGGGTCAGGCCCTCTGCTTCTGCCGGCGGGTCCAGGGGGTCAGGACGTACTGAAGGGCGACGAGCAGCGCGTCCGCGACGAGCGCGAGGAGCAGGGTCAGGACGACGCCGACGATCACCGGGGTGGGGAAGTTGCGCTGGAATCCGTCCGTGAAGAGCTGACCGAGTCCGCCGTCGCCGATGTACGTGGCCACGGAGACGAGGGAGATGGCCATCACCGTCGCGATCCGGACGCCCGCCATGATCACCGGGAGAGCGAGGGGCAGTTCGACGGTCAGCAGGGTGCGCAGCGGCCGGGAACCCATGGCCTTCGCGGCTTCCTTCGTCCTGGCGGGGACGGAGTCCAGGCCTTCGACCGTGTTCCGCAGGAGCACGACCAGCGTGTAGATCGTCAGGCCGATCACGGTGGTGGTGCGGGTGAGGCCGCTGACCGGCAGGAGGAGCACGAAGACGGCGATGGACGGGATGGTGAACAGGACGTTCGACAGGCCGAGGAGGAGGCCGCGCAGCCTGCGTACCCGGTGCGCGAGGACAGCCAGGGGGAGCGAGACGACCAGGCCGAGGAGTACGGCGGTGAGGGCGGCCTGGAGGTGGGAGAGGGCCAGGGTGGTGAGGTCACCGGTGTGGTCGGCTGTCCACGACCAGTCGAAGGTCATGCGACCACCGCGCTTGCCTCGCTGTGCACGTGCCCCGCGTGGTCGTGGATGTCCTCGCGGGACGTCACCCCGGTGAGAACGCCCTCCGCGTCGACCCGGGCGACCAGGCCGCTCGGAGCGGCGATCGACTCGTTCAGAGCGGAGAGGAGCGAGTCCGTGTCCCGCAGGGGCCGGACCGGGGTCTCCTTACGTGTCTCGCCGTCGCGCCAGGCCAGCGGTTTACGGGCGGAGTCGAGTGTCAGCTGCCAGCGGGTGCCCACGGGCGCGGGCCCCTGGGGCACCTGCGCGAGCGTCGACAGGGACAGCAGCTTCAGGCCTCGTTCCGCGCCCAGGAAGTCCGCGACGAAAGCGTCCGAGGGCCGGGCCAGGAGCTCGGCGGGGCTCGCGCACTGCACGAGGTGGCCGCCGGTCCGGAAGACGGCTATGCGGTCGCCGAGCCGCACGGCCTCGTCGATGTCGTGCGTGACGAAGACGATGGTCTTGTTCAACTCTCTCTGAAGTCTGAGGAGTTCGTCCTGAAGCTGGGTACGGACCACGGGGTCGACGGCGCCGAACGGCTCATCCATCAGGAGCACCGGAGGGTCCGCGGCGAGCGCGCGCGCCACGCCGACCCGCTGCTGCTGGCCGCCGGAGAGCTGGTGCGGGTAGCGCTTCCCCGCGTCGGCGGAGAGGCCGACCGTCTCCAGGAGCTCCGCCGCCCGCGTCCGCGCCTTCCTGCGGCCCCAGCCGAGCAGCAGCGGCACGGTCGCGATGTTGTCCAGCACGGTGCGGTGGGGGAAGAGCCCGGACTGCTGGATGACGTAGCCGATCGAACGGCGCAGTTCGGCGGCGTCCTGCTCCAGGACGTCCTTGCCGTTGACCCTGATGGTCCCGGAGGTCGGATCGACCATCCGGTTGATCATGCGGAGGGTCGTCGTCTTGCCGCAACCGGAAGATCCGACGAGGACGGTCACACCCCCTTCCGGCATCTCAAGGGTGAGGTCGTGCACCGCGGTTGTGCCGTTCGGGAAGCGCTTGTGGGCCTTGTCGAATTGGATCATGAGGAGTCCCTTGCCCGGCTGCATATCATCATGCAGAGTTCTCGGTGACTGAATAGGTTGTCAATAGCTGGTCGCCGCTCAGGCGTAAATCCCTGGTTACGAGGGGCCGTAAGGCAAGACGAAGCGCCTGATCGAGGAGGAATTGCGAGTGATGTCGTCTCGTATGGTGAACGCGACGGTCGACGACAGCGGCGCGATCGTCGTCCTCGACGGCCGCGGACTGATGGTCGCAGATGTCGTACGCCTGGCCGAATCGGCGGCGAAGCCCGTGCCCGCGGCGGACGGGATGAAGCGCGTCGAGGCATCCTGGGTCGCCGCACGGGAGATCGCTTCGTGGGGTCGCGTCTACGGTCGGTCCACCGGCGTGGGTGCTAACCGGAATGAGTCCGTGCCGACGGACGCAGCCGCCGACCACGGCCTGCGGCTGCTGCGCAGCCATGCCGGGGCGATCGGTGCGGAGCTGCCGGCGCGGCAGGTCCGCGCCATGCTGGCGGTCCGCGCCAACCAACTGCTGGCGGGAGGCGCGGGCCTGCGCCCCACCGTCGTCACGGCCCTCTGCGAGGCGCTGGAGACGGGCGCCTACCCGCAGGTCAACGAATTCGGCTCGGTCGGCACCGGCGACATCGCCGCGCTCGCGCAGATGGGCCTCGCGCTGGCGGGCGAACACCCCTGGCAGGGGCCGGGGGCGGCCCCCGGCCCGCAGCCCCTCGACAACAACGACGCCCTCGCCCTGATCAGCAGCAACGCCCTCACCCTCGGCCAGTCGGCACTCGCGGTGCACGAACTGCGTGGCCTGATCGCGGCCACACAGGTCGTGGCGGCGCTGTCCCTGATGGCGACCGACGGCTCGTACGAGGCGTACGCGCTGCCCGTGCACGAGGCACGGCGGCACGCCGGTTCGTACGCCGTCGCGGAACGCATGCGGCTGCTGCTCGGCGCACCCGACCGCCCCACGCCACCGCTCGGCAGGATCCAGGACCCGTACGGCTTCCGTTGCGTGCCGCAGATCCACGGGCCCGCGCACGACGCGGCGGACGCGCTCGAAGACGTCCTCGCGGTCGAGATCAACGCGGCGGCCGAGAATCCGCTGATCTCGGCGGACGACATGGCGGCCTACCACCACGGCGGCTTCTACCTCGCTCAACTCGCCCTGTCCCTGGACCACTTCAGGCTGGCCGTGTCGCAGGTGGCGCGCCTGTCGACCTCACGCCTCTCGACGCTCAACGAACCGGGTTTCACCCGTCTGCGGCCGTTCCTCGCGGACGGCGAGCCGGCGTCGTCCGGCGTGATGATCCTCGAGTACGCGGCCGGGGCGGCGCTCGGCGACCTGCGGGCCTTCTCCGCCCCCGCGTCACTGGGTCACGCGGTGCTCTCGCGGGGCGTCGAGGAGCAGGCCAGCTTCGCCTCGCTCGCGGCACGCCAGACGCTGCGGGCGTGCGAGGCGTACCGGCTCGTCGTGGGCTGTGAACTCGTGGCAGCCGTACGGGCGTTGCGGCAGCGCGACATGCGGATCGACCCGGGACTGCCCGTCGGGCGCGCCTTCGAGCTGGCCGACTCGGTGCTCGAGACGGAGCTGGCCGACCGGCCGCTGACGGACGATGTGACCCGGGCGGCCGGGCTGCTCGACCGGTTCACAGAGCTGTGGCTGGGCCTCGGGGGCGAAGCGGTCGGGGGGGAGGCATGAGCCCGGGACGGCTGCGCACTCCACGGTCCGGCTGACGACTACGGAGCGAGCACGATCCTGCCGAAGACCACCGTAGCCGGGACGACGATCCCCGCCCGGCCTCGACGAAGACGGTCCTCCAGTCCCTCCTCAGCGTGCCGCCAGCCAGTCCGCGTACCGGGTGGGGGCGAGCGTGGCGTCGTCCTTGGCTGTGAGGACGTCTCCGTGAACCGCGGCGAACATGCCGGCGGTGTCGTCCGTGGTGACCGTCCGGCTGTCCGGACCGGCCGCGAGAGTGATCCTCCCGAGCTCGTCGAGAGGGAAGACCTCGGGGCCCGCGATGTTGTGGATTCCCAGGAGGGGAGCGCCGACGGCGACCTCGGCGACCGAGTCGGCGACTTCCTGGGCGGCGATCGGCTGGATCGGGGTGGTGGGCAGCCGGACGGTGTCACTGTCGGCCGTCCAGCTCATGACGGAGCCGATGAACTCCATGAACTGCGTGGCGCGGACGATCGAGTACGGGATCGGTCCTGCCGCGAGGATTTCCTCCTGGAGGGTCTTCGCGCGGTAGTAGTCCAGTTCGGGTACCTGGTCGACACCGACGATGGACAGTACGACGAAGTGGCGCACCGCGGCCTTCTGCCCGGCGTCCAGCAGGTGGCCCATCGACTGCCGGAAGAAGTCCGGTGCCGCCTCGTCGAAGGTCGGGGAGTTGGTCAGGTCGACGACGACGTCGGCGCCCGTCAACGCCTTCTCCAGGCCTTCGCCGGTGACGACGTCCACGCCCGTGGACTTCGCGTGGGGCACCGCCTCGTGCCCACCGGCCTTCAGCTTCGTGACCACTTTCGATCCGATCAGCCCCGTGCCACCGATCACCGCGATCCTCATGACGGGCCCCTTCTGCCGGAGGACGTACTCGCACCTGCTGCGATGCACCGATCCACTGAAACACGCCCGCTCCCGGACCGCATGCGCTCGCTCTCCGGTGCTCAGCCGACCGACGTGTCCTGATCCGTAGCCGCCCGCCCCGGCAGATCCCGGTGCGTTCCGAACGCTCGGCAGAGCGTCGACAACCACCGCGCGAATGCCGTCCGGCGCGAAGCGCTCGATGTCGTGTGAGTACGGCCGGTGCGACCGGGAAGGCGGAGGTGCATGCGTGCGCTGCCGGCCGTCGTGTGGTCGGCAGCCCACAGGTCACCGAGTAAAGAAGGAGCTGTTCCTCCATGTCCTCCTCCCTCGTGGAAACCGTCGACATCAAGGCGCCGGTCAGCGTTACCTGGGCTCTGTGGAGCGATGTGACGCAGTGGCCGAAGTTCCTCAGCCACGTGCGACGGGTGGATCCGATGGACGAGCGCCGGTTCTCCTGGCAGCTGTCCCTGCCGGGCGCCGACAAGAGCTTCGTCGCGGAGCTCACCGAGGTCGTCCCGCAGGATCGGATCGCCTGGAAGACGATCGAGGGGGTGCACCACGCGGGTGTGGTCACCTTCCACCGGCTCGACGACACCTCCAGCCGGGTCGCCCTGCAGATCGAGTACGACCCCAACGGGTTCGTCGAGCACTTGGGCGCACTGACGAATCTCGACTCGGCACTGGCCAACTACGACTTGGGCGAGTTCCAGAAGCTGGCCGAGTCCACAGCCGCGGGCGACGGTCCTCGGGGGCTGTGACCACGGCCCTCGTGAGGTCACCGCAGACGGGAGCCGCCCGTGCGCACATCCATGGTGCGCACGGGCGGCTCCCGTCCGTGGCCGTCGCGGCCCGACCGGCGGTCAGCGTCGCGGCAGAGCAGAGGACCCCGGCCTGCCGGCCACCACCTGTTCACCGTCGGTGCCGGTGCCGGTGTCCGTGTCCGGTTCGTGCGGCGCCTCGTCGTCCGGGCCGGGCGCTGCCGCCGGCGCGCGGGCCGCAGCCGCCTGGCGTGCGGTACGCAGCGGTGACTGGGTCCACTCGGCGAACCACCAGACGCCGGCCACCACACACGCCCACACGAGGCCGCCCAGTGCGGCACCCGGCCACGGCACCCGCTCCGCCCAACGCTCCACTCCGGTCAGCACCGACCAGCCGATGAGCAGCACGGTCAGAACTCGTACACGCCTATGTCTGAACATCCACGCCCGGTACCCGGCCGACGGGCGGATACGCAGGGTGACCCCGAAAGATTCCCGCCGGTCAGCCGGCGTCCTCCGTCTCTCCCCGTGGAACGGGGGTTGTAGGCAGCGGCCGGAGCAGGTGGGATGATTGCATGAAGAAAGCGCTTTCATCGCTCTCCGCCGAACCCCTGGCGTCCTTCGACCACCTGGATCACCGCTACCGCGGCGAGAACCCGGTCCGCACCCTCGGCCATCTCTTCCGCCCCGACCGCGGCAAGCTGGTCCTCGCGGGCGCCATATTCGTCGTGAAGCACAGCCCCATCTGGCTGCTGCCACTGATCACCGCGACCGTCCTCGACGTGGTCGTCCAGCACGGTCCCGAATCGGGAATCTGGAAGTCCACCGGCGTCCTGCTGTTCATCCTCGTGATCAACTACCCGCTCCACCAGTGGTACGTGCGCCTGCTCGGAGGCAGCATCCGCCGTATGGGCACGACCCTGCGCTCCGCGCTCTGCCGCCGTATGCAGCAGCTCTCCGTCGGCTATCACGCACGGGTCAGTTCGAGCGTCCTCCAGGCCAAGGTCGTCCGCGACGTCGAAGCCGTGGAACAGATGGTCCAGCAGAGCTCCGACATGGGCCTCGGCGCCGTCGTCACACTGATCGGCGGACTTGTCGTCATCGGCGTACGGGTACCCGAGTTCCTGCCCCTCTTCCTCGTCGTGGTCCCCGCGGCCGGCTTCCTCGTGATGAAACTGCGCAGCAGGCTGCGCAGCCACAACGAGTCCTTCCGCCGTGAGGTCGAACACCTCTCCTCCCGCGTCGGGGAGATGACCACGCTGATCCCCATCACCCGTGCCCACGGACTGGAGCGGACCGCGCTCGGCCGGGTCGACGGGTCGCTGCGCCAGGTGTTCGCGGCCGGGCTGCGCCTGGACATGATCAACGGCCGTTTCGGATCGCTGGCCTGGGTCATCCTCAACACGCTCGGTGTCCTGTGCCTTTCGGGCTCGGCCCTGGTCGCCTACCACGGCTGGATGCCCGTCACCGCCGGCGACGTGGTGATGCTCAGCGCCTTCTTCACCGTGCTGACCGGCTCCGTGACGACCCTGCTGGGCCTGGCTCCGGTCCTCACCAAGGGCCTGGAGTCGGTGCGTTCGGCAGGCGAGGTGCTGCAGGCACCCGACCTGGAGAACAACGCCGGCAAGGCGCGGGTCGAGAGCGTCGTGGGCCGCATCGACTTCGAGGACGCCGGGTTCGCGTACGAGGACGGGGAACCGGCGGTCGACGGGTTCACCCTTTCCGCACGGCCGGGTGAGACCATCGCGCTCGTCGGGGCCTCGGGCGCGGGCAAGTCCACGGTGCTCAACCTGCTCATCGGGTTCATCAGGCCCACCTCGGGCCGCATCCTGCTGGACGGGACCGACATGGCGGGACTCGATCTCCGGACCTACCGGCGGTTCCTCTCGGTCGTGCCCCAGGAGTCGATCCTCTTCGAAGGCAGCATCCGCGACAACGTCACGTACGGAATGGGGGACACGGACGAGGAGATGCTGATGCGCGCCCTCCGGGACGCCAACGCGCTGGAGTTCGTGAACGGTCTGCCGCGCGGTCTGGACACGGTCATCGGGGAGCGTGGCGCGCAGCTGTCGGGCGGCCAGAAGCAGCGGCTCGCCATCGCCCGGGCGCTGATCCGCGACCCGAGGGTGCTGGTGCTCGACGAGGCGACCTCGGCGCTCGACAACCGTTCCGAAGCGCTCGTGCAGGAAGCGCTCGCCAGGCTCGTGCACGGCAGGACCGTGTTCGTCGTCGCCCACCGGCTTTCCACCATCCAGGGCGCCGACCGCATCGTGGCCATGGAGGGCGGCAGGATCGCCGAGGTGGGGACGCACGAGGAGCTGCTGAGCACGGACGGTGTGTACGCGGGTCTCCAGCCCGCCCGCCCGAGGTGAGGGGCCGCCGCGTGACCTCGCACCGGGTATGCGGATTGATAGGCAAGTCGATACTTGCCTATGGTGGTGGTCATGGCGGAGGATGTCTTCAAGGCCCTGGCCGACCCCACCCGTCGGCGCATTCTCGACGAGCTGACGGAACGCGACGGCCAGACCCTGTTCGAGATCTGCGCGCGGCTGGTGACCAAGCACGGTCTCGGGCTGTCCCGGCAGGCGGTCAGCCAGCATCTGGCCGTGCTGGAATCCGCGGGACTGGTCCTCGTGCGCCGCCAGGGCCGCTACAAGTTCCACGACCTGAACACCGAGCCCCTCGAGCACATCGTGACCCGGTGGCTCAGGCCCGACACGCCGGAGAGCACCGCATGAAGATCCATCTGACCAGCGTCTTCGTCGATGACCAGGAGAAGGCCCTGCGCTTCTACACGGAGGCGCTGGGCTTCGTGAAGAAGGCCGACGTCCCCCTCGGGGCGGACCGGTGGCTGACCGTCGTCTCGCCGGAGGATCCCGACGGCACAGAACTGCTGCTGGAGCCCGACGGCCACCCCGCGGCGAAGCCGTACAAGGACGCGCTGGTCAAGGACGGGATCCCGGCCGCCTCCTTCGCCGTGGACGACGTGCGCGCGGAATTCGACCGGCTGCGCGGGCTCGGTGTGAGCTTCACCCAGGACCCGCTGGAGATGGGCCCGGTCACCACGGCGGTGCTGGACGACACCTGCGGCAACCTGATCCAGATCGTGCACAGCGCGCAGTAGTCCGGCGGCGGGCGGGGGCGGATCATCGGCCCGGGCTCGCCGTCGGCGCGTAGGAGGAGCGGTGCTCCCCGGAACGTCCGGGGAGCACCGCTCCTCGCGCGTACGGGACCGGCGTGGCGACCCTGCGCGAATTCGCACACGAGGCCGACGCGCGGCCACTCGTACGAAGTCGGTGGTGGAGGGATTCGACTGCCCGTGCGAGGCCTCATACCAGAGCGGGACGCCTGGCGGGCAACTTCGACAACTGCACGTCGAGCACGGGCGATTGACGACTACCGTGTGTGTCCGGTGATCAACGGTGGGCTCATATCGGTCGAGCCTGCCCCGACCGTTGACCCGGGCCTGACCGACCACCGTAGGTGTCACCACATGAATGCCGATTCCTGGTGCCCCACGTACCGAGGACGATGATGTCTCAACTTCGCGCACCCAACGCGCGACCGGAACGCCGCGAAGGTGGACGGCACGGCCGTCCGGGTGGCCGTTCGCACTCGGCCGCGAGCCGGCCGCGCGCCGCCCAGCCCGTTCCCGACAGCCGCCTGCGGCCACAGCTGCTGCGTACCGCCCTCCTGCCGACCGTGGCCGCCGTGCTCAGCGGAGCGGCGGCCGTCATCTTCGCCATCCGGGCCTCCGGGGTGCGCCCCTCCGGCAGCCTCCTCGCGGCACTCGGGGGATCCGGAGCACTCGCTGTGGCGGCCGTGGCCGCGGCCTTCCTCGGCTCCGGCCGTGTCGCCACCGGCGTGCTCGACCGCGCTCTGGCCCTGCGGCGCACCGGCGCCGAGCACCAGGCCGAGCTCCGGCGCGTCATGGAACAGCTGCGCGACGGTGAGTCCCTGCCCGCCCGCCGGCCGACCCCGGCCGCGGCCGACGACGCGGACGTCTTCGATCTCCTCGCCCAGGAGATGGGCCGCTCGCAGGACGAGGCGGTGGCGGCCGTCGTCGAGGCCTCCCAGCTGTTCCGCGGCAACGGCAACGGCAACGGCAACGAACAGAAGGTCGAGGTCTTCGTCAACCTCGCCCGGCGGCTGCAGTCCCTCGTGCACCGGGAGATCCAGATCCTCGACGAGCTGGAGCACGAGGTCGAGGACCCCGACCTGCTCAAGGGCCTCTTCCACGTGGACCATCTCGCCACCCGCATCCGCAGGCACGCCGAGAACCTCGCCGTGCTCGGCGGCGCCGTCTCGCGGCGGCAGTGGAGCAATCCCGTGACCATGACCGAAGTGCTGCGCTCGGCGATCGCCGAGGTCGAGCAGTACCCACGGGTGAAGCTGGTCCCGCCGATCGACGGCACCCTGCGCGGACACGCGGTGGCCGACGTGATCCACCTCCTCGCCGAACTCGTCGAGAACGCGACGGTGTTCTCCGCCCCGCACACCCAGGTCCTGCTGCGCGCCCAGCGCGTCACCGCCGGGCTGGCCCTGGAGGTGGAGGACCGGGGACTCGGCATGCCCGGCCCCGAGCAGAAGCGGATGAACACCCTGCTCGCCGACCCCGACCAGGTCAACGTCGCGCATCTGCTGCAGGACGGGCGGATCGGACTGTTCGTCGTCGCCTCCCTGGCCCGGAGGCACGGCATCGCCGTACGGCTGCAGAGCAACATCTACGGGGGCACGCAGGCGGTACTCGTGCTGCCGGAGATCCTCCTGGGCATCGACATCGATGCCGCGACACCGACCGGGGCCACAGGGGCCGGGACGGCGGCCCCGCCGTCCGGAGCCCGCGACTCATCGCCCGTCCCACCGCAGGCGGCGGCCCAGCCTCCGCCGCGGCTGGACCGGGCCCCGGGGGAGGGGCCGCCGCTGCCGCTGCGAGCCGAGCGGGTCGACCGGCCGAACCTCGCGGCGTCCCCGCCGGGCGGCCGGTCCGTCGAGGCCGCCGTGCCCGCGCCGTCGGGAGAGCCGGCTCCCGCCGCCGGCCCCGCCCCCGCGGCCGTGTCCGCCGTCCCGTCCGCCGCTCCCGTCCCGTCCGCCGCTCCCGTCCCGTCCGGCCCGTCCCCCGCGGCCGTGTCCGCCGTCCCGTCCGCCGCTCCCGCCCAGTCCGCCGCTCCCGCCCCGTCCGCCGGGTCGGTCGCGTTCGTCCGGGCCGCCGCGGACACCGGTACCCCCGCCGAGGCGCCCCCGGCTCCCTCGGCCGCCCAGGACCGCCCCCAGCTCCCGAGGCGCAGCAACCAGGAGCACATGGTTCCGCAGCTCAGGGAGGCCCCGGTGCCGCGCTCCGAGGCCGGGAACGTCCTGCACGACCCCGGACTGATGGCCGCCTTCCGGCGCGGGGTCGACCTGGCGGAGGCCCAGACCGCCGAGGAACCGCAACCGTCGGACGCGTACGGCGCACAGGGCGTCGAGCCCGCCGCCCCCGGCCCCGCCCTGACCGTCGGGGCCCAGCGCTCCCACGGCCTCGCCCCGCTGCCCTTCCGCTCCCCGGCGACCACCGCGACAGCCGGTACCGACCGGATGGACCCCGGGCACCGCGGACCGCGGACGCCCGAACCGGACCCCCGAACCGAGAACATGTTCAAGGAGTAGATGCACCATGACGAGCGAAATGCCGTCCGGTCAGGTCTCGGACCTCGACTGGCTGTTGAGCGGCCTGGTCCAACGCGTGCCCTACACGCGCAGCGCCGTCCTCCTCTCGGCGGACGGCCTGGTGAAATCGGTACACGGCATGGACGCCGACAGCGCCGATCACATGGCCGCCCTGGCCGCGGGCCTGTACTCACTCGGCCGGAGCGCCGGTGCCAGATTCGGTGACAACGGTGACGTGCGACAGGTCGTGGTCGAGCTCGACTCGACGCTCCTGTTCGTCTCCACCGCCGGCTCCGGCACCTGTCTCGCCGTCCTCGCCGGCCGCGAGGCGGACGCCGCCGTACTGGGGTACGAGATGGCCATGCTGGTCAAGAGCGTGCGCCCCTACCTGATGACGCCGCTCCGGCAGCCGGCCGGAGCGCCGTTCACCCCGGGGCTGTGAGGATGCCGGCCCCGCAGGACGGGCCGTTGCTCGACGACGCGGCAGGCCGGCTCATCCGACCGTACACCGTGAGCAACGGCCGGACCAGGCCGACCACCGTGCTCGATCTGCTCTCCCTGGTGATGGCCACGGGGAGTGTGCCCCAGGCCCACCTCGGTCCTGAGCACACCGTGGCCCTGGAGCTCTGCGACGGGCCCACGTCCGTGGCGGAGATCGCCGCCCACCTGCGGCTGCCCGCCGTCATCACCAAGGTCCTCCTGTCCGACCTGGTCGACTGCGGAGCGGTCACCGCGCACGCCCCCGCGTT
This sequence comes from Streptomyces sp. NPDC079167, assembly GCF_040686735.1. Lineage (NCBI taxonomy): Bacteria > Bacillati > Actinomycetota > Actinomycetes > Kitasatosporales > Streptomycetaceae > Streptomyces > Streptomyces sp. NPDC079167. The sequence continues at coordinate 81,635 of NZ_JBFBLO010000020.1, read as the reverse complement.
CCATGACATGCCAACCGACCGATCCCTGCTGGAGGCAGTGCTCGATGGTCTACGACGACAGCTCTGACAGCTCCGAACACTTTCCCGTGGCCCTCAAGATCCTGGTCGCGGGCGGTTTCGGCGTCGGCAAAACGACGTTCGTGGGCGCCGTCAGCGAGATCGCACCGCTGAGTACCGAGGAGCTCCTGACGCAGGTCAGCGCGGCGACCGACAGCCTCGAAGGCATCGAATCCAAGTCGGCGACCACCGTGGCCATGGACTTCGGCCGGATCACGCTGTCCGAGCAGCACGTGCTCTACCTCTTCGGTACCCCCGGCCAGGAGCGCTTCTGGTTCATGTGGGACGAGCTGTCCAAGGGCGCCCTGGGAGCGGTCGTGCTCGCCGACACCCGCCGGCTGGCCGAGTGCTTCCCGGCCGTCGACTTCTTCGAGCGGCGCGGTATCGGATTCATCGTCGCGGTCAACGAGTTCGACGGCGCCTACCGTTACGAACCGGAAGAGGTGCGGGCGGCTCTCGATCTCGGTCCGGCGGTGCCGGTCGTCCTCTGCGACGCCAGGATCGCCAGCTCGGGAACCGGGGCGCTGGTCACGCTCGTCCAGCACCTCATCAACGCCACCGCACCGGCGCCGCTGTCGGGCTTCGGAGCCCGTCCGTGATCCCGTACGGGACGGGCCGGCCGCTGCTCACCCCCGTCGACCAGGACGGGGCGCGCAGGAGCGCACGGCTGCGGAGGCTCGGCCTCGGGGAGCGCGCCGACGCCTCGTTCGACAGCTTCGACGCCTTCGCCGACCGGGTGGCGGAGGTCACCGCGACGCCGTTCTCGATAGTCAACTTCATCGACGGGAACCGGCAGTTCTTCGCGGGGCTGCACACCCCGGTCGGAATCCGGGGCGGAGCGGACCTGGGCGCGGCCGCCGCTGCCGGAAACGGCGGCCGGTATCTGGCCCGGGACCACGGTTACTGCCCGCACGTGCTCGCGCGGCGCAAGGCCCTCGTGCTGGACGACGTCTGCGACTTCCCCCGGTTCGCGGGCAACCCGGTGGTCGACGGCATAGGCATCCGCTCCTACCTAGGCGCCCCGCTCATCGACCGGACGGGCATCGCGCTCGGCACCGTCTGCGCCGTCGACACCGTGCCGCGGGCCTGGGGCCGGGCCGGACTCGACACCATCAAGCTGCTGGCCCGGGAATTCGCCGTACAGATCGAGCGCCGGGAAGCCTCGCACCCCTGAGGCCGGAGACGGGCGCTCAGTCCAGTGCGAAGGCGTCCGCGAGCAGGTGCAGTTGTGCGGCGAGGAGGGTGTCGCCGCGGTGCCCCATCCCGGCGAACTGGCCCGCCGTCTCCAGCCCCACGGAGCCGTGCAGCTGCGCCCATACGAGTACGGCGCCCGCCAGTCCGCACGCCGCGCGGCGCGTGTCCGAGGCCGTGCGCGGGGCGTACCGGGCGACCCACTCGCCGACACCGGTATCGGCCGTGAGCCAGGCCTCCATCTCGGTCACCAGAGCGGAGGCGCTCGCTCCGGGTGATCCGTCCGCGAAGAGCGGCAGGAACGGGCCGAGCACGGCCCGGGCACGGTCGCGGGTGTCGTCGGGGGCGACATAGCCCGGCACGGGGGCGCCCTGGATCAGCAGATAGCGGTGCGGCTCCGCCGACGCCCAGGCGCGGTAGGCGCCGCCCAGTGCCTGCAGCCGGGCACGCGGACTCCGCCCCGCCTCCTCCGCCGCGCCCGCCGCATCGGCGACCGCCGTGGCCGCGTCGTCGTAGGCGTCCCTGATCAGGGCGCTCAGCAGATCGTCACGGCCGGCGAAATACCGGTAGAGCGCCGGCCCCGAGAGGCCCATCTCCTTGGCGACCCGGGTCAGCGCGAGGGCACCGGCTCCCGACTCGGCGAGCTGTCGCAGCGCCGTGTCCTTGATCTCCGACCGGGTCTGCCCCCGGTAGCGGGCACGGGGGCCCTCCTGGCCTCGGACCATCGGGGACTCCTCTGCTCGCTCTGCTCGACGCTCGCACTGCTAGACGCAATCACTTGCGTTACGAAGCCTAACAAGACTGACGCCACCCCTCCGTAGGCGGCGCATTGCTATGACTCGTCGTAAGAGTTACTGTCTCTAACAGAAGTGAGAGGCCGTAACTCACGTTGAGTCGAAGGAACACACCATGACCACCACACCCGCTCTCCACACCGTCCTCGGCGCCGGACCGGCCGGCACCGCGCTGGCCCGGGAGCTCGCCACCCGCGGCCACCGGGTCCGCCTCGTCGACCGGAAGGGGCAGGGGCCTGAGATCAAAGGCGTCGGCCGGTACGCGGCGGACGTGTCCACCCCCGGGGGCGCCCGCCAGGCCGTCGAGGGGGCGGCTGTCGTGTACCACTGCGTCAACGTCGCCTATCACCTCCAGGTCGAGGTGATGCCCCGGATACAGAAGGCAGTCCTCGCGGCGGCCGAGGCAACCGGCGCACGTCTCGTCGTCCTCGACACGCTCTACCCCTACGGAGAGACGCACGGTGTGGTGATGACCGAGGACACTCCGTGGAACGCGACCAGCGGCAAGGGCGTGATGCGTGCGGAGCTCGACGCCCGGTACCTCGCAGCGCACGCGGAGGGGCGGGTCCGCGCGGTGCTGGGCCGCTCCGCCGACTTCGTCGGGCCGGGAGTGCTCAACTCCACCCTGGGCGGCGCCGTCTTCCCCGCGGCGCTCACCGGCGGCCAGGTCCCGGCCCTCGGGGACATCGACCTGCCGCACAGCTACACGTACATCGCCGATGTCGCGGCCGGGCTCGCCACTCTCGGCGAGGAGCCGTCCGGCGACGGACGCGTCTGGCACCTTCCCACGGCTCCGGCGCTCACCACGCGCCAGATCTTCGCGATGATCGAGGAGCGGGTCGGCCGGCCCCTGGATCTCACGGTCGTCGCCGAGCCGCGACCGTTCGGTCCCTTCGACGAGGTCTTCATGGCCGAGTACGCCGAGATGTTCTACCAGCACACCGAAGGCCAGACCGTCGACTCCTCCGCCGTCGAGAAGGCCTACGGGCTGTCGCCCACCCCGCTCTCCGACACGCTGGACGCCACCCTCGCCTGGTACCGGGCGTTCCTCGCCTCGCGCTGAGAGCAGTGGTCCGCCGGCACCGGGCCGGAAACGGGTTCGTGAGCACCGGTGCAAGTGCGGTATTGTTCTCATGCGCGTTCGGCCAGGGGAAACCCCAGGTCAGGCGAGCATCGGGACGTGGCGCAGCTTGGTAGCGCACTTGACTGGGGGTCAAGGGGTCGCAGGTTCAAATCCTGTCGTCCCGACTGGAGACAGTCGCAGATCAGGGCCGGTTTCGGAGAAATCCGAAACCGGCCCTCGGTCGTTCGAACGGGAGCGACTCGGGCGAAACGCGAGGTACCGCCCGGTACCGCGCCACCGGGCCACGGCGGGCGGACGACGCGGAGCCGTTAGAGGAAGCCCGTTGCGGGTACCGATGAGCGGTCGGTGCAACCGGCGCCGCAAGCGCTGAACGGGTGGTACTCATGGAGAATTCGGTCGACCGGATCGCACAGCCGTGGGGCGGCCGCACTCCATACGCCCGTGGCCAGGCGTGGCCACCGCGTGTGGACACGCACCTCGCGGAGGGGGTGGAGCCGGAGAGCGTGGAGCGGTGGGTCCAGGCCGCTTCGATTCTGCACTCCGACGGTGACGCCATGGACATCGCGGTCAAGGACGGCCGGATGGTGGGGGTGCGCGGCCGGGTGGTGGACCGGGTCAATCGCGGCCGGCTGGGGCCGAAGGACGTGTTCGGCTGGCAGGCCAATGCCTCACCGGACCGCCTGACCAAGCCGCTGATCCGTCGCGACGGGCAGTTGGCCGAGACGGACTGGGACACCGCGATGGAACTGGTGGCCACGCGCTCGCGTGACCTGCTCCGGGAGCGCGGCCCCGGGTCGATCGGCTTCTACACCTCGGGCCAGTTGTTCCTGGAGGAGTACTACACGCTGGCCGTCGCGGCCCGTGCCGGGATCGGCACGAATCATCTCGACGGGAACACGCGCCTCTGTACGTCGACCGCGGCCGAGGCTCTCAAGGAGTCCTTCGGCTGTGACGGTCAGCCCGGCACGTACGACGACATCGACCACGCGGATGTGATCGCGCTGTTCGGTCACAACCTCGCCGAGACCCAGCCCGTGCAGTGGATGCGCGTCCTCGACCGGCTGGAGGGAGGCGATCCGCCCCGTCTGGTGTGTGTGGATCCCCGGCCCACCCGGGTCGCGCGTGCGGCCACCGTGCACCTGGCCCCACGGGTCGGGACGAACGTCGCACTGCTCAACTCGCTCCTGCACGAGATCATCCGCACCGACCGTGTCGACCACGACTACGTCGAGGCCCACACCGTCGGTTTCGACGAGCTGGCCAGGACGGTCGAGGAGTGCACCCCCGCGTGGGCGTCGCGCATCTGCGACGTACCGGCCGCGCGGATCGTGGAGGCGGCCGAGGTGCTCGGCACGGCCGACAGGCTCCTGTCCACCGTCCTGCAGGGTGTCTACCAGTCCCACCAGGCCACGGCCGCCGCGGTGCAGATCAACAACCTTCATCTGCTCCGCGGCATGCTGGGACGGCCGGGCGCCGGTGTGCTGCAGATGAACGGTCAGCCCACCGCGCAGAACACCCGGGAATGCGGCGCCGACGGAGACCTCCCCGGGTTCCGCAACTGGCAGAACGACCAGCATGTGGCCGACCTCGCCGAGGTGTGGAACGTCGAAACCACGACGATCCCGCACTACGCCCCGCCCACCCACGCCATGCAGATGTTCCGCTACGCGGAACAGGGCTCGATCCGCATGCTGTGGATCAGCGGCACCAACCCGGCCGTCTCCCTGCCCGAGCTGTCGCGCATCCGTTCCGTCCTCTCGCAGGACCGGCTGTTCGTCGTGGTCCAGGACCTTTTTCTCACGGAGACCGCACAGCTGGCGGACGTGGTCCTGCCTGCGGCGACATGGGGTGAGAAGACCGGCACCTTCACCAACGCGGACCGCACCGTGCACCTGTCCGACAAGGCGGTGGAACCCCCGGGCGAAGCGAGGCCGGACCTGGACATCTTCCTCGACTACGCCGAGCGCATGGACTTCCGGGACAAGGACGGCGCACCCCTGATCACCTGGAGCGACCCGGAGTCCGCCTTCGAGGCGTGGAAGCGCTGCAGCGCCGGCCGGCCCTGCGACTACACCGGCCTCACCTACGGCGCGCTCCGCGGCGGCAGCGGCATCCAGTGGCCGTGCACCGAGGAGGCGCCGGAGGGAACCCCCCGCCTGTACACCCAGGGCGTCACCTGGGCGGAACCGGACGTGTGCGAGACCTACGGCAAGGACCTCCTCACCGGCGCGTCCGTCCCGGCAGTCGAGTACCGCTCCTCCAACCCTGACGGCAAGGCGATGCTCAGAGCCGCCGAGTTCATCCCGCCGCACGAGGCACCGAGCGACGACTATCCCTTCCAGCTGACCACCGGGCGCACCCTCTACCACTTCCACACCCGCACCAAGACGGGCCGCGCCCCCCAGCTGAACGCGGCGGCGCCCGACGTGTGGGTGGAGATCTCCTCCTCGGACGCGACAGCGCGCGGACTCGGCGAGGGCGATCTCGTGGAAGTCACCAGCCCGCGAGGCGCCCTGCAAGGGCGGCTGAGAATCACCGGTATCCGGCCCGGCCTGCTGTTCGTCCCCTTCCATTACGGCTACTGGGACACGGACTCCGGCTCGGGCCCGGACGACAGGACCCCGCCGCGCGCGGCGAACGAGACGACCATCACCGACTGGGACCCGGTCTCCAAACAGCCGCTGTTCAAGACGGCCGCGGCTGGGGTCACCCTTCTGGAGAAGAGTACGGGACGCCCTGCCCCCGCCCCCACGACCACCGCATCGGCACCTTCGCGTACGGGCAGCGTCAGGCCCACCGAAGGCGGTGTCGCAGCGCGGGTCCGGGAGACGACCGGCATGGACGGGGACGGCACCGACGGAGGCGCACAGTGAACGGAATCACCCTCACCCTGCGTGCGCTGCACCACGGAGAGCGGCAACTGGCCAAGGAACTGGTCGTCGTCGCCGAGCGCCACAGCACCGAACACGAGGTCCACCATGTGGCCAAGGACCTGGTCACATGGTCGAACGAGCACTGCGTCCGCCTGGCGGAGACAGCCGGCCACTACGGTCTGACTCTCGACGGTCCTGCGCACAGGTCCGCTTCGGGCCTCATGCCGACGATCCGCGAGAAATCCGCCGAAGCCATGGGCCATCGGCCGGAACCCGGTCTTCTCCTGCTCAAAGACCTCCGGGAACTGCACCTCGGCGCAGCCGGAAACTCGCTGTACTGGGAGATGCTCGCCCAAGCCGGACAGGCGGCGAAGGACACGCGGCTGCTGAACCTGGCAACGGCCTGCCACCCTCGGACGCTGCGCCAGATGCGCTGGACAAACACCATGATCAAGAACCTGTCCCCTCAGATCCTCACGAGCACCTGACCCCCACCTGGTCCCGCGGGCGGGGTCCCCACGGGGCCGCTCCACGGATCGGCGCGCGGTCGTCACGGAGGCCGCACCGGAACACCCGGTACGGCCTCCGTCCGCGGACGGGTCACTCAGGCGGTCTCACCTGCGGAGCCGGAACCGGCGCCCTCCGCCTCCTTGATGCCCTTGGTGATGTCGTCCAGCACCGAGAGCTTCGGCGCATCGGCGTTGATGTCGAAGCCCGAGCGGACAACCACCAGCATGTCCTCGACGTTGGGGGAGGGGAAGGCGAGCGACTCGACGTATCCGTCGTCGCCGTCCTTCGTCACCACCTTCCAGCGCACCTGATAGCCCTTCTGCCCGGCGACCGTGACGGCCTCGGACTTGAGCTCCTCGTGCGAGGTGATGCCGCCGTAGATCTTCTCGCCGTACGACTCCTCGGCGTTGGCCTTGATGTCGGCCTCCGCCGCGGCCTTCGCCGTGGTCGCCTCGACCTTCAGGGCCTGAGCCGGTGCGGAGAACACCCCGCCGCGCACACACTTCTCGGACTCGTCGCCGGGGCAGGCGTACTCACCGGTCGTCACCCCCGCGCCGATCGGTCCTGACTGGCCGGTCCAGCCGTCCGGTACGGGGATGCTTATGCCGCTGGCCGCGTCGGTGGCGTATCCCTCCTCGGTCTGCGGCATCTGCTGATCGGGGATCCCGCCCTCGCCGTCGTCCTGGCCGCCACCGTCCGGGGCGCCCGGCAGGCGGGGGCTCCCCGAAGGGGCGGGGCCCGTGGACACGGTGTCGGCGCGGTCGTCCGAGCTGTCGCCGAGCAGGTATGCGCCGCCACCGACGGCCGCGAGTACGACGATGCCGGCGGCTATGCCCGCGCCGACGCGTATGCGGCGGCGCCGGACCGTCGCGGGAGGTATCCGGAGCTGGTCGGTCCAGCGGCTCCCGTCCCACCAGCGTTCATGTAGGGGGCCGATTCCTGAGTGCCCGGGATCTGGATGCCAGCCGGGCGGGGTCGTCTGGGTCACGAGAGCACCGTAAGCGCACTGGGTGAGAATCCTATGAAACGCACAGCGTGGTCGTAGTCACCTCCGAGGTCGCCGTGCCGGCCGGAACAGCTCGCCCCCCGGGCCCCGTTCGTCGCCGACGGCCACCGGGAGCCGCCGGTCGTGCCGCGGCCTGCGAGCCTCGGACGGAGCCGTCCGGAGGTGACGCGCTACGGCTCGATCAGTCCGGCCCGGATCGCGTACCGGGTGAGCTCCAGACGGTCGCGGAGCCCCAGCTTCTGCAGCAGATTGGCCCGGTGCCGCTCGACGGTCTTCACGCTGATCACGAGCATGCCCGCGATCTCCTTCGACGAGTGGCCCTCGGCGACCAGTTTCAAAATCTCCTCCTCGCGCTCGGTGATGGCCCGCTCCGGAACGTCGCCGCCGTCCCTGACCCGGTCCAGATAGTTCCGGATCAGGGCGGTCACCGCACCGGGACAGAGGAACGGCTCATCACGCATGGCCGCGCGGCACGCCTCGACGAGATCCCGGTCGGCGACGGACTTCAGCACGAAACCCGAGGCACCCGCCTTCAGCGCCTCGAAGAAGTACTGCTCGTTGTCGTACATGGTGAGCATCAGGATGCGCAGGTCCGGCATGATCCGGGACAGCTCACGGGCGGCCTGAAGGCCCGTCAGGCGTGGCATCGCGATGTCCAGGACGGCCAGGTCGGGCCGTTCCGCGCGCGCCATCTCGACGGCCTCGGCGCCGTCACCCGCCTCGGCGACGACCTGGAGGTCCGGTTCGCCGTCGAGGATCAGCCGCACACCGCGTCGGACCAGGGCGTGGTCGTCGGCGAGCAGGATGCGGGTCTTCCCGGACCCGGCGGGGGAGTGGGACATGGTCACGCGCTTCCGTTCCGAGCGGGCACATCGAGGCGTACGTCCGTGCCGCCCGTGGCACCGGCGCCGAGAGTGAGTGTGGCGCCGATGAGCAGAGCGCGTTCGCGCATGCCGCGCAGGCCGGCGCCCTCCGGGGCGTCCCCGAGGCCGCGGCCGTCGTCTCGGACGCGCAGCTCCACCCCGGCGGGGCTTCGGAGCAGGGAGATCTCGAGCAGGGTCGCCCGGGCGTGCCGGACGGTGTTCGTGACCGCCTCCTGGGCGATGCGGTAGACGACGAGCTCCGCCTCCTCGCCCAGCGGCGGCAGATCCTTCTCCGTCCGCCGTCTGATGGTCAGCCCTTTCGGCGTCGGGGTCTCGGTCGTCAGGGCCGTCAGCGCGCTGACCAGCCCCAGCTCCTCCAGTACCCCCGGGCGCAGCCGTCGCGCGATCCGGCGGATCTCGTCGAGGCTGCCCCGGGTGATCTCCTGGACCTGGGCGAGCTCCTCGCGCAGCGGTTCGGGCGCATGACCGGTGACCCGTTTCAGCTCCAGCAGGACCGCGGTCAGGGTCTGGCCCACCTCATCGTGCAACTCCTGTGCGACCCGGCGGCGTTCGGCCTCCTGGGCCCAGAGGGCCCGGGCGCTGCTCGTCGCACGCTCCGCCTCCAGCCGGTCGAGCATGCTGTTGAACGTCTCGATCAGGGCCGCGACCTCCCCCTCGCCGGCGACCTCGGGACGCGGCCGCGGGCTCAGCAGGTCGATGGTCGTCATCGCCCTGGTGACCCGTTGCAGCGGAGCGAGCCCCAGGCGCAGGAGAAACGCGTTCGCGCCGAGCATCAGGGCCATTCCACCGGCCAGAATGAGGGCCTCGGTCAGCACCACCGGGGCGGAGACGGTGATCGGGCCGAGCAGCAGCAGGGCCCCGGCGGCCACCAGCACCGCGGCGTTGAGCAGGAAGATGCGCCAGAACAGGGACACGGCCGGCCGGGCCTCCTTCGTACGCTCGGGGAGTGTCTCCACTATGGCCGGTCCGCGCCCGGAGTCACGCGCGGGTCCGCCGCCCGGGGAGCGACTGCATGGTGCCGCCCCTCGAAGATGGGTGCCGGCCCTGATGGACCGGGACACCCCCTCGTACGACGATCGAAGTCCGGCGCACCGGCTGGACCGGGACGCGGCGGGCACGCGCCCGCGGCCCGGGGAATCGTCGAGGGAGGGAGACCTCATGGCTCACCGGGACGAGCGACTCCGGGGCGGCACCAGGACGGAACCGCCCCCCGGCGGCCCGGCGTCCGGCAGGAGGGCCCTGCGGCCGGCTCCCCGGGCCACCGCGGCCTGGGTGTGGACGGTCGTGGGACTGGGAGCACTGATGACGGGGATCGCCGTCGGCCACGGGCTGCTCATCGCGGCCGGACTGGTCGCGGCCGGAGTGGGAGGCCAGCTCTTCGACCCGGGCAACCGGCGTGGACGCCGCCCCGGTCACCGGACGGCCGCCTGAACCGCCTCCCGGCCCGCTCCCATGACCGGATGGTGCCCGGCGCCCGGTGCCCGGGCATCTCCGGCTTTCTCTGGTCCGACCACATTGCGTGTGTGACATAGTCGAGTCATGTATATCGGCCGGAGCGGGGAGTAGCGGATGCCTGTCGAGTGGCAGCCCGTGCGGCAGTCCCGAACCCATGAACTCGTCCTGCAGAGCATCGAGGAGCAGGTTTTCGCCGGGAAGCTCAGGGCCGGTGACCGACTGCCGCCCGAGCGTGAGCTCGCCCCCGTCTTCGGGGTGAGCCGTTCCGCTCTGCGGGAGGCACTCCGGGTGCTGGAGACCATCGGAGTGCTGGTCGCGCAGCCCGGCCGGGGCCCCGACTCGGGGGCCCGCATCGTGCGTAACCCGGACGATGCCCTCGGCCGGCTGCTGCGCCTCCATTTCGCCCTGGGCAGCTACAGCCTGCACGACGTGATGGAGGCCCGGGTCGCCCTGGAGCGTTCCAGTTTCGCCGCCGCCGCGACGCACGCCGTCGAGGCGGACCTGGATGAGGCGGGCGCGGTGGTCCACCGGATGTCACAGCCGGGCATCCTGCCGGAGGAGTTCAACGAGCTCGACACCGAGTTCCACGTCAAGGTGGCCAGCAGTTCGGGTAACGCGCTCACCTCGACCCTGACCGCGGCGGTGCGGGAGTCCGTGCGGCCCCTCATCCTGCGGGCCCTCGAAGAGGTGGACGACTGGGGCGCCACCCGGACGCAACTCAACGCCCAGCACGCCGAGTTGCTCCGGCTGGTGCGCACCGGGGACGGCGAGGCGGCGGCCGACCTGGCCGAGCTCCACATCCGCGGGTTCCACGGCACGCTGGTCGACGAGGACCGGGGCGGTGCCGAAGACGGCGGTACCGACGACGCCGGTACCGCCTAGCGGCAGCGCCTCGGCCCCAGGTCACGGCAGCATCCAGGAGAGCACCGACGTGGACTGGAGATAGACCAGCCCACACAGGATCGCCAGCATGCCCACGCTGTACCCGGCAACCTTGCGCAGCAGGACGCGTTCCGAGCCGGGCATCCCCACGGCGGTGGCGGCGATGGTCAGGTTCTGCGGACTCACGAGCTTGGCCACCACACCGCCCGAGGTGTTCGCGGCGACCAGCAGTGTGGGATCGATTCCGGCGGTCCGGCCGGCTGTCTGCTGCAGGTTGGCGAAGAGAGCGTTGGCGGAGGTGTCGGAGCCCGTCACCGCGGTGCCCAGCCAGCCGAGGATCGGCGAGAGGAGGGCGAAGAGTCCGCCCGCTGTCGCCAGCCAGGTGCCGATGGCCACGGTCTGGCCCGACTGGTTCATCACGTAGCTCAGCGCGAGCACCGTGGCGACCGTCATGATGGCGCCCCGCATGTTCTTCAGGGTGCGGCCGGCCGCGGAGAACGCCATGGCGCCGGTCATCGGATAGGCGTCGCGGTCCTTCGCGTACCGGTAGATCAGCGTGACCAGGACGCCCGAGGCGATCAGCAGGGTGCCCGGGTTCCCCAGGACCTCCAGCTTGTAGACCGCGCTGGACGAGGGGTCACCGCCGGACGTGAGCAGCTCGCCGTAGAGTCCCGGCCATTCGACGGTGAGATTCAGGTGACCGAGGAGCTCGGGCACGTCGACCGCGCCGACGTCCAGCTTGGCGACGGCGAAGATCGCGATCACCAGGATGTACGGCAGCACGGCGTAGGTGACCCGGCGCGGCGTGAGCGCCTCGTTCTCGACCTGGGAGCGCTGGTCGTCGGGGGTGCGGGGCTTCCAGAAGCGCAGCATGAGCACGGCGGCGCCGAAGCCGGCGAGTGAGGCGACCACGTCGGTGAGCTCGTAGGCGAAGTGGCTGGAGCACCAGTACTGGGCCACCGCGAAGACCGCCCCGGTGACCAGCGCGATCGGCCACAGCTGACGGACGCCACGGGTGCCGTCCACGACGAACAGCAGCAGCAGGGGCACGAAGAGGGCGAGCAGCGGGGACTGGCGGCCGATGACCGCGGCGATGTCCTCCGCCGGGATGCCGGTCAGATTGCCCGCCGTGGTGACCGGGATGGCCATGGCGCCGAACGCGACGGGCGCGGTGTTGGCGAGAAGGACCGTCACGGCGGCCTTCACCGGTGGCAGGCCGAGTGCCATCAGCATCACGGCTGTGATGGCGACAGGAGCGCCGAATCCCGCGAGCGCTTCGAGCAGGCCGCCGAAACAGAACGCGATGAGCATCGCCTGGACGCGCAGATCACCCCGGCCGACAGCGCTGAACGAGCGGCGCAGGTCCTCGAACCTGCCGCTGACGACCGTGAGCTCGTAGAACCAGATCGCCGCGACGACGATGAGCATCACCGGGAACAGGCCGAAGAGCAGGCCCTGGGACGCCGAGAGCAGGCCGAGTTCGACGGGCATACGGAACCCGGTCACCGCCACGAGGAGGGCCGTGAGCACCGAGCCCAGCGCGGACACCAGTGCCGATCGCTTCGCCACCATCAGGAGCAGGAAGAACACGGCGAGCGGGATCAGACTGACCAGTGCGGTCGCCAGAAGGCTGTCCGCGATCGCATGTACATCCGGTGTGTACGAGGCAAGCGCGGTGGCAGGTGTGGGAGCCACGGAATTACTCCTCATCGAGTGGTACGGGGCGGGGTGAACCGGGATCTGTGCCGTGTACCGCCCTACCGGGGCCTCGTACGGATGCGGAGCTCCTGGAGCGGACAGCAGGCGGGCAGTTGGTTCGAGCGATCAGTAGGACACCGCATATGTCCTATGTCAATAAGGTCGGACCGATTGCTTGGTAGGTCACTTCGAGGGCAAGTTCGGTGGAGATGCGGGTGAAAGCGCTTGCTCCGCCGTCGCGCGATGTCCACTGATGAGTGCTGCCTTCTTCTGCGTTTCCCTTCACGAATCGGACTGAGGGTAGTATGGTCCGACCACAACTTGCGATCGGGGAGGCCCCATGCGTATCGGACTCTTCGCCACCTGCCTGGGAGACACACTCTTCCCGGAGGCGGTGAAATCCACCGCGGTGCTGCTCGCCCGCCTTGGCCACGAGGTGGTCTTCCCGCCGGACCAGACCTGCTGCGGCCAGATGCACGTCAACACCGGCTACCAGCGCGAACCCGTCCCGCTGGTGCGCAACTTCGCCGAGCAGTTCGGGGACGCCTCGATCGACGCGGTCGTCATGCCGTCCGGATCGTGCGCCGGCTCGGTGCGCCACCAGCACGAGATCGTCGCCGAACGGTACGGCGACGCGGCCCTCCGCGCCGGGGTCGCCACGGTCAAGGACAAGACGTACGAGCTCTCCGAGCTCCTCGTCGACGTCCTCGGAGTCACGCAGGTCGGCGCCTACTTCCCGCACCGGGTCACCTACCACCCCACCTGCCACTCCCTGAGGATGCTGCGGGTCGGTGACAAACCGCTGCGGCTGCTGCGCGCCGTCGAGGCGATCGATCTCGTGGAGCTGCCGGAGGCCGACTCCTGCTGCGGCTTCGGCGGCACCTTCGCCGTCAAGAACGCCGAGACCTCCACCGCGATGCTCCAGGACAAGATGCGCAACATCGCCGCCACGAAGGCCGATGTCTGCTCCGCCGGGGACTCCTCCTGCCTGATGCACATCGGCGGCGGGCTCTCCCGCATCAAGTCCGGTACGCGCACCCTGCATCTCGCCCAGATCCTCGGGTCCACCCGCACCGCGCCGTACGCCCTGATGGAGGCCACCCGATGAGCACGTTCCTCGGCATGCCCGCCGCCCCGCCCCGTTCCCCGTACGGGACCGGGAACCTGCGGGGGGAGCGCAAGTTCCCCAAGGCCGCCCACGACGAACTGCGCAACGAGCAGCTGCGCCGCAACCTCGGCCGGGCCACCCACACCATCCGCGCCAAACGCATCGGCGTCACCGGCGAACTCCCGGACTGGGAGGAGCTGCGTGACGCCGGATCGGCCATCAAGACCGACACCATGAACCGGCTGCCCGAACTGCTCGAGGAGCTGGAGCGGAAGGTCACCGAGCACGGTGGCACCGTCCACTGGGCGCGTGACGGCGTCGAGGCCAACGAGATCGTCACCCGGCTGATCAAGGACACCGGCAGCAGTGACGTCATCAAGGTCAAGTCGATGGCCACGCAGGAGATCGGCCTCAACGAACACCTCGAGGCCCAAGGCATCACGCCCTACGAGACCGACCTCGCAGAGCTCATCGTGCAGCTCGCCCACGACAAGCCCTCGCACATCCTGGTCCCCGCGATCCACCGCAACCGGGACGAGATCCGGGAGATCTTCCTCAAGGAGATCCCCGGCGTCGACCCCGCGCTCGACAACGTGCCCGCGCATCTGGCCGCCGCCGCCCGCGCCTATCTGCGCGAGAAGTTCATGACCACCAAGGTGGCCGTCTCCGGTGCGAACTTCGGCATCGCCGAGTCCGGGACCCTCTCCGTCGTCGAGTCCGAGGGGAACGGCCGGATGTGCCTGACCCTGCCCGACACCCTGATCACCGTGATGGGCATCGAGAAGGTCCTGCCGCGCTTCCAGGACCTGGAGGTCTTCCTCCAGCTGCTGCCGCGATCCTCCACCGGCGAGCGGATGAACCCCTACACGTCGATGTGGACCGGGGTGACCCCCGGGGACGGCCCGCAGGAGTTCCACCTCGTCCTCCTCGACAACGGGCGTACGGCCGCGCTCGCCGACAAGGTGGGCCGCGAAGCCCTCAACTGCATCCGCTGCTCGGCCTGTCTCAACGTCTGCCCGGTGTACGAACGGGCCGGCGGACACGCGTACGGATCGACGTACCCCGGCCCCATCGGCGCGGTCCTCACCCCGCAGCTCGCCGGGATGCACGCCGCCAAGGACGACCCCAACAGCTCGCTGCCCTACGCCTCCAGCCTCTGCGGTGCGTGTTTCGACGCCTGTCCGGTCAAGATCGACATCCCTTCGCTGCTGGTCGAACTGCGCCACCAGAACACCGAACAGTCCGGCACCACGGCGGAGAAGCTGGCGATGAAGGCCGCCGCCACCGTGATGAAGTCACCGAAGCTCTACACGGCCGCGCAGAAGGCCGCCTCCCTCAGCCGCTCCGTCGGCGTGGGCGGACGCGACCGCACCATCTCCCACCTGCCCGCACCGTTCGACGGCTGGAGCGACAGCCGCGACACCGCGGCACCGCCCAAGCAGTCCTTCCGCTCCTGGCTCGCCTCCGTCGAAGGCGCGGCCACCATGCGGGACGCCTCGGCGGAGGGCGCCGCCCGGCGCGCCGACGACCACCAGGAGGAACAGTGACGACCACCGCGCGCGACACGGTGCTCGGCCGGATCAGGGATGCCCTGGCCATCGCCCCCGCCCCCGGCGTCGAGATCCCTCGGGGGTACCGCACCGGCCGCACCCTTCCCGACGACGAACGTCTGGAACTGCTGACCGACCGGCTCGTCGACTACAAGGCGCAGGTCCACCCCTGCACCGCCGACCGTACGGCCGAGGTCATCGGCGAGATCCTGCGCGAGCGCGGTGCCCGCCGGATCGGCGTTCCGGACGGCTTGGACGAGCAGTGGCTCACCGCCTACGACGGTGAGATCCAGCGGGACTCGGCGGACATCCCCGCCCCGAGCCTCGACGCACTGGACGGGGTGGTGACGGCCTCCGCCGTCAGCTGCGCGGAGACCGGCACGATCTTTCTCGACGGATCGTCCGACCAGGGCCGGCGCGCGCTGTCCCTCGTCCCCGACCTCCACGTCTGCGTGGTCGACCTGTCCTCCGTCGTCGCGGGCGTCCCCGAGGCGGTGGCCCGGCTGGTACCCCGGAGGCCGACGACACTGATCAGCGGCCCCTCGGCCACGTCCGACATCGAACTGGAGCGTGTGGAAGGCGTCCACGGCCCCCGCACCCTCGCGGTGGTGATCCGCACCGACGCCTGAGGACCCGGGTGCCCGCCGTCGGCGCGCGCACCCGGGTACCGGCTTCGTCAGGCCTCGAGGTCGTAGATGACGAACTCCTCCCAGGCTCCCGTGATGTCGGCCGAGCGGGCGCGCAGCACGTACTGGAGCGAACCGGTGTAGCTGTTCTCCATGGTGACGAACAGTCCGTTCAGCGTGGACTGGAACGCGAAGCGGTCCAGGTCCTCGTTGTAGAACAGGACGAACCGCTCCCAGCCGCCCACGCTGGTGGAACGGGCGCGCAGCATGTTCTTCGCGCTGCCGGTGTAGTTCTTCTCGACCGCCACATAGCGGTTGTTCGCCAGGGACTTCATGGCGAACGTCTCCGAGGTGTCGTCCCACTCGAAGGCGAATCCCTCCCACGACCCGCCGACATCCAGGGAACGGGCCCGCAGCGCACCGGTGTTCGGAGCGGCGTAATTCACCTCGGTGGCGACGAACTGTGCGTTGCGGCCCGACTGCAGGGCTACGAGTTCGGTGACCCCGGCCGCGGCGGAGACGCCCTCACCGGCGGCGGAAGGCGCCTTCCGGGCGTCTGCCCCCTGGGCGGTACGGGCCAGCTCGGCCCCGTCCACCGTCTCCCAGCCGCTGGGCACGGCGGCCGGCCTGTCCGCCGAGGGCGCGGCCCCGGCCACGGGTACGGCCAGCGCGGACGCCGCGACAAGGGCGCTCAGGGAAAGAAAAACGGACGTGATGCGTCGCACAGGTATTCCTCACTTGTCGTCAAAGAATTCCGGGCCTGCGGGACAAAGGGATCGCCATGGTTTCCGGTCGCTTTATCGACGGATTCGCCGAGTGAACGGCACGGCCCCAGACACGCGCCGTCAGCCGTATTCGCGGCATGACGGAACGACCCCCTTTATTTCCCCACCCCGAAACTGCTGTCCACGCCCCTCCCCGGGCGTTTCGACAGTCGCTCCACCACCCGGCGGAGCGGGATCAGCGTAACGGTGCGACGTGATGTTCGAAAATGATTTCGGGGGATTCTGTGGAGTTCCGGAAACGGTCCCCTTGCATTCCCGATTCCGCAGCATTCCGTTCAGGCAGGTGAAACTCTCCGTTTGCCGAGCGCCTCAGGGAACGTGGGTGACCTCCAGCGGCGCGAAGCCGATACGGGTCGTCGCACCGTCCTCGGCCCACCGCACCGCGACCGTCTCCCCGTCCACGTCCACCCCGGTCACCGCCGCGCCGAGGGGCCCGGGATCCGCCTCTCCGGTGAGCGAGGCCAGCGCCACCAAGACCTCGGTTCCCTCCACCTCGGCACCCAGCCGGGGCAGCACGGCCCACCGCGTGAACGCCGTGCCCTGCGGAGCCCGTACGTCTTCCTGCTCCGGCCAGCCGTACAGACCGTGCAACTCGGAACGCACCGGGCCCTGGGGATCCGTCGCCCAGCCCGTCAGTTCGGCCCGGGCGCCGGCGGGCGCGCCCAGGACCCGGTGCACCCGCAGTTCGTACCTGCCCCGGACGACCGTGACGCTCTCCACCCGCAGCCCCGGCACCGTCGGCGGGCCCTCGGGGAAGACGGGACGGTGCCAGGACGCGGCCCAGCCCCAGCCGTCGCCGTGCCCCGCGCCCAGCGGATGGATGCGGACCCGGCTGCTGCGGGCCCCACCGAACCGTACCGACAGATGGTTGTCCGCGGTGTTCGCGGGCGCCGTCGGGCCGGTGGCCGTCGAGTACGCGAGGCGCGCGTAGAGCGGGTCCGCCACATCAGCCGTCTCGCCCTCGTGCGGCCGGACATGGTCACTGCCGTGGTTGTGCAGCCGCACCACGCCGTCCGCCTGTGTCGACTGCACCAGCAGTCCCGGCGACGGCAGCGCCAGCACCCGGTCCGGACCCTCGCTCGGGGCGGGCTCCTCGTCCGCCGTCCACAGCGGGTGCTCCGGCGGGGCGAGCAGGGCGACGAACGCCTTCGACGCCCAGTACGGCGACGACGGACCGGAGTACACCTGGAGCGTCGCGTCGTGCGGACCGTGCCAGCCCAGGCTCAGCAGACCGTCGTCCCCGGCCGACCCGCGCTCCAAAAAGTATCGCAGCGATCCGCTGACCAGCCGGCGCGAGACACCCGGCGCCAGCGGGGTGTGCCCGGACACGGCGCCCATCGCGACCGCCGCCCCCGCCGCGAAACGGTAGGTGAGGGAACGCCCGAAGTGCATCGGGGAGCCGTCCGCGCCGAACATCAGGGAGAAGCTCTCCAGATGTTCGCTCAGCCGTGCCCCGTAGTGCGCGGACAGCTCCGCGTCGCCCGACAGATACGCGTCCAGCACCGGATACAGGTGCAGCGCCCAGCCGTTGTAGTGGTCGAAGGCGCGCCCGTCCCCGTCGGCGTACCAGCCCTCGCCGCTGTACCAGACCTCCAGCAGGTCGAGCGCCCGCTGCCGGGCACGGGTCGTCTCCGCGTCGCCCCGCCCCACCGACTCCAGGAACCCGGCGACGGAGAAGGGGAAGAGATACCAGTTGTTGGGTGCGGGCGTGTGCCGCAGCGCGCCCCGCAGCCACTCCTCCGCACGGTCCTGCGTGGTGGCGTCCAGCCGGTCCCACAGCCACGGCCGGGTGAGCCGCAGCCCGATCGCCACCGAGGCCGACTCCACCATCGGCTGGCCGAAGACGGTGTGGTCCAGGATCAGCGGCCAGGACTCGGCGTCGTCCCGCCCGGCCGAGCGCGTACCGGCGGTGAGCCCGTCGGCGTACCGCTCCAGCCAGTTGTGCGGGTCCTTGCCCTCCGCGCCGGCGACCCGGAACGCGGCGGTGAGGAACGTACGGGCATAGCCCTCCAGGCCGTCGGACCGGACCCCGGAGCGGGAGGGCCGGCCCGGCAGGTCGAGGAGGGCCCGGCCGGGGGTGGCCCACTTCCAGGCGGCCGCCAGCAGCCCGTCCGCCACGGCCTCCCAGTGGCCCCGGGTGTAACCGGTGTGCGGGCTCAGCGCGCGGTCCTCGGAGGGGAGCTGAAAGGGGGTGGTGGTCATGCGAGAAACGCCAGCCTTTCGCGTCGTACGGGATGGATGAAGCCGTCGCCCGCGGCCCACCGGGCGACCTCGCCGACGGCCAGATCGGCCAGCCGCCGCAGCTCGTTGCCCTGGGAACCCGCGAGATGGGGGGTGATGAGCGCGTTGTCGCAGTCCCACAGCGGATGGCCGGCCGGCAGCGGGTCCGGGTCGGTGACGTCGAGCACCGCCCGGATCCGGCCGGCACGCAGTACGCCGGCGAGGGCGTCCTGGTCGACGACCGCGCCGCGGGACGTGTTGATCAGCACGGCGTCGGGCCGCATCGAGGCGAGCAGCCCGCGGCTGACCAGCCCCGTGGTCGCGGGCAGCAGCGGGGTGTGGACGCTGACCACGTCGCTCTCCACGAAGAGTCCGGCCAGGGAGACGGGGCGGACACCGAGCCCGGCGGCCTCCTCGTCCGTGACGTAGGGATCGTGGAGCAGCACCTGGAGGTCGTACGGCCGGAGCAGTTCGATCACCCGCCGGCCGATCAGGGAGGCGGACAGGATGCCCACCGTGCGCCGGTAGTTGCCGACACCGGGCGGCATCGCGAGCCAGTTGTCGCGCGTACGGGTGGCCCGGTACTCCCCGGCCCGCTCGATGACCCGCTTGCCGGACAGCAGGATCATCGCGACGGTGTACTCGGCGACCGGGAGCGCGTTGGCCGCCGCGGCCGACGACACCTCGATGCCCCTGTCCCAGCAGGCGTCGGTGACATGACCGCGTACCGAGCCAGCCGTGTGCACGACGGCCCGCAGCGCGGGAGCGGCGGCCAGGACACCCGCGTGGACCGGCGGGCACCCCCAGCCGGTGATCAGGACCTCCGTGTCCGCGAGTACGGCCCTGGCCTCCTCGGTCGTGAAGTCGTCGATCGCCGGCAGAGGCGCGAGATCACACACCTCGGCCAGCGTCGCCAGGGCGTCGGGGGAGAGCACCGCGGCTGCGGCTTCCGCTCCCATGGCGAGCGCGGCGCGCGGCCGGCGGGGGGCGGGGGGAGTGCTGGGCATGGTTCTCCTGTGCGGTGGTCCGGGCGGGGCGGCACGGTTATTTGACGGCACCCGCCGTCAGTCCGGACCGCCAGAATCGCTGGAGCAGGGCGAAGGCGAGGATCAGGGGCAGCACCGCGAGCAGCGAGCCCATGACGACGACGGGGTAGTACTCGGGTGACACGGACGCGGCGCTGTTCCAGGAGTACAGGCCGAGACTGACCGGATACAGGTCCTGGTCGGAGAGCATCACCATGGGCAGGAAGAAGTTGTTCCAGATGGCGGTGAGCTGGAAGAGGAACACGGTGACCAGCCCCGGCCCCAGCATGCGGAGCGCCACCCGGAAGTAGGCGGCCAGCTCGCCCGCGCCGTCCATCCGCGCGGCCTCGAGCACCTCGTCGGGCACGTACCCCTGGCTGAAGATGCGGCCTAGGTAGACACCGAACGGATTGAACAGGACGGGGATGAACACGGCCCAGAAGGTGTTGACGAGACCGGCGCCGGAGGCCATCAGATAGAGCGGCAGGGCGAGCACGGTCTGCGGCACCATGACGGCGGCCAGCACCAGGCCGAACAGCTTCTCCTTGTGAGCGAAGCGGTACTTGTCGAAGGCGTACCCGCAGGCGACGCTGATCAGCGCGCCGAGGGCCGCGCCGAGCACCGCGTACAGCAGGCTGTTGCCGTACCAGCGGCCGTACAGCCCGCCGTCCATGGCGAAGAGGTCCTTCATGTTCTGCACGAAGGAGAAGCCGCTCGTCGACAGGATGTCGCTGCTGAACAGGGCGTCCCTGTCCTTGGTGGAGGCGAGCACCAGCCACAGCACCGGCAGCAGGGTGTAGAGGACCGAGACGAAGACCACCAGGTTCACGACGGAGCGCCCGAGAAGCCGGGGCCGCAGGGGTGAGGCGGTGCGGGACACGGTCGACGCGCTCATCGGGAGCCCCCATCGGCGGAGTTGGCGCGGTTGGTCCAGCGGGTCACGCCGTAGGAGAGGGCGATCGTGCACAGGAGCAGGATGACCGAGGCGGCCGCCGCGAGACCGTAGTTGTTGCGGGTGAAGGCCGCGTCGTAGATGTACATGCTGGGCGAGAAGCGCGAGTTGATCATCGGGGTCGACTGGCTGAGCAGCATCGGCTCGGTGAAGAGCTGGAGCGCGAAGATGAGTGTGAACATCGCGACCATGACGATCGACGACCGCACCAGCGGGGCCTTCACCTGGAGTGCCGTGCGGACCGGGCCCGCGCCGTCGACGACCGACGCCTCGATGACCTCGCGGGGGACCGCCTGCAGGGCGGCGTAGAACACGACCATGTTGTAGCCGAGGTTGCTCCACAGCGCGATGTTCACGATGGACGGGAGCACCATGTGCACCCCGAGGAAGTCCACCGTGATGTCGGCGTTGCCGAGCAGGTCGATGACCGGACTGATGCCGGGGGTGTACAGATACAGCCAGATCAGAGCCGCGATGATGCCCGGAACGGCGTGCGGCAGGAACAGGGCGAGCTGGACGGTGCCCCGCAGGCGGACCACCCCGGAGTCCAGCAGCAGGGCCAGCGCGAGGGCGCCGATCACCATCAGCGGGATGTAGACCACGCAGTACAGGGCGACGACGCCGAGACCGCTGAGGAACGTCGGGTCCGCCAGTACGGCGACGTAGTTGCGGAGCCCGGCGAAGACCGTCCGCTCCGGGCCGAAGCCGAGCCCGGGCTGGTCGTCGCTGAAGAAGCTCAGATGGACGGCTGTGGCGACCGGGATCAGGAAGACGGTCACCAGAAGGACGAAGAACGGGGTCATCAGGGCGCCGCAGGCGCCGAGTTCACGACGCCGGGCGGACCTGCGGGAACCGGGCGCCGGCGCGGCGGCGGCCGGGCTCTGTGGGGACGGCCGGGCGGGGGCCGCCGGTACGGACACAGGGGTGGCGCTGGTCATGGTGTCACCTGCCTCTCTGCTGCTGGGAACGAAATGCTGATCGCCTGTCAGGTCGAGCGCCGGGTGGTGGAGAGCCCGAGCGCCCTGAGGTCCGGCATGGTGCCTTCCTCCGCCGCCCGGACCGCTCCGATGATGGAACCCTGGCCGCCGCTCGCCCGCGCCAGTCCGTCCTTCATGAGTCTTCCGGTGGCCGTCATGCGGGGGCCCCAGATCCAGCCCGGGCGGATCTTCCGCGCCTCCTGCTCGAAGAGGGTGTAGATGTCCTGCCCGCCGTAGTAGGCCGCTTCGAAGGCCTTGCGGCCCACGTCGACGAGGCCCGGCGCGGCGGGGTACTGACTGCTCGCACCGCTGGAGAGCCGGGCCCGCAGAGCGTCCGGGTGCGAGACCTGCCACTCGATGAACTCCATGGCGGCCTCCGGGTGAGCGCTGTCCTTGGTGATCGCGAAGGTCGAACCGCCATGGGTCCCGACACCGGGATCGGCCGGGTCCCACTGAGGGCTCGGCGCGAGTGCCCACTTCCCCGTCTGCTTCGGCCGGGCCTTCATCTGGGCACCGGCGTCCCACGCGCCGCTGAGCCGGCTGAGCACCAGGCCGTCGCCGATCTGGACGTCGCTCTGACGGCTCTCCACCGCGTTCATGAAGACCAGGTCCTGGTCGGTCAGCCGCTGCCAGAAGGCGGCCACCCGCCGGGTGGGCGCGTCGGCGAGCGAGACGTTCCAGGCGCCGCCCGCCGTGTCGAACCACTGGGCACCCGCCTGCCACGCGAACGCGGCGAGGTGCGTGTCACCGTCCGTCGGGAAGAGCGCCATACGGCGGTCTCCGCCCTTGCTCCGTACGGTCCTCGCCGCTTCCTCGAAGTCCTCCCAGGTGCGCGGGACGCTCAGCCCGTACCGCTCGAAGAGGTCGGTGCGGTAGTGCAGCACCAGCGGTTCTATGTCGAGCGGGACGCTGAACACCCGCTTCTCGAAGGTCGTCAGTCCCAGGGCCTGCGGCAGCAGTTTCGACCGCAGCCCCTCACCGACCAGGTCCGTGATGTCGCGGCAGACCCCGTCGATGGCGAAGCCCGGGACCTGCATGTATTCGATGGTGGCGACGTCCGGGGCGTTGCCGGCCCGTGCGGCGCTGCTGAGTTTGGCGTAGCCGCCCTGGGTCCCGGAGGGGACCTGCTGGTAGTCGACCTCGATGGTGTCGTGATTGCGGTTGAACGCGTCCACGACCTCCTGACTGCCCCGCAGGGCGGACCAGAAGGTGATCCGCGTCTTCCTGCCGGTCCTGCTGCTTACGTTCCTGCCGGTACTGCTCGTACCGCCCGATCGTGTGTCTCCGCCACCACCTCCGCAGGCGCTGAGAGCGCCCGTCAGAGGCAGTGCGGCGATCGTGGCGAGCACGGATCGACGGCTCTGTCGACCAGGCATGTGCGCCTCCCGCGGCTCCTGATTCGAGACACGGGAATACTGATCGGCTGATCGGTAGCGGTCAATAGATCGATCAAAAGAAGATTGAAGTGTTCAAACGATCAGTTATCGGCGCGGGGCAAATCCCGCGTCGAACCGCGCACTTCGAGGCGGGGAAGCAGCTCCACCCTGCGCACCGGACCGGGCGCGCCGGCCGGCTGCGCCAGCCGGTGCAGGAGCAGCTCCGCCGCCGCCCGCCCGATCTCCGCCCTCGGTGGAGCGACCGCGGTGAGGGCGGTGCTGCCCAGCGCCGCGACGACGTCGTCGTACGCCACCACCGAGACGTCCCGCGGCACCCGTATCCCGTGCTCCGCCAGCCGCTGCACCAGCATCAGGGCGTCCTCGTCACCGTGCAGGACGGCGCCGGTCACACCGCGCTCCCTCAGCAGCGCCGTGAGATCCGGGACCGCTTCCCGTGTGCCGGGCTCCCCGGGGCCCGCGTTCGGGGAGCTGAGCACCACCGACCAGTCCTCCACCTCGGGCCGGGAGGCGGCTATGTCGGTGAACGCCGCCCGTATCGAGCGCGCCGTCGGGCTGTCGTTCCTCGCGGCGAGGACGAGCCGGCGGTGGCCGAGCGAGATCAGGTGGTCCACGGCGAGGTGGATGCCGTACCAGTGGTCGGAGCACACCGAGTCCAGGGCGTGCAGCGCGCTGCCGGGCCGGGGACGCCGCTCCATCAGGACCGTCGGCACCTCCATCTCGGCGAGCCAGCCGTAGTCCGCCTCCTCGCCCGCGGCGCTCCGCCACCGGGGGGCGATCAGCAGGCCGCGCGCTCCGCCTGCCAGCGCCCGTTCCACCTGCGGCCGTTCCGCGCCGGCCGCCTGCGGGGCGATGTGCAGGGTGATCCGCGACCCGGCCTCCTCCAGGGCCGTCCTGGCGCCGTGCAGGGTCTCGTAGAGGTACGAATGCCGCTCCGGGACGACCAGCGCGATCGCGGCGCCTTCCCCGGCCGGCTCCCCGCCACGGGCGGCCGGCACGGCCGTGGCCGGGCCGTCGTCCCCCAACGGCCGGACCACCCCGTGCCCGCGCCGCAGCATCCCCGTCCTGGCCAGCTCCTCCACGTCCCGCCGGAGCGTGACCGCCGAGACGTCCAGCTCCTCGGCGAGCGAACTCACCTTGACGGCACCGCGTGCGTGCACCACCGCGAGAATGCGCTTGCGCCTCAGCTCAACCGGCTCCCGCATGCTGGCCCCCTTGCCTACCGCTGTGCGATGTTCGTTTGAACGTTTCTCTGAGTGATCGCAGCATAGCGAGGGACCACCGCTCGGGGCGCTCACAGGAGGCAACGATGATCAGCCGAGAGGAAGATGCGTCTACCATCTGATCCGGAATGGACACCATCACCCTGTGGCCACTGGCCGCGCTCGCGGCGGCCTCCCTGCTCGTCGGCTTCTCCAAGACGGCCGTCAGCGGCGCCAACACGATCAGCCTCGCGGTCTTCGCGGCCGTACTGCCGGCCCGCGAATCGACCGGAGTGCTGCTCCCGATCCTGATCGCCGGCGACATCCTCGCCGTGCTGGTCTACCGCCGGCACGCCCACTGGCCCACGCTGCTGCGGCTCTTCCCCGCCGTCGCCGCGGGTGTGGTGGCGGGCACGGTATTCATGCTGTGGGCCGACGACGAGGCCGTGGCCCGCTCGATCGGCGCGATCCTGCTCTTCATGGCGGGCGTCACCCTCTGGCGGCGACGCGCCCGCCCCGAGGCTCCCGCCGCGGAGGGGGAGGACACGGACGAACCCTCGCGCGGCGGGCGCCTCAAGGCCCGGACCTACGGGGTGCTGGGCGGCTTCACGACCATGGTCGCCAACGCGGGCGGCCCCGTGATGTCGATGTATCTGCTTTCCGCGGGGTTCCGGAAGCTCGGCTTCCTGGGCACGTCGGCGTGGTTCTTCCTGATCGTCAACACGTCCAAGGTGCCCTTCAGCGTGGGACTCGGCCTGATCGACGCGCAGTCGCTGATGCTGGACGCGGCCCTGGTGCTGTTCGTCGTACCCGGTGCCTACCTCGGCCGCGCCTGCGTCGGCCGGATCAACCAGAAGCTCTTCGACCGCATCGTCATCGGGGCCACCGTCCTGGGCGGCCTCCAGCTGCTGCTGCGCTGAAGACCGCCCGGGGGAGCGGGTGTCAGATGATGCCCTCGGCGATCTCCGCCTGCTCACGGGCGTTCCCGTACGCGGCCGGCGTGCTGTACGAACGGCGCGCGACGAACCACCACACCGTGGCCAGGGCCAGCACCGCGACCAGGGCGATCGACGCGTAGTTCATCGAGTCGATCGTCACCGGCGAGGACTGCGGCAGCAGGAAGAGCACCGTCACCACGGCGACCCACACCACGGCGATCCAGCCGATCGGCTTCGACCAGCGGCCGAGGTGCCAGGGGCCGCGCTGGAAGCGGTCCCCGGCGCGCAGCTTCAGGTAGATCGGAATGGCGTACGCGGGCGTGATCCCGATGACGTTGATCGCAGTGACCGCGCCGTACGCGGTCGCGGAGTACAGCGACGGCACCGCCAGCAGCGCGGCGAAACCCACGGAGAGCCACACGGCGGGCACCGGGGTCTGCGTACGCGCGCTCACCTTGCGCCACAGCGCCGAGCCCGGCAGCGCGTTGTCCCGGCTGAAGGCGAAGACCATCCGGCTCGCCGCCGCCACCTCCGCGTTGCCGCAGAACAGCTGGGCCGCGATGACGATCAGCAGCATGGCCGTGGCGCCCGCAGTCCCCAGCGAGTCGATGAGGATCTGCGCGGGCGGCACCCCGGTGGCACTGTTCTGGGTGCCCGCGTAGTCCTGGATGGCGAAGGTCAGTCCTGCCAGGAGGACGAAGCCGGCGATCCACGAGACCCAGATCGCGCGGACGATGCCCTTGGCCGCCGTCACCGAAGCGTTCGAGGTCTCCTCGGACAGGTGGGCCGAGGCGTCGTAACCGCAGAAGGTGTACTGCGCCAGGAGCAGACCGATCGCCGCCACATAGATGGGGTTCTCCCAGCCCGTGTCGTTGACGAACTCGGTGAAGACGAAGGACGGCGACTGGTGGTTCGCGGGCACGATCGCCAGCACCGTCACGATCACCGCGACACCGGCCAGGTGCCACCAGACGCTGATCGAGTTGAGGATACTGACCAGGCGCACCCCGAAGAGGTTCAGCACGGCGTGCAGCAGCAGGATGCAGAGGAAGATCACCATCGTGGAGCCGGGGGTGGGATCGAACCCCCACTGCAGGTTGAGCAGAGCGCCCGTGAACAGCGCCGCCCCGTAGTCGATGCCGGCGATCGCGCCCAGCAGACCGAGCAGGTTCAGCCACCCCGTGTACCAGCCCCACTTACGGCCACCGAGCCGGTCGGCCATGTAATAGAGGGCCCCGGACGTGGGGTACGCGCTGGTGACCTCGGCCAGGGCCATGCCCACGCAGAGCACGAACAGGCCGACGCCGGCCCAGCCCCAGAGCATCACCGACGGGCCGCCGGTCGACATGCCGAAGCCGTACAGCGTCATGCAGCCGGAGAGGATCGAGATGACAGAGAAGCTGATCGCGAAATTGCCGAAGCCGCCCATGCGACGAGCCAGCACCGGCTGATAGCCGAGCTCGCGCAGCCGCTGCTCCTCGTCCTGGTGCGGCGTGGGCTCCGTGCTCGACGGGGTCGAGGCGGATATGGACATGGAGACGACCTCCAGGTGGGGGGAAGGGGGACGGGAAAGTCGTGCGGCGGAGCAGCGGCCACCAGGCGCGCTGTCTCTCATCGGAGGAGCACCGGCCGTCAGCCGTGCGGCTCCCTCCCGGGCTCGGGCCCGGCTGCCAGACAGCGGCTGCGGGCCCGGAGGAAGACATCCTCGGCACCGGCCGGATCCTGCGGTGCACGGGTGCGGTGGGCCCAGGGGACGGACGTGTAGTACGGGCCCATCGCCCGGAACACCGGGGCGGCGTCGGCGAACCGGAGCGAGCCCCACAGCGCGTGCGCCAGGTGATTGAGGTCGAGCAGGGACCGGGCGGCCGGGTCGGCCGCGTCGAACCAGATGCGCAGGGCGCGCCGGGCGTCCCGCTCGCCGTCCTCGGTGACCCAGTGCAGGTCGAGCGCCCGCTCGTTGCCGTGGTCGCGCCGGTAGCGCTCCACCCGGACGTACAGCGGCAGCACATGGAGCGCGGAGCCCTCCGGGGCGGAGGAGGCGGCCCACTGGACGAAGTTGACCGCCTCGGAGAGCGTGCCGCCCGGCTGTCGCGCGTAGACGAACTGCAGCATCCGGTGGTAGGCCTCACGATTGAACGGATCGCGCTTGTCCGCCTCCGCCAGCAGACCCCACGGCCCCGGGAACAGCATCGGGCCCGGCGGCAGCAGGCGGTGCTCCTCCAGGCGCTGCCCCTCGTCGAGCTGGGACAGGGCGAGGAGACAGACCCACGGCACAGGATCCGCGGGCGAGGCGTGCGCGGCGGAGCGGCACCCCTCCCACGCCTCCTGCCACAGTTCCTGGGCTCTTCGGTGTCTCTCCCGGTGGGCGCGGACGGCGCGTTCCACCGTCACCCGGGCGTGCATCACCGCCGCCGCCACGCTCCGGGGCTCCTCGGCCAGCCAGGCGTGCACCGTGTCGGATCCCGCCGCCACGGCCGCGAGGACCTGGGTCCGCTGGGTCCACAACGTCCAGTCCGGTGTGCTCTCCAGCAGATTCCGCATGGCGAGCCAACGGCCGGTGCGCAGGTCCTGCAAGGCCGCACGCAAGGCGTGATCGTGCCCCGCGGGGTGGTAGACCGGCCGGAAGTCACCGGTAGCCATGCAGGCGCCCCGCCCCTGAACGCGTGGTGAGGGCGGGGCGGTGAGCCGGGCACAGCGGCGCGGCACAGATTCTTCTCGTCATGAATCCTCAAGAAACGTGGGGGGTTGGGCGCTTCGGTCATGAACTACCGGTGGTCATCGTCCGGTTGTTCACTCGGCCGTGAGTGTAGAGCGCCGCGCGCATGTCTTCCCACGACTGTGCGGATCTTACTCAAGTAGCTGACTCCGGCAGGACGTTGATGTCTTCTGGCGGCCCCGGGCAGGATGGTCCGGAGGGGGTTGACGCAGGGCGTGGTCTGCACGACTGTGGGCGCAGGGATCAGATGATCACGATTCCGCCCGGATCCGGGCGGCCGGCACGGCTGGAGCGTGCGTTGACGAAGCCGGTGCTCGCCATCGACCAGGGGACGTCCGGGACCAAGGCGCTGGTGATCTGTCCCGAGCGCGGTGTGATCGGTTCCGGTTC
This sequence comes from Streptomyces sp. NPDC079167, assembly GCF_040686735.1. Classification (NCBI taxonomy): domain Bacteria; kingdom Bacillati; phylum Actinomycetota; class Actinomycetes; order Kitasatosporales; family Streptomycetaceae; genus Streptomyces; species Streptomyces sp. NPDC079167. The sequence goes on along the minus strand of NZ_JBFBLO010000020.1, from coordinate 53,318 downwards.
CGCACCCGTACGCCCGCGGTACGGCGCCGGAGGCCTCGTGGAGGCCGACCCCGCCCAGCTGATCGGGTCGGTTCTCGACGCCGGCCGGCAGGCGGTCGCGGACGCCGCCGAACCCGTGGCGGCCGTCGGACTGGCCAACCAGGGCGAGACGGTGCTGGCCTGGGACCCCGCGACCGGCCGGCCGCTCACCGAGGCCGTCGTCTGGCAGGACCGGCGTGCGGAGGGGATCTGCGGCGCCCTCGCCGCACACGGTGACGAGCTGAAGCGCCTCACCGGGCTGCCGCTCGATCCGTACTTCGCCGCGCCCAAGATGGCGTGGATCCGCCGTGAGCTGACCCGGGAGGGTGTCGTCACGACCAGCGACTCCTGGCTGGTCCACCAGCTCACCGGAGCCTTCGTCACCGACGCGGCCACCGCGGGACGCACCCAGCTGCTCGGCCTTCACGACGTCGGCTGGTCCCCCGACGCCCTGAAGATCTTCGGACTGTCCGACGAACGGCTGCCCACGGTCGTCGACTGCGCCGGACCGGTCGGCACCACCACCGCGTTCGGCGGGGAAGTCCCCCTCACGGGCCTTCTCGTCGACCAGCAGGCCGCACTGCTGGCGCAGAACGCACTCGAACCCGGCCAGGCCAAATGCACCTACGGCACCGGGGCGTTCCTCCTCGCCCAGACCGGCCGCCGGCCCAGCACCGGCTCCACCGGCCTGGTCAGCTGTGTCGCCTGGCGCCTCGGCGGGCGGACGGACTACTGCCTCGACGGACAGGTCTACACGGCGGCCTCGGCCGTACGGTGGCTCACCGACCTCGGGGTGATCTCAGGAGCCGCGGACCTAGACCCGGTGGGCGCCTCGGTCGACAGCACCGGGGGAGTCACCTTCGTCCCCGCCCTCGCGGGCCTCGCCGCGCCCTGGTGGCGCAGCGACCTGCGCGGCTCCGTCACCGGTCTCGGCCTCGACACCACCGCGGGCCACCTGGTCCGTGCCCTCTGCGAGGGCATCGCCGCACAGGTCGTCGCCCTGGCGGACGCCGTCGCCGCCGACCTGGAGGCCCCGCTGACCGCGCTGCGGGTCGACGGCGGCCTGACCCGCTCCTCCCTCCTCATGCAGACCCAGGCGGACCTGCTGCAGCGGCCGGTCGAGGTGTCGGCGCTGCCCGACGTGACCGCGCTCGGCGCCGGCGTCGTGGCCCGGCTCGGGCTCGACCCGCGGCTGGCGCCGGGCAGCGCCACTCCGGAGTGGCGGCCCTCCGCCGTGTACGAACCACGTATCCGCCCCGAAGAGGCGTCGGAGCGCCTCGCCGGCTTCCGTTCCGCGGTGGACAGCCTCCTGGAGCGCGCATGACCGTCACCCTCACCACCACCGGCCCGCTGCCCACGGGGCAGGACGCGGAGGACGCGTACGACGTGACCGTCATCGGCGCGGGAGTCGTGGGCACGGCCATCGCCCGCGAACTCGCCCGCTACCGCCTGCGCACCGCCCTCGTCGACGCCGCCGACGACATCGGCAACGGCACGTCCAAGGCCAACACCGCGATCCTGCACACCGGTTTCGACGCCGTCCCCGGCTCGCTCGAGGCCCGCCTCGTACGCGAGGGACGGGACCTCCTCGCCGACTACGCCGCTGAGACCGGCATCCCGGTCGAGCGGGTCGGTGCCCTTCTGGTCGCCTGGGACGAGGACCAGCTCGCCGCACTGCCCGGCCTGCGGGCCAAGGCCGAACGCAACGGCTACCACGCGTCCCGCATCATCGGCGCCGACGAGCTGCGGGCCGCCGAACCGCATCTGGGCCCCGGGGCGCTCGGCGCCCTCGAAGTCCCCGACGAGAGCGTCATCTGCCCGTGGACCACCCCGCTCGCCTTCGCCACCCAGGCCGTACGGGCAGGCGTCCATCTGCACTTGAACTGCCGGGTACAGGACGTCGTGAGCGACGCCGGAGGCCACACGCTCACCACCTCGCGCGGCCCGCTGCGCACCCGCCACCTGGTCAACGCCGCCGGCCTGTACGCCGACGAGATCGACCGGCTCCTCGGCAACGACGTCTTCACCGTCACCCCTCGGCGAGGCCAGCTCATCGTCTTCGACAAGCTCGCCCGCGAACTCGTCGGGCACATCCTCCTGCCGGTCCCCGGCCCGGCGGGCAAGGGCGTCCTGGTCGCCCCGACCGTCTTCGGCAACGTCCTCCTCGGCCCCACCGCCGAGGAACTCGACGACAAGACCGCCACCGGGTCCACCGCCGACGGCTTGGACCTCCTGCGCGAGAAGGGCCACCGCATCGTGCCCGCGCTCCTCGACGAGGAGGTCACAGCCGTCTACGCCGGCCTGCGCGCCGCCACCGGGCAGGAGGACTACCGCATCCAGGAGTACCCCCAGCTGCGCTACGTCGCCGTGGGCGGCATCCGCTCCACCGGACTCACCGCGTCCATGGCGATCGGCCGCCACGTCACGGGCCTGCTGGCCGCCACCGGCCTGGACCTCACCGAGCCCCGCCCGCTCCCGCCGCTCACCATGCCCGGCCTCGGCGAGGCGCACCCCCGCCCCTACCGCGACGCCGCCCTGATCGCCCGGGACCCGGCGTACGGCACCCTCGTCTGCCACTGCGAGCAGGTCACCCTCGGAGAGATCCGGGACGCCCTGTCCTCCACCGTCCCGCCGCACTCCCTGGACGGCCTGCGGCGCCGCACCCGCGCCCGTGGCGGCCGGTGCCAGGGCTTCTACTGCGGCGCCGCCGTCCGCGCCCTGTTCGAGGAGGCGCGGCCATGACCGGAGACCCACGCGACATCGACGTCCTGATCATCGGCGCAGGCCCCGCCGGCCTCGCGGCCGGAGCCGAGCTCGCCGCGGCGGGAGCGGGCCGGGTGGAGATCCTGGAACGCGAGCGGCAGGCGGGCGGGATCCCCCGCCACTGCCACCACGGAGGATTCGGCGGACGCATCGAACGGGCCGCACACGCCTGGGCGTCGGCCACCGGATCCGCGTACGCCCGGGCAGGGACGACCGGACCCGACTACGCCCGGCGCGGTGTGGCCGCCGCCCTGCGCGCGGGCGCCGAGCTGCGCACCGGAGTCACCGTCACCGGCTGGGCCGGGCCCCGCACCGTCGAGACCACCGGACCCGCGGGACTCGAGCGGATCACCGCCCGGGCCGTCGTCCTTGCCACCGGCGCCCGCGAACGGCCGCGCAGCGCCCGCCTGATCCCCGGCTCCCGGCCGCCCGGCGTCTGCACCACCGGCGAACTCCAGCAGGCCGTCCATCTGTTCGGACAGCGGATCGGCACCAGGGCCGTCGTCATCGGCGACGAGCCCGTCGGGTACGCGGCAGCCGCCACCCTGCGCGCCGCCGGAGTCCACGTCGTCGCCATGGTCACCGACCGGCCGCCCCGGCCCGTCCGGCTGCGGAACGGGCCCGCCCCGCTCCTCACCGCCGCCACCGTCACAGGGCTCACGGGCAGGACCCGGCTCTCCGGGGTGGCCCTGCGGCACGACGACGGCCGCACCACCACGCTGCGCTGCGACACCGTCGTCCTGACCGGCGACTTCGTACCCGACCACGAACTGGCCAGGCGCGGTGGCATCCTCCTCGATCCGGGCACCCGGGGACCCGCGTACGACTCCGCGTTCCGCACCTCCCGGCCGGGCGTCTTCGCCGCCGGGAACGTGCTGCACGCCGTCGAGCGCGCGGAGTTCGCGGCCCAGGAGGGGCGGGCCGTGGCCGTGCCCGTGCTGCACCGCCTGGCGGGCACCGACGAACCGGCGGGCGGTGGCCTGCCCCTGGTCGTCGACGCTCCCCTGCGATGGATCGCCCCCAACGTGACCGGCCCCCAGGGCGCGCGCCCGCAGGGGGACCGGTTCGTCCTGCGCACCGCGCGACGGCTGTCCCGGCCGCTGCTCGTCGTCTCGCAGGACGGGCGCGAACTCCACCGGCAGCGGCTGCTGTCGGCCGCCGTCCCGGGCAGGCCGTTCCACCTGGCGGCCGGCTGGACCGACCACGTCGACCCGGACGGCCCGCCCGTACGGATCAGCGCGCTGTGACGGCAGGCCGGGACCGGCTCAGGGAATGAGCAGCCAGTCGGCGCCGACGGCCGCCACCAGGCCGACGCCCAGCAGCCAGCTGCCGAGCCGGGTGCGGCCGTTCCTGCTGAGCTCGATCACCACACCGCAGAGGATGAGCGCGAGCCCGTACACCCCGACGACCAGGACCGACGAACGGCTGGCGATCCGGAGAGCCAGGACGACGGCCATCGCCGCCATGCCCACCGAGGAGAGCACGATCCGCAGCCGCCGCGCCTGACGCGGAGTGAGTCTCCGCCCCTGCGCCGCGGCCCCCGGTATCGCCGCCGGGCTCTCGCCCGGCTCCTGGTCCTGCTCTTGCAGGTGGTCCTGTTCCTGGTCCTGGTCAGAAGTGCTCATGACGCCGGATCGTAATGGCTGCGCACCGTGATGTTCGCCGGACCGGGGATCCCGGGGGGATCAGGCGATCGACGCGGACACGATCGCGGACACCGCCAGATTGCAGGCCGCCGTCACCCACACCGCCGGGTGCGGCTCCCGCTCCACCAGCGTGGCCCCCAGCTTTCCGGGCGTGACCAGGTCGACGACGAGGAAGGCCACCGCCATCATGATCAGACCGAGCAGCCCGAAGGCGGCCGTCGAGGCGAGCCCCTTGCCGAAATCCTCGTACGTCGTCCAGATCGACGTGAAAACGATGCCGCCGATGCCCAGCAGCGCCGAGCTGAGGAGCAGAGCCGCGTTGCGGTTGCGCTCCTCCCATATCTGCCGCCCGAGCTTGCCCGGTGTCAGGGCGTCGATCAGAAATATGCCGAGAACGAGCAGTACGACGCCGAGGGCCCCGTACGCGGTGGCACGGCCGAGGCCGTTGATGATGTCGGTCATCGGGGCGTCCGTCTCCTGAGCGAGTGGTCGAAGAATGGAACGTGCACGTGACCGGCGTGATCGACACGCCGTCAAGAAGTAGCAAAACCTACCGCATTCGTGTTCTCACTCCCCGGGCCGGTGTCCCGGCCGCAACCGGGGTGCCTCAGCGGCCGCGTCCACGGCCGGAGCGCCCTCCTGGGGACCGCCGGACCCGTCCGCGCCCCCGGGACGGGCGGGATCCACCCGGCCCGCCAGCTCCCGCGCCCAGCCGATCACCCCGTCCACCCCGATCCCGTGCGGATCCGACGCCCGGAACCCCTCGACGGCCGCCGCACCCCTCCTCAGCAGCCGGGCCCCGCCCGCCGTGTTGCCCCGGGCGGCATGAGTCAGCCCCACCGCCATCTGCGCGAGGCCACGCCACAGCTCGCGCTCCGCGTCCGGCCCCGACTTCCAGGCGTCCTCGAACACCTCATGGGCATGGAACGGCATGCCCGCGTCCAGCAGCCGCTGAGCCTCGCGCACCGTCTCGTCGGGGGAGCGCACCACCCCCTCCGGCTGCCGCTCCACCCCCGGAGCCCCGTAGGGCAGGGGGCGCCCCAGCCCGTCCCGGGGGCGCGCATTGCGCGCCCGCCCTTCCTCGTCGCGGTCCCTGCGAGATTCGTCCACCCCCCGATTGTGCCTCGCACCTGCGGAGAACCGCGGGAACCCTGTTCTCACGCACCCGCGCACGGTTAGGCTCTGTGCTCTCCGCAACCACCCTGGGAAGGGGAGGCATGAAGCCGTCCCGGCCGTTGTACGAGCGCGAACCGGAACTCGCCGCAGCCGCGAAGGCGTTGGACGCCCTCTGCGGCGGACAAGCAGCCGGCGGACTGCTGGTGTTCAGTGGGGAGGCCGGCATCGGCAAGACCGCGCTGCTCGGAGAGATCCAGGCCATGGCAGCCGACCGCTGCACCGTCTGGTCCGCGCGCGGAGGCGAGACGGTCACCTCGGTACCGTTCCACGTCGTACGCCAGTTGCTCCAGCCCGCACTGGCCCGGTTCCCCGCCGACGAGACCCGCGCCCTGTTCGGCGACTGGTTCGAGATCGCGGCACCCGCACTGGGCCTTGCCGATCCCAGCGGGCCGCAGCCCGACCCACAGGGTGTCAGGGACGGCCTCGACCACGTCGTGTCCCGGCTCGCCTCCCGCCTCAGCCACCGTCCGCTGCTCCTCATAGTGGACGACGCGCACTGGGCCGACGGCGAATCCCTCGCCTGGCTCGCCGGTTTCACCGCGCGGCTCTCCGAACTGCCGGTGCTGGTCGTCCAGGCGCACCGCCCCCAGGAGCTCGCCGACCGCGACGCCGACTGGGCCATGGCCCGCACCAAGGAGAGCAGCACCACCGGTCACCCGGCGCTGACCCGGGTCGCGTTGCGCGCGCTCACCCCCGAGGCCACGGCCGAACTGGTGCGCGCCGGCCTGGGTGACCACGCGGACGACCCCTTCTGCCGCGAGGTCTGGGCCGTCACCGGAGGCAACCCGTACGAAGCGGTCGAACTCGTCGCCAAGGCGCAGGACCGCGAACTGGCGCCGGTCGAGGAATCCGCCGGCCTCCTGCGCGAGCTCGGCGCCTCGGCCCGGGGCAGCGGGCTCGTCGCCCGCCTGGAGCGCCTGGGCACCAATGCCAACCGCTTCGCCTGGGCCGCTGCCGTGCTCGGCACCGAGATCTCCCAGGAGCTAGCCGCGACACTGGCCGGAATGAGCTCGGCGGAGGCCGCCGACTGCACGGCCCGGCTGCGGGACGCCCGTATCGTCAGCGGTTTCGACCCGCTGGAATTCGTCCACCCCCTCATCGCCACCGCGGTCTACCGCTCGATCCCTCCGGCGACCCGCACCGCCATGCACGGACGGGCGGCCTGGGCGATCACCCAGGCCGGGCTCGGGCCGGCCGCGGCCTCCCGCCATCTGCTCGAGGTCCACCCGGACGACGACCAGGAGCTGGTCGCACAGCTCCGCGAGGCAGCACGGCAGCACCTCGCCGTCGGCGCCCCGGAAGCCGCCAGGCGCTGTCTCGAACGCGCCCTGGACGAACCGCCGCGCCCCCAGGACCGGGCGGCGCTGCTGTACGAACTGGGCTGCGCCACACTGCTCTCCTCGCCCGCCACCACGGTGCAGCACCTGCGCGCGGCGCTCGACACACCCGGGCTCGACGAGACGCTCCGCATCGACGCCACCTTCCGGCTCGCCTCCGCCCTCTCCCACAACAACCAGCTCAAGGACGCCGCGCTCTCGCTGGCGGCCGAGGCCTCGCGAACCGCTCCCGGCCCAGGCCTGATGCGTCTGCAGGCCGCGCACTTCCTCTGGGAGGGCATGCAGGCCGCCGAGGACGACGGACCCGCACGGTCGGCCCGTCTCGCCCGCAACGCGGACCACCTCAAGGGCCGCGACAACGCCGAGCGCGCCCTGCTCACCCTGCGGGCCTTCGACGCCATGCTCCGCGGCGAGAACGCCCAGCTCGTCGTCGGCTTCTGCGAACGTGCCCTCGTCGACGGGAGGCCCGCACGCGGACTCGGCTGGACGGACTCCGAATGGGGCTTCGAACTCCCCACCATGGTGGGCATCACCTACGCGTTCACCGACCAGCTCGACCGGGCGGAGGAACTCTTCGGCGAGGCCGTCCGTGCCTTCGAGATCTCGGGCTGGAGCGGTGCGCACCTCGCGTTCGCGCACACCCTCCTGGGCCTCGTCCACCGCAGACGCGGCCGTCTCGCCGAGGCGGAGGGCTTCCTGCGCGAAGGGCTGCGCCTGGCCGACCGGGCCGGCAGCGGACTGCCCGTCCACTGGGACGCCACCTGTCTCCTCGTCGACACCCTGCTCTCCCGTGGCCGGACGGCGGAGGCGCGGCTGATCGCCGACCGGTACGACTTCGGTCCGCCGTATCCCAGCGCGATGGTTCTGCCGGACGCCCCGTGCGTACGCGGACGGCTGCTGCTGGCCGAAGGACGCACGGAGGAGGCCGTGGCCGAGCTGGAGGCGGCGGGAGCGGCACTGGAGCCACGGGGCCGCTTCAACGGCGTCTGGGCGCCCTGGGCCGGGGATCTCGCCCGCGCCCTCGCCGACACGGACCCGGCGCGGGCCGCGCAGCTGGCCGCCGGGGCGCGCGTCCACGCGGAACGCTTCGGCACGGACACGGCGATCGGCGAGGCCCTGCGCTGTGTGGCCCTGTTCGCACCGGAGGAGGAGGCCACCCACCTGCTGGCCGACTCCGTACGCCACCTGGAGGCGTCCTCGTCGGCGTACGAGCACGCCGTGGCCCGCTTCGAGTACGGCACCGCGATCCGCTCCCGGCAGGAGCTCGCCCGGGCCGAGAAGCTCGCCACCGCCTGCGGCGCCGAGGGGCTGGCGAACCGCGCGCAGCAGGTAGGGGCGTCGATGCGGTCCTCGGAGTGAGGTAATGTTTGTCCTGCGCGGTCACCCGGGAAGCCGGGGGAATCGCATCGGGACGTAGCGCAGCTTGGTAGCGCACTTGACTGGGGGTCAAGGGGTCGCAGGTTCAAATCCTGTCGTCCCGACTGGAGACAGTCGCAGGTCAGGGCCGGTATCGGAGAAATCTGATGCCGGCCCTGAGCCGTTTTTGGGGGCCAGCTGGGGACCAGCCTCCCTGACCGGTGTCAGCGGGTCATGATGACCGGTGACGCGGGCGGGTGCGCGATCTCCGACTCGGTGTCGGTCTGTGGGCGGCCGTCAGCTCGATCAGGGCTTCCGCGGCCTCTTCGGTGGTGGTGACCTCGTAAAAGCCTTCGGCGATATGGGAGACGGAAGAGCCAAGCCGGGCACCTGGCCTGGCAGGTGCTCCCCACGATGGACCATTTCCCCTCCCATGGGCTGGCGACGCTAAGGGGGCCGCACTGCTCAACGGGCGGTTGACAGGTGCTCGACCACACCGAGGAAGTCGCGGAAGGCCCGGTCGGTGCGGGTGGTGTCGCCGGTGGCGTCGAGGTCCATGAGAAGACCACGGATGACAGCGAGAACGAGCGTCGCGAGATCCGGCCGACCGATGCTGCGCAGGCCGTCCTCAAGCGGCCCGAGCCAGTCGGTCGTCGCGGTGCGCCGGAAGTTGGGCCACAACTGCTGCTCCGCACTCTCGCGCAGCTGACCGAACATCCGCAGGTACGGCTGCCCGTTCGGGCCGCTGATGGAAGTCCAGGCGCGGTTCAGGGTGGCCGTGTAGGGCTCGCCGGGTCGCACCCGCAGGAGGTCGCCGAATGTGTCGAGCTGACGTTGCCGTGCGTGCCCGAGGACGGCCCGCAGCAGCGCGTCGCGGGTGCCGAAGTGATAAATCAGCATGCGGGCTGAGGTGCCGGTGGCGGTGGCCAGCGGCTCGAGCCGGTCGGGGAGCCCGTGCGCCAGGGCGTGATCAGCGCAGGCATCGAGCAGCCTCTTCTTGATGTGCGGTTCCGGTCGTCTACCCACGGCCCTACTTTTTCACGTAACGGCTACTACGTCTATCGTCGGCAGGGGAGCAGTCACGGCGGACGTGGAGGAAGCGATGAGGGTCGTGTTCGTGCATGGGGCGTGCGTGCGGGACGGGTCGTGGTGGTGGCACCGCACCGCCGGGCTGCTGCAGGAGCGAGGGGTGCCGAGCGTGGCCCCGGCGCTGCCGAGCTGCGGCGAGGCGGGCCTGCCCGGCGGCGTCGGCGGTCCGGGCCTGCCCGAGGACGTTGCCGCGGTGCGGCAGGTGCTGCAGGACAGCGACGAGCCGACCATCGTGGTCGCCCACAGCTACGGCGGCATCATCACCGCGGAAGCCGCCGCGGGCATCGGGTCGGTGCGCCACCTGCTGCTGGTCTCCAGCTACCTGCCCGAGGTCGGCCAGAGCCTGTCGGAGTTCGGGGACGGCGGCCCCGCCCCGTTTCTCGACGTTGACCCAGACACCGGCACATTCGGGGTCCGCCCCGAGCTGCTCGTGGATACATTCCTGCAGGACTGCGACCCCGAGGTCCAGGCGCAGGCGGCGGCCCACCTCGCCCGGCAGAGCGTGCAGGTGACCGGGCAGCCGGTCAGGGGGGCCGCATGGCAGCAGTTGCCCTCTACGTACCTCGTCTGCGCCCAGGACCGGGGCACCCCGCCGCGGCTGCAGCGTGAGTTCGCCCGCCGGGCCGACAGCGTCGTTGAACTCGACGCCGGCCACCACCCGTTCCTGTCCCAGCCCGCCGCGGTCCGGGACGTGCTGCTGAGCGTGTGACGGCAGCCGCAGACGAGCCGGGCCGACGACCAGCAGCCCAGGAGACCGTCGTGAGTGCCGAGGAAGAACTGCTGCCAAGGGCCTACCTGGCCTACAACGGGCAGGACGTCGAAGGCCTGCTGCTCAACCGTATCCGCCTGATTTTCGGCGAGTACCACGGAGACCCCGAGACGGCCGACGACTTGACTGGTGCGGAGAAGCAGGCGGAACCACCCAGCATCCCCGTAGCCGTAGCTGCGGCAGGTCAGCGGGCTGGGATCCCCAAGCGCCGGGTCCCGCAGAAACGCGGTGACGGCTCGGCCTCGGCCCCCGTCGCATCGAGCACGGCGTACGGCGGATGTGCCCGGTCCACTTCTACTACTCGTCCAACGCGGGAATTGCGTTGGATGCGTGATCCGGAGCTGGTTGAGCTGGTGTTCTGCGGCTTCATGCCGACCGGGCCAGGGCGGAGCGCCGTCGTCGCGCCGGAAGCCGGTCTCCTTGAGGGCTGTCTTTGCCCCACGCGTACTTTCCGATCACCCTCCAGGGGCGGCACGGGATGCCTCAGTTGCCCGCCGTGCCCCCTGGTGTACCGGCTCCCGGTGGTTCAGGGGGTCCTCCACTGCCCGTGAAGAACTGCCACAGGGTGAGGAAGGCGATGAGCTGGGCGAACAGATATGCCATCTGCAAGGAGAAGTAGCGCATCTGATAGATCGAGAGCAGCAATCCGAAGCGGCTCTGCCAGTACCGGCGCTCACCTTGGAAGGTACTGAGGTCGATGGCCATGCCGGTCAGGGTCATGACCAGGAGCATGGCCGCGGCGGACAGGGCCAGGTTGGACTGCCCCTCCCGTGTGATCCAGTTGCCGACGGCGTCAATTCCTATCGGTAGCGCGAACGCGGCCGTGATCGGTAGGCTGCGCGCCGGGCCCCGGCGTCCGGGAAGCCGTCGCCAGAACGCACCGAGCAGGAAGCCGGCGCCGGCCCAGGCCACCTCCCAGTAGACAAGGTTCATGAGAATGCTGGGAAGGCCGTAGCGGTCATAGAGGGTCGAGGTCAGGAACTCACCCCTGAGCTGCTCGGACCAAACCATGAGGGCGCTTACCGGCAGTCCGATGCCCCCGGCGAGCACGGCGGCTCGGCAGCCGTTCTCCCACCAGGTCGTACGGGGCCCCAGCGCGAGGGCGGCATCGACGACGGAGACGTCGGCAGGAAGCCTGTCGGCGGCACCCGATGGCGTCCGCCAGTGATGGAGGCCGCGCAGTTCCCGTTCATAGGCGCGACGGCTGTGAACCTCATCGTCGGACTGGCCCTGGTCGAGGCGGCGAAGCTTGGCGTGCACCTCCCGGAACCTGCGGGCCCTGTCGAGCAGGTCGTGACGGCGAGCCTCGTCCAGAGCCTTGCCGAGTGGAGTCCCGGAGCGCTGCAGCAGTCGGTCGAGCACGGCTCGGTCCTTGCCCAGGGCCAGGCCCAACCACAGGGCACCGAGGTTCACGAAGAGCCACAGCCAGCTCAGCGCGCCGTTGCCGGTGAACCAGCCGAGGCCCATGCCGACCATGACCGGGAAGAAGAGGAGCAGCCACAACTCCTCGGCGGGGCCGGGGCTGTGCGCCGAGGCAGCAGGGCGGTGTGTCCGGGCCCGCAGTACGGTGAGGATGGCCAGGCCGACGAGAATCCAGTCGTAACCGAGCCACCAATCCTTGCTGGTGTCGGCGAACCAGGTCAACTCGTTCCGCAGGGCCTCCAGGTGAGCGGTTCCGTAGGCCGGGTCACCGTGCGCGCTCAGCCAGGACGCACGCTGCCAGTCCCGTTCGCTGGTGAACCACAGACACAGGCCGATCACGACGACGGCGAGGACGAGAGTCGGTACCGCGTGGCGCAGTCGCAGCTCGCGCGGGATTCCCGGTGCGCCCGGAATCCCGGACGGGCGGCCCTTGATCAGCCCGGCCGCGCGGGACAGGTGCCACCCGGTGGCCACCGTACCCAGGAGCAGGAGACCAAAGGCGCAACCGGCCGACGTGAAGAGCGAGACGACAGCCCGGTCGGGGGCGTCCTCCGGGAGGAAGAGGCGCACGGGGAGCCCGAAGCTCTCGGGCCGGGCCGCCACGGCCAGCGCGGGCACGGTGAGGACCGCGCCGGCCACATGGACGGTCCGCCGCGGACGGCCGAAGAGCAGCAGTGTCCAACCGATGAAGAGACTGGCGACCAGACCGTGGCGTGCCTGCCACGAGGCCCAGCCGTCGTGGAAGGACTCGGCCAGCACGCGGTAGAGGAGGTTCTCCCCGGTGTTCACCACGCTGATCGCGAGGAACACCCACGCCCATCGGGTCACGGTGCCGAGCTGCGCCGTCTCGTCCGCCGTCAGCGGGCCGGCGGCCCGTCTGGTCCGGCGCGCGGCAGCGAGCAACAGGACGGCCAGGGAACTCTCCCAGAGCAGTTGGCCGGCGGTGCCGACGCCGAGGAAGCGGAGCCGGTCGCCTTGTGCCGCCCATGAGCGCTGCCAAGCGGGATCGATGCGCACGTCGACTGTCGGCATGGCCTGACGCTTTGGCTGCCAGAGCAGGCCCGTGTCCCCTTTGCCGCCGGTCGGGCGGGGACTGGCTGTGAGAGCGCTGGCGGAGCCCGGATCCAACACGACGGAGGTCCATCGTGCGCGGCGCAGGGCGTCGGCGGGGTTGAGGCGAACACGCCAGTGGTTCTTGCCGATCTCGACGTCCCATGGCCCGAAATACTTCACTCCGGTGCCGTCCGCCCAGGCGTAGGTGTCCACCCGGACCTCCACGACACCCTTCTCCTCCGTGACGCGTGGAGCGCGGGAACGCCACTCGGTCCACCACTCGTATTGGGTCTCCCTCCCTCTCAGCAGACACCGCATCGCCTGTCGATATGCCCCAGAATCTTCACCTAGGAGCAGCCCGGTCGCGTGCTGCCACGCGGAGGGAACTCGCACCGTGAGCCGGCTGACCAGCTTGGTCTGGGTACGGCGTTCATGCTCCAGCTGCAGAGAGGTGCTCACCTGGGCCTCGGTGAGACTCCCCGTTCCGCAGGGATCGTCCGACGCCCGAGCGACCTGGCCGGGCAGGGCGAGGCCCCCGAGCAGCAGAGCCAGGAGTACGATCGCGCACGCCCTCAACCCGCCTCCCTCGTAACGTGGTTGTCGCCCTCCATGATGATCGAGGAGCCCGCCGGGAGCGTCGTCTTTTTCCGATTCCGAGCTAGCTTGACTCTGCCGGGGACCTTGCAGTTTCCCGGTACGCCGGCGGGAGGGCACCATCGACGAGATCGTCACGGGCACCGGATGCGGCGCTGCCGCTACCACGGCACCACCAAGGCCCGGGTCCAACTGCGGGCCGGGTACGTGACGCAGACGGCCGCGATGCAGGTGGGCCGCACTCCTGGAGAGAGTGCGGTCCACCGACCACGTCACCTACGGTGTCGTCGCTTCGTCGACAGCCCTGACGATGCTCAACGCCATCGCGTCGAAGTTCTCCCTGAAGAAGCTTGTCCTGTTGTGGAACCCCTCTTCGGAGAACCCGCCGCTGGAGATGAACGTCGTGGCCACCGCGGTCAGCGCCGAGTGGATGACGTGCAGTTCGCGCGCGGTCAGGGCGAAGTCACGGGTGGTTCTGTGATCACCCTTGAGTCTTTCGGTGAGAAGGGCGATCTCCTCCGGATCCGCGTTCAGCTGTACGGCGAGGGCCTCGTCGGAGTATCCCCACCCCTGGAGCGTCCGCAGCGCCTCGAGCATCAGGTCGGTCTGAACCGATGTGAAGCGGGTGTGGAACGCCCCTTTGACCTCGGTCACCTTGATCTGTGTCCTCAAGCCGGTCGGTCCTCCTTGGCTGGACGGCAGTGGATCGTACGTGCTGAGGAGCTCCCTTGGGCATCCGATACCGGTGTCTTTTGCCCGTCCACAGGCTGGAGCGTTCGCGGGTGGTCCACGGTGGTGCCGTCAGGGTTCCGTCCGACGACGGCCGCAAGAACATCGGGGAGGTCTTCCTCGGAGACCGTGGTACGCACGTCCGCCAGAACCTGGTGAAAGTCGGCATCGTCGATGACACCCATGTGCTCCTGGCGGAGTCGATCGCTGTGATCGCGTAGTCGCCGTCGGGGTGCCGAAAGGCCGGTCGGCGCCGCAGATCGTTGGGGAGTTACGGACACATGCGCGCCCGATTTCGACGGGTCTGGTTGTCCGTAACTCCCCAACGACGCCCGCGGTGCCGGTCCACGATTCCTTCGACGATCTTCATCAGGCGGTCTCCCGTCTGATTGATGCTTCCGTTCTGTGTGCTGACCTGCGCCCCTTCGAGTGCGAAGGTGATCTCGGCCGCGGCCTGTTCGGGGTCGGACATCTGGGCCTGGGTGCACATGCCGATCAGCCTGCGGGCCTGGTGGGCCTTGTGGTCCTCGATCACTTGCCGTGCTGGATGAAGGCGGTCGGGCAACTCGGCGAGCGAGTTGATGAACGGGCAGCCCCTGTACGAGATCCCCGGCAGTCCCTCGGCGATGAAGCGGGCCAGGCCCAGAATCTGCTCCTCGGGCCGGTCGGGGTATTCCGTTTCCACGCGGTCGAAGGCCGCCCGATAGTCCGCGGCGACGATCCGCAGCCACTCCGCGACCAGTGCGTCTTTGGTCTCGAAGTGCCGGTAGATCGCCATCTTGGTGGTCTCGGCCTTGTCGGCGATGGTCTGGACCCCGACCTGCCGGATCCCTTCCCGCTGGAAGAGCTCTTCGGCCGCGTCGAGAATGCGCTCACGAGGCGGCAGCTTCGCCACTCTGCTCGGCCTTCCGGGGGTCGATGCCATGGCCACTCCGTCCGCTCCGGTCGATCGTCCGTTCACGACCCCTCTCACGGTACCAGCCCGACCCTTTCGATACCGTAGGGTATCGTCCGGTACTCAACGGTATTGATCTTGTCGGGGAGTGGCAGTGAAGGTTTCCGAGTACGTGAGCTTCGACGCGGTCGGTCTGGCGGAGCTGGTGGCCAAGGGTGAGGTTCTCCCCGCCGAGTTGGAGACGGCCGCGCGCGAGGCTGTACGGGCAGTTGATCCGCGGATCAACGCCGTCGTGGAGACCTGGCAGACCGACGACGAACCTGTCCCGGGTAGCGCACCACTGGCCGGCGTCCCTTTTCTGATCAAAGACCTCGCCGTCGCCATGGCCGGGAGGCGGATGGAGCTGGGCAGCCGCTTGGCGGCCGGTAACGTCGCCGGCGCGGACTCCTCGCTGATGCAGCGCTTCCGGCGCGCGGGCCTCGTGACGTTCGGGCGCACCGCCACACCGGAGATGGCCTACGGCATCTCCACGGAATCGGCGTTGTACGGCGCGACCCGTAACCCGTGGGACCTGGAGCTCAGCGCGGGCGGATCCAGTGGAGGCGCGGCTGCCGCTGTCGCCGCCGGGGTGCTCCCGGTCGCCCACGGCACCGACGCCGCCGGATCGCTCCGCATCCCCGCCGCCTGCAACGGCCTCTTCGGGATCAAGCCCACCCGTGGCCGGGTGTCCATGGGGCCCGACGTCGACGAGGTCTTCAACGGCCTGGCCGTGCACGGCAGCGTCAGCCGCACCGTACGCGACAGCGCGGTACTGCTCGACCAGATGCGCGGCCCGGAGCCGGGCGACCCCTACTTCGCCCAGCAGCCGCCACGGCCGTACGCGGAAGAAGTCACCCGTCATCCGGGCTCGTTGCGCATCGGTGTCCTCGCCCAGGCATGGGGCGGACGCCGCACTGCCGCCCCGGTGACCGACGCACTCTCCCGCACCGTGCGGTTGCTTGAACTCCTCGGCCACCAGGTGAAAGAGGCGGAAGTCGACCTCGGCGCCGGCTGGGAGGAATTCGTCCTGGCCAATGCTCGGCTCATGACGGTGAACCTCACCACCCTGGTCGACGGGCTGGCCGCCGCCTTCGGCCGTCCCGTCGACTCCTCGACCCTTGAGCCGGCGACGCTCGCCGGCTACCACTACGGGCAGCAGGTCGGCGGCGCGCAGTTCCACACCGCTCTCGCGATGCGGAACCGAGTGGCCCGAAGCCTGGCGCGGTACTTCGACGAGTACGACATCCTCCTCACGCCGACCCTGCCGGAGCCTCCCGTGTCTCTGGGCACTCATACGGAGGGTGCGGAGGCACTGGACGGCCTCGGCTGGATCGAGCGCATCAATGACCTGTCGCCGTTCACCATGCCGTTCAACGTGGCAGGCACGCCCGCCATGTCCGTACCCGTGACGGCCGACGCCGGGACGGGGCTCCCGGTCGGTATGCAGTTCGCCGCCGGATACGGCCTCGAAGGCCGGCTCTTCCGCCTCGCCGGACAACTCGAACAGGCGAGTCCGTGGTCAGGCCGAATCCCCATGGTATGGGCAGGGGCCCACCCAGCGCGCTGAAGTCGAACCGGCTTCGCGCCAGGCCGATCCGACCGTCGCGGAGAGCGGTACCTCTCACTGCTCGCTGTGATCAACGGCTGGCCGGGTCCGGAGAGCCTTCGGCCGGTGTTCGCCTGGGCCGTCGACGCTCTGCGGGTTCGGACGCGGGGTGACGGGGTGTCCGTCGCGCGGGAGGGACCACCAGGGCGAGACCCTGCCGCCTGTGATCCGGCAGTGAACTCTCCCGTCACACTCAAGGCTGCCGCGACCACGAGACCCCCCGCTCCTGTCGTCCCCTGTACGCGGAAGCCGTTGCCTGATCCGCCTGCTTTACGTCCGAGGTAATCGTCTCGGCGCGCCTGAGCGGGCAGAGTCGGTGATCTCTCCGCGTCGAAGGACGCGGACCAGGACGGAGAGGCCGGCCATGTCCATCGCCACACCCACGAACACGCGTACCGTCGTCGAGGAGTTGCTGCGCAGAATTGGCGAGGGCGATCCTGAGCGCATCGCCGAGATGTATGCCGAGCAGGGTGACTGGAAGCTCGACTGGCCGGAGGCCGAGCACGGCCGTGCTGCCACGCCGTGGATCCGTCACCGGTCCACCCGGGCCGACGCGGCAGCCCACTATCGCGAGCTTGCCGAGAACCACGTGCCGGAGCATGGGGCGACCGAGATCGAGCGCATCCTGATCGACGGAAGCGAAGCGGTCGTGCTGGGCGAGATCCGGCAGACCGCGCTGCCGACCGGACGTGCCTACAAGGCGAGGTTCGCTCTGCACCTCACCGTCGCAGACGGCCTGGTCACCCGGCACCATGTCTACGAGGACAGTCTGGCTGTCGCCCAGGCATTCGAGGCGAAGGGCCCGTGAAAGAACCTCGGAGCCACTCGGCCCGGCACACGTTCGACACCGTGCCCGCCGGTGCTCCCGGTGGGCACGCCCGTCGAGTGGCCCGAGGACCGCTCCCGCCCGGACATCGCGACCGGGACGGTCGTCGGCAGTCGCAACTCCCGCACCGCCGCGCTGATCCTGACTACCGGAAGCGTCACCGGAACGGCCTCCACACCGTCACCGAATCTGCACAGCGAGCGGCTCGGTGCCGCCCTTGTGAACAGGGTGACTGCCACTAGGTTTATGTGCGTCCTCATGCCCCCAGTCGTCATGTGTGTGACGTGGAGTCCCTGTGATACCCAGTTCTGCCGCCGCGCCCGTATCCTCCACCGGAGGCCGTCACCGAAAGGCCCAGCCCGTGAACAGAGCCGTCCGCCGGGCGCTCGTCGCCGCGGTTCTCACCCCGGTCGCCGGCGCGGTCATGGCCGGTCAGTCCGCCTTCGCCGCCGACCAGCCGGCGGCGAGCAAGGAAAGCGTCAGCAGACTCGACTCCACCGACCAGAAGCTCATCGACAACCTCGACGCCCGGTCCCAGGACAAGAACATCGGCGCCACCTTCAGCGGAGTGGTGCTGGACGCCGAGTCGGACGAGGTGATCTGGGGTCACGACGCGAAGACCGCGCTGATGCCCGCGTCCAACACCAAGCTCGCCACCGCGACCGGCGCCCTGACCCTGCTCGGCCCCGACCACACGTTCAGCACCAAGGTGGTCTACGGCGACGGCACCCTCACGCTGGTCGGCGGGGGCGACCGCACTCTGACGACCGCCGATCTCACGGAGCTCGCCAAGAGCGCGGCCGCGGGTCTGAAGAACGCGGGCCTGGACACGGTGAAGGTTCGGATCGACGACAGCCTCTTCGCCGACCCGACCCTCGCCGAGGGCTGGAACAGCAGCTACTACGACGACCAGATCGCTCCCGTGCGCTCCCTGGTCGTGGACGGGAAGCTCGTCCAGGACACCGCCATCGACGCGGGGAAGGTCTTCGCCGCGCAGCTCGCGGACCAGGGCATCGGGGTAACGGGGGACGTGACGCGCGGCCAGGCCGCCACGACGGACTTCCCCGTGGCGGAGCACCGGTCCGCGGAGCTGTCCGTGATCGTCAAGCAGATGCTCAAGACCAGTGACAACGATATCGCCGAGACGCTGCTGCGGGCGACCGCGCTCGCCTCCGGCCGAGCGGCCACCTACGAGGGCGGCACTGCGGCCGTGCGCGACGTCCTCACCGGCTGGTACGGGATCTCGGTGTCCAACTTCGAGATCCACGACGGCAGCGGGCTGTCCCGCTCCAACCGCATCACGGCCCAGACCGTCGCCGAGATCCTCGATCTCACCACCGACCCCCGGCACACCAAGCTGAAGTCCATCTCCGAAGGACTGCCGGTCGCCGGTGAGGCGGGCAGCACCCTCGGGCCCGAGTGGGGTCGGTTCGACACCGCCAACTCCGAGTGTGCCGTGGGCCAGGTCAAGGGCAAGACCGGCACCCTGACGGGGGCCACCGCGCTGAGCGGGCTCACCCAGGGCAAGGACGGCCGCTGGAAGATCTTCTCCTTCATCGAGAACAACTCCACCGCGGAGGGCGCCGCCATCAAGGACTCCCTGGACGGACTCGCCGCCACCGTGAACGGCTGCTGGGCCTGATCCGATGACCCGGTGACACATGGGGGAGTGTCCTGCGACCCGTTGTGGCGGGAGCTGTTGAAGCTCCCGGTACACGCGATCGGCAGGGCACTTCCCGTGTGTGCCCGGCAGGCGTAGAACCGGGTGGCCCCGGCGAACCACCTGAGTAGGGTGGGGCGATGCCCGAGCTGAGAAGGCTGCACGTCAGCCACGCCCCGGCGGTCCTGGCCTTCGAGTCGGCGAATCGCGCCTACTTCGCGGCAGCGGTCCCCGACCGCGGCGAAGACTTCTTCGCCCGGTTCACCGACAGGTACCACGCGTTGCTGGCCGAGCAGGAGGCGGGAGTCTGCGCCTTTCACGTGCTTCTCGCCGAGGACGGCTCGGTGATCGGCAGGTTCAACCTGGTCGACATCGAGGACCACACCGCGGAGCTCGGCTACCGGGTCGCGCAGCACGCCGCCGGCCGCGGCGTGGCGACCGCGACCGTGCGCGAAGTGTGCCGTCTCGCGGCGGCCGACGGACTGCGCACCGTGCGGGCGGCCACGACGCATCAGAACGCCGCCTCCCGGAAGGTGCTGACCAGAGCCGGCTTCGTCCCCGTCGGCCCCGCTGACCCGGCCCACATCGGCGGTCAGCCGGGCACCTGGTTCGAACGCGACCTGAGCGCTCCAGCCCCGACGTTGCTTCCCGGACCGGGTGGAAGCACGCAGGTGTAGGCGCGTCGCCCTCCCGACACCCCGGCCGGGTCCGTCAGAAGCCGTTGAAGAAGCCGTACAGACGACTGATGCGGCCGCCCTCGAAGAACGCCACGTCGTAACCGCTCACCGCCGGAGCGCCACCCGTGGGACCGACCTCCCACGAGAAGTGCACGGCGTCGTGGTGGGTCAGCACCGCGCCGTGGGTGAAGAGCATCCCGCCGAAGTTCTTCCGCGAATCGCTGATGTACGTGTCGAGCGCCGCCGGGCCGTCGGCTTCGACCATCGGATCGACGTAGACGCCGTCCGGGGTGAAGACCTCGTCGAGCATGGCCCGACGCACCCGGTCGTCCGACTCGTTCCAGACCGCGATGTACTTCTCGACCAGTTCCGTGACCGCACTGTTGTCCATGGACCACGACCCTAGCGGCGGGGCTCCCGCCAAGTGGCGTTCCGGCCCGACCGGTTACCCGGGGCCGGCGAACCTCGCCCTGTGGAGATCGCGGAGCACCGCGATCTCGGCCATGTGGTGGATGAATTCGAGGTTGGCTCCCGCCAGTACACCGACGAAGGGTTCACCGGGATCGGGACCGTACGGGTACTGCGAGAGTCCGACCGTGTCGAGCTGCTCGTCGGTGAGGGCGGCCACGCTCTCACGCCAGCGGTCGGTCAGTGCCCAGAACCTCATCAGCGCCGGCCCTGCGGACGGGCTGAAGTCGACCAGCAGCTCAGGCTCCTCGCGGCGTGCGCCGAAGGTCCACTCCCACTGGCCCGCCATGCACGAGTGCAGATGACCGAGCCGCCACGCGATGGTGGTGACCGGCACCTCGTCGGGCTCCGGCGTGCCGGTGTGCGCGAGGACCTGCTCGACCCGCTCGACGCCCACACTCCAGTCATCGGCGATCCTGGAGACGCTCATGCCGTCGGCGGCCTGCCGGGCGACCTCGGCGTACTCGCTCGCCGGGATGTCCGGGGCACCCTTGTCGAGCACCCACTCACCCGGCCCGTACGCCAGAGGAGTCGTGGCCTCACCCCGGCGCCGGACCGACCAGCAGCCGGCCACCGGCTCCCACAGGTACTCCTCGTCACCGAGCCCTGTCAGTCGCACCTGGGCCATCTCCCTGGCCTGGTCGAACTGGGCGAGCAGCAGCCCCAGCCGGTCGGTCCGCGCGCCCTGGGTCTCCACGGCCGGCCCCTCGTCGTCATGTCCCGCAGTCCGCCGGGCTCAGGAGGAAGCTAACGGCTCGTCCCGTGGGGCGCCACCGGTTTGCCCGCCCGCGCTCAGGGGCGTGCCGCGAGGGCCGTCCGGATCTCGCCCACGAAGGGCTCCAGGTCGCCCGGGTTGCGTGAGGTGATCAGTGTCCAGCCGCCGGAACCGTCCGTCACCACCGGCTCGTCCGTCCATTCGCCGCCCGCGTTGCGGATGTCGGTCCGCAGCGACGCGTAGGAGGTCAGCCGCTTGCCCGTGAGGACGTCCGCCTCGACCACGGCCCAGGGACCGTGGCAGATGGCCGCGACCGGGCGGCCGGACTCCGTGAAGGATCGGACGATCCCGGTGGTGGCGCTCTGGAGGCGGAGCGTGTCGGCGTTCAGGGTGCCGCCCGGGATGAGCAGCAGGTCGTACGCCGTGGGGTCGACGTCGTCCAGCGTGAGGTCGGGACGGACGCTCTTCCCCGGGTCCTTGTCACCGACCAGCGTGAGGATGTCATCCGTGGACACGGCCGCGACGTCTACCTGGACGCCCGCACCGCGGAGTTGGTCGACGGGTACCACCAGCTCGTCCTGTTCCACGCCGTAGTTGGTGACCACGGCCAGTACCTTGCGCTGCTTCTTGCCGTTGTCGGTCATCGGTTGTCACCTTTCCTGCGCGGCCCACCTGGTTGTGGCCCGCGGTCGTGAGGTTCCCTGGACGGCCCGCCGGAGCATCTGCCCGGGGGCCCGCGGCGCACGGTCCGCGGCTCAGGTCCCGTCGTCCTCCTGGATGTGGACCGCCGCCTCCTCGGCGGAGGCCGCGCCCCCGTCGATGCCGACGTCCCGGCCCAGCACCCTGTTGTTGCGCGCGGGTCCGGGGTCCTCGTCGGCGGCGGCGACGCGTCCGGCGCGCTCGGCCCCGGCGTCGTCCTCCTCCGGGCCGTTGTCCTCCGGCCCGCCTTCGTCCCCGCCCACCGGCAGTGGGTCTTCCTCCGGTACCTCCTGGGCCAGGCGGCGGTCGAGGGACTCGCCCTCCCTCTGCTCCTCGCCGGTCGTGCCGTACTTCGACACGCCCAGGGGCTTCTCCGGCGGGGAGTACCCCGTGTCCAGGGTGTCGTCGAGGTCGGGTTCGTCGAGCACGTTCTCCGGGTCGAGGTCGTCCGTCGGACGGTTGTCCGCGTCCGAACCGTCCGGCTGGTAGACGTCGTCACCGCGTCCTTGTTCGGACATGGGGGCGCTCCTTCCCTTGAGATCTGCCGTACGCCGCCGCCGACCGTACGGAGGTCGTGCGGCGTCGCCGCTCTCCTGCCCACCCGCGCGCATGTCAGTGCTGCGGATTTCCGGGTGGCCGCCTGTCCTCCCGGGTGTGCGGTCCGGTTGCCGGGCGCGGTGGAACCGCTGGTCAGGCCCGTCGCGGCCGTATCCCGTCGGCCCCGGCAGCTTATGACCGATCCCCGGCCGCTGCGACCGGGGCGGGCCGCGGGCCCCGGGACCCGGAGAGCATGCCCGTATGCACGGACTGGAACACACGTTCTAATCACCGGGTAGGCTTGACCTATGTCCGTTCATCTCCAGGGTTCGCTGTTCGACCAGGCCGACCGCCCGCACCTGGGCCCCCTCGGCGGAGCGCGCAGGACGGTCCTGGGCGACGGGGCGTGGATCGACCTGCTGCCCGGCTGGCTGAGCGGCGCCGACGAGCTCTTCGCCGAGCTCGCGGAGAACGTGCCCTGGCGGGCCGAGCGCCGGCAGATGTACGACCGCACCGTCGACGTGCCCCGGCTGCTCGCCTTCTACCGCTCCGAGGACGCCCTCCCGGACCCCGTGCTGGACGATGCCCGCGACGCGCTGTCCTCCCACTACGGTGACGAGCTGGGCGAGCCGTTCACCACGGCCGGGCTCTGCTACTACCGGGACGGGCGCGACAGCGTCGCCTGGCACGGCGACCTCACCGGACGCGGCTCCCACCAGGACACGATGGTCGCGATCCTCTCCCTCGGCGCTCCGCGCGATCTGCTCCTGCGTCCCTGCCGCGGCGGCGACACCGTGCGCCGGCCGCTCGGCCACGGCGACCTCATCGTCATGGGCGGCTCCTGCCAGCGCACCTGGCAGCACGCCGTCCCGAAGACCGCACACGCCCGCGGGCCGAGGATCAGCGTCCAGTACCGCCCCCGCGGAGTGCGCTGACGCTCCGGTGGAGGACCGGGCGGATGCCCCGGAGAATGATCCTGCATGCCGCCGCCGGTGGAGGGCAGGCGCCTCGGTGTACAGGAGCACTCCCGACGAAGGGGCATCCACATGCCGCAGGCGCAGCACAAGCACATCTTTGTCGTCGGCCTCGACGACGCGAATCTGCCGATGCTCGAGGCCGTGCCGAACGCCGACTCCTACCGGTTCCACCGTCTGCTGACCGTCGGGGAACTGCAGGAGGGCGAGGTGTCGGTGCCCGCACTGATGGACCGTGCCCGGGCTGTGCTCGACGCGCACGACGGCAGCATCGACGCGATCGTCGGGTACTGGGACTTCCCGGTGAGCACCCTCGTCCCGATGCTCGGCAAGGAGTACGGCGTGCGGACGACGAGCCTCGAATCCGTCGTCAAGTGCGAGCACAAGTACTGGAGCCGGCTCGAACAGCAGAAGGTCATCGACGCGTACCCGCGCTTCGGCCGGGTGGACCTCGAAGCGGACGACCCTAAGCCCCCCGAGGGCGTGAACTTCCCCATGTGGCTCAAGCCGGCCCTCGCCTACTCGTCCGAGCTGGCGTACGGCGTCTCGGACATGGAGGAGTTCCGGACGGCCGTCGACAGGATCAGGGCGGGCATAGGCCGGGTGGGCAGGCCCTTCGACTCCGTGCTCGACCTGCTGGACCTCCCCCCGGAGATGGAGGGCGTGGGAGGCCAGGTCTGCCTCGCCGAGGAGTCGATGACCGGGATCCAGGTCGCCGTCGAGGGCTACGTACACCAGGGCAGGGCGACCGTCTACGGCGTACTCGACTCGATCAACTATCCGGCCTCCCCGTGCTTCCTGCGCCACCAGTACCCGAGCATGCTCCCCGCCCCGGTGATCCACAAGCTCCACGAGGTCAGCGAGCGGACCATGGAGCAGATCGGCATGGAGTCGGCCACCTTCAGCATCGAGTACTTCTACGACCCGAAGACCCAGGACATCAGCCTGCTGGAGATCAACCCCCGGCACTCGCAGTCCCACGCCGAACTCTTCGACTACGTCGACGGCGCGCCCAACCACCACCGCATGATCAGCCTCGCCCTGGGCCGGGACCCCTCGCTGCCCGGCGGCCTGGGCCCCTACGCCATGGCCGCCAAGTGGTACTACCGCTGGTTCGGCGACGGGAAGGTGCACGAGGTGCCCACCCCGGAACGCATCGCGGCCATCGAACGCGAGATACCCGGAGTGCGCATCGACGTCGTGCCCGACGAGGGACAGAAGCTCTCCACGGTCTCCCAGCAGGACAGCTACAGCTACGAGGTGGCACACATCTTCACCGGGGGCGACGACGAGGAGGACCTGCGCGGCAAGTTCGACCGGTGCGTGGCCGCCCTCGGCCTCACCTTCGACGAGACGGAACCGGGGAGCCGCGGTACGAAGACCCGGTGACCCGTCCGGTCCAGCACGACGAAAGGAGGTCGCACCGGTATGCGCCACGTCGGCCAGTTGCCCTTCGCGATCCAGGAAGAGAAGCACGTCACGATCCCCATGGCGGACGGAGTCGAGCTCTCCGCGCGGATCTGGCGTCCCACCGCGTCGGACGCGGAACCCGTGCCGGCCGTCCTCGAGTACATCCCGTACCGCAAGAACGACCTCACCTCCACACGTGACGCCATCCACCACCCGTACATCGCCGGCCACGGATACGCGTGTGTGCGGGTCGACCTCAGAGGGACGGGCGAGTCGGAGGGGGTGCTGCTGGACGAGTACCTCGAGCAGGAGCAGAGCGACGCCGAGTCCGTCCTCGCATGGATCGCCGAGCAGCCCTGGTGCGACGGGAACACCGGGATGATGGGCATCTCCTGGGGCGCCTTCGCCGCCCTCCAGACAGCCGCACGCAGGCCGCCGAGCCTGCGCGCCATCTGCATCGCGTCGTTCACCGACGACCGGTACGCGGACGACATGCACTACCTCGGCGGTGCGATGCTGTCCGACAACCTGGCCGAGGCCGGGACCATGTTCGCGTACGCCACATGCCCGCCCGACCCCGCCGTCGTGGGGGAGCGCTGGCGTGAGATGTGGCGGGAGCGGCTCGACGCCGCGCGCCCCTGGGTCCTGGAGTGGCTGCGCCACCCGAACCGGGACGACTACTGGCGCCACGCCAGCCTGAGCGAGGACTACTCGGCCCTGCGCTGCCCGGTGCTCGCCTCCAGCGGCTGGGCGGACGGCTACTCCAACGCCGTGACCCGCCTGCTGAGCCACGTCGACGTACCGCGCAAGGGCCTCATCGGCCCCTGGTCGCACAAGCTTCCGCACCTCGGCGAGCCGGGACCCGCCATCGGCTACCTGCAGGAGGTCGTGCGCTGGTGGGACCACTGGCTCAAGGGCGTCGACAACGGCGTCATGGACGGCCCCATGCTCCAGGCCTGGATGCAGGAGAGCGTCCCGCCCTCGACCTCCTACGAGGAACGCCCCGGCCGGTGGGTCGGTGAGCCGTCCTGGCCCTCGCCGAACGTCGGCGAGACCGTCCTCCCGCTGCGGAACGGCGGGCTCGGGCAGCCGGAGGACCTGGAGGACCAGGAGGACCGCGTCCACACGGTGCAGTCACCGCTGTCCGTCGGCCAGTTCGCCGGCAAGTGGGCCTCGTACAACGCCCCGCCCGACCTGCCCTACGACCAGCGCGAGGAGGACGGCGGCTCGCTCGTCTTCCAGACCGCACCGCTCGACGCACGCGTCGAGATCCTCGGCGCCCCCGTCGTCGTGGCCGAGGTCTCGGCCGACGCCCCGGTCGCACAGCTGAACGTCCGGCTGTCCGACGTCGCCCCGGACGGACGCTCCACCCGGGTGACGTACGGCGTGCTCAACCTGACCCACCGCGACAGCGAGGAATTCTCCGAGCCCCTGGAACCGGGCAGGCGCTACCGCGTCCGCGTACCGCTCCACAGCGTCGCGCAGGCATTCCCGCCCGGCCACCGCATCCGGCTGTCGCTGTCCACCTCGTACTGGCCGCTCGTGTGGCCGGCGCCCGGGCCCACCTTGCTGAGCGTGTACGAGAAGGGCAGCGCCCTCACCCTGCCGGTCCGCCCCGACGACGTACCGGAGGACAAGGCCCTGCGCCCCTTCGGGGAGCCCGAGGGCTGCGCGCCCCCCGAGGTCACCCGGCTGAGCGAGCCGGAGCAGGCGTGGACCGTGACCAGGGACCTGGTGGACTACCGGTCCGTGCTGGACATCGTGAAGGACCGCGGACTCCAGCGGTACGAGGAGAACGGGATCGAGACCGGGCTGAGAGCCTGCGAGAAGTACAGCTGGGTCGGCGAGGACTTCGGGTCGGTGCGCGGTGAGTCGGCCTGGGAGATGCGCTTCGCCCGGGCCGGCTGGGACGTCCGGGTCGAGACACGCACCGTCCTGACCTCGGACGACGAGGCCTTCCACGTGGACGCCACGCTCGACGGTTACGAGGACGGGCGTCGGGTCTTCTCCCGTACGTGGAACGAACGGATCAGCAGGCAGAACGTCTGACCCACCCACTGTGCGGACCTGCTGCCACGCCCTAAGGACGCTGCCGAAGGAGTGACGGCCCGGCGCCCGGCGTGGCACGCGGGTCCGGCGGCGGGAGGTATAAGCACGCCCACGCGGCTCGGCGCGTCGAACCCACCGCACGTCGGTCCGGCGACGAGCTACACGTCAGGAGACGAGAAGTGACGACGAAACCAGGACAGCAGCCCATCCCGGGCGCCCCCAACAGCATGCCCGCGTCGAAGGAGGAGCCGACCGAACCGCGCGAGCCGCTGCCGCCCAAGGACGACCAGAACGGCCCCGAGACCGTCAGCCCCACGGGTCAGCCCACCGGTGCCGATCAGGCGCGGAACGCCCAGAGCGGCACCTACCTGACGACGGCGCAGGGGGCGCGGCTGTACGACACCGACCACTCCCTGAAGGCGGGCCCGCGTGGCCCGGTCCTGCTCCAGGACCACCACCTGCGGGAGAAGATCACCCACTTCGACCACGAACGCATCCCGGAGCGTGTGGTGCACGCGCGCGGCGCCGCGGCCCACGGCGTGTTCCGCGGGTACGGGTCGGCGTCGAAGATCTCCAAGGCGGCCTTCCTGGCGAAGGACGTGGAGACACCGGTCTTCGTCCGGTTCTCCACCGTGCTCGGCTCACGCGGATCGGCCGACACCGCGCGCGACACCCGCGGCTTCGCCACCAAGTTCTACACGGAGGAGGGCGTCTTCGACCTGGTCGGGAACAACATCCCGGTCTTCTTCATCCAGGACGCCATCAAGTTCCCCGACATCATCCACGCCGGGAAGCCGCACCCGGACCGGGAGATCCCGCAGGCGCAGAGTGCCCACGACACGTTCTGGGACTTCGTGACCCTGCACTCGGAGGCCACGCACCACACGCTGTGGAACATGTCCGACCGCGGAATCCCGCGCTCGTACCGCACGATGGAGGGCTTCGGCGTCCACACCTTCCGGCTCGTCGACGCCGCGGGAGCCTCCACGCTGGTGAAGTTCCACTGGAAGCCCAAGCTCGGTGTCCACTCCCAGGTCTGGGAGGAGGCCCAGATCACCGGCGGTGTGGACCCGGACTTCCACCGCAGGGACCTCGCCGACGCCATCGAGGCCGGTGCCTACCCCCAGTGGGAGCTGGGCATCCAGACCTTCCCGGACAACCCCGAGCAGATGTTCCAGGGGATCGATCTGCTGGACCCGACCAAGATCGTGCCGGAGGAGCTCGCACCGGTACAGCCGATCGGCCTGATGACGCTCGACGCCAACCCGTCGAACTACTTCGCCGAGACGGAACAGGTCGCCTTCCACGTCGGCAACATGGTGCCGGGCATCGACCTCACCAACGACCCGCTGCTCCAGGGCCGCCTGTTCAGCTACGTCGACACCCAGCTCACCCGGCTCGGCGGCCCCAACTTCCCGCAGCTGCCCATCAACCGGACCCACGCCCCGGTCAACGACATGCTGCGCGACGGCATGCACCAGACGGCGGTCCACCGGGGCGTCGCGCCGTACCGGCCCAACTCCCTGGACGGCGGCTGCCCGTTCCTGGCGGGTGCCGACACCGGGGCGTTCGTCGAGGTGCCGGCCGAGGTCGCCGCGAGCCGGAAGGTACGCGAGGCCCCCGAGTCGTTCGACGACCACTTCAGCCAGCCTCGCCTCTTCTGGCTCAGCATGACTCCGGTGGAGCGTGAGCACATCATCGCCGCGTACACCTTCGAGCTGGGCAAGTGCTACGAGCAGGCGGTCAAGGAGCGCGGACTGAAGGTGCTCGCCCGGATCGACACGGAGCTGTGCGAGCAGGTCGCCGCCGGGCTGGGACTCCCGGCGCCGGAGGCCGACGGCCCCCTCGCGAACCCGGAGCCCAGCCCGGCCCTGTCGCAGGTCGGGCAGGTCTGGCCGCTCGACGGCCGGATCATCGGCATCGTCGCCGACAAGGACGCCGACCTCGACGGTGTCCGGTCGGTACGCGCCGCCGTCCAGGCCGCCGGCATGGTGCCGCTGGTCATCGCGCCCGCCGGGGGAGTCCTCGACGCGGACGGCGACCCGGTCACCGTCCAGCGCACCTACGCCACCGCCCGTTCCATCGAGTTCGACGCCGTCCTGCTCGCCGGTGCCCCCGGAACGGGAGCCGACGCGATCGGCGCGCGGGACGCCAAGGCGGGCGCGGCCGGCACCGCCGTCGATCCCCGGGTGCTCCTGCTGCTGAACGAGGCGTACCGGCATGCCAAGGCGATCGGGACATGGGCGGGCGGGGACGCGGTCCTCGTCTCCGCGGGCGTGACCGCGGACGCGCCGGGTGTGGTCGTCGCCGGCACCGGCGAAGAGGTGCTGGAGGAGGTCAAGCAGCTCCTCGGCAAGCACCGCGTCTGGGACCGCTTCCCCTCCACGGTCTGACCCGGCACAGCACGAACACCGGCCGGAGGCGGTGCCCGGGGACGGGTGCCGCCTCCGGCGCGTCCGGGGCCGCGGACCCCAAGAGGTAAGGTAACCCTTAGTTCCTGCCCCGCATGCTTCGGAGTCCCTCTCGTGATCACGTCAGTGCCGCCGCAAGACACCCCGCGCCGGCCGCCGCGGGCCGTGCGCCCGGACGAGGTGCCGCGGCTCCGGGAGCCGGCATTCCGGCTGCCGGCACCGGGGGAGACCGAGGTTTTCTGGGCAGCCGTGAGCGGCGGCGGCACCCCCCTCGTCTCTCCGGACCCGCAGGGCTGCGCCGATCACCGGGCCGTGACGTTCCTCTGGCGCGGCACGCCCGGCACCCGCGCCGTACAGGTGCTCCCCAACAAACTCGGCGACCCCCGCACGCCCGAGGGCAACCTGATGGAGCGGGTGCCCGGAACCGACGTCTGGCACTGGTCGCTGCGCCTGCGGCACGACTGGCGGGGCACCTACGACTTCTACGTGGACGAGGGTGACGGCCCGGAGCCCGGCACCGCCGACTACTGGCAGTGGCTGCGCACCAGGCGCCGGCGCGACCCGCTCAACGCCCGGGCGCTGCCCCGCCGCTGGGACGGCGGGCCGGTGTCCTACGCCGAGCTCCCGGCGGCTCCCGGCGGGCAGGACTGGCAGCCGAGGCCGGGCGTGGCCCGTGGCCGGGTGACCGCCCATCAGGTGCCCACCGAAAAGCTGGGGGACGGCACGCGCCGCGTCTGGCTCTACGAACCGCCCCTGGGCCCGGTACACCCGTCCGAGCTCCCCGTCCTCGTCCTCCTCGACGGCGAGCACTGGCAGCCGCAGCTCGGACTCGCGCATCTGCTGGACAACCTGATCGCCGACGGCCGGATACCCCCGCTCGTCGCCCTGCTGCCGGATTCCGTGGACATCGGCACCAGGTGGGCCGACCTGGCCTGCCGCCCGGAGTTCGCTGGGTTCCTCGCCGACGAACTGCTCCCCTGGGCGGCCGCCCGTCTCCCGGTCACCGACGACCCCGCCCGCACGATCGTCGCCGGGCAGAGTCTGGGCGGCCTCACGGCCGCTCACGCCGCGCTCTCGGTGCCCCGCCGCTTCGGCAACGTCCTTGCCCAGTCCGGCTCGTTCTGGTGGCCCGACGGACCGCGGGCCGAATGGCTCACCGACCGGATCGCGCGCACCCCGCGCCTGCCGGTCCGTTTCTGGCTCTCCTTCGGTGAACAGGAGTGGGTGGCACTGCCGGCCGCCAGGCGCCTGCGTGAGGTCCTGGCGGCGACGGGGTACGACGACGCCTCCTACCGCGAGTTCAACGGCGGCCACGACTACCTGTGCTGGCGAACGGAGCTGGCCGACGGTCTCGTGGACCTGCTGGGCCCTGTCACCTCCTGAGCTTGTCCTTGAGCCGATGAGTTCGGGCGGCGACAGGGGTCTGATGGAGGACACCCGATCCCTGGAGGCAAGTCCGATGGCCGAACCACACGTTCCGGAAGACCGCAAAGCTCTGGAAAGAGCGATCCACGTCGAACGGTCCGCGCTCGCTCAGGACCTCACCGGGCTCAGTGAGGCCCAGTGGGCGACGGCATCACTGTGTGAACGCTGGACCGTGGAGCAGGTCGTGGCCCATCTGACGGCAGGTGCCGGCACGAGGATGTGGCGCTGGCTGCTCAGCATGCTGGCCGCTCGCTTCGACCCCGGACTGCACAACGACCGACGACTCGCACAGCACCGGGGTGCCACACCTGAGGAGACCTTGCGGCGTTTTCGCGACGTCGTCGGCGGTCCGGCCGGGCCGACAGGACATACTGCGGCCTGGCTGGGCGAAATCGTCGTCCACGGGGAGGACATCCGTCGGCCGTTGGGTCTCGCGCGGACACCCCCGGTGGCCACGACGACCGCCGTGGCCCGGTTCTTCGCAAGCCGCGATTTCACCGTCGCGAGCAGCACCGCGATCGCGGGCCTGCGGGTCGAGGCCACAGACGGACCGTTCACCACCGGCACGGGGGACCTGCTCCGGGGGCCGACCCTCTCGCTGGTGATGGGGATGGCAGGCCGCGCGGAGGCATGCCAGGACCTTGAGGGGGACGGCGCGGAAGTCCTGCGCGCCCGGCTGCGCTCCGCCTGAAGGAACGGTTTCAGCCGGCCGAAGTGTTCTGCGCCGCCTCGCGTGCCTCTGTCAGGGCTCGCTGCCTGAGGTTGCCGCCGAACAGCTGAATCGTTGCGGCGGCCAGGACATCGTCCCGGTTGATGGCCCGCCCGGCCTTGCTCGGGGCGGACGGGGGCCGGTGGGGATCCCCGAGGGGCGGGGGCGGCGTCGGTTCACCCGGTGTCACCAGGGTGACCGCACCGAAACGCTTGACTCCGCCCTCGCGGACGACCATGGCCGCGTCCCGGGCGAGGTCCGTCAGGAACACGCTCGCGATTCCGTCCAGGTCGCGGACCATCGCCGGGACGGCCGTCGCCCCCCGGCTCCGCAGCAGCTTCCTGACCCCGGCCTCGAACCTGTGGGCGCCGGCCACAGCACTCGGTCTGCGTGACCTGCTGCGCCTGCGGGAAGGCACGACGGCACCCTCGGCGTCGTACAGGACCCCGGTCAGGCCGTGGAACGTCGGGCTGTGGTCGTACCACTTGCACCCCACCTCGAGCTCGACGTTCCGGTCGATCGCCGAGAGAAGGTCCCCGGTGGTCAGCTTCTTCCGGGCCTCCTCCGCCGCCGCTCTCCTCGCGCCGTCGATGATCTCCGTCAGCACGGTCCGCGTCACCGACGCGGCGGCCCAGGCGGCCGACCGGGAGACGTCCATCGGGGTCACGTCCCTGAACACCGCTCTGACGAGAGAAGGCCTGAACGGCGGGACATCCATGGGCGAGGCGGTCTCGGGACCACCCCGCTCAGGGCGTACGGGCTGTGCGGTCATCGGGGGAGACGCTCCTTGCTGCCGGAGGTGCCGAAGTTGCCGAAGTTGTCGGAGTTGCCGGGGGCCCGGCCGGGGTGTGCGGCCTCCGTCACTCGCCGAGGGCCTCGGTCATCGTGTCGAGGTCGGCCAGGAGGGACGGCAGCCGCCCCTCGGGAAGACTCCTGATCATGCGTTCCTCGACGGCGTAGACCGCGCCGCGTGCCGCGTGCAGGCGCCGTTCCCCGGCCGGGGTCAGATGGGTGGGCAGGGCGCGTCCGTGGTCGGCGGTGAGCGGCCGGGTGATGAGGCCCGCGTCCTTGAGGCCACGCAGGACGACGTTGGCCGACTGCCGGGTGACGAAGGTGCCGCGCGCCAGGTCGGCGTTGGACAGACCGGGCCGTTCGTCGAGGAGTTCGAGGCAGGAGTACTGCGGGACGGTGAGGTCGTGCTCACGCAGGGCCTTGTCCATGGCGCCGCGCAAGGCGGCCGACGCGCGTTTGAGGCGGTAGCCGACGTGTTCGGTGATGTCCTGGGCCGGGTGGGGGGCGGGCACGGGCGCACGGTCTTCCATGTCAACATTTTGACATACCTGGAAGCCGATGCCTATGGTCCGGTATGTCAAAACCCTGACATCGAAGAGCCGTACCGCCCAGGAGGAACCATGACCGCCACCGTCGAAGGCCCCGACTTCATCGCTCTGCAGGTGAAGGACGTGCCAGGCGCCGCCGCCTTCTTCGAGGAGCGGCTCGGGCTGCGCCGGGCGCCCGCCGCGCCGCCCGGTGCGGTCGTCTTCGCGACCACCCCGATCCCGTTCGCCGTCCGTGAGCCGCTGCCGGACGTCGACCTGGACGGTGCCGCCCGCCCCGGCCTCGGCGTGGCGCTGTGGCTGCGGACCACGGACGCCGGCCTGCTGCGCGAGCAGCTCGTCGCGGCGGGCACGGAGGATGTGTCACCGCTGCAGGAGAGCCCGTTCGGGCCGGTGTTCTCCTTCACCGGGCCCGAGGGCTACCGGCTCACCGTCCACGGAGGCTGACTCCGGACGCGGCGTCCCGGGACCTCAGGCCCGGCCCGGCTCCAGCGCGGCGACGCACGCCGCGTGCGGAGCCGGGCCGGACCGGACGGACCATCCCGCCGGAACCTCCCGCCGGGCCGGCCACAGGGACAGCTGACCCGAGGCGTTCTCCAGCACCAGGTGTGCGGCGCGGCCCTCCGGGCCCGGGTCGAACGGGCCGCTCCTCGCGCTCATGCGTCCAGCTCCTTCAGGCGGGCGGACAGGACGGCCGCGATGTCGTCGAGAAACCGGTCCTGCATCAACTGCGGGTGCGTGCAGTCCAGATCGTGGTTGTCGATGGACCCGGTCACATGGGCCCGCCACGCCTCGCGGGTGAGCCAGTCCTCCGCTCGGGGCGCGGCAGCCGTGAAGAAGAGCAGATCCCCGGCGTAGCACCGGTGCCGGTGCTCGCGCATCATGCGGGCGTGGTTCGGCACGATGTCGACGATCCTCGACAGCGCGCGGTCACCGATCCCGGCGAGCGGGCTGCCCGCACGGCGCAGCGTCGCCAGCACGTCCTCACGGTCCTGTTCGTGCGTACGCTCGAAGCCCGCCATCCGCAGCACCGCGGTCAGCGCGTCACCCTCCTCGGGCGCCGGCCGTTCCCGCCACTGCTCGGCAGGGAACGAGTCGAGCAGCGCGAGCAGTTCGACCTCCTCGCCCGCCTCCTGGAGCAGCACGGCCACGGTGTGGGCCAGCACCCCGCCGACGGACCAGCCCAGCAGCCGGTAGGGGCCGTGCTCCTGGACCGCGCGGATGTGCCGGAGGTAGTCGGACGCCTCCTCCAGCAGGGTGCGCGGCAGCGGCTCGTCCCCGGTCAGCCCGCGGGCCTGGATGCCGTACACCGGCTGCTCCGGACCGAGGCGGGCAGCCAGCCCGGCGTAGCACCACGCGATCCCGCCGGCCGGATGGAAGGCGAACAGCGGTGGACGCCCGCCCCCGCCGCGCAGCCGCAGGACGACGTCCAGCGCGTCCTCGGACGCCGGCCCCGTGGAGCCGAGCCGTGCGGCGAGCGCGGCCGGGGTGGGGGACTCGAACAGTGAGCCGATGGTCAGCTGCGCACCCAACTCCTCCCGTACGCGCGCCACGAGCCGCACGGCCAGCAGCGACGTGCCGCCGAGGTCGAAGAACGCGTCGTCCGGGCCCACCCGGCCGACGTCCAGCACCTGCGCGAACAGTCGCGTCAGCGCCTCCTCCCGCGCGTCCGACGGGCGCCGCGCACCCGCGCCGCCGCTGAACACCGGGGCGGGAAGGGCGCGCCGGTCCAGCTTGCCGTTGGCGCTCAGCGGGAAGGCGTCCAGTGCCACCACCGCCGCCGGCACCATGTGCTCCGGAAGCTCGCGCGTCAGCGAGGCGCGAACGGCCACCGGATCGGCGCGGCCGGTGATGTAGCCGACCAGCCGCTGTTCGCCCGGCCGGTCCTCCCGTACGAGGGCACAGGCGGCGTCCACCCCGTCGCGGGCCGTCAGCGCCGTCTCGATCTCGCCGAGCTCGATGCGCTGCCCGCGGAGCTTGACCTGGTCGTCGGTGCGGCCCAGGTAGACGACCTCGCCCTGCTCGGTCCAGCGCGCCAGGTCGCCCGTGCGGTACATGCGCTCCGCCGGCCGGCCGAAGGGATCGGCGACGAAGCGGGACGCGGTCAGCTCCGGGCGGTTCAGGTACCCGTCGGCGAGTTGACGACCTGCCAGGTAGAGCTCCCCGGGGACCCCCGGCGGACACGGCTGCAGCGCCGCGTCGAGCACGTACAGGCGGGTGTTCCAGACGGGCCGGCCGATCGGCACCGGCCCGGTGGCGTCAGCCGCGCACGGGTGGGAGGTGACGTCCACGGCAGCCTCGGTGGGGCCGTAGAGATTGTGGAGTCCGACGCCCGGCAGTCCGCGCCCGAACGCGTCGGCGGTCTCGCGGGGCAGTGCCTCACCGCTGCAGAAGACCCTCCGGAGGCTCGCACACGTGTCCGCGTCCGCTCCCGGCTCCGCGAGGAAGACCTGGAGCATCGACGGCACGAAGTGGCACGTGGTGACGGACTGTTCACGGATCAGCCGGGCCAGGTAGGCGGGGTCCTTGTGGCCGCCCGCTTCGGCGACCACCAGCACCGCGCCCTGGCGCAGCGGCCAGAAGAACTCCCACACGGACACGTCGAAGGACGAGGGTGTCTTCTGGAGCACCCGGTCGTCCGCGGTCAGCCCGTAGGTGTTCTGCATCCAGCGCAGCCGGTTGTCGATCGCGCCGTGCGACACGACGACGCCCTTGGGACGCCCCGTCGAGCCCGAGGTGTAGATGACGTACGCCGGATGCGCCGGGGTGAGGGGCCGCGACGGGTTCACCCAGAGGTACTCCGAGACGTCGAGGCCGTCCAGGACCACCAGCGGCGTCCCGGTGTCCTCGGGAAGCCGCCCCGCCCGGTCCGTCACCGCGCACACCGGCGCCGCGTCCCGCAGCATGTACGCGAGACGCCGCTCCGGATAGTCCGGGTCCAGCGGCAGGTACGCGGCCCCCGCCTTCAGCACGGCGAGCAGTGACACGACCAGCTCCACCGAGCGCGGCACCGACACCGCCACCACCGCACCCGGCCGGGCGCCCAGCGTCCGCAGGTGCCGGGCCAGCCGGTTGGCGCGGGTGTTCAGCTCCTCGTAGGTGAGCGAGGTGTCGCCGTACACCAGGGCGGTCGCGTCCGGGGTGCGGGCGGCGCGCGCCTCGATCGGGCCGATCAGCGTCGTGGGCGGCAGCGCGCGCTCGGTGTCGTTGAACGTACGGAGGACCAGCTCGGCCTCGGCCTCGGTGGCGATGCCGTGCGCGGCCGTGGGGACGTGCGGGTCGGCCAGGCTCAGCCGCTCCAGCAGCTGCAGGAAGCGCTCCTGGTGGGCGGCCAGCTCCTCGTCGCCGTACAGGGCGGGGTTGCCGTCGTGGTCGATGCGCAGACCGTGCCCGTCGGACCGGTCGTAGATGTTCACCGTCAGGTCGTCGACCGGTCCCGCGGACAGGTTCCGGGCCCGCGCCGGGGCGCCCGCGAAGTCCACGTCGTAGTCGAAGGGCATGACGTTGACCAGCGGGCCGACCAGCCCGCGGCTCTCCCCGAGGAGCCGCAGGTCGCGGCGGATGTCCTCGTAGCGGTACCGCTGGTGGCGGCGGACCTCGCGGATGCCGAGCACCACCTGGCGGACCAGCTCGGCGAAGGTGGCGTCGGGGGAGACGTCCAGCCGCAGCGGAAGGACGTTCATGACCATGCCCGGCACCCGCAGCGAGACGGAACCCACGCGCCCCATCATCGGCAGGCCGAGCACGACCTCCCGACGGCCGGTCGTCCGCGAGGTGTAGAGCGCCTGGGCGGCGATCAGGACGTCCGGCCACGAGGCACGGAGCCGGTCGGCCAGGTCCCGCACGCCCTCGGTGGCCTCGGGCCCCAGGTGGGCCGTGCGGCGGAGGAACGTCCGCGAGGGCAGCGCCCCCCGGCCACCGAGCCGGGGCACCTCCGGACGGTCCGCGAACGCCTCGGCCCAGTGGGCGCGGTCGGCGGTGAACGCCTCCGAGGACCGGTACGCCCCCTCCTCGGCGACCAGGTCCGCGAGTGCCCCGAAGGCCTGGGGCCCGGGCTCCTCGCCCCGGGCGAGCGCCGTGTAGACCTCGGCCGTCCGGCGTACGAGGAGCGAGTAGCCGAAGCCGTCCATGACCAGGTGGTGGATGCGCTGGTACCAGAGCCAGCGTTCCTCACCCACCCGGAAGAGGGCGTGCCGGAAGAGCGGGCCGGCGGCCAGGTCGAAGGGCTCGGCGAGATCCGCGCGCATCCACTCCTCGGCCCGCCGGCCGGCGTCGGAGACCTCCCGCAGATCCCGTGTGGTCAGCGGCAGCCCGACCGAGGGCAGGACGCGCTGACGCGGGCCCTCCGGGGAGTCCTCGACGCACACGCGCAGGGCGTCCGCCTCGGCTGTCACGCGGCGCAGAGCCGCCGCGAACAGCTCCGGGTCGAGCGGACCGTCGATCTCCAGGCACTCCGCCGTGTTCTGCGCCGGGCTGAGCGGATCGAGCGACTGGGCGAACCACATGCCCGACTGGGCGGCGGTGAGCGGCAGTACGACGGGCGGGGCGTCCTGGCCCGGCCCGGCGGCCTCGGCATCGGTAAGCAGGACGGTCACGCGGCCTCCAGCAGTGGCGCCCAGACATCGATGGCGGGCTGCTCGGCGAGGTCGGCGAAGTCCGCCACGACGCCGTGGTCCCGGCGCCAGCGTCCCAGCAGCGACATGATGCGGACCGAGTCCAGGCCGTGGTCCAGGAGGTTCTCGTCGAGGGGGATGTCCGCGGGGTCCTCACCGAGGACGTCGGCGACATCGTGACGGATCAGTTCAAGGGTGAGCGCCACGGTCTTCAGACCCCCTTGAGGAGGTTGTCGGCCGAGGTGACGACCGCGCAGCGGCCGGCCGCCCAGCGCAGGGCCATGTCGTGGTCCTCGCGCGAGAAGTCCGCCACGGCGTCGGCGACCACGAAGGCCTGGATGTCGCGCATCCACGCGTCACAGGCGCTCATGAGCACCCCGATGTGGGCGTAGACACCGGTGATCACCAGCTGGTCGCGGCCGGACTCCCGCAGCAGGGACTCGAGTTCGGTGCGCACGAAGGCGCTGTACTTCCATTTGGTCAGCACGGTGTCGCCGTCCGCCGGCGCGACGGCGCCGGGAATCGCCAGCGCCTCGGGGTCGTCGGCGGCACCGGGCCCCCAGAAGTCCAGCTGGAGGCCGCGCTCCTCCGCCGTCTGGCCGCCGCGCTGCACCGAGTAGACGACCGGCACACCGAGGCGGCGGTACTCCTCGATGACCCGTGACGTGTTCTCGAGCATGCCGGTGAGCGGCTGCTCCCCGGGCGGGAACGCGCCGAGGAAGTGGTTCTGCAGGTCGTGGACCAGGAGCACGGCCCGCGCGGGGTCGACGGTCCAGTCCACGCGGTTCGCGGGCAGTTCGGCCTCGGTCGGCAGGGCGTACGGAGCGATGGCGGGAAGAGCCATGGGGGGGGAACCTTTCGGTGCCGCTCTGGGCGGAACTCTGTGCTGATCTCAGTGCTGACCGGGTACGGCGGGGCCGGGCGCCGCGTCGGAGCGCAGCCCCTTCTTGCTGACCTTGCCGATCCCGGTCTGCGGGAACGCCTCGACGAACTCGACGAGGTCGGGGACCTTGTACGCGGCGACACCGCGTTCCCGCACGAGGCGTTTGACCGCGGCCGGCTTCAGCGGCTCGGCGCCGTCGCGCAGGATGACGTAGGCCAGGGTGCGTTCGCCCAGGTAGGCGTCGGCGACCCCTACGACGGACACGTCGTGCACCGACGGATGGCCGAGGATGATGTTCTCGATCTCCTCCGGCGCGACCTTCTCACCGCCCCGGTTGATCTGGTCCTTGGCGCGCCCCTCGACGACCAGGTGGCCCGTCGGGGTGCGGCGCACGATGTCACCGGTGCGGTAGAAGCCGTCCTGGGTGAAGGACTTCCGGTTGTGCTCGGGCGCCCGCCAGTAGCCGCGGATCGTGTACGGGCCGCGGGTCAGCAGATGGCCGAAGTCCCCCTCCGGCACGTCCACGTCCGAGTCGTCGACGACACGGACCTCGTCGTCCTCGGAGATCGGCCGGCCCTGCGTGGTGACAACGGTCTCGTGGTCGTCGTCCAGACGGGTGTAGTTGACCAGGCCCTCGGCCATGCCGAAGACCTGCATGAGCTTGCAGCCCAGCGCCGGCTCCAGCCTGCGGGCGCCCGCCTCGCTGTACTTGGCGCCGCCGACCAGGATCAGCTCCAGGCTGGACAGGTCGTGCTCGGAGCCGGGGGCGGCCTCCGTCCAGATCAGCGCGAGCGGCGGGACCATCCCGGTCATCGTGACGCGCTCGCGCTCCACGAGCGGGAAGGCCGTCGCCGGATCGGGGCGGGGGCACAGAACCACGGTCCCGCCGGCGTACAGCGTCCCGAGCCAGCCCGGGGAGCTCATCGGGAAGTTGTGCGCGGCGGGGAGGACGACGAGGTAGCGGGTGTCCCCGTCGACGCCGCAGATCTCGTTGGATCCGCGCAGCGAGTAGATGTAGTCGTCGTGCGTACGGGGGATGAGCTTGGGAACTCCCGTCGTGCCGCCCGACAGCTGGAGGAACGCCAGATCGCCCGGCTCCGGCTCGTACCCGCCCCCGGTGGGCGCGCACGGCACCTCGGCCAGAGCGGTGTGCTCGCCCGGCGGACCTACGACGAAGACGTGCTCCAGGCTCGGCGTACGCTCCTTGATCCTTGACGCGAGCCCGAGGTGGTCGAAGCCGGCGTGCCGGTCCGGTACCACGTAGGCGACGGCCTCGGTGAACGAGCAGAAGTACTCGATCTCAGTCTCCCGGTGCGCGGGGAGCGCGTAGACCGGCAGGGCCCCGATCCGGAAGAGCGCGAAGACGACTTCGATGAACTCGGCGATGTTCGGGAGCTGTACGACGACCCGGTCGCCCGCGGAGATGCCGCGCGCCGAGAACCCGGCGGCCAGCCGGGAGGCGCGCTCGTCCAGTTCGCCGTACGTCCACTCCCGGCGTCCGGGGGCCGGGTCGACGACCGCGACGCGGTCCGGATGCGCGGCGGCCCGCTCGCGCAGCACGCCGCCGAACGTCTCACCGCGCCAGTGGCCCGCGGCGCGGTAGCGCTCGGCGAACTCGGCGGGCCAGGTGGGCGCGTCGGATGACTGGAGGGCGGTCACAGGGCGGCTCCCACAGCACTCAGGAACGTACGGAACTTGGCTCCGGTCTCCGCCGTCTCGGCGGCCGGCGAGGACTCCGCCACCACCCCCGCGCCCGCGAACAGCCGCAGGGTGCGTCCCTCGGCCTCGGCGCAGCGGATGGTCACCACCCACTCGCCGTCGCCGTCCGCGCTCTGCCAGCCGACCATGCCGGTGTACGCGCCGCGGTCGAAGGGCTCGGACTCCGCGATGACCTGCCGGGCCACATCGGTCGGGGTGCCGCAGACCGCGGGGGTGGGGTGCAGGGCCGACGCCAGGTCCAGGGCGGTGGACGAGGGGTCGCGCAGCTCGCCGGTCAGGGTCGTCGACAGGTGCCACATGGCGGCGGTCCGTACGAGGGTGGGGCGTTCGGGCACGTCCAGGCTCACGCAGAACGGTGCGAGCGCCTCGCGGATGGCGTCGACCACGACCGCGTGCTCGTGGAGGTCCTTCGGTGAATCCAGCAGCGCGGCCGCCCTGCGGACGTCCGTGGCCAGATCGCCGCTGCGCTGCGCGGATCCGGCCAGCGGGTTGGCGACGAGCCGGTTGCCGCGGCGGGACACGAGGAGCTCGGGGCTCGCCCCCACGAGCGTGCGGCCCGGGCCGCTGGGCACGGCGAAGGTGTAACCGTCCGGGTCACGGCGTGCCAGCCGGCTCAGCATGGCGGGCAGATCGAGGTCGCGCGCCGAGGTCAGTTCCAGGGTGCGGGCGAGGACGACCTTGTCGAACTCACCGGCGCGCATCCGCTCCACCGCGGCGGCGACCGCCGCGGAGTACTCCCGTGCGGCCGGTACCTCACGTATCTGCCAGGAGTCCTGCCGGCCGGCGTCGGAGCCGTGCAGTGCGATGAGCGGGTCCTCGCGCAGGGCGGTCGCCCACCGGACGGTCTCGGGGACGGCCAGTGCGGCTGCGCCGTCGGGCGCGAACGGTACGGAGCCCACGACGACCGGGGCGGGGTCGCCCGCGTGCCGGGCGGCGTCCAGGGTCTCCCGCACCCGCAGCGGGAGGGGCCGCGAGTCGTGCGGCACCAGCGCGGCGGCGCCGGAGCCGAGCAGGGTGTGCCGGGGCGTGGCGAGGAAGCGGTCGGTGCCGGGGCGGTAGGCCTCGAGCAGGGCCGTGGCCGCGCCGGGGGAGTCGAGTGGGGGCGGAGCGGCGGGGACGCGCAGAGATGCAGACATGGGTGGTCTCCAGTGGGGAAGGCTCGAGCGCCGGCAGGATGACGGGGCGGGGCGGGTTTCAGGCCCGCAGGGTGGCACCGCCGTCGACGTACAGGTCGTGCATGGTGATGTGACGCGCGCGGTCGGACACCAGGAAGGCGACCGCGTCGGCGATGTCGGAGGGGTCCGCGATCCGGCCGAGCGGGATACCGGTGCGAAACGTCTCCGCGTCCCCCTCGACGACCCGGCGGGCGGCGGCCTCCTCGTCCCCCGCCGTCCACATGCCGCGCTGCATGTCGGTGAGGGTCGAGCCGGGGGAGACGGTGTTGCACCGCACTCCCAGGGGTGCCACTTCGAGGCCGAGGCACTTGGTGAACATCACGGCCGCGGCCTTGGAGGCCGCGTACGCAGCCATGTTCGTACGGGGGATGCCGGCGGCGTTGGAGGCCACGGTGACGATGCTGCCCGAGCCCCGGCCGGTCATCCGGCGGGAGACCGACCGCGACACGTGGAACACCCCATGGGTGTTGACGGCGAAGGTGGCCGCCCACTCCTCGTCGAGAAGGTCCGCGACCGGCGAACCACGGAGGATCCCGGCCACGTTGACCGCGATGTCCAGCGGGCCGAGCGTGTCCTCGGCCTCCGCGACGAGGTCCTCGACGGCCGCGGGGTCCGTCACGTCGAGCGTGCGCGCGGTCACCTGCCCGTCGTACGTCTTCTCCAGTGCGGCGATGCCGTCCGGGGCCAGGTCGGTGGCGAGGACGCGGGCACCGCGGCCGGCGAGGGCGTGCACGACCGCCTCGCCTATGCCGCGTCCCGCTCCGGTCACGAGGGCGAGCCGGCCGGCCAGTTCCTGCTCGGCGCTCACTTGACCATCGCCTTCCGGATGTCGTCGAGCACCGAGACGGCTGCCTGCGCACCACCGAGGCTGGTCCACTTGGTCCCGTCGACGACCGTCGCGTGTTCGTCACGCACGGCGCCCAGCTGCTGGTAGGCGGGCTTCTTCGCGAGCTCGGCGAGGAGGCCGGCGTCGGTGCCGGCGTCGAGGGAGCCGATGAACAGCCAGTCGCCGTCGATCTCCTGGAGGTTCTCGTCGCTGAGCGGCGTCGAGTGGCCCTCGCCCTTGTCGTTCTGGATGCCCGGGCGCTCGAAGCCGAGGTCCTTCAGGACGTCGCTGATGAAGACGCCCTGCTGCATGACCGCGGTGCCCTTGGCCGAGTAGCGGGCGACGGAGACGCTCGCGCCGGCCTGCGAGCCGAGGTCGGTCTTCAGGGAGGCCGCCTTCGTCCCGTAGTCGGCGAGATACTTCTCTGCCTCGTCCGTCCTGCCGAGCACCGTGCCGGTGAGGTCGAGGGCCTTCTTCCAGTCCTTGGTGCCGTCGATGGTGACGACCGTGGGCGCGACCTTCCGGAGCTGCGCGAGCACCTGCTCGTCGGCGAGCTGCCCGGCGAGGATCACGTCCGGCTTCGCCTCCACGACCTTCTCGATGTCCGGGCCGGTGACGGCGCCCACCACCGGGATGCCCTTCGCCTGGCCCGCCAGGTACTGGGGGGCGCCCTTCTGGCCGCGACCCGCGGTCAGACCCACCGGCTCGACGCCCAGGGCGAGCGACGCGTCCAGGTCCATCTCGCTGAGGACGACCACGCGCTCGGCAGTGGCCGGTACCGTCACCTTCGTCCCCGTCGCGTCCGTGACCCGGGTCGTCGTCGCCTCCGCGCCCGGGTCGGCGGACGCGGCTTTGTCCTCTGATCCGCAGGCGCTCAGGGTGAGAGCACCGAGTGCGAGCAGCGCCGCCGATATGACGGGACGTGCGTGACCGCGGGACGAGGGGGGCGAATACGGCGCCATGGCCTTGGATCTCCGTTTGCGTTCAGACGAATCCAGTTCCGGCTGGGCGCCCTCCGAAGCCTGAATCGGAGAGAAGCGGTACACATCGCGCCACTTCAGGACACAGGTGTGCCCGTGACCCGCCAGAACCGGACGAGTGCATTTAGGTTAGGCTAACCTTATGTCCATCGCGCAAGGGGGTCGGCCAAGGTCAGCCGGAACCCGCCCATCCGAAACTCCCCCTTCCGGGGGGCGCTCAACCCCCTGGGTCACCACGGGACTTCTGCTCCTCCTGGTGGCCCTTGTGCTGCTCTCCCTCCTCATCGGCACCGGTGGGAGCCCCGCGAAGCGCGCCTGGGACTTCCTCCTCGGTGACCCCGCCGCCCGCGCCGACGCCCAGATCCGGCTGGCGGTCATGGACGTACGCCTCCCACGCACCCTCGCCGCCCTCCTCGTGGGCACCTGCCTCGGTGCGGCCGGCTGTCTTCTCCAGGCCGCCACCCGCAATCCGCTGGCCGAAACCGGTCTGCTGGGCGTCAACTCCGGAGCGGCGTTCGCCGTCGTCCTCGGGCTCACCTTCTTCGGCGCCGACTCCCCGGGCGCCCTGCTCGTCTGGGCGCTGACCGGCGGCATGGCCGCGAGCGCCGTCGTCCTGCTCTTCGCCGGTTCTGGCCGCACGGCCGGCTCACCGCTGCGTCTCGTCCTGGCCGGATCGGCGCTGGGCGCCACCTTCCACGGCTGCACCTCCTACGTCCTGCTCGGCACACGGTCGACCTTCGACACCTACCGGTACTGGACGATCGGCTCGCTCGCCGGAGTGAAGACCTCCGATCTCGTCCCCCTGCTGCCGCTGGTGGCGCTGGGTCTGCTCACCGCGCTCGGCTGCGCCCGCCCGCTCTCGGCGCTCGGTCTCGGCGACGACGGAGCACGTTCGCTCGGGCACCACCCCGGCCGCATCCGTCTCGTCGTCGCCGGAGCGGTCTCGCTGCTCGCCGGCTGCGCGGTCGCCGTGGCCGGGCCCATCGCCTTCCTCGGCCTGCTGGCCCCGTACGCCGCGAGGGCGCTGACCGGGCCCCGCATGACGGCCCAACTCGTCCTCTCCGCGCTGATCGCCGCCGACATCATGATCCTGGCCGACATCCTCGCCCGGGTCGTCATCCGCCCCTGGGAGACACCGGTCAGCGTCCTGCTCGCCTTCGTGGGCGG
Organism: Streptomyces sp. NPDC079167; assembly: GCF_040686735.1. Taxonomy (NCBI): domain Bacteria; kingdom Bacillati; phylum Actinomycetota; class Actinomycetes; order Kitasatosporales; family Streptomycetaceae; genus Streptomyces; species Streptomyces sp. NPDC079167. The sequence goes on along the minus strand of NZ_JBFBLO010000020.1, from coordinate 9,566 downwards.
CCCGCTGCTCGTCTGGATCGCCCGCTCCTCCCGCCTCTCCACCGCGGGGGCCGAGGCGTGAGCGACCTGAGGAAGACAGCCGATGTCACATCCCCCGACGTGACGCCCCCCGACAGCACCGTGCTGCGCGGGGGTACGTTCTCCTGGCTCCTCCCGCGCCGCAGCGCGCTCACCGCCGCGATCCTCCTGCCGGTCGTCGCCGTCCTCATCGCCCTCGCGGTGATGGCGAGTTCGACCGGCATGAGCGTGCCGGAGACCCTCTCCGGCCTTCTGGGTACGGGCGATCCGGGCACGGTCATGATCGTGCGTGACTTCCGGCTGCCCCGTATCTACGCCGGCCTCCTCGTCGGTGCCGCACTGGGCATCGCCGGCTGCCTCACCCAGACCCTGGCGGGCAACCGCCTCGCCACCCCCGACCTCGTAGGCGTCAACGACGGTGCCACCGCCGCCGTCGTCGCAGCCGCGGCGGGTTCCACCACCGGCATGGTGGGCGACTGGTGGCTGGGCCCGGTCGGCGCCGTCGCGGCAGCCGCGATCGTCGTCCTGTGCGCGGGCGGAGCCGGGAGCGCCGGCTACCGCGTCCTCGTCACCGGTATCGGTGTCTCCACCTTCCTGGGGGCCGTCGGCGACCTGATCATGTCCCGTGAGAACGACAACACGGCGGGCGGTGTCTTCCTCTGGGCCGTGGGCAGCCTCAACGGCCGTGACTGGGGCGTCGGTACGCCGCTGGCACTCGTCCTGCTCGTCCTGGTGCCGCTCGCCCTGGCCGTGGGCCACCGGCTGCAACTCCTGCGCTTCGACGACGACGTGGCGGCGTCGCTCGGTGTCGACCTGCGCCGGCTGCGGGCGTGTGCCCTGGCCCTCGCCGTCGCACTCGCGGGCACGGCCGTGGGCGTCGGCGGCCCGATCGCCTTCGTGGCACTCGCCGCCCCGGTCCTGGCCCAGCGGATGGCCGGTCCCACCCGGGTCCCGATCACCGGCTCCGCACTGACCGGCGCGGCCCTGATCGCCGCGGCCGACGCCCTGGGGCGGGTCGCCGCCCCCGTCGAACTGCCCGTCGGTGTCGTCACCAGCGTCCTCGGCGGCCCCTTCCTGCTCTGGGTCCTCTTCCGCCCGGACCGTGCCACCGGAAAGGTCTGACCAGCCCCATGACCGACGTCCCACGCGAGACCGCACCCGGCCTCGAAGTCACCGCGCTCCGTGCCGGGTACCCCGGCCGCCCTGTGGTCGAGAACGTCGACCTCACCGTCCCCGCCGGACAGGTCGTCGCGATCGTCGGCCCCAACGGCTGCGGGAAGTCGACGCTCCTGCGCACCGTCGCGCGTCTCCACCGGCCCGAGTCGGGAAGGGTGGAGGTCGGCGGCGAGGACATCTGGGAGATGGGCAGGCGCCGGGCCGCCCATCGCGTCGCGCTGCTGCCCCAGTCTCCGCGCGCCCCGGAGGCCGTCACGGTCGCGGGGCTCGTCCGCTACGGCCGCCACCCCCGGCAGGGCCTGCTGCGCCAGTGGTCAAAGGAGGATGAGAACGCCGTACGCGGCGCGCTGGAGGCCACCGGGACGACCGAGCTGGCCGCCGAGCGCCTGGACAGGCTCTCCGGCGGCCAGCGCCAGCGGTGCTGGCTCGCGATGGTCCTCGCCCAGCACACCCCGGTCATCCTGCTCGACGAACCCACCAGCGCCCTCGACCTCGGCCACGCCGTGGAGGTGCTGGAGCTGGTGAGGGAGGTCGCCGCAGCCGGCCGCACGGTCGTCATGGTGCAGCACGACCTGGCCGCCGCGGCACGCTACGCCGATCTCCTCGTGGCCATGAAGGACGGCCGGGTCGTCGCCCGGGGCGAGCCGGCCGCGACGGTCGACGAGGCCCTGGTGAAGGAGCTCTACGGGGTGGACGCCGACATACTCAGTGCCCCGGACGACGCGTCACCGGTCGTGGTGCCGAGGAGCCGGATCACGACGCGGAGGTGAGTGGCTCCGGCTCACGACGCCGACGTGACGGGTTTCGGCTCCCGTACGGCGGTCCGGGACGGCCGGGTGCGGGGGCCGAACACAGCCAGGGCGACGGCTCCGACCATCCAGACGCCGGCGATGAAGTAGAAGACGCTCTGGTAACCGGTGCGGTTGTAGAGCGCCGCGATGATCAGCGGACCGGCGGCGTTCGACAGCCGGCCGATGCCGTAGGTGATGCCGGTGCCCAGGGAGCGGCTCCGGGTGTCGTAGAGCTCGGGGGAGTAGGCGTAGGCGAGGGCGGTGTAGCCGCGTTCGAAGAGGTTGACCAGGAAGCCGAAGATGACGATCAGGATCGGATCGAACGTCAGCCCGTAGAGCAGACCGCACAGTGCGATGACGGTGCCGAAGGCGACGAGACACCACTTGCGTTCGAACCGGTCGGTGACCAGGGAGGCCAGGTAGGAGCCCAGGGGCGCGCCGACCGTGGTGAGTGCGATGTAGAAGACGGACTTCTCGACGCTGAAGCCCTCCTTGGAGAGCAGGGTGGGCGCGAAGCTGGAGTAGCCGAAGAAGCCGATGGTCTGGGTGACCCACAGGACGGTGAGCAGGAGTGTCGGCGCGAGGTACCTCTTGCGCAGCAGCAGACGCAGCGGGGCCTTGACCGCGGGGGGTTCCTCGACGGGCTCGGCCGGTTGTGCCAGCGGTCCCTTCTCGGCGGTCACCGTGGCCTCGATCTCCCGCAGGACCGCGTCGGCCGCGGCGTGGTCGCCCTTGCTCTCGTGCCAGCGGGGGGACTCCTTGAGGTGCTTGGAGAACAGGACGAGCAGGACGCCGAGCGCGCCCCAGAGGTACACCAGCCGCCAGGACCAGTCGCTGAGGGGGACGACGAGACTGGCGATGAGGTTGGTGGCCGGCGTGCCGCAGATGCCGATGACCATGGCGTACGCCTGGTACTTGCCGCGCACGGCGGCCGGGTACATCTCGTTGACGTAGATGACCGCCACGACGGTCATCGCGGACAGGCCGGCCGAGGTGAGGACCCGGAAGACGCCCAGGGAGAAGACGTCCCAGGAGAAGACCGAGACGAACGAGAAGAAGCCGAAGAACAGGGTGGTGCGGAGCAGGGTCTTCTTGCGGCCCCACCGGTCGGCGAGGGCTCCCGCGACGACGGAACCGATGAACATGCCGACGAACGACAGTGAGGTGACGTAGGCGACCTGGTTGACCGTCACGCCCCAGAGGTCGATGAGCTTGGGGGCGGTCGTCGCGAAACTGTTGATGTCAGCGAACTCGAAGAAGTACGCGAAGGCCACGGCCAGCAGTGTGGTCTTGTGGAAGCGGGAGATCGGCAGCCGGTCCAGCCGGTTCGCCGCATTGGCGTGCTGCATGGGGGCGGTCCCTGTCGGAGTGCGGGTGCGGGCGGGGAAGGGCCTCAGACGCCTTCGCCGGGCCAGTACAGGCTCATCGGGTTGTCCACGAGGAGCCGGTGCTGCTGCTCGGGGGTGACGGCGATGTGTGGCACGTGGTCGACGAGCAGGCCGTCGTCGGGCATGTGGCCGGTGAGATTGGGGTGGGGCCAGTCCGTGCCCCACAGCACCCGGTCCCCGAACTCCTCGACCACACGGCGGCCGAAGGGTACGACATCGGCGTAGGCGTGCTTCTCGCCGTCGAGGGCGGGAGGGCCGGTCAGGCTGAGGCGTTCGGGACAGCTCACCTTCACCCATACGTCGTTGGAGTCGACGAACTTCAGGAAGCGGCTGAACTGCGGACCGTCCACCGGCAGGGACACATCCGGCCGGCCCATGTGGTCGACCACGAGGGGAGCGGGCAGGGAGGCGAAGAAGTCGCCCAGTTCGGGGAGATCGGCGCTCTCGAAGTAGAGCACGATGTGCCAGCCCAGCGGGGCGATCTTCCGGGCGATCGTGGTCAGGTCCTCCTTCGGGGAGGTGTTGACCAGACGCCGGAGGAAGTTGAAGCGGACGCCGCGCACGCCCGCCGAGTGCAGCTCGCGCAGTTCGGCCTCGGTGACGTCCGGCCGGACGGTGGCGATGCCGCGCGCCCGGCCATCGGCCGCGCGGACGGCGTCGGTCATGGCGGTGTTGTCCGCGCCGTGGCAGGTGGCCTGGACGATGACCGCGCGGCTCACGCCCAGATGCTCGTGCAGCGCGGCCAGTTGGTCCTTTCCGGCGTCGCAGGGCGTGTACTTGCGCTCGGGGGCGAAGGGGAACTCGTCCTGCGGGCCGAACACATGGCAGTGGGCGTCGACGGTGCCGGCCGGAAGCCGGAACGCCGGTACGGACGGATCCTGGTACCAGTCCAGCCAGCCGGGGGTCCTGGGGGCACGCACACTCATGAAGTCTCCTGGAGGCACAGGGGGGAAAGGCCGGGGCGTGGGTCGGCGGACCGCGTGTTCAGCGGCCCTGACGCTTCAGCAGGGCGTCCAGGCGCGGGTACACCGAGCGCGCGTTGTGTTCCTGTATGTCGGCCAGCCGGTCCGGGGAGAGTCCGGCTGCCTCGGCATAACGGCGGGTGTCGTCGAAGTGGTGGCCGGTCCGGGGGTCGATGTCGCGGACGGCGCCGATCATCTCCGAGGCGAAGAGGATGTTCCGGGTGGGGACGACGTCGAAGAGGAGGTCCGAGCCGGGCTGGTGGTAGACGCAGGTGTCGAAGAAGACGTTGCCCAGGACGTGCTCCTCCAGCGGCGGCTTCCCGAGTGCCATGGCCAGTCCGCGGAACCTGCCCCAGTGGTAGGGGACGGCGCCGCCGCCGTGGGGGATGATCAGCCGGAGCGTGGGGAAGTCCCTGAACAGGTCGCCCTGCACGAGCTGCATGAACGCGGTGGTGTCGGCGTTCAGATAGTGCGCCCCCGTCGTGTGGAACGCGGGATTCACGCTGGTGCTGACATGGACCATCGCCGGCACGTCGTACTCGACCATCTTCTCGTACAGGGGGTACCAGGAGCGGTCGGTGAGAGGAGGGGAGGTCCAGTGCCCGCCGGACGGGTCCGGATTGAGGTTGAGCGCGACGGCGCCGTACTCCTCCACGCACCTGGTGAGTTCGGGCACGCAGGTCGCGGGATCGACGCCAGGGGACTGCGGGAGCATAGCGGCGGGGACGAAGCGTTCCGGGTAGAGCCGGCTGACGCGGAAGCAGAGCTCGTTGCAGATGGCCGCCCACTCGGCGGAGGTGTCGAAATCGCCGACGTGATGCGCCATGAAGGACGCCCGGGGTGAGAAGACCGTCATGTCGATGCCACGCTCGTCCATCAGCCGGAGCTGGTTCGGCTCGATGCTCTCGCGCAGCTCGTCGTCGCTGATCCTCGGATCGGCCCTCGACGGGGCCGCGGACGGGTTCCCGAGCCCTTCGATCTGCTGATTCCGCCAGACCTCCAGCGCGGGCGGGGCCGTCGTGTAGTGGCCATGGCAGTCGATGATCATCGCTGTTCCTCTTCGGGATTCCTGCGTCGGTGCCGAGGGACATACGGCCGGAGGTCTGCCCGCCGGCGCGTCCTGCCCGTTCGTTCACGTCACCGTAACCGTCGATGAAATTGTTGACAATATGCCTGACGAGAAAGTTTCAGGCATCATCACTGATGCCCCCGCGCGCGCGGCGCGCGGCGGCGAGGATGTCCCGACGACGTAGGGAAGGCGGAGGGGTGACGGCGAATCAGGTCACCGGCCGGACAGGCCGGAGCGCGGTCTCCAGCGGTATCCGGGAGGCGCTCGCGGCAGGCGACATGGTGCCAGGGCAGCGCCTGGTCGAGCAGGAGCTGTCCGAGGTCTTCCGCGCGACGCGGAGCTCGGTGCGGGAGGCGCTGCAGGATCTGGCCGCCGAGGGCCTGGTGGAGCTGATCCCGCGGCGGGGGGCGCGGGTGCGGGTGATCTCCGTCGAGGAGGCGATCCAGATCACCGAGTGCCGGGCCCTGCTGGAGGGTCTGTGTGCCAGGCGGGCGGCGGAGTGCGCGTCGGACGAGGTGCGCCAGGAGCTGAAGGGCATCGGCTCGGCGATGAGCCGGGCCGTGGAGGACGCCGACCCGGACGCCTACTCGGTGCTGAACCGCAGGCTGCACGAGTGCATCGGCGAGGCCGGGGGCCAGAAGGTCGCCCAGGCCCTGCTCGAGCGGATGAACGGCCAGATGGTGCGATACCAGTTCCGTCTCGCGCTGCGCCCCGGGCGCCCGGCGCAGTCGCTGCCGCAGCACCTGGCGATCATCGACGCGGTCCTGGCCCGCGACCCGGAGGCGGCCGAGGCCGCGGCGCGGGCGCATGTCGACAGCGTCATCGTGGCGCTCAGGGAGACTCCGGCTCCGGTCCGCCTGGGCTGACCGGGAGTGGCCGGGGCAGGTCCGCCCCGGCTGGGCGGCCGGACCCGACCCGGCCCCGGCCGGTCAGGGGGCGAGCAGGTCCAGGAACGCGGTGAGCTTGTTCCTGGTCCGCTCGATCTGCTGCTCGACGGTCAGCGACTCCTCGAAGCGCCCGCCGGGGGCCGGTGTCTTCTTGCCGCGTACGTACAGCGAGCAGTCGAGGTCGGTGCAGAGGTAGATGCCCACCGAGTTGCCGTCCCTGCCCGACTGCCCCCGCTTGCGGGCGGTCATCAGCGAGACCCCGCTGCCCGGGTGCGTGGTCAGGCAGACCGAGCACATGCTGCGGTGCAGGAAGCCGCGCTGCTGCGACGGGAAGCGGAGTGTGATGCCGGTGAGCTCGCCGCGCAGCTCGGTGACGATGTAGCTCCGGTCGGGAGCCGACAGGTCGCGCCAGCCGAGGAAGTCCAGGTCGTCCCAGCGGCGCTCGTCGAGGTCGCGGGGGAGCGGCAGGCGCTTCGCCTCTCCCTTGGAACAGTTGACGAACGACGCTCGGATGTCCTGCTCATTGACGGCTCTCATGCATTCGACGCTAACTCTGCCTATGAGCCCTAGGCAAATGATTATCCGTACTAGGCCGGATCCAGGGGTGAGGAGATCCGCAGGTGATGGGCCGCCGGATGCTCGATGGTGAGGTCCGGGCGCCAGACGGCCAGGATCTGCGCCGACGGGTCGAACAGGGGACCCGGCAGCTCCTCGGGGTCGGCCCACCGCCACTCGCTGACGAGATGCGGCTCGGTGACCTGCGGGACAGCCGAATCCACCCTCACCAGCGCGGCCATGCTGATCCTGTTGACGCCGCTCACCACGTCGTGCACCATCGCGAAGACGGTGACGTCGGCCCCGGGCACCCGCAGGCCCGTCTCCTCACGCAGCTCCCGGGCGGCGGCCTCCGCGACCGACTCGTGGGTCGGGTCGACCTTGCCTCCGGGCAGCTCCCAGGTGCCGCTGCGGTGTTTGCCCAGCAGAATCCTGCCGGCCTCGTCCTGCACCACGACACCCACGCCGAAGGCGGCCTGGGCGAGCGGAGGACGGGCGTTCCGGGCCGGGACGTTCACGGAATCGGTGGTCATACGCTGCTCTGCCCCCAGCTGGTCGGTCACGTGTGACGCGGTCCCCCTCATCGTCACACGGCGCTCACGCCACCAGATTGAGGGTGGTGCCGGCGACGCCGAGCCGGACGGACTGGCCCCACGTCAGCTCCAGCGCGTCCGACTCCATCCCGTCGCCGAACACCACCATCCGGTCCGACTCGACGGTGAGCCTGAGGCCGTCCCCGCGCCCCAGTTCGCCCGCGGTCATCGAGGTGCCGGTGGCAGGTGAGGGCCAGGCCTCCCGCACGAACCAGACCAGCCGTGGATCGGAAGGGGCCGGCAGCCGCACGGGGCTGCCGCGCTCGAGCCAGAGCGAGCGCAGCCAGCCGGTGGATCCCGTGCCGGTGCCCACCAGGACGCCCGACGACGCCTGTGACTCGACGGCGTCCGGGGAGCCGTCGGGGCCGATGCGGTAGCGGGAGGTCTGATGGCCGGGCGGTCCGAGGTAGATCTCGTTGAGGGCGAGGAGCCGCTGGGTGTCGTCGGCGACGGCCTCGGTCATCGTGAGGGCGTCCACCTGTCCGCCGGGGGACGCGGCGGCCTCGCACAGCGCCGCCGTGTCACGGGGCCGGTGGCGTACGAGCACTCCGGGATTGCGGCCCGGGTCGGTGTCGATGCCCACCACCGGCTGCCCGGACAGATATTTGGCGGCGTTGGCGACCAGGCCGTCCTGCCCGACCACGACGACCACGTCCTCGGGCCCGAACAGGAAGCGGTCGAGGTCCGCCCGCTCCACCCGGGTCCGGCGCCACCGCAGCGGCAGGGCCGCCGCCACCTCGGTGAGTGCCCGCTCGTGGCGCCGGTGCCGCTCGGCCACCTCGTCGAGCGACCGGCCACGCGCGGCGAGCACGAACGCGGCCTGTCCGTGCGTTCCGTGCCGGGCCAGAAGCTCCTCGTACTCCGTCGTCCGGTGGACCAGCACCGCCCGCGGGGCCAGACTCACGCCCCCGCCCCCGCCCCCGGCTCCGGCCTGCCGAGTTTGGCGAGCAGGCCGGTCAGGACGTCGGGGGAGAGGGTGAGGCTGTCGATGCGCGGGAGATTCTCGGCCAGCCGCGTCGCGGCCAGGGCGTGCAGCGTGCCGGGGTCGACGTCCGCGTGGGCGCGCAGCCAGGCCGCCTGCGCCTCGGCGCGGGCCGCCCCGATATCGCGGGCGGCCTCCGCCTCCGCGCGGGCCAGGCGCACGGTGCGGGCGGCCTCCGCTGCCGTACGCACCCCGTCGGCCGCCGACTTCTCCTCGGCCTCCCGGCGGGCGTTGGTGCCGCGCTGGTCGACCAGCTGCTCCTCGCGGCGCGCGAGCTCGATCTTGCTGGCGAGCTCGTTCTCGGCGATCGTGCGCTCGCGCTCGACCGCGACCGCCCGGCGCTCGTACACCGACCGGTCCGCCTCCTGCTGGATCTGCTCCCTGGCCGGGGTGCGCAGGGCGCGTTCGACCTCTGCCTCGGGGCGGATGGCGACCACGCGGACGGCGACCACGTCGATGCCGGTGGCGGGCAGCCGAGGCTCGGCGGCGAGCCCGGTGGCGACCCGTCCCCGCACGGCGGCGACCCCGTCCACGAGGGCGGTGGCGAGAGGGGTGCGGGCCAGGACGTCCAGGGTGTGCTGCTGCGCCGTCTCGGTCAGCAGGGTGGCGATCTGCTCCAGAGGTGCACCGCGCCAGATCCCGGTGTCGGGGTCCACCGAGAAGTCGAGCCGGACGGCCGCCTCGGCGGGGTCGCTGATCCGGTAGGTGACCGTGGCCTGCACGGTGACGTCCTGGAAGTCGGCCGTACGGGCGTGGAACGCCATCGCCAGCTCACGGTCGTCGACCGGGACCTCGGAGAGCGCAGCGGAGAGCGAGCGGTACCAGAAGCTCAGGCCAGGGCCGTCATGGGTGAGTCTGCCGCGCCTGTGGTGGCGGATGTGGGCGGTGGGCGCGGAGCGCAGGTGCCGCCAGCCGAAGCGCCGTGTGATGTCGGCCATCTCGGGACCCCCTCTTTCTCGTCATGACGACGATAAGGGCTCGCAGGGATATCGTCAAGGGGACGAGAAGGGGAGCCGGGCATGAAAACGGCCGGGCGGGGGGGGGGGGGGGGGCCCCCCCCCCCCCCCGGGGGGGGGGGCCCCCCCCCCCCACACCGGCGCCCAGCCGGGCGGACTCGTCCGGATCGGTCCGGCAGCCCCGGGCTC